>CAZOFJ010000020.1:0-44242 GCA_964579005.1 uncultured Nitrospirota bacterium
CGTTCGCTGGTGTCTAAAAGATCTACGCAAAAAACGTAGATCTTTTAGACACAGAAACTAAAAATGCTCCGGCATCGGGATAACTCTTCCTCGGTCATGAAGGAACGCCGTTCATACTCCGTTTTCTTGCCGAGCCGTTTTAACTTGTCCTGCCAGAGCGGATGATAAGGAAGCAGTTCGGCGATCATGCCGGGATGTCGATCGAGGAAACGCGCAAGCGCCTCAAGGTTTTCAGTCTCGGCGGTGATCTCTGGAACGAGCGGGATGCGGGGGATAACCGGAATCTTCGCCTCGGCCGCGAGGCGGGAAAAATTCGTCAGAATCGGCCGGCTCGACCGGCCGGTAAAGCGGCGGCTCGTGGCGTCGTCGAACAGCTTGAGATCAAAATAGATGAGATCGAGGTGGGGGAGAAGCGCTTCCCGGAATCGCCCGTAATGAAAAAGCCCGCAGGTCTCCAGGGCGGTATGAATTCCTAGTTGCTTCAACCGCTTCAGGAAGGTCTCCGCAAACGCCATCTGCAGCGTCGGCTCCCCACCGGACAGCGTAACCCCTCCGCCGGTCGCCTTGAAAAACGGCTCGTCGACCCTCACCCGATAGAGGAGTTCTTCCAGGCCGATCCAATTACCCACCGGCTCCAGCGCCTTCTCCCGGCAGACGGCAACACAACGGTCGCACCGGTGACACGCCTCGTAGTCCACTTGCAATTTTTCCCGGAGTTTCAGACAACCGGCGGGGCAGGCGGTGAGACAGGGGGCGCCGCACTCGGAAGGATGACAGATCTCGGCCCGGTAAGAGATCTCTGGCCGCCTCCCCTTTCCTTCCGGGTTTTGACACCAGACACAGGCCATCGGGCAGCCCTTGAAAAAAACCGTGGTCCGGATCCCCGGTCCATCCTCGCTACAATCGCGCTTGATATCGAAGATGAGTCCTTTCGGTTCCATGGTCTCCTCACGATCGATTCTCTCCGGGCGCCTTCGGGAGATCCAAAGCCGATTCGACATTTTTCGCCAAGGCCCCCAGCTTGAATAAATGGCCGACATTCCCGGTAAGTTGAACGGTATTTTCAAGAAGCAGGCCAACGATGTCGACACTGGGACGGCCCACCAGACCGATGATGGAGGCGACATCCTTGAACCGGATCACCAGATCGACCCGGCTCGGGTCTTTTTCGATCCGTTCCGCTTCCGATTCATCCAGCGCCTCGGCAACGACAACGGCGAGTGGATCCAATATTCTGCCGAAGAAGCTCTGTTTAAAAAGCGCCTCCGGCTTGGGACAAAACCTCAACCAGACGTTCATCTCGTCACCGGCCCGGCGTGTGCGAATCAGGAACTGTCCCTGATAGTAGCGCCGCCCGCCGGGAGCCTGGGGATCGGTGAAAACGAAATTTTCATTAAAAAACGCCATCCCCTTCTTCGATCCGGCTTCGCTCACCAGGCAGTCGCGCATGACATAACCGAACCCGAACTTGAGAAGAGCGGCGATCCCATTCGCCAACACTGTGCCGCCGGCCGCCTCGGCCCATCGCGGCATCCCGCCGGCGTCGCTCCCCACCCGCATCACCCGGTGAAGCGACGGGGTAAAACATGGAAAAGCGGCATGCATCGGAGTTCTCCTTTCACAACGAAGCCAGGACGTGCTGCTCGACGCCGTCACTCAGGGCGAAGTTGGCCCGGTCGAGGATCTCCTGGCGCATCTGCGGGCTGAGGGTGACGTAATAGGCGGAGTAGCCGGCCACCCGAATCATCAGGTCTTTGTAAGGCTCCAGCGCCGCCCGCTCCGTTTCTCCCGCGCCGGGGCGCCCCGCCGCGGTGGCGGCGCGATGCGCGGCGGCCAAATCGTCGATGGAAGAGACACAGAGCTGCACCAACACCCCGTCCTGATCGAGAAACGTCTTCATGTATCTTGAAAAGAGATCGGCATCCTCGACGAAATAGGACCGGTCGCGCGTGGTGAGGCTGAGGTTGTAGGTGTAGCCGTTTTGCACCGTGTCGCCGTCGACTTCGGCCACGGAAAGAATATGGTCCAGAATCATCACCGGGTCGCCGTTCCGCTTGACGATGCCGGGGCACGGCGTGATCCCGCTGGCGAAGGAGCGGCCGCTTTTTCGTCCGTTCGGAGTCGCCTTGGTCAACATGCCGAAGCCGGCGTGATTCGTCATGCTCCAATACCCGACAAGATACCGGCCACCCCGATGGGTCCGGTACTTGTAAAAGACCTCCTGGATCATTTCGGTCAAAAGGTGCGTATAGTGAACCGCGAGACGGTTATCATAGGACCCTCCCGGGGTCCGGTCGACACCGGCGCCATATTTGGGCGTCCGCCGGATGAAATCAACGACCGCTTTCAGCCGGTCGGCGCTGAGAGGAGACGGAGATGATTTTTGATTCAGACTGAACAGCCGTTGCACCCGCCGGATCAGCCGTTGCCAGAAACTGCTTCGAACGGAGGGGGCGGGCCGGCCGGTTTCGAAGTCGGCCTCCATCGCCGCGAGAAGCTCTTCCGCCGATATTTTTTTGCCGAATACCAGGTCGTCGATGACACAAAAGGAATCGATCACATCGGCCAGGCCGATGATCGCCACACCGGCGGAGTTGTATTTGGCTCCGCCCGCCGCCAGATCCCGAAAGGTGGCGCCCCCCTTGGAATCGGGAGTGTGGGTCGGGCCGATAAAAAGACCGGAGAGCAATGGGGAGGGACGGACTTTTTCCATGAACCGGCCGAGGTAGTTGTTGCATTGCACCGCATGGCGGGCCATTTCGTCGAGTTGAAAGCGAAACGCCTCGACGAACTGATCGATCGATTTCATCCGTACCAGCGGCGGGGTCGTATACTCTTTTTGTCCATAAAAAAGGTTGGGGTCGTCCTCGCCGATCCCGTCGCTCCGGTGTTTTCCGCCAAAAAGGGCAAGCTCCAGGACGGCGGGCAATACCAAGAGGGTCGAACCGGTGTTGCCGTAGTGCTTCCCGGCGGCGTTCTGTTCAATACAGCCGATGGAGGCATAATCATACGCATCGCTCAACGCCTCTTCCGGGGTGACGCCCGCGTGGGCCGCATAGTAGCGGGCCATGGCATCGACCACGGGCGCATCCCCATGAATCGCGGGGGTCGCCCGGGTCAGGATGTTGACCTGGCTGATCCGCGTGAGATAGGGGTCGAACCTCCCCGGCGGCAGGGGGTTCCCCGCCGCATCCCGATGATGCACCTCTTTATGATAACGCGCATGAACGTTTGGATCGCGGATTCCCAAAAGTTCGGTCGCCTTCAGAATGATGTAGGTCATGTCGTTGACCGCATCGACGATCCGGCCGTTTTCGTAGCGGGTCCCGCCGACCGTCAGCGCCTGGTTGGAGCCGCTCCCGGCAAAGAGCGTCTCAGACCCTTCGGTGGAGAGCGGCACATGATCGGAGCAGCGGAGGAAGAAGTGGCAGACCAACTCCACCGCCCGGCCGGTATAGGCTGCTTTGGCGGAGACATCGGGAAGCCTCTCCCATTCCCGCAGATAAAAGGGGTTGAGCAGTTGGTCGAGCCTGCCGATCGAAAGGCCGAAATTGGTGTTCTCCTGCAACAGCAGGTGGTAGCAGATCCAGATGGCGGCAAGGGCTTCGTGAAGCGTTTCCGCCGGCGCCGCCGGAACCTTGCGGCAGATGGCGGCCAGATCGAGATTCCCCGACCGTTCGGCGGCCTCGGCCAAATGCAGGGCATAACAGTTGGCCCCTTCAAAAACGGTCATCACCCCTTCCAGAAAGGCGATCTGCTCCGGGGTGCGGCCCACCCCTTCCCTGATCTCTTTTTGCATCCGCCCTATCAAGCCGTCCAATCCGAACTTCAACACCCGTTCAAAATCGGGGACGGTATGGGAGACACAGGTCGCCTTGTCCGAAAGATAGAATGCCACCCGCTCCATCAGTTCCTGACACTTCGGGGTTTCCCCTCCCCTCTTTTTCAGCGGAGGATCGACCGACTCTCCCCGGTCGACGTGGTCCCGGCCTTCGTCGATATAATCTGTTGTGTCATAGTCGCTGTAACGGGCCACCTCCTGAACCGGCCTCCGTTCCAGCCAATAGGGAAAGATCTCTTCGTTCAGCCGTTTGGCGACTTCCGGCCGGATCTTGAATCGGTTTTGCGCCCGGCTGGTCACGCTTTTCAGCTCGGGCCAGATGCAATACCCGATCGTGTCGACGTAAACCACCGGACCGACGAAGCTGCTTGTGGTCTGTCCGGGCAAGAGATCGGTATGACGGACGAGGGGGGTTTTGTTGGAGAAAATATGGTTCAACGCCTTGGCGCGGCGGGAATAGGGAGAAAGCTGCTCCGCCTCCGGGCTTCGCATAAAATCTGTCAGCAACCTTGGGAGCTCATCACAAATCTCCGGAATCCCCTCCTCTGAGAAGAGACGCTCGCGCCACGCTTTGACGACGGGAAACTGATCGAGCGTCAGATCACTGAGGGCCAAATCGGACAGGCTTTTCACCCGTTTCGTATTTTCATTCGGAATCGGGAAGGGGCCTGCCCTTTTACCGGCCCGGTTTCCGCACTCGGTGAATGCAATCGCGCTCATGATGATCACTCCTATTGACCTTGCATACCTATTGATCCATTAGATTAATTATCGGAGTAATTTAAAAGAGAAGTAAACCCCCCAAAGGGGGCATTTTATCGGCAATCATGCAGGGCACCTGGGAATAACCGGTCAGATCGCGCTTCCGCGGGATGGAGAATAAAACACTCCCTTTGGGGGTTGCGCTCCCGTTCCGAAATCTTTAGAATGAAAAAAGGTGATCATAGATGAAACCAAAATGGGGCAGGGGGTGAATGATGGGGAGATTTAATCGGGTACTGATATTTCTCGGTCTGCTTCTTTTCGTGAGCAATGCCGGTCTGATTCAGAATGTGCCTTCCGCGGCCGCGCTTTCAATTACCACTGAATTTATTGGCGGAATGCCCGCTTCTAATGTGACTGGAGAGGGAGATCTCGCCACGGTCTTCGGCGCGGCTGCGCGCCAGTGGGAGGGTGCCATATCGGATCCTTTTCATCTCCGTCTTCTCTTCGGCTGGGCGCCATTGGATGAAGCCGACGCCACCCATATGCTCATCTCCCAGGGGGGGACACCCAATCGCGAGACGGAGGGGGTTATCCTTTTTGACAACGATGGAAATACGGGCGGAATTGGGCTCTTTATCGACCCAACCCCGGAATTAAACGAGGAGTATTTATCTTATACTGAAACCGAACAAGATCTCGGAGGTGGGAACATCAATGTCGCGCGACTTTATACAAATCCAATCGACATTGCGGCCAACCGGAACGACATGTTCAGCATCGCCATACATGAAATCGGGCATTCCCTCGGAATGAGTACATTGAACCCCGGTTGGAACTTGGAAACCGCCGATGGTGACATCGATGTGACAAAGCCTCGGCCTTTTTCTGAGACTTCAATTCCTCTTGCTTCAAATTTTTCAGGTGTGACCTCCCACATCGACCCCCTGATGGTTGCTTACGGACCGGTCATGGCTGGAGTCAATACCGGCGAGCGCCGCCTGCCCTCTGATCTCGATATCTTGGCAAATCAGCAGATCAGCCGGTTTGTGAACAGACCGACTGCCGTTGTTCCCGAACCGGCCACGGCAATATTGCTGGGAACCGGCATCGTTCTGCTTGGAGCTTGGCGCCGGTTCCGACCAGATCCGAAACACTCCTGACTCCAAGAGAGTGCGGCACAATGGCAGTCATCGTTCGATCAAAAATCCCGCTATCAGATCAGAGAGAGACCTCCACAACTCGGAGCTTGTGAGGAAAACCTCCCACGGCTGCGACCGCCTCTGGGCGCGCCTGGCTGCGTTGCGGGGCCCCCAAGATCTGGTCATGTAGCGTTGCTACACTCCCAGATCTTGTGCACCCCCGCGCCTTGCCAGCCACACCCAGTGACGCTCTCGCTTCGCGCTGGGATTTCCTCACAAGCTCTCGGTGACAGATGCATGTCAAGAGAATATAATTCCTACAAAAAGGCTTCTTCTTCGCACATTCGGAGGTAGTCCTGAAAGGTTAGCCCCGGTCGTGGTTGGAAGGTTTTTTCGGTGGGGTGGGCTTCGACGATCCGGTCGGCGCGGAAGACCCGGAGATCGGATCGGAGCCGGCAGTAGGCGAGGAGCGTCCAACATCGAGAGAAACGGACCAGGCCCAACGGCTCGATCTCCCGTTTTGTCTTTTCTCCTCGGGCAATTCCATCATAGGTGATTGCGACGACCTGCCGTCCATTGACCGCCTCGAGGAGGAGGGCCAAGGGACCGGTTGTTCCGGCGGAGGGGACGATGACGACGCGATCCTTCGTTTCAACAACACGCTGTATCGCTTCGGGGGGAAGGACCGCTTCGAGTTTGGCCATCGCCGATTGAAGCCGGTCTTTCAGCGGCGCATCAAGAAGAGGGGCAAGAAGGCGGGCCCCCATTGCCAAAACTTCCGCCTCGGCCGGATCGAGGGCCAGGGGCCGAAGCTGGCTGCTGGAGGGAAGCCGGTAGCCGTCTCCGGCCGTTCCAACCACGGGGAAGCCGGCCTCCTGCAGCGCCCGGATATCGCGATAGACCGTCCGGAGGCTCACCGAGAGTTCGGTCGCCAATGCCTCGGCCCGCAGCCGCCGACGAGCCGAAAGGAGAAGCGCGATGCTGAGGAGACGTTCAAGACGGGTCATGGCGGCTCAAACGATGATTGCAGAACGACTTCGACTTTCTTTTATCCCCTTCTGATCCGTCGGGCCTGAAGGACGCCGTCGACCTTTTCAATGTTCCTCAACACCTTCTCCAGGTGTTTAAGGTCGATGATGTCGACGACGAAGTGGAGGGTCGCCTTTTTGTCGTCCGAGGTGGTGATCTCGGCCTGACGGATGTTCGCCCCCGTTTCGGAGATCGAAGCGGAGACCGACGCCAAGAGCCCCGGCCGATCGAGCGTTAATACCGAGACGTCGACCGGACGGGTCGACTGGATCTGTTTCTCCCAATCGACCTCCACCAGGCGATCCCGATCGTAATCGAGTTCGTCGATATTCGGACAATCCACGGTATGAATTGAGAGCCCCCGTCCCCGGGTGATGAAACCGATAATCGGATCTCCCGGAACCGGATTGCAACATTTGGAAAGGTGGATCAAGATGTCGTCGAGGCCGCTCACCTTGACCTCGCTTTTGCCCAAGCCCTCCTTTTTGGCGACCTTTTGCTTGATTTCCTCGCGCAGCTTCGGTTCGGGAAGGAACGGCCGGATCACCTGATGGGCGGAAACCTTCCCGTAGCCGATCGCCATGTAGAGATCGTCGAGGGTATGAATCCCCTGTTCTTTAAAGGGGAGCAACATCTGGTCCATTTTCAATGCTTCCGTTGAGCTTAAATTCTCCTTCCGGATTTCTCTCTCCAAAATCTTTTTCCCAAGATCCAGGCTTCGGGCCCGTTCTTCGAGCTGAATAATATGGCGGACTTTTGCCTTTGCCCGTGACGTCTTGACGATTTTTAACCAATCTCTGCTCGGAACCTGAGTCGGCGAGGTGAGGATCTCGACGGTGTCGCCATTCTTCAACGGATACCGGAGCGGGACGATTTTTCCGTTCACCTTGGCCCCCACGCAGTGATTGCCGATCTCCGTATGGATCGCGTAGGCGAAGTCGATCGGCGTCGCCCCTTTCACCAACTCTTTCACATCCCCCTTGGGACTAAAGATATAGACCACATCGGTAAAAAGATCGGTTTTCACCGAATCCATAAACGGACGGGTATCGGCCAACTCCTGTTGCCATTCCACCAGTTGACGCAGCCAGGCGAACGTCCGCTCGTCCTTGGGATGGAGCGCTCCCCCCTCTTTATAAGTCCAATGCGAAGCGATCCCTTCTTCGGCGACCCGGTGCATCTCATCGGTTCGGATCTGAAATTCGACATGTCTCCCTTCGGGGCCGACCACCGTGGTATGGAGCGACTGGTACAGATTTGATTTCGGGATGGCGATATAATCTTTGAAGCGGCCCGGCACCGGTCGCCAGAGGGAGTGAATCAGCCCGAGAATGGCATAACAATTCATCTTGCTGTCGGTAATGATCCGGATCCCCATCACATCGTAGACCTCTTCGAAGGGAATCCCCCGCTTCTCCATCTTATGATAGATGCCGAAGAGATGTTTGTAGCGTCCGGTCACCTTCTCGGAAAACTTGTTTTCGATCAGGGCCCGTTGCACAATTTCGACCACCGATTGAATATATTTTTCCCGCTCTTCCCGGCCGGCCGCCACCTTCTCCACGAGGGAAAGATAGATGTCGGGCTTCAAGTATTTCAAACAGAGATCTTCCAGCTCGGCCTTGATCCAGCCGATTCCCAACCGATTTGCCAGCGGGGCGTAGATGTCAAGCGTCTCCCGGGCGATCCGTTCCCGCTTTTCCTGGGAAAGGGCTTCGAGGGTCCGCATGTTGTGGAGCCGATCGGCCAGTTTGATCAGGAGAACGCGGATATCCTCCGCCATCGACACGATCATTTTCCGAAAGTTCTCGGCCTGCTTTTCCTGAACGCTTTTGAATTCGATCTTGCCGATCTTGGTGACGCCATCGACGATGTTGGAGATATCGTCTCCGAACTCTCGTTTCAACTCCTCTTTCGTATGATGCGTGTCTTCCACCACGTCATGGAGCAGCCCGGCGACGACCGAGGGGAGGTCCAATTTGAGTTCGGTCAGAATACCCGCGACTTCGAGGGGATGTTGAAGAAACGGCTCACCTGTTCGGCGAAGCTGTCCGGCGTGCGCCTTTTCGGAAAAAGCATACGCCTTCCTCAACAGGGAGACATCGGCCTGGGGAGCATACGCCTGGATTCGGGCGACGACATCTTCTAGGGTCAATTTTGGGGGGGATGGTTCTTTAAAAAAATGGCGATTCGGCATCGAGGGTCAAATCTTTTTGGACCGGTTCCGGAAAAGGCATGGCGGCCTTTCGCCGCTTCACACGGGCATGGGAAACCAATCCTTTTTCCTCATGGTAGAGGCATCAGGAGGGATTGTCAAGCATTCGAGGGCGGGGCGCCATCCAGGCCGCTTCTACTCCAGATCTTTCGCGCAGCGGATGCCGACCGTCGACTCCCCTCGTTCGGCATGGGCGCCGCCGAAACGCTTGGAAGCGCGAAGGTCATGCGCCGAGCTGCGATAAGAACCACCCCGGTACACAAGAACCCTTGTGAGATCGGGTTCTTCCGGGCCTTTCGGGTTTTTAAAGGGGGCTTTTTTATAATAGAACTGATCATACCAATCCGACACCCATTCCGAGACATTCCCCGCCATATCGTAGAGGCCATAAGGACTCCTCCCCCGCTCAAAGCTTCCAACGGGAGCGCTGTATTTATATCCATCCTCCTCGCCGGTGCCGTTTACCAGTTTTTGATTAAAGGTGTCTCCCCAAGGATAGGTCTGGCCGTTTTCTCCTCTCGCCGCCTTTTCCCATTCCGCCTCGGTCGGCAGACGTTTTCCGGCCCATTTACAGTAAGCAAAGGCATCAATCCAGGTCACCCCCACGACAGGCTGCTTCGGCCCCTTGAGAAGATTCAAGTCATCTTCGAAAACCGGAATGGTTGGCATCGGCCGCTTCAGCATCTTGGCAAAGCGCTCGTAGTCGGTGTTTGTCACCTCATGTTTATCCATATAAAAGGCGTCGAGATAGATCACCCGTTGCGGCTGCTCATCAAAATCCCCCTCCGGTCCTCCCCCCATCGTAAACGCGCCGGCCGGAATGAGAACCATCTCTCTCTCTTCTCCACCGATGAGGGTCTTGAACTGACTATAGTCGACCGGCTTCTCTTCCGGCACATCCTCTTTTTGCTCTTGAGCCATCTTGAGGGCGCTCTCGGTCATCTTCGCCGACCGTCTCGATTCGATCACCAACGCCACCATTGTTAAGACTGTCAACAAGGCCATCAAAATGGCAATCCCTAGCAGCACAGCTCGGTTCATCATCAACCTCTTTTGGGGAAAGGGCGCGACGCAATCGTTCGAGACGTGACACTATATCGAAATTCTCTCTCCCGATGCAAGGGGATTAGATTCTGTATTGAAAAGGTCTACGTTTTTTGCGTAGATCTTTTCAATACCAGCGAACAAAGAGAGCGTTGAGGGGGAGGCTCCATCCGGCTTCGCCGGTGGAGGGGGCGACGCAAGCCCCCGCCTTCCGGCTCCGCCAGATTAGATCGAGAATCGATTGGCCAAACTTGCGAGGAAAGGAGGAGGAACGCAACGACGCGCCGAAGATCGGCCGCCTCAGCGACGGGCAAAGATCGATTCACACCCGCTCAAGCCGAAGTTTCCTGCGGACCAACATTTTCGGCAGACGCGGAGGTCTTCATGGCAGCCATCGGATGAAAGACGATCCGAGTTTCCTCAAGATCGACCTCGACGGACGTTCCCTCTTTAAGGCTTCCGTCAAGGATCTTCACCGAGAGCGGGTTGAGGATGTCTCTCTGAATCACCCGCTTGAGCGGTCTTGCGCCGAAGACCGGATCGTACCCCTCCTGCGCCAGATATTTTTTCGCACCGGGTGTCAGGGTGATCTCGATCCGTTTTTGCGCCAGTCGCTCTCGAACCCGTTTCATCTGAATGTCGATGAT
Organism: uncultured Nitrospirota bacterium; assembly: GCA_964579005.1. Lineage (GTDB taxonomy): Bacteria > Nitrospirota > Nitrospiria > SBBL01 > Manganitrophaceae > CAZOFJ01. The sequence continues at coordinate 10,621 of CAZOFJ010000020.1, forward strand.
CTTCTCCAATTGTTCCCGTTGGAGGGGGTGGAAAAGGACGATGTCGTCAATCCGGTTGAGGAATTCGGGGCGAAACGCGCTCCGGAGGGCCTGAAATACCTCGTTTCGGATCTCCTGTTCATTGACAGACCGCTCTTGGCCGGCCAGCTCTTGGATCTGCCGGCTTCCGACGTTCGACGTCATAATCAGAATGCTGTTTTTAAAATCGACCGTCCGTCCTTTTCCGTCGGTCAGCCGTCCATCGTCCAGAACCTGGAGGAGGATGCTGAAGAGGTCGGGATGGGCCTTCTCGATTTCATCAAAGAGGATTACGGCATATGGACGTCTTCGGATCGCTTCGGTCAGTTGCCCCCCCTCTTCATATCCGACATAACCGGGAGGCGCGCCGATCAACCGGGCGACGGCATGTTTCTCCATATATTCGGACATGTCGATCCGGATCATCGCCTGCTCGTCGTCAAAGAGGAATTCAGCGAGTGCCCGCGCCAATTCGGTCTTGCCGACGCCGGTGGGACCGAGAAAAATGAACGAGCCGAGGGGTCGGTTCGGGTCTGAAATCCCGGCCCGGGAACGCCGGATGGCATTTGAAACCGCCATGATCGCTTCGTTCTGATCGATCACCCGTTCGTGAAGACGGGCCTCCATCTGGATCAGCTTCTCAACTTCTCCCTGGATCAACCGGGTGACCGGGATGTGAGTCCATTTGGAGATGATCTCCGCAATATCCTCCTCGTCGACCTCCTCTTTCAGCATTTTTGTTTCCGATTGAAGCGTTTGAAGCCGACGGTTCTCCTCCTCCAGATCTTTGTTCAGATTAATCAACTTGCCATAACGAAGTTCCGCCGCCTTTCCAAGATTCCCCGACCGTTCGGCCTGTTCCGCCGCGTCCTGGGTCTGCTCGATCTCCCCTTTTAATCCTCTGATTTTTTGGATCGCCCCTTTTTCAAGTTTCCAATGGGCCGAAAGTCGATTCGCCTCCTCGTTTAGATCGGCCAACTCTTTTTCAATCTTAATCAGACGCGCCTTTGAGGCATCATCTTTTTCCTTCTTCACCGCTTCCCGTTCAATTTCGAGGCGACGGATCTTCCGCTGCGTCTCGTCGAGCTCGGTCGGCATCGAGTCGATCTCCATCCGGAGACGGGAAGCGGCTTCGTCGATCAGATCGATCGCTTTGTCGGGGAGGAACCGGTCGGTGATATACCGATGGGAGAGCATTGCCGCCGCGACGAGGGCGGTATCCTTGATCCGAACGCCGTGATGGACTTCGTACCGTCCCTTGAGACCCCGCAAAATGGAGATCGTCTGATCGACCGTCGGTTCTTCCGCGAGAACCGGTTGAAAACGCCGCTCCAGGGCGGGATCTTTTTCGATATGTTTTCGATATTCGTCGATCGTCGTGGCGCCGACGCAACGGAGTTCTCCCCGGGCGAGCGGCGGTTTCAACATGTTGGAGGCGTCGACCGCCCCTTCCGCCGCCCCGGCGCCGACCAACGTGTGGAGCTCGTCGATAAAGAGGATCACCTCCCCCTGCGCGTCGATCACCTCCTTGATCACCGCCTTGAGGCGTTCTTCGAATTCTCCCCGAAATTTCGCCCCGGCGATCAAGGCCCCCATGTCGAGGGCATGGACCCGCTTGTTTTTCAGACTTTCCGGAACATCTCCGGAGACAATCCGCTGCGCCAACCCCTCGACGATGGCGGTCTTCCCGACCCCCGGCTCCCCGATCAAGACCGGATTGTTTTTTGTCCTCCGGGAGAGGACTTGAACAACCCGGCGGATCTCGTCGTCCCGGCCGACGACCGGATCAAGTTTCCCTTTTCGGGCAAGATCGGTCAGATCGCGCGCGTAACGGGCAAGCGCCTGGTATTTTTCCTCGGGATTCTGGTCGGTGACCCGATGGGAGCCCCGAACCTCGACCAGGGCGGAGAGGATTTTCTCCCGTTGCACTCCGAAAGAAGCAAGGAGGGGGCCGACCGTCCCTTTGGGGTCGGCCAACCCGAGGAAAAGATGTTCCGTGCTGATATATTCGTCCTTGAGCTGCTCCGCCTCTTTCTCGGCCCGCTCGAAGAGGGAGGCGAAGTTCTGCGTGATGTAAACGGACCCGACCGCGCCGGGGCCGGAGATTTCCGGGATCGTCTTCAGCTTTTCATGGAGCTTGGCCCGAAGCGATTCGGGAGGAACCCCCATTTTTTTGAGGAGGGCCGGAACGATCCCCTCCTTCTGCTCAACCAAGGCGAGTGCCAGATGGACCTCGTCGATCTGTTGGTGATGCGAACTTTCTGCCTTCTTCTGAGCCTCCTGAAATCCTTCCTGGGCCTTCAAGGTCAATCGATCCAAGCGCATGAAACCCTCCTTCCGAGATGAACCCCATTATCAGACTCAATATAATATTCGCTCTTCCTCATTTCAAGGCATGGCAAACGGGCAGAGAGGTTGAATATGGAAGAGAGGGAAATGAAAGATTGACAGATTTTTAGCAGAATGGTAGCCTTTTGACAGGATCAGTCAGCAATGGAGAGTCTGTAGTCTTCTATGAAGTGGATTGTTCTACTCCTTTTTGTTTTCGTCCCAACCGAGGTCTTCCCGATGGAGATCTTCCAGTACATCGATCCCTCGGGGACGGTCCATTTTACCAATGTGCCAACCGACCCCCGATACCGGCGTCTCAAGGGAAATCAAGGGAAGTCAACCCACATCGGGCGGGAACATCGTGAAAAGATTCACCGCTTCATTGAAGATGAGGCAACCCGCCAGGGGATGGAGCCGGCCTTGATCAAAGCGGTGGTCCGGACGGAGTCGGACTTCGATGTCACCGCCGTTTCATCAGCCGGGGCGCTGGGATTAATGCAATTGATGCCGTCAACCGCGGCCGACCTTCGATTAACCGACCCTTTTGATCCGGAACAGAATATTCGGGGTGGCGTTCGTTATCTCCGGACCCTCATGGAAATGTTCAATCATGATCTCATCCTCGCCTTGGCCGCCTACCATGCGGGAGCGGGGAACGTCTTAAAGTATGGACGGGTTCCGCCGATCGAGGAAACGCAAAACTATGTTCAACGGGTATTGCGCTTTTATCAGTCCTACCTCGGAAAGAAGATTCGCGAGATCCCCGTTTTCAAAGGAACCGATCGGACCAATAACCTTGTTTACACCAACCGGCCCGATCAATACGCCACCCTCTCCCTTCTGGAATTCAAAGAGTAATCCATCCCCTTGCAAGCGCCCGTCATTCTTCTCTACCGTCCGCGCAACCTGGGATCGAGGGCGTCCCGCACGGCGTCCGAAAAAAGATTCGCCGACAAAACCAAACCGAACATGAAGACGAAGGCGGCGGCGAGCGACCACCAGACGATCGGCTCCCGCGCCATCTCCAGACGGGCGCCGTTGATCATGTTTCCCCAGGAGATCATCGCCGGATCAACCCCGACTCCGACGTAGGAGAGAACCGCCTCGGCGAGAACCAGTCCGCTGAAGTCGAGGACCGCCGAGATCAAAACAAGGTGCATGACGTTCGGAAGGATATGCCGGATCAGGATTGTTCCGTTCCCGACCCCCAGGGCAATCGCCGCCTGGACGTAATCCATCTCCCGCAATTTCAACGTCTCCGCCCGTAACAGTCGGCAGAGCCCGATCCAACCGGTGATCCCCAAAATAATGCAGAGGAAGAGAAGCCGGACGTCGGCTCGCTGCGTCACGCTGGTGAAGGCGTCGGAATGGCGGTCCATGTAGGCCTGGAGGATCAAGACCGACGCGGCGATCAAGAGCACCCCGGGGACGGAACTGAGGGTGGTATAAACATATTGAATCAGATCGTCCACCCAGCCTCGAAAATAGCCGGCGGCGATTCCTAAGAGAATGGCGAAGGGAAGGGTGACCAGGGTGGTGACCGTTCCGATCACCAGTCCCGTCCGGATCCCTTTGAGGGAAAGATAAAGAACATCTTGACCGACCTTGTCGGTTCCGAAGAGGTGATACTTTAACGCGAGGGGGATCGCCATGCCAACCAGGACGATCAGGAGGGTGATCGTGCCGAGGGTCGTCCGACAGGCGGCGTTGGTCTCTCCGCGAACAATCTTGCCGGCCATCTCCTCAAACGAAATCTGGCGGCGTCGGCTGAAGAAAAAAATAAAATGGGCATCGATAAAGAGGGCGATCAGAAGAGCAACCGCTCCCCCCATGAGCGTGGTGAGGAAGAGATCTCCCCCCCACTCCTTTTCCGGATCTTTCAGATGGGCTCCGCCATGGATCAGCCGGGGGAAGAGACGCGCTTTCGTTCCATCGGGTCGCTCCACCGTCTCTTTCGAATAGGCGTGGGTGGCGAGAGGGGCGGAGTAGGTCCGCTCCGAATTTTTCCGGAGGCGGTCGGTCAGGGTATCGAGGAGGGAGAGGACCTCCGGGGAATACTGAACCGCTTGACCCGGTTCCGCGGGAGGGAGTCGCCGTTTGAAGTGGAACGAATCGATCAGGCCGATCCCGATATAGACAAGCAGAATCACCAGCGCCGCCATGGCGATCGGCCGTCGAACAATCTGCGTCCAGGGATCGCGCAGATAGGCCCGCCGGGAAGAGTAAAAACCGAAGGCGGCCACCGTTGCGACCAGGAGATATATCAGAAGATCGGTCCAGAGGAAAACCGGAAGGATCGGCATCACTGTAACCTGACGCGGGGGTCAACGAGCGTATATGAGAGATCGGTCAGGATCAAACCGGCGATGTAGAGAACCGATCCGAGAAAGACCATCGCCCGGACAATGGCGAAGTCCTGGCTGTTGATCGCATCGATCGTGTAGCTTCCGAGTCCGGGAATTCCGAAAAACGACTCGGTGAGGAGGCTTCCGAGGAAGAGGAGCGGGATGACGACCACCACGCCGGTGAGAATCGGAATCAGGGCGTTCCGGAGAACATGGCCGAAGAGAACGCGAAGCTCCGAAAGCCCCTTCGCCCGCGCGGTCCGGACATATTCCTTTCCGATCTCTTCCAAAAAAACCGTTCGATACCAACGGAGACCGCTCCCGATGCCGGCGATCAAGCCGATGGCGAGCGGGAGGATCACAAATTTGATCGCTTGGAGACCGTCCCCATAACCGGAGATCGGAACGAGCCGGAGAACCTTGCTAAAGAGAAATTGCCCTCCGATAATGTAGAAGAGGGAGGAGATCGACATCATCGCCACCGCCACGATCACCCCCCAATAGTCGATATAGGTAGCCCGGAAAAAGGCGATCAAGAGGGCCAGGCTGATATTGAGAAAGAGGCCGATGAAAAGGGAGGGAACGGCGATCGCCAGGCTCGGCCCCATCCGCTGCCAAAGATCGACCCCGATCTCCCGCCCGTCGTCGGACCGTCCGAAATCAAAGAGGAAGAGCCGGACTGATTTTTCGAAAAAGATCGTCCGGGTGAGCTTGCCCGCTCCGTCCGCATCGGGATTGAACAGGAGCGGCTTGTCATACCCTCTCTCCATCTTCCACTTGTCCATCGCTTCTTGCGTTACCCGCTTGACCCCAAGATGGAGCCGGGCCATGTCGTCCGGGGTGTTGACGACGAAGAAGAGAAGAAAGGTCAAGAGGTTCACCCCAATGAGAATCGGAATGGCATAAAGAATCCGCCGGAGCAGATAGGCGATCATTTCATTTCCCCCGTTATCTTCCCCGTCATCTTTCCCCGCAGGCCCCCGCGCTCTTTGACCTCCGGGGAATGGTTGGAGGTGGTACGGAAACCATCCGCCGATAGGCAGAAACCGCCGGGAGGGTGCCGACGACCAGCACAACGACGAGGACCGCCACCGGCCACCAGACCGGCTTGTTCCATGCCTGGCGCTCCCTGGCACGGAGAATCGGGTCGACCTTGGCATACTTTAATATGTTGTTCGCCATCTGGTTCGGCTTGATGTTTTGATACCAAGCATGGTAAAGGCCGAACTGCACCGGGTGAAAGCCGGTCGCCCAGGGGGCATCGTGCCTCACCATCTCCACCATCCGATCGATGACCACCTTCCGCTCCGGGCCGTTTTCCATGTTTTTCATCCGCTCGAAGAGACGATCGAACTCCGGATTGGCGTAGTTCGCCGCATTCTCGCCGTTCTTCCCGACCTTGGCATTGGGGCCGTAGAGGAGGAAGAGAAAATTCTCCGGATCGGGATAGTCCGCGTTCCATCCCCATTGAAAAATTTGCGCCGTCCCCTTGAGCATCTTATCCTGAAAACGGTTGTAATCGGTGTTCCGAATCACGAGTTGGAGATTGAGTTTGTCGAACTGTTTCCGCATCCAATCCAAACTCGCCTTCGCCTCCGGACCGGTCGCGCTCGTATCGAAGTGAAGAACCAGCGGGCTCCCCGTCTTCGCATCCCGCCCGCCGGGATAACCGGCCTCGGCGAGAAGACGGCGGGCGACCTCGATCGGTTTTCGTTCCGGCTTTCCGTTCACCCAGTCATAAACATATCGATTGATTCCAGCCTCCCCTTCGATATAGCCGAAGATCCCCGGCGGAATCGGCCCCTGCATGGCGATCCCCCGGCCGTTTCGGAAGATGGCGATCGATTCCTCCTGGTCGATGGCGATCCCGATCGCCTGCCGGAGCTTCCGGGCCGATTCGGAATCCCCCCCCACGACCGGATCGAGCATATTGAATCCGAGATAGAAGGTCGTCGCCGCCACACTCGTCAAGAGACGAATCCCCTTTTCCTTCATTTCATCGGTCAGGGTGGTATCCCCCCGCCCCCCGATCCGAACCACCTGATCAAAACTATCGGAGGCGATCCCCGAACTGTCGTAATATCCTTGTAGGAACTTATTCCATGCAGGAATTCCTTCTTTTTCGAGACTGAAGATCACCTTGTCGATAAACGGCAGCGGAGCTCCCGCGTCGGCCAACAGGCCACTCTCCCGGTCCCCCGCCTCCCCTTCGCCTGGATAGCTTTCGCCGTGAAAATAAGGATTTCGTTCAAGAACCATCTGACGGTTTGGATTGTTGACGGTCAACATATAGGGGCCGGTTCCGATTGGGTACCAGTCGAGGGTGATGTTTTTCTCGATCAGACCCGGTTGAGAATAAAACCGGTCGGCCTCGACCGGAATCGGGGCGAAGAAGGGCATTGCCAGCCAATAGAGAAACTGCGGGTACTTGCCGACGATCTTGATCCGATAGGCATACCGATCGACCACTTCCACCCCGGAGAGAGGATACTCCCGTAGATCGAGGAACGCCCCCGGGCCGGCCTTCTCCTGCGCCTGCCTCAATGTTTCGCCATATTCCTTCAGACCAACGATATACTCCGACATGAAACCAAAGATCGGCGAATGGATCTTCGGATGGGCGAGCCGCTTGATCTGATAAACATAATCTTCGGCTGTCAGCTCCCGGCTGCCGCTCTCCGGAAAATCGGCGAGGGTGGTCATCCCTTTGAGCGCCTGAGGGGTGAGGGAATGATAGCGGAATGATCCTTTGGCATCCGTCGCCAAGGCGGGGTGGGGCTGATATCGGATGCCGGGCTGAATCTTAATTTCATAGACGCTAAACGCCACCCGATCGGCCGGGTCGGTCTCTTTCAGCCGTTCTCCCTTGGCATCAAGATAGACCGGGGTCGGCATTTCGACCGCCGTCAATGGGATCAGCGTATAGGGACGTTTCAGATAGTGGTACTGAAAGGGAGGCTCATAGATCTGGCCGGTAAAGGTGACCTCATCGGAGGAGTACGATTGTGCCGGATCGAGGTGCTTCGGGCGCTCCGCGAAAGAAGCGTAGAGGATATTCCGTCCCTCTTCCTTGGCCGGATAGGGATCATTCAGCGGTGTTCCCGCAAACCCAACGCCGGGAAGAGAAAGGAGCAGAAGAACGACAAGAAGTCTTTTCGCAATCAGGAGAGTCATGTTCTAACCCAGAATCATACCGACTCTTGCGAACAAACTCAACCGACCCCCTGAACGGGGGAGAAACAAGCGGCAATCTTCTTTATTTTTTCTCGGAGGAAGGCGCCGGAGAGGCGGGTGTCGCGGCCCCTTCTTGCGGGGTGGCCGTTTTTTCCTGCTTCGTTTCGGCCGGCTTGGTTTCAGGCTTGGTCTCGGTGGAAACGGCTTTCTCCGTCGTCCCGGTATCGATGACGGAGGGAACAACCGATCGCTCCCGGCTCAAAACCGACAGGCTGAGCGACGTTATAAAAAAAAGGACGGCGGCGACCGTTGTCACTTTGCTCAGGAAGGTCGCCGCCCCGCGGCTTCCGAAAATCGTTTGGCTCGATCCGCCAAAGGCGGCCCCCATCTCTGCCCCTTTACCCGATTGGAGCAAGACCACCCCCATTAGGATAAAACAGGCGATAAAATGGATGATCATAATCAGAATGTACATGGAATCCCCCTTCAAATCTTACAAAAAATCTCGCCGCGAAAACTTGCGGAATGTTACCGCATCGTCAATCCGATTGCAACCATGAAAATAAAGATCAAGATCAGCTATTTTTCGCTTTCATCCCCAACACAATCATATTGAAGAACGATTCGGGGGAGAGGCTCGCCCCGCCGGCCAATACACCGTCGATGTCGGCCTCCTTCATGAAAGAAACGATGTTCTTTTCGGTGACGCTCCCGCCGTAAAGGATCCGGGGCGTTTCACCGGGAACCTCGGTAAACGCCGGGACATTCAGACCAAGAAAATCGCGGATTTGGCGGTGAACCGATTCAGCCTCGGCAGGCTCCGGGGTCCGGCCGGTCCCGATCGCCCAGACCGGTTCGTAGGCAACGATCCACTCCAAAGGGGAGGGACGCAGCGTGCCAAGCGCCTCGCCAAGTTGCCGCTCGACGACCAATCCGGTTTTTCCCGCCTGCCGCTCTTCCCAGGTCTCGCCAATGCAGACGATCGGGATCAGCCCCGCCCGAAGCGCCGCCGCGAATTTTTGATGGACCGTCGCGTCGGTCTCGCCGAAAAAGCTCCGCCGCTCCGAATGGCCGATGATCACCTGTCTGCAACCGACATCGGTCAGCATCAAGGGAGAAATCTCCCCGGTATACGCTCCCCGCTCCTCGAAATAAAGATTCTGCGCCGCCAACCCGATTCGCAACGATCGGCCCCGTAGAAAATCGGCAATCGAGGCCAAGGCGGTAAAGGGGGGGGCAATCACCACCTCCCAAGGCGGGGCCGGGAGTTGGGACCAGCGCTTCTCTATCTCTCGGAGATATTCAAGCGTCTCGCCCAATGTCTTGTTCATTTTCCAGTTGGCGACGAAACAGGGGATTCGCATGAACGATTACAATTCCTTGTCAGGCAAGACCGAAAGTCCGGGGAGCGGTTTTCCTTCCAAGAGTTGAAGGGCCGCACCGCCGCCGGTGGAGATAAACGAGATGTTCTCCGACTCCCCCGCCTCATGGACCGCTTGGGCGGTTTCTCCCCCACCCACAATCGTCAAGGCATAGGCGTTGGCAACCGCATGGGCGATCTCGGAGGTCCCTCTGGAGTAAGCATCCATCTCGAAAACCCCCATCGGCCCGTTCCAGAGGATCGTCTTTGCATTGGCCAAGACTTCGGTAAAAAGCTTCACGGAGGCGGGGCCGATGTCGAGCCCCATCCACCCACTCGGAATCTCCTGAACCGGCACCAGCTTGGTCTCGGCACTCGGCTCCATGCTCGGCGCCACAACGCAATCGACCGGAAGGTAGAACTTCACCCCCCGCTCGACGGCATGTTCCTTGATCTCGCGGGCCAAGGTCAGCATCGAATCATCCACCAACGAGCTGCCGACATCGTTTCCCAGCGCCTTTAAAAATGTGAAGGCCATTCCGCCGCCGATGATCACTTTGTCAACCTTCTTTCCCAGGTTCTCGACGACGCCGATCTTTCCGGAGACCTTCGCCCCCCCCAAGATCGCCACGAAGGGACGGGCCGGATTCGCCACCGCCCCCTCCAGGTAGGAGATCTCTTTCTTCATCAGAAAACCGCACCCTTTCATCTTGACGAATCGGGTAATCCCGGTCACGGAGGCGTGGCTTCGATGGACGGCGCCAAAGGCATCGTTGATGTAGACGTCGATGCCAAGATCGGCCAACGACTTCGCAAAACCATCGTCATTCTTTTTTTCACCCGGATGGAATCGGAGGTTTTCCAAAAGGAGGACATCACCCGGTTTGAGCCGCGCCGCCATGTTCTGCACCTGCGGCCCGATACAGTCGGGGGCAAAAAGAACCTCTTTTCCCAAAAGGGTTTTGAGCCGCCTCGCAACGGGGGCAAGGGAATAACGGGGATCGACCCCTTTGGGACGACCCAGATGAGAGGCCAGGATCACCATCGCCCCTTCATCGATCGCGTAGTTGATCGTCGGAAGGGTCGACCGGATCCGGGTATCGTCGCTGATTTGAAGGTTACTGTCTAAAGGAACATTGAAATCGGCACGGATGAGGACCCGCTTTCCCTTGATTGGAAGATCCTGGATCGTCAGCTTGTTCATATTCATCGGCATTGGCCTTTTCGTCTATTTTTATCTGGGGGCCCGTTCATGGTGAGCCTGTCGAACCATGCCCCCACGCCCCGCGGCTCACCCTGCCGGGTACAGGCGGATAGGCAAAGCCTGATCCGAACCTTTATCTCTCGTTATCTTTTCCCGGCGATATACAAAATAAGATCCCGAACGCGGCAGGAATAGCCCCATTCATTGTCATACCAGGCGATCACCTTGACCATTCGATTCCCCATCACCTTCGTCAGGGTGCCGTCAACGATCGAGGAGTGGGCGTTCCCGATAAAATCGACCGAAACCAGCGGGGCCTCGGTATACTCGAGGATCCCTTTCAATTCGCCTCGGGCCGCGTCGGCCATCGCCGACCGGACCGACGCCTCGGTTACATCGCTCTCCACTTCGCAAACCAGGTCGATTACCGAAACGTTCGGGGTGGGGACGCGAATCGCCATCCCATCCAGCTTTCCGGCCAGCTCCGGAAGGACCTCCGAAAGGGCCTTGGCGGCGCCGGTGGTGGTCGGGATCATCGACAGAGCGGCCGCCCGCGCGCGCCGTAAGTCTTTATGCGGCAGGTCAAGGAGCTGCTGGTCGTTCGTGTAAGAGTGGACCGTCGTCATCAGACCCCGCTTGATCCCGAATTTCCGAAGAAGGACTTTGGCGACCGGGGCGAGACAATTGGTGGTGCAGGAGGCGTTTGAGAGAATGTGATGCCGGTCTGGGTTGTATTCCACCTCGTTCACACCCAACACGACGGTGATGTCGGGATTTTTGGCCGGGGCCGAGATGACCACCTTTTTGGCCCCCGCGGTAAGATGCTTCGCAGCATCCGCCCGGTCGGTAAACCGGCCGGTCGACTCGACGGCGACCTCGACCCCCATCTCCTTCCAGGGAAGTGCAGCGGGATCTTTTTCTTTCGTGATCCGCACCGACTTTCCATCGATCAAAAGAACCCCTTCCTTCGATTCGATTTCATGATCGAAGATCCCATGGACCGAATCATATTTTAGAAGATGAGCGAGGGTCGCGGCGTCGGTCAAATCGTTGATCGCCACGACCTCAAAATTCGGATCACTGAACGCGGCCCGGAAGAGGTTCCGCCCGATCCGACCGAAACCGTTGATTGCAACTCGCACCAACATATCGACTCCTTTGTTTATGTAAGCTTGTCGCGCACTTATTGCTCATATACCTCTCTGCGATGAGCAACACGGACAATGCTTATATACTGCTTGGCATCATCAATGAAGTAGATGACGCGGTAGTCACCTATACGTATGCGCCAGAGGTCTTTATATCCCCTGAGCTTCTTGCAACCGGCTGGTCTTGGGTCTTCGGCCAGCACCATCACCTTACGGTCTATCCGGGCAAAAAGCGCATCGTTCAGCGCATCCAGTTCCTTCTGAGCCGATGGTTTAATATCAAGAGCGTATCTAGCCACGCGCCTTGGCACGCTTCCGGCGACTGGCCCGGTACTCCTCGTAGGGAACGCCTTTTTCCTTGCGGCGCGATTCGGCGACGAGACCGTCCCAGAAGTCCTCCCAAAGCGCCTTGTGTTTCTTCAGATCAATCTGCACGGCGACCTTGCGACCTTTCTCATCGGTAACAAACTGTATTCCAGTCATGGCGTGCCTCCCTTGAGCCGACCCTACCGTGGTACTCTTGCCACTTAGAACGCGCTTTCTTCTTCGTCCAGTTTAAAGAACTGCGTCGGGGTGGGGGTGTCAACCTGATATTCTTTTGGTTCCGTCCCCTTGGCGAAAATTTCGACAACCCCTTTTTCTTCACCGGAGGGAACCAAGAGCCCGGTTCGCGGATTGATCTTAGCATAAACAATATTGTCGGGGATAGTGAAAGGGGAGGATGGAAATCGGGGGAGGCTCTCCTGCATGAACCCCATCCAGACCGGGAGCGCGGCGCTGGCGCCGGCCTCCCGATCTCCCAGTGAACGATTGTCGTCGAATCCAACCCAGACCCCCGTCGCCAGGTGAGGCGAAAATCCGATGAACCAGGCGTCGGTGAACTCATTGGTCGTCCCCGTTTTACCGGCAAGCGACCACCCCATCGACTTGGCGCGTCGCGCCGTCCCCCGCTGGATCACATCTTCCATCATGTTCGTCACGATGTAAGCGGTCTCCTTTGAAACAACCGATTGCAGAGCCAACTCCCGGTGCTCAAGGACTTGGCCGTTGTGATCGGTCACCGAAATAATCAGGGTCGGCGGAACCCGAACCCCCTGGTTGGCAAAAACGGCGTAGGCGGAGGTCATCTCCATCAGCGTGACGCCGGAGGAGCCGAGCGCCAGCGAAAGATCGCGAGTCAAGGGACTCTGAATACCGACCCGCTGCGCGAATTCGATCACATTGCGGACCCCCACCTGCTCCAAGAGCCGGACGGTCGCCAGGTTCCTCGAATGGGTCAGCGCCTCTCGAAGCGAGATCGGCCCATAGAATTTCTCTTCATAATTTTCCGGCTTCCAGACTTTGTCCAACTCGGTGTTTTCATAAACAACCGGGTTGTCGAGGACCATGGTCGCCGGGGTCAACCCCCGTTCGATTGCCGTGGCATAGATGATCGGCTTGAAAGCGGAGCCGGGTTGCCTTCTGGCGGCGGAAACCCGGTTGAACTCGCTTCGTTTAAAGTCATATCCGCCGACCAGCGCCTTCACCCCCCCGGTGGCCGGATCGATGGCGACCAACGCCCCCTCGACGATCGGTTCCTGTTCGAGGCTCAAGGCAAGGCCCCCGCCTTTTCCCCGGGTGGCCGCCCCACTCTCTGGGCCATCGGCACCTACCTTCTTGACCGTGACCTTGATCAGATCATTGACCTTGAGGATATCCGATACCTTCGGTTTCTGGATGATTTGAAGGTCGTCCGGCAAACGGGATCCCTTGAGGCGCTTCGCCGCCCAGGCCATCTCTTCCATCAACAGCTTTCCGGTCATCTCCCCGACCTGCACCAGGGCGAATCCTTCCCGATCGGAAACCTGAATCACGCGCCCTTCCGAAAAATCGCCAACGGACAGAGCGGGGGTTGCCACTTTCGCCGGTTGAACCGTCTCCTCCCATTTTCCGATCGGCCCCCGATATCCCTGCCGCTTATCCAACTCTCGAAGACCGTTTTTTAACGTGCGGCCGGCACTCCGCTGCATTTCGATGTTCAGGGTGGTGTAGACATTCAGACCCCCTTTATAAACGGCGTCGTCTCCATATTTGGCAACCAGGTATTGCCGAACCTGTTCGAGGAAATAGAGGGCCAGATCTTCCTCCGGGGCCTGCTTCTGGAAAAAGAGATCCTGCTCATATGCCTTGCGGTATTGGTCCGCGTTGATAAACCCTTCTTCGAGCATCCTTTTTAAAACGACCCCTTGCCGCGTCTTCGCCTTTTGGGGATTGCGGTAAGGGCTGTAATCGTTCGGCGCCTTTGGAAGGCCCATTAAAAAGGCCGATTCCGCCAGATTCAGATCACCGACATCTTTTCCAAAATAGGTGCGGGCCGCCACCTGCACCCCGTAAGCCCCATGCCCGAGATAGATCTGGTTGAGATAGATCTCCAAGATCTCATCCTTGGTCAGCATGGTCTCCATTTTTCTGGCAAGGAGAATCTCCTTTAGCTTCCGCTTCACCGTCCGCTCGGAGCTGAGGAAAAGAGACCGGGTCAACTGCTGGGTGATGGTGCTCGCCCCCTGGCGAATCTTCATCTTCTCGACATTGGTGATGAAAGCCTTGATGATCCGAAGATAATCAAAACCGCGATGCTCATAAAACCGGGCATCTTCCACCGCCAGGATTGCCTGAATCAACTCCTTCGGCATCTTGGAGAGGGGAACAAAGACCCGTTTTTCGATATAGAATTGCCCGATCAATCGATTGTCGTCGGAATAGATGCGGGTCGCCTGGCTCGGTTCATAACTCCCGAGCGATTCCAGCGAGGGAAGGTCCCTGGAAAAATACCAGACCACCCCGCTGATACCGCCGATGATCAGGAGAACCAGAAACGCCAGTGAGAGGAGAACCCATTTCAACCATCGGAAACGGGGGAAACGGCCTTTTCCTTCTTCTTTTTCTTCGAGAGGGATGTCCAAATGAAATCGCGGTGTCTTGATGTGGTGTCTTGATGATACAGACCGATGAAAATCTATTTTTTAAGGTAACGGTTTTTAACCGGGTTGTCAAGGCGCGCCACGCCATGCCATCGCGTAAATGCGTGTTTAAAAAGAGTGGCCGTAGCCGTATGTGGCCGTATCAGGAGAGGGAAAGATGTGAAATTTCCATGTTACATTTCTATCTCTGGTTTTGGGTCACTGGAGACAATTGTTTTATACACAAAAGAATGGTATCTTTTGTGTATCCTTAAGGGAGGAGTGAGATCAATGACAAGGACAAATATTGAGTTGGATCATCGGCTCGTAGAGGCCGGCCTTAGAATAACAAAATGCAAAACCAAGAAAGATTTGGTGAACCTGGCTCTAAAGGAACTTGTCTCCAAAAAAAGCCGGAAAGGACTCCTGGAGCTTGAGGGAAAGGTCGTCTGGGAAGGGGATCTGTCCCAACTTCGGAAGTTGAGATCATGATTCTGCGGGAGGATCGATATTGGGTTTTAAGATAAGACGGGTCTGCTATTTGAAATCACGTTTCCGGAAGATCAATGCGGCGGCGGTCATCAGGAGCGTCACGTAAACAACGGCATAAGAAAATGTCCAAAACAGATAGGAGGGCTCCACCGGAATCTGATGGACCACCTGCCCCTTGATGTTAAACTGCGCCAGGTTAGGAAGGGTATAATAAATCCCCTTCAAGAAATGGCTGAGGAGGTTCCCTTCCATTTTCTCGCTGATCGTCACCAAATCCCCGCTGATCTGTCCGATCACATAGACCGACAGCGAAAAAATCGCAGCCAGCGTGGATGTCGTAAACGTGGAGAAGAGTAACGCCGAAGCGGTCAAGAGGGTCAGTTCCAGATAGATGAGAAAAACGGCAAGCATCAGTCTCGGCTCAACATTCCAGATACTCTCCCCCCAGCGCGCCCGATTGAGCATCAAAACCAGATAAAGCCCCACGGTCATCACCGCCGAATTCACCAAGAGGGTCAACAACAGGCCGGCATATTTTCCGAGAAGAAACTGCGTCCTGCCGATCGGTTTCGAGAGAACCGTGTAGATGGTCCTTTTTTCGATCTCCTTGCTCACCAATCCGATCCCCAGAAAGATCGCGATCAGCACCCCAAAGAGATTGATGCTCGCCAGGCCGATATCCATGATGATCTTGGCCTGCTCTCCCACCGTCAGCGTCGCAAGCAATGTGGAGCCGCCGATCAGCACAAAGGCGAAGATCAGGAGGTTGTAAAGAATCCGGTCCCGGATCGCTTCCTTAAAGGTGTTGAAGGCAATGGCGCGCAACTTCATTCTTTTTCCTCCTGCGTCTCCCGGATAAAGTGTTCTTCCAAGGTCTCCCGCACCGGTAACACCGAAACCAGTTTTCCCTTAAAATCTTTAATCTGGGACAACACGGCGTCGACATCGCTTTCGTTGTCGACGCGAATGAGCGTGTTCTCTCCCGTTTGAAAGACCGTGCCGGGAAGCGGGTCGAGCGACGTCATTTTCTCCTCCAGCCCCCTCACCACGATCTCCACATATTTGGTCCGGGTCTCCAGGATCTCGCTCAGCTTCCCCACGTTATGAAGCCTCCCCTTGATCAGAATCCCGACCCGATCGCAGATCGCCTCGACATCCGGGATAATATGAGAACTGAAAAAAACCGTCTTTCCCCGATCTTTTAATTGAAGGATCAGGTCGCGGACCTCCTTGCGGCCGATCGGATCGAGGCCCGACATCGGCTCATCCAGGATGACCAACTGAGGATCATTGATCAGCGCCTGGGCAATCCCGATCCGCTGCAACATCCCCTTTGAAAATTTTCTCAGTTGCACATCTCCCGACGAAGGGAGGCCGACCTGCCTTAAAAGAAGGTTCGTTCTCTCCTCCAGAACTTTTTTCCCGATCCCAAATAATCGTCCATAAAATGAGAGAAACTCTCTCCCGGTCAGATAATCATAAAAATAGGGGGACTCCGGGAGAAAACCGATTCGCTCTTTCACCTGAACCTCCCCGATCTCTTCACCGAACAGCGTCGCGTGCCCGCCGGTCGGGATGATCAGGCCGAGAAGGATCTTCAAGGTGGTTGTTTTCCCCGCGCCGTTGGGTCCGAGAAATCCAAAGATTTCTCCCTCCCGAACCTCCAGGTCCAAGTGGTCGAGTGCGAGGGTTCTCTCACCCCTCAGTCCCGCCCTCAGTCCAGAACGATATTCCTTCGTCAGTCCCTTCGTCTCAATGACCGCCGTCATCGTTGTTCCCCATCTTTTTCTCTTCCAGAATTTCCTTCATTCGCTGAACAATCCGCTCCCGCATCTTTTCATCCTGGGTGGTTCTGTAAAGCCCTTCCAGAAAGATAAGCGCCGTCTGCTTCTCCCCCCCTTTGTTGTAGAGGCGCGCGGCCAACAGAGGCAGATAGGCCGGGCTCCCCTTGATCTTCGCCGCTTTTTCCATATAATGAGCCGCCTTCAGATTGTCATGAAGATGATAAAGGTGGTTAAACCCAAGCTGGAAAGGAATCTGCCAATCTTCCGGGTTTTCTTTCAGGCCCTTCTCCAGGATCGCATTGCTCAAGTCGACATGGTCCGAGAGAACGGAGAGGACGATTCCGCCGATCTGATAGGCATAAGCGAACTTGGGATCAAGATCGGTAGTCCGGTCGATGACCTGATAAAACCAATCATAACCGCGCCCGCTGGGGTCTCTCCCCCCCACGAATTGAATCGCCTGCAGCCAGAGGAGATCGGCCGCCGCTTCTTTGAATTCCAGGGCGGCCATCCGGAGATACTCCCCCGAAGGAAGATTATAAAACGACTCGATCTTCTGAAACTGCCCCCTCTGCGAATCGATCTTCTGCTGGAGCAGAGCAACCATCCCCCACAAGGAGAGAAGGACCACCCACCCCATCCATCCCAACTTGCCCAACTTGCCCAACTTGGCCAGGCATCTTTTTTTTAGGAAGATTCGTTCCGTTTCCATCTTTTGATTAAGATCAGGAGAAGACAACCATAGAAAATTATAGCCGAGATTTCATAAAACGGGATGCCAAGGGAGGCTGTTGAAAAATTCTGCTATCGCGATAGGTTGACCAAACAATAGTTATCATATAAGATTACTTACATTTCGGGCATACATTGAAACCAGCCAAGCCTTATCAAATAGCAGAATATTTAGATGAAAGCGGAAAAAGTCCTTTTAGAGATTGGCTGGAATCAATCGATGTTCACTCTAAAGCGCGAATTCAGGCCAGAATCTTCCGTTTTGAAACCGGGAATTTGGGCGATTACAAAGTTATTGGAGGCGGAGTCTATGAGGCTCGATTTGATTTTGGTCCGGGATATCGCGTTTATTTCGGAATCGACAATACCAGGTTGATCCTTCTCCTATTTGGAGGAGACAAAAAATCGCAGGGTCGAGATATCCAGAAAGCCAGAAAGTGTTGGTTGGAACATCAGAAAGGGAGAAAGAATGTCTAGACGAACAAGCAATTGGAATGAAGGGTTGGCAAAAGACCTACGAGATACTGATTTTGCCAGTGAATTTATTAAAGCGGCCTTGGATGAAGGTCTATCACTTCAGAGGGTTCTGAGAAAAGTCATTCGAGCTTATGGAGTAAAAGAGTTTTCCAAAAAAACCAAGATCGCAAGCCCAAATCTATTACGGGCCATTCATCCAAAACATAATCCCACGCAAGAGACATTAAATCGTCTTCTTAAACCCTTTGGATTAAAGCTGACCGTTGCCCCTTTGAAAATCGATTCAAAAAGAGTGGCTGTATAGCCGTATATAAGGAAGGCCTAAAGCCCCTCCTGATGATGATAGACTCTCTGTCCGTGACATCTATGTTTCTTGCGCAGATGTTATTTTTGTCATTCCCAATCGATGAATCCTCACCCCAGCCCTCTCCTTTTCAAGGAGAGGGAACAGGCTTCCTCTTTATTCCCTCTCCCTCGCAGGGAGAGGGAAGGGTGAGGGTTGTTTCCGGCCTCGCCGGCTTAATATCAATATCATCAAAGATATTACAGCGCGACGTCGTTCTGGTCGTTGGTGAGCATCCGGTTCTGGTTGATCGTTCAGCAGTCGACCGATTCTTCAAGATCGATACCGGTCGCTGAGAGGATCGCGTCTGCCAGCGAATTCAAAGTAGCGCGGTCCAATGTTCCATATCTTTTGGTCAACCGGCTTTGATCGATTGCTCTCAATTGGAAACAGAGAGCAACCGAGTCCTGAGAAAGCCCACCCTTCTCCTTTTTGATAAAGCACGTTCCAGGGATACCCAGACGAGAAAGGTTCGTCGTCAACGGAATACAGAGATAGGTCGAGGTGAATCGGCTGAGATCCGGATTCTGGAATATCACGATCGGCCGCTTCCTCCCCTGTTCCGAACCTCTTACAGGATCGAGATCGGCTAGTGTAGTGTGTCCAACACTTCTTTACATATCCCGTTCACCCTGAGCCTGTCGAAGGGTGAATTATTTCAATGAGTTCCGTTCATGGTTCGACACGCTCACCACGAACGGACTGTAAAGTGATTATTGAGACACTACACTAGAAAAATATCCCCGGTTTTGGGATGGAGCAGGGTCAATGTTGGGTATCCTCTTTCTCAAGCTGATCAACCCATTCACCCATACCCCTCTCTGCCATTTCCGTGAATTCCGCTTTCTCCTTCTTGGCTAATTCAGGTTGAGCCACCAGGCGATGGAGATCCAGATTCAGGACCTTCGCGATTTTCTGCAGCGTCGGCAGCGTCGGCATATGTCGCCCCTTCTCAAGACGAACAATATTGGGTCTGGCGATGCCCGACTTTTCCGCAAGATCTTTCTGGGTCAGCCCCCCGGTTTCCCTGGCCTTTTTTATCCTCTGCGCAACCGCCCACGCGATCACCCTGCTCGCATCTTCTTCTGTCCGGATATACATCTTTTTTTGGCGAGAGGAGAAATCAATACGAGCATCTTTACCGCTGAAGGCGGGAAACCGCTCTATCGATTTCATAACATACCGGTTCGGAGCTTCTCCAAATCGAGGTTCAAGAACATGTTCGGCCTCGGTGACCTGCCTCTGGTATTGTTGCTGCCTTTTGAGGGATGCCTCGAACCGAGAATGAAAATGAACATGAAGAGACCGCATTTATTTGTCTCCCCGCTCTGTTTTCCCAGGCGGCATCTGTTGTTTCGGCCTGATTATCTCTTTGGAAAGCCTGTTATTCTCCTTCGTTAATTCGCGAATAATGTCGTTTAAGGTACGTATTTCCTGAGCCAATCCTTCCTTCGCCTGTTTCATCGATGAATAGGCCCTGGAGACCTGATCATAGCGTTTTATCATGTTGCGATAATGCGCCTTGAACTGTTCCTCTGACGATTTCTGAAAGCCGTATTGGACGAGGTTGGTGATCAGACTTCCCAGAGTAACGAGTCCCAACAAATCTTCACCACCTCTCTTTTTCCTGATGACCTTTGTACCCATACTTTCCCTCCATTTCATCCCATTAAAAATGAAGGTATCATATTTGATACTTTTTCGCAAGAGACCCCTCTGCAAGCAACACCCCGTTTACATACATGTTGAATGGGTCTGGAAAATACGATTCGGGAAAAATCCTACAGCGAGACGTCGTTCTGGTCGTTGGTGAACATCCGGTTCTGGTTGATCGTCCAGCAGTCGTCGGTGGCGTCGCTGTCGATGTTGCCGACCGCCTGGGCGACAAAGGCCGCGGAAACGCCGGGGGCGCTCGGGGTGTTGGAAGAGGGGATGCAGATTCCCGCCCCGGGGGCGGGAACAGGAAATCCCGGAGGGATTGTATTTCGGACCTCGTTGGTGGCCGGCAGGTAGGCCGGGTTCGATGCCGGTTCCACCGTCCCGCCCCCGGCGAGGACATAGGTGTACCGGGTGTTTCCGTTCGGCCGCCAGCCGATCGCCAGGAAGGTGGTCCCATAATCGGGGCTGGCGTTGTTGGCGAAAAAGGCGACCTGCCCGGAGAAGATCGCCCCCAGGTTGACACGGGCCTCCGATTGCCTTGTCCGTGCCTGATAAGTGAGGTAGTTGGGAATGGCAATAGCCGCCAGAATCCCGACGATCGCCACCACAATCATCAACTCAATCAGGGTAAATCCCCTTTGGTTCTTCATCGACGATCCCTCCCAAAACAGTGCGGGGAGGCGTCGGCGCCTCCCCGCATCATGCAGATCCAAGCCAGAGACGCCTCGATTACAGGGAGACGTCGTTTCCACCGGCGGCAGCGCCATTCTGTAACGCCCGGTTATTGTCAATCTGCCAGCAATCGAAGAAAGCATCGCCATCAACATTGCCAAGCGCTTCAGCAATAAACCCTGTCGCAGGAGCAACAGCCGCGACGGCGGCACC
Organism: uncultured Nitrospirota bacterium; assembly: GCA_964579005.1. Taxonomy (GTDB): domain Bacteria; phylum Nitrospirota; class Nitrospiria; order SBBL01; family Manganitrophaceae; genus CAZOFJ01. The sequence goes on from CAZOFJ010000020.1 coordinate 31,512, forward strand.
GGCAGCGTTCAACTGAAAGCCATTTGCAGAGACTGGACAAGCAGCAACACCAGATCCAGGGGCTATTGGTGGTGCAGGTGGAGGTGGGTTTGCGTTTGACAGTGCAGTGGTCCCAACCACGACGGCCCACGTACTCGTAGCAGGAACGAAGGCTGCAGGTATTGCGCCCCCATTTATAGCATAGGTATATCTGGTCTGACCGGATGGTCTCCAACCCAACTGAACAAAATCAGCCGCATATAGATTGGCAGGGTTATCCGATATGAATGACGTCTCGCTGGTGAAGATCGCCCCCAGGTTGACCCGGGCTTCGGACTGCCTCGCCCGCGCCTGGTAGGTTAAAAAGTTCGGGATCGCGATGGCGGCCAGAATCCCGACGATCGCCACCACGATCATCAACTCGATCAGGGTGAACCCCTTTTCATTTTTTACTGATTTAAACATCTTATTTCCTCCTTTGTGAAGGCCGGGCCGGCCGACCGGCCAACCCGACTTGATCTCGCACCCGGTCTAAAGTGCAGGGACCATGCCGCGGTTTGGGAAGGAGAAAAGAGATAAAAAAAGCTGTCTTTTTATATGGTTATCGATCTGTAATGATTCTTTAGTGGGATTGATTGCCGAAGAACGTCACCCCCCGCCAAGAAGATGACGCTTTTCGTCGCTCTGAAATAGATCTGGAGGTGCGAGAATTCGGTGAGACAGCCGTCTTGTATTACAAGAGGTTTTTAAATTGCTCGTCAGTCAACCTGGCATCCTTAATGATTCGCTGAAGGGTATAAGGATTCAGTCTCTTATGGCGCGGAATGGTGACTCTATGTATGCCGTCCGACATACCGATGTGTTTACCTTGTTTTATGATTTTAAAACCGGCCTTGCTCAAGGCCTTCACCGCCCGTTCAGAGGAAACATCGGTGAAGAGGGTCACACGGCCACCTCCACCTCATAGATCTCGGCGCCTTTCGTCTCTTCGGCGACCATTTCAAGGTAGATGGAAATGGCCTCTTTTATATTTTCCAATGCCTCATGAAGGGTCTCCCCCTGGCTATTGCAGCCCGGAAGGACGGGACAATGCACATCATATCCATACTCGCTTTGATGTACGACAACAGAATATTTCATAGATCAGCCTCGAAATTGGTGAATTTCTAGAAGCGCTCCCGGATTTTTTCAAATACCTCATTTCCCGGAAGGGCCTTCACGCGGCCGGCTCGCAGCTCTGCCAGCCGACGTTTGGCAACCTTCACCCATTCTCTTTCGATCTCTCTGTCTGGAGGATTGAGCGTTTGAAGCAAAGCATCCACCACGACGGCCCGTTCCTCAACAGGAAGGGACATCGCTTCCTCTATTATTTCTCTCATTCCATGCATGACTTTCCTCCTGGTATCATCTCTTTTCGTCACCGAGCCTATCATACTGATTTTACATTGGCAATCGTTCCCAGAGAATGCCGTGACCTGGGTGACTTTGACAACTACGTATATTCATCGTATATTTTTACGCATCCAGGAAGGGAGTAAGAAAGGGGGATCTCATGGGTTCAATAAAACTAAAACGTAAAAATTATTGGCTGGACGAGGCCACCATCAAGAAGGCACAAAAGCTTTTTGGAGCCAAATCAGAGACCGAAGCGATCCAGAAGGCGCTGGAATTGGCTATTCTTCAAGAAGAGGGAGCCAAGGCCTGGAGAGAGAATGCCGGTTACGGCGGCGTGGAAGACTCCGATGCCAAGTAGATATGTTTTCGATACCAACATCTACATAGAATGTTTGCAGGATCGTGACTTTTCCGTTCGTCACGAAACCGAATACCACCATCGAATCCCTTTTACCTTTTTCTGCAGCGTGGTGGTTCAGGAACTTCTTCTCGGTTGCATCCACGACCTGGCGCTGAAAAGGGTTCAGACTTTCTACAAACCTTTCGAGCGGGTCAACCGAATGGTGAATCCCCTCTATCGAGATTGGGAGGAGGCCGGAATCGTGGGCCAGAAGATCGTCAGAAAACATCCTTCTCTCAAAACCAAGCGTTTCGCCTTGATCAACGATATCTTGATCGCGCTCTGCTGCCGCCGGATCGGAGCCACCTTGATTACGCGGAATGGCAAGGACTTTCAGGTGATCTCCACGATCAGACCCGTTCGATTTGAAATCTGGGAATAAATTCTGGGAATGCTTTCGCACTCAGGCCTCACATGATTCCAAGCTGTTTACGTATCAGACGGCAAAGACTCTCTTTGATTTCCGTATGGCGAAGTACCGGCGCGTTCTGGCCCGTCTTCGGGTTCGTATAAAGATCATGCCTCTTGCCACGTCTTTTAAATTGGCAACCGGCTGCAACGATCTCTCGGATCAATTCCTGGCGCTTCACGCCGGAATTGCAATCTGTTTGGATCGGACACGCTGACGAATGCGCGGTTGTTCCTTCAATATAAGTTGATAAGCGTCGCGGATGTTCTCTTCGAGTTCTTCCAGTGTTTTACCTTGACTAAAAACGCCCAGGACTTCGCGCAACCGGCCTACATACCACTCATCCTCAGTCCAGTATTCCAATCTAAATTTCGCTGTCATACCTGCTCTCCTTGTATTTGAAGAACCCCGCCGCAGAGCGGCGGGGATTCTCCGACCCGGAAGGAAGAAAAACCTCTTTCTGTAATTTGCTCGCTATGCGATTTCCCGGTTCTTAATGAACCGAGGGTTTCGGGATGGTTCCCTGGCTGGAAGCTTCGGGGGGGTCGTTTTGCAAGGCGGGGGTGTCGGTGGTCCGTTGAAGATGCTCTTCCGCTTCCGGCATCGGCTCTCCAAAACCGGCTTGCTTGAAGCGTCCGATCAGTTTCTCATTTTTTGGATCGAGTTTCAGGGAACGTAACCAGGCCTCTTTGGCAAGATCGGGCCGGTTCTGTTGAAGGTAGGCGTCCCCGAGATGTTCGTTAATCACGGGATCTTCGGGAACCAACGAGACGGCCCGTTTGAGCGCTTCCACCGCCTCCGGCATCTGGCCCTTCTTATAATAGGCCCAGCCCAGGCTGTCGATGAAATACCCGTCGTTGGGGCGGACGGCGAGGGCCCGTTGGATGAGATCCATCGCTTCGTTCAGGCGAATCCCCTTGTCCGCATAGGTATACCCCAGATAGTTCAAGGCGTTTGCATGGTTCGCGTCGAGTGCAATCGCCTTTTCCATCTCCCGAACCAGGTCATCAAACCGGTTCAGCTTGTCGTAGGTTCCCCCGAGATGAAAATGGAGATCTGGCAGCTTTGGATTCTTTTTGATCCCATCCAGAAAAACGGAGATCGCCTCTTCATAACGTTGAGATTCCTGAAGGACCAGCCCGTTGAAAAGATAGGCCTCGGGCCGTTGGGCGTCAACCTGCCTCGCCAGATCTCCCTGCGCGAGCGCCTTTTCCACATCCTTCAATCTGTAGAAATAAAGGGATCCAAGGCGGATCCAGACGTCATAGAGTTTCTCGTCGCGATTGAGAAGTTCTTGGTAGATCGAGATCGCCGTCTCATACTCTTTGTTCTCCTCATGAATCGAAGCGAGGTAAATCTTCAACCGGAGGTCCTCCGGCCTCCCTTTGATCACCCGCCGAACCTTTTCGATCGCCTTCGGATAATCTTTCTTCTCAACCCAAAAGATCGCTTCTTGTAGCGGGATATCGGTATTGGACGGATCGGCCTCCCCCCGCTCTTCCAGAACACGAAGGGCTTCGTCGAACTCTTGCCGCCGGAGCCACACCTGCACCAGTCGACTCAGCGCCTCCCGGCTCCTCGGGTTAATGCGATCGAGGACCCACTGATAAACCTTCTTCGCCTCCTCCGGTTTTCCTTGAATCTCATGAATTCGGGCGACTTCCAGATGGGCTTGCTCGAAATTTGGATGGAGGGAAAGGGCCTTTCGATGATACTCCAATGCCTCGTCAAGCCGCTTGTTTTCAAAGGCGATCTTGCCAAGGTAGAAATAGCCAACCCCCGATTTTGGGTCGGTGGCGACTCCTTTTCGAACCATCTCCTCGGCGCGGGCGAGATCGCCACGGGCCGCATAGAGGCTGGCAAGATTGTAGTAGGCTTCGATCTCTTTTGGTTCCACCTCCACGAGCCGCTGATAGACGTCGAGCGCCTTCTCCCCCTGTCCCGCGGCAACATATAAACTCCCAAGGAGGCTCAAGACCCGACTGTCTTTTGGATGAAGCCGAAAGGCGCGTTCCGCCGTGGAGAGGGCCTCTTTCGGCTCTCCAAGTTGATTCAGAAGGTCGGCGGCGCGGGTCAACAGGAAGGGCGATTCCGGATCGTATTGAAGGGCCTTCCGGTAGGCGTCGAGGGCGGACGAATTGTCCCCTTCTCCCTCCAATTGAAGACCGATGATCGTATGATAGTAGGCATCCGGGGGAGGGATTTTACCCTCTTTTTCTTCTCCGGAGACTTCTCCCGACATCGCGGCAACCGGCGACACCCCGCTTTTCAAGGCGCCGCACGCAACAAATTGAGAGACGACGATGAAAGAAAAAAGAATCAGCGCCCCCTTCTTCAGGGGGAGACGGCGGGGTAAAACCGGATCGGTTTGGGTGGAGGTTGTTCTCATCGTTACCGCTTCTTCCAGGTTACGGCTTTTTCAGTCCTTCCTTTGGCGGTGCTTCCTTCCCGGCTTCATCTCCATTTTCCTTCGGGGTCACGTCGATCATATCGGGTTCGGACATCCCTTTCTTAAAACCACGAATCGCCTTGCCGAGTCCCAAACCGATATCAGGGAGTTTCCCGGCGCCGAAAATGATCAGAACGATCACCAAGACAACCAGAAGCTCCGGCATTCCAATTCCAAACATACGTCACCTTTGATGAAAATGAAAGATTGGAAGGCTCCCTCCGACAGAACACAAGGGAATGGAAAAGGAAGGTCTAACTGTCCGTAACTTAATGGAGCCCTAGGAAAATTATAGGAGGAAGAGACATTCTTGTCAAATCGATTCTGCCCGGAGTCGTGGGCGAGACAGATAAAGTACCGGTTTGCTTTCCTATTTCGGATACTTTATTCGTGGGACTATAGTATGTTAGACCCCGCCGGAGAGGCGTTTTGGATGATCCGCGGAGAGGTCTTCGAAGCGGGTATAACGATCGAGAAAGGCCATCGGAACGTCGCCGGTCGGTCCGTTCCGCTGCTTTCCGATGATGATTTCGGCGACGCCCCGTCGCCCGCAGATACACTCCCCCTCCCGAGGACACTTGCACGGATCGTAGACCTCCTCCCGATAGATGAAGAGGACCACGTCGGCGTCCTGCTCGATGGCGCCCGACTCTCGAAGATCGGCGAGCATCGGCCGCTTCTTCCGCTCCGGACGCGACTCCACGGCGCGGGAAAGCTGGGAGAGGGCGACTACCGGCACGTGGAGTTCCTTCGCCAGGGCCTTCAGCGACCGGGAGATCTCGGAGATCTCTTGCTGGCGGTTGTCGGCGTCATCCCGGCCCCGCATCAATTGAAGATAATCGACGATGATCAGCCCGAGCTGGTGTTCGGCTTTCAGCCGCCGCGCCTTGGCCCGCATCTCGAGAATCGACATCGAGGGAGAGTCGTCGATGAAGATCGGCGCTTCCGAAAGTTTTCCCGCCGCTCGGATCAATTGTTGCCAATTCTCGTTCCCGGGCCGCCCAAGAAACCCTCCCCGGATCTTCTGAGAGTCGACCCGCCCTTCGGAACAAAGCATTCGAAGGACCAGTTGTTCCCTCGACATCTCCAAGCTGAAGATCCCAACGGTCTGCCGGTTTCGGATGGCGATATTTTGCGCGATCCCCAACGCAAAGGCGGTCTTCCCCATCGAGGGACGGCCGGCGACGACGATCAAATCGGCAGGCTGAAAACCGGACGTCATTTTATCTAAATCGACATGGCCGGTCGACAATCCGGTCAGCCGTTGATCGGCCAGCTTCTCGATGATTTCGAAGCCTTCCTTGACCAGCTCCCGCATGGGGATGAATGTCCCCTGCATTTTCCTGTCGGAAATGGCGAAGATGCTCCGTTCGGCGCGATCGAGAAGCTCTTCGACCCTCCCCTGAGATTCGTAACCAACCGTCACGATGTCGGTTGCAATCGTGATCAGGCTTCGAAGCAACGCCTTTTCATGGATGATTTTCGCGTGCATCCGAACGTTCGCCGCCGTGGCGACGCTGTTCAGGATCTCGGAGAGATAAGAAGCCCCCCCGACCGCTTCGAGATGTCCCTTCACCTGGAGGCGCTCGGTCAACGTGATCAGATCAACCGCTTCATTCGCCTCGTTCAGTTCCAACATGGCGGCGAAGATTTTTCGATGCGCCTCCTTATAGAATTCATCCGCTCGGAGGAGTTCGACAACCTTGTTGACCGCCTGATTGTCGAGCAAAACAGCGGCAAGAACCGCCTGCTCCGCATCGAGATTCTGAGGGGGCAATTTCTGAATGGAGAAATCGGTTGAAACCATAACACCACCTCAAAAGCAAAATTGAAAATTTTAGGAAAGTGAAAGGGCCAGTTGAAGCCGGTCAAGATGAAGGGCAAACCCGATGGAGGGAGCCGGGGTTCCGAATTTTTCCAGGAGGTGATCATACCTCCCTCCTCCCCCCAATTCGGAGCCGATCCCATTCGCGAAAAGTTCGAAGATCGTTCCGGTATAATAATCGAACCCGCGGACCTCTCCCAGATCGATCAGGAGGACGTCCTGATCCCCGCGTCCCTTCAAGATTTCATAGACCTCTCGAAGCCGTTGAAGTCCGGCCAGGCAGGCGGGGCGGCCCGACAACGATTTCGCCGCCGCGAAAACCTCTTTCCCACCGAAAAGATCCAACAAGGAAAGGACCTCCCGCCGCACTTTTTGACCGACCCGCTCTTCCTTTAAGAGGCTCTCCAATTGGGAGGCGTCCTTCCTTGCCACGGCTCCGAGAATTTTTTTGAACGAAGCGGGCGAGGACTGAAACGGTTGCAACATCCCTCGGGTGAATTCCATCTGTCCCAGGACAATCTTAAACGACTTGAGCCCCAAACTCCGGAGAATTTCGATCGCAAGGGAGATCGTCTCCGCGTCCGATTCGGCGTCGGCGGGACCGATCAACTCCGCCCCGATCTGATGGATCTCCCGTTCTCGCCCGGCATGTTCCTCCTCATGCCGGAAGACATTCGCCGAATAACAAAGACGGATCGGGCGCGGGTGATCGGCAAGGAGGGTCGCCGCGATCCGGGCGATCTGCGGCGTCACGTCGGGCCGAAGGACCATCATCCGTCCGGTCGCGCGGTCGACAAATTGGTAGGCGCGGTTGAGCGATTCTTCCCCGACGCCGAGCGAAAAGACATCGAGGAATTCGAAGATCGGAGTGATCACCTCCCGATAACCCCGCTGCGAGAAAACAGAGAGAATCTTCCGCTCGATCTCACGGCGTTTGGATGTCCCTTCGGGAAGGAAGGTCGCCACCCCTTTCGGAATGAGCGTTTTTGGCTTGCTAAAGAGTTTCATCGGGAAGGGAGTGGTAATGGGCTGATTTTACGCCCGACCAAAACAAACGGGGTCCCCCAAAAAGAGGCTTTGGAGGACCCCACCACAAAAGCGATCCCGGCTACAACTTGACCTGCTTGACGGAAAGAACATGGGGCAACGACTTGAGTTCTTTAAGGACTTCGGGAGAGACCGCCGCGTCGACGCCGACAATCGAAATCGCCTTTCCGCCCGCCCGTTCCCTCCCAAGCTGCATCCGGGAGATATTGATCTGATTCTTCGCCAGAAGCTGGCCCAGCCCGCCGATCACCCCCGGCTTGTCTTCATTGAAGAGATAGAGCATCTCCCCTTCCGGAACCGCCTCCAAAGACATTCCGTCGATTTCAACAAAACGAGGCTCTTTCTTGTTGAAGATGGTTCCGGAGACAACCTTCGTCCGATCGCCCGCCTTGACCTTGATCGTCACCAGGCTGGCGAAGTTTCCGGCATCGCTGCTCTTCGCCTCGTTCACCTCGATCCCCCGCTCTTTCGCAATGCTGGGGGCATTGACGTCATTGACCATCTCTTCGAGGATCGGCGAGAGAAGACCCTTCACCGCCGCCAGCGTAATCGGACGGGTGTCCAGATCAGCCGCCTCGCCATGATATTCGATCGTCACCTTTTCGATCCCCCCCTCCACCGTCTGGCCGAGGAAGGAGCCGATCTTCTCAGCCAACGAGACAAACGGCTGCACCTTCGGAAGAAGATCGGGGGAAACCGACGGGAGGTTGACCGCGTACCGAACCACCCCGCGAACAAGATAATCGACGATCTGCTCCGCGATCGCCCAGGCGACATTTTCCTGCGCCTCGGTCGTCGCCGCCCCCAAATGGGGGGTGCAAACGAAGTTGTCGAGGGTCAGCAGCGGATTCGCCGGATCGACCGGCTCTTTCTCGAAAACGTCGAACGCCGCCCCGGCCACCCGTCCGCTCTTGAGGGCTTCATAAAGGTCTCCCTCATGGACAATCCCACCTCGGGCGCAGTTGATGATCCGGACCCCCTGCTTCATCTTTTGGATCGCCGCTGCATTGACCATATGTTTGGTCTCGGTGGTCAACGGAACATGAAAGGTGATGATATCCGATCTTGAAAAGAGGGTATCGAGATCGACCACTTCGACGCCAAGCTTCTTGGCATTTTCGGGAGAAAGGTAAGCGTCATAGGCGATGACGGTCATGTTCGCCCCCTGAGCCAGCTTCGCGACGTAGCTTCCGATCTGACCAATGCCGACGATCCCGATCGTCTTATTGAACAGCTCCATCCCCATGAATTTGTTCTTTTCCCACTTTCCCGATTTGACGGAGGCATTCGCCTGTGGAATCTGCCGGGCCATTGACATCAAGAGGGAAAAAGCATGTTCCGCCGTGGTGATCGTATTCCCGCCGGGGGTATTCATCACAACGATTCCACTCTTTGTCGCGGCGGGAAGGTCGACATTGTCGAGCCCCGATCCGGCGCGGCCGACGACCTTGAGGTTCTTCGCGGCGGCAATCACTTCTTTTGTGACCTTCGTCCCGCTTCGAATGACGAGGGCATCGTATTGTGAAATCTCTTCGATCAGTTGTGCCGGGGTCAATTTGGTCTTGACGTCGACCGATAACCCGGCCTTTTTTAAAATTTCGACCCCTCGATCGGAGAGGGAATCGCTAATGAGAACCTTCATGTATAAAAACCTCCCTATTTCTTCAAAAGAATCTCTTGTGCAGCGCCGACACCGGTCCCGAGCTTGAGCGGATGTCCCATCCCCTTGAGAACCATCTCGACCGCCGCAACGGCCGTGATGATATCAAAGGTGTCGGTGTATCCCATGGTGGAAATCCGGAAGACCTTCCCCTTGAGCTGATCTTGCCCACCCGCCGCCGTAATCCCATATTTAACGCGGAGATCTTTGTAGATCGCCTGACCGTCATATCCTTCGGGTGCCTCGATCGCCGTCACCGCATCACTGGGATACTCCTTCGGAAAGAGGGAGAGGCCCAATCCCTTCATCGCCTCGCGTGTCGCTTTGGCGAGGAGGCCTTGACGGGAAAATACGTTTTGCAGCCCTTCTTCCTTCAGCATTCGGAGAGACTGATCCAAACCAAGAATGAGGGAAACCGCCGGGGTATAGGCGGTCTGATTCTTCGCGAGCGCTTCCCGTTCCTTTTTAAAGTTAAAGTAGAACTTGGCGTTCTTCGCCTTCTCCGACTGACGCCATGCCTTCTCGGAGACCGAGACGAAAGCCAATCCTGGTGGAAGCGCGAGCGCCTTCTGCGAACCGGTAACAACAATGTCAAGACCCCAAGCATCGGTCTGGATGTCGAAGACCCCCATGGCCGAAACGGCATCGACCACCATCAAAGTCCCTTCGAATTGCTTCACCACTTCACCGATCTCGCGGATCGGATGGGCCACACCGGTCGAAGTCTCATTCGCCTGCGTGAAAACCGCCTTGATGGTCGGGTCTTTTTGCAGCGCCGCCTTGATCTGCTCCGGCTTCACCGCGTATCCCCATTCGACCTTGATCTCCTCCGTCTTCACACCGTAGGCAGTGCAGATTTTTCCCCATCGCTCACCAAATTTTCCGCCGTTGACGAATAATGCTTTGTCGCCGGGAGAGAGAAAGTTGGTGACCGATCCCTCCATGCCGCCGGTGCCCGATGAAGCAATGATGAGAACATCGTTCTGCGTTTGATAGAGCCACTTCAAATCTTGTTTGACCCGCTCCAGGATCTTCGCGAATTCAGGCGCCCGATGGTGCAGGATCGGTTGGGCCATCGCCAGAAGCACTTCCGGGGAAACCTGCGTGGGGCCTGGCGCCAAAAGATATCTCTTCATCAGTTCACTCCTTATCGAAATTCAGACTATTTTTCTTTAGATTTTGGTTGTCGGTTAAATCAAGGCGAAGAATCGAGTGACGGTAGCATAGCGGAAGAAAAATTGTCAAGAAAAAGGTTCGGCAAATCGCCTCCGCGGACCCCTATCGAGCTATCTCGGAAACGCCTCCCGCACCCCCCCGTCGACCGGAATCATCGCACCGGTCGTTTTAGCGGCGCGGTCGGAGGCAAGGAACAGCACCGATTCGGCGACGTCTCGCGCGGTGATTTTGGTTTGAAGCAGGTTTCGTTTGGCGTAGAAATCCTCCACCTGCTCCACCGGGATGCCGTGGGCCCGGGCCCGCTCTTCTCGGATCGCGGGCGACCAGAGTCCGGAGTTCTCGAAAACCCCGTCGGGATTGACCATGTTGACCCGGATGCCGGCCCCGGCATTTTCGATCGCCATGATCCGCGCAAGCTGCGTCTGCGCCGCTTTGGATGCTGAGTAGGCGCCGAAATCTTTCCCCGGTGCCAGAACGTTCTTCGTGGCAACCACAACGACCGATCCGCCAACTCGCTGTTCTTTCATGATCCTCAGGGCCATCTGAGAAGTCAGGAAGTGCCCGGTCGCGTTGACCGCAAGCGACGCCTCCCAATCGGTGAGCGAGAGTTGGTCGACCGAGGCCGTCTTCGCCACTCCCGCGTTGGAAATAAAAATATCGAGCCCGCCGTAGGCCAGGACCGCCTGCTCAAACCCGCGCCGGACGCTCCGGGGATCGGTGACATCCATCACCACGGCGGTTGCATTGACTTCGCCTGCCTTTTGATTCATCTCCTCGACCAGGGCCAGCGTCTTCATCAAATCGATGTCGGTGAGAACGACCATCGCGCCCGCTTCGACGAACGCCGTCGCGATGGCGCGGCCGATCCCGCCGGCGGCGCCGGTAACAAGCGCGATCTTCCGGGAGAATTCCTTCTCCGGCGGCAGCAGCGTCAGTTTGAAGTTTTCCATCGGCCAATATTCGAAGTCGCAGATCTCACGGGTTGTGATCGACCGGTAGGCATCTATTCCGGAGGCGGCCTGAATCACCGACATCGTGTGGAGGTAGAGATCATGCGGAATCCGGGTCGCCCGGCGGTCCTTGCCGGTGGTGAACATCCCGATGCCGGGGATCAAGACGACACGGGGGTTCGGATCAAGCATCGTCACGCCGGCGGTTTTATATTTTTCGAAGTAGGCAATGTACTTTTCGCGATAAACCTCGCACCCCTTCCGGATCTTCTCCCGGAGTTTCTCCGGATCGCCCGGATTTTTTGTGTCGACGAAGAGGGGCCACGGCTTGGTGTGCATCAGATGATCCGGGGTAAACGGTCCGATCTGCGTCAGCCGCTTCGCCTCCTCCGAGCCGGCAAATTTCAATACCGACGGCGCATCCTCATATTGCAGCACCATCCGCTTTTCCCGGCTCACCTCGCCCCGCAGCGTCGGCGCCACTTCAGCCGCGACCGCATGCCGCTCGGCGTGCGAGAGCGCCGGCACCTTCAACCCTCCGAGAGCCAGTTTCCCCCGCCCTTGTTTCGCCGCATAACGCTCGGCCGCGGTGACCATCGAGATTGTCAGCTCATACGCCGCTCTCGCCGTGTCGCCCCAGGTGATCAGGCCGTGTTTGTCGAGGATGATCGCTTTGAGCCCCGGGTTCTTCCGATACGCTTCCCCCACCCATTTCGACAGCAGGAAGCCGGGCCGGATGTAATCGACGACGGCAACCTCTTTTCCGTAAACTTCTTCAACGACATTTGGACTGTTCGGCGTATCTGTCAATGCGCAGATCGCATCGGCATGGGTATGATAAATGTGGGGCGAGGGAAGAAAGGCATGCAGCAACGTCTCGATTGACGGCTTGGGGGTGCCGGGCTCCAGGACCGACTTCATCTGATAGGCGACCATCTCCTCGTCGGTCATTGCCTCCCGCTTCATGAGCGGCAGGAGGTCGTCGAGCCGGAGCGGCGTAAAATGCTTCGCGGTGATCGTCTTCATGTCCGACCCGCTCCCCTTGATCCAGAGAATCCGGACCGGAGTGCCGGTATGATCCTTCCCATCGACCTTGATCGACGAATTTCCCCCGCCCCATAACACCAAATTGGAATTCGCTCCAACGATCCGGGAGGTATAAACCACCAAATCCACCCCCGCCAACCCCTTCGCATCCCGATCCGACCAGAGACTTTCCATGAGCCCTCCCTCTCCCGTTAAACGAACGGTCGTACGGTTTCCGTTTCCACCGGAAACCATTTCCCGAAGGTCATCGTAGCGAAGCGCCGATCCCCTGTCAAGAAATCGCCATCATCAACCCATTTTTCGGACACGATCAGACAAACAGGACTCCGGCTTCGCCGGTTCAGAAAAAGAGCCGCAGCTTCAGTTGGGCGAGAAGCGCGTTCTCCGCGTTGGA
>CAZOFJ010000021.1:0-43191 GCA_964579005.1 uncultured Nitrospirota bacterium
ATGTCGCCTTTTGGTATGCCCTGAACATCTTTCTGAGCAATCAGCGAAACAAGGATGCGGGAGGATTTACCCTCTCAGCCCTTGGAACTTAAAACAGAACAATCGTTTTCACACAGTCTGGCGTCAGACTGTGTGAAAAGTCAATTTTTGAAAGATGAGCCTTCGTAAAATCAACAACTTATAAAGTGAAAACCGCTGAAAAACAGACTTTTCACACAGTCTGGCGCTTTGTTAGACCAATCGATTGCTGGGCCACTTTCAGCAAACTGCGCAAGGCTTCATTGACCGAGGCTTCATCAGGAAATGCTGCAGCCACATCGGGACTGAGAAGAACGAGATTTGTCCCCTTTTTGTATGCCTCGAAATATTTACCCCTTATTCCTTTACCCAAATTTTCTCGGTCGTATTCTTTACGCATTTCTTCGTGTTTAACCATTTTTATATATTTTCCTTTCTTGTCTCGTTGCGCGTCTTGCGCTTATTATTCTTGTCCTTCCGTGCCGTTCTGTATGAACGACAACCAATAACCGGTTCATCCTTAGAATAGCCAAAAGTGAGGGGGATCTGTGCTCATGTATCGAATGGTCAGGGTCGTTAAAGGTAATTGCCAGCGGATCACCAAATACTGTTGACGCCTCATGAAAAGAGATGCCATGCTTTTTAAGATTAGCATTTGATTTGTCCGGGTCCCATTCAAATTCCATGTTTTATTTTATCATTTTTATGTGTCTAACATGCAATTCACGGAATATCTCATTTAAAACGTCTCATATCCGGCCCGCGGGTAAGTCACGGTCGATTCGTTGCCATATGCTGAGTATTCCACCCGATATTTTAAAACAGTTTGACGCCGACCTGGAAAAGAAGGCGGTTCCTTTCTCTATGCGTGCCGATGACAGGAAGTGGCTGCGATATGATGCCGTTATGCATGGATAATCCCCCCATCCGGGCGAGGGATTTAAAGAACGCTGCATGGAGCTGCTGGACCTCTCCGTCGGTATCTGTAAAATCCAGGCCGGTCTCGTGTTAAAATCCTTCATTCCTCACAGGACACGCCGGTTCGATTCCGGTTTCCGACACTCCAAATTGTTCTTTTTACCCTTCAGACAGGATTAAAACTTATGGGCGTTCCAGGATGCTGACCGTGATGGCGGTTCCGGTTCCGGCGTGACTGTGGATCAGGCCCCGTTTGGCGTTTTTGATCTGGAGGGTGTCGTTTTCCAACTGTTTTTTGATTGCCCCCTGGAGTTGCCAGAAGGCGAAGACCGCCTGCATCAATCCGGTTGCTCCGATCGCATGCCCGCAGGCCAATAACCCTCCGCTCGGATTGACCGGAAGGCGCCCCTGTTTTGGAAGAGGAAGGCCGTAATCGATCCCGCTTAGAAAGGGGTTTCCCGCCTCGACAAATTTCCCCCCCTCGCCATATTTGCAGAGCCCCAAGTCCTCATAGGTTTGGATCTCCGACGAGGTATAGGCGTCATGGAGTTCGACGAAGTCCAAATCGTCGAGCGGATTTCCGATTTCCGCCATCTCGTAGGCCTGTTTGGCCGCGACCCGTCCCCCTCGGAACGAGTGAACGCCGGGATATTTTAACGCTTTGTAATCGCCGGGTTTCTCGTGGGGAAGGAGAACGACTTTCCCGTGCGGCCGGTCGGCCATCCGCATCGAGTCGCTCCCCGAACCGATGCCGGAGATCTTGATGGGACGGGAAGAGAGCCTTTCGGCCATCTTTTCGGAAGCGAGGAGGCAGACCGCTGCGCCGTCGGACATCACGCAGATATCGAGCAGGGTCAGCGGGGTGGCCACCATCGGCGCATTCCGGACATCAGCGATCGTCAGTTTTTTCGGATTTTGCGCATAAGGATTGAAGAGGGCGTTCGCGTGATTTTTGACGGAGACCATCGCCAATTGGTCCGGCGTTGTCCCGAACTCGTGCATATGCCGCTGAACCATCATCGCATAATAACCGGTATAGAAGCCGCCGAGCGGAAAGTCGAAGTTGGTATCGGAGGCGAGGGCGATCAGTTCATTTCCCTTCCAGGTGTTGACCCGAGACATCGTCTCGAAGCCGTAGGCGAGGCAGACCTCCATCCGCCCGGAGGCGACCGCTTCCCAGGCGCTCTGAAAGCAGAGGCCGCCGGTGGCCCCCCCTCCTTCGATCCGCTTCGACGGTTTGGGGCAGAGGCCCAAGTAGTCGTGAACCATGCTGGTCGCCATCGTCTGCCGCGTGAAGTGATCCGAAAAGTAGGAACCGACGGCGCCGTCGATCATTCCCAATTTCAGTTTCGGAAGATCGGCTGCGGCGTTGTCAAACGCCTCCTTCACCATGGCACGGAAATCTTTTTCGGGATTCGCCTTTTTGAATTGGGCGATTCCTCCCGAAATCATATAGACGGGACGCATCGGTCTGAACTCCCGGCCGGTTTGTAAGAAATGAACTTATCGCGCTGGCTGTTTACAGAGCGCTTTCTCTCGCTCCGCCTCGGTAGTCGAAGAGAGTTGGATATAGGCCCGCTCTAAGAGGCAATGGGGTTCGTTTAATTGGGGGTTGAGCTTGAGGGCCTGTTCGAATTCAAGGATCGCCTGTTCATAAAGATCGGTTGTCAGATAGCCCTTTCCGAGCCCAAGATGACCTTCGGCGGAATCGGGCTTTCGACGAAGGAGCTTCCGGAAGGTATGGATCGACTCCTCGGTTTGCCCTTGTTTCAAATAGGTCTCTCCCAATTTGGTATAAAGCCGTACATTGTCGGGATTGAGGTTGAGCGACCGTTTGGCCGCGGAAATCCCGGCATCGGTTGATCCCTGGGCGAAATAGAGGTCGGCAAGCCCTTCGTAAGCCCGCGCATTTTGAGGACTCAAGCGTGTTGCGGTGAGGAACGATTCCAAGGCGCGCGGGGTCTCTCCGCTCTTGGAATAGCTCTCTCCGAGAAGAAGATGGAGTTCCGTGTTGTTTGGCGCCTTCGAGAGGGCGTTTTGAAACGAGGCGATCGCGTCGGACCACATCTCCCGGCTTTTGTAGGTTTCCCCCATCCCTCGATAGGCGCGGATGTACTCTTCGGACGATGGTGCTGGACGGGGGAGGCGGGAAACACCTTCCAATACCGGGTCGATGTTCTGTTTTTGGCCCTCATAGAGCGGCGCCGGGATTTCGAAATGAAGCTGAATCAGGTCGAGTTGAACCGGGATGGTGAAGGTGTGGAACACTTTCGGGACCCCTTCCCTCCGGGCAAGCCAGACCGATTCTCCCCAGGTTTCTCCCAGAACCTCTCGTTTTCCCGATGAGACCGCTTGGAAATGGGAAAGCTGATTTTGTGAAAGTTTGAAGGCCCGCCGTGAAACAGGGGTCAACGGTTCAAGCTTCAGGTAATCCTCCAGAGAGGGAATGAGTTTTTCTTCCGTTGCGGTCAGCCGCAGAAGAGGGGTTCCGGAGGGGTTGAATTCGGCGATGAAGAGGACGCCGTCCGATTCGGAAAGGCGCCATTGCGGGGGGAAGGTGATTGCGATTCCGGCCGCTTCCGATTCGTAACGGTGATTCTGGTTGTCGAGGATCGCTTTTTTCGGAAGACATCCGGAGAAAACCAAGAAGAGGAGGACCGATACAAACCAGGTCTGCCCGATGTTTGTAGAAGAGATAGACGGCATCCGATTCCGCATATTAATCCGACTATGGAAGATGTTGAATGGCGACCTCAAGGAAATCCCAGAGTACTTGACGGGTGGTTGCGTTTGGATGGGGATAGGCCTTACCGGTGAGTTTTTCGTAGAGCAGTTTCACTTTTTCCCGCTTGGCCTGGGCTTCATTGATCGGAGTGGCGGGGGGGAAGGCGATCAGGTCGGGATAGCCGTGGGGATCTTTTTTAATCAGGACCGATTCCCCTTCCTCCGTTCGAATCCAAAGACCGACTTCCATCAATTTCCTTTCTTCGGTCTATCGATAGACTCTTTTTTCCGATCCGAAAAGCCCTCTCCCTCCCTTTTCCCTTCCGCCGGTCCGAGGGCGAATGAGATCAGGATCAAAGAGCCGAGAAAGAAGACGAAAGCAAGGGGAAGTAAGTAAAAGGTGAAGCTGAGTACAATGGAGACAAAAAGTCCAAGAAGACCAAGGAGGACGAAGAAACAACCACCGATTCCCTTCATCGTCGGATGTTCCGAAAAAACCCGCGGCGGAAAATCGATCGGCCAGCAGAAACACGACATGAAGGGGGAGCCGCGTTATCCCCTCATCTTTTCTTCTTCTTCCTGTTTGGTTTTACAATCGATACAGAGGGTGGTCACAGGCCGTGCTTTTAGTCGCTTCGCCGAGATTGGATTGCCGCACGATTCGCAGATGCCGAAGGTTCCATCGTTGATCCGGTCGATCGCCTCGTCGATTTTTTTTAAAAGCCGTTGTTCTCGCTCGCGGAGTCTGAGGTTAAAGTTTTGTTCCGCTTCGGCCGAGGCCTGATCTCCCAGGTCGGTCAAGGCCTCGCTTGGTTGCTGAAGGCTGCTTCCCAAGACCTGGCCGACTTCGGCCAGCAATGCCTCTCGTTGTTTCTCGAGGTCTTTTTTGATCTCTTCGTAAGGGCTTGTCTCTTTTTCAGCAGGTGGCTTTTCCCTCTTTTTCGCTTTCATCCGTTTATTCCTTTCTGAGGCCGGTACTGTGGAAGGGAGACCTATGATAAGCAATTAGCCGGTGAGTATAACAAAGAAGCCAAAGAGCGTCAAACTGAAAAATCGCCTTCTCGATAAAAAGGGTGATCGGCGAAATCGATTGACTCCTCGGGGGGAGATTTGCTACCTTCCCCGCATGGCCGAGAATGTCCTTCTCAAATCGATCCAGATTTCTCTCCCAGGGATGGTGGTCACCGGTGTGACCGGTGGGGTTATCGGCTCTTTCATCGGGGGGCTGCCCTGGATTTTTCTCTGTGGAATGGTCGGAGCGCTCGTCGGGATGATTGTCTGGCGGCTTGGCGGGCAACGGTTTTCCCTTTTTGTTGTCATTGGGGCATTGATCGGGGCGATGGGGACCACCCTGTTGGCTGGGACCGATGCCGCCTTGATCGGCGCTGCGACCGGCGGGGCGATGGGGGGATTCTTTTTCGTCAACCTCAAGATGCTTCGCTCCTGATTTTGACGCTTCTATAAAAATACGGAAAAGTTGTTGACATAAGGTTGACAAAGAAATTGGACTTCGTTAGAGTACCGGTCAATCTTTCTTTTGTCCTCTTTTGTTTTATTTGGATCGAAAATGGCGGAGACTCAAGCTGAGGTTAAAAAGGTTCATGCCAAGATCGGAGAACCTTTTCATATCCGGATCTGGGAGGATCGAACCCGGGGAAGCCGGTATGTGCCGGCCTTCGATCCGACTGCTTTCAATCTCATCAGCGATGAATACGAGCGGATGCGGCATGTTCGAACCAACGACATCGGGATGCACTGTTTCGAGTTTGTCCCAATGGTATCCGGATCTTACCTGGTCGAATTTGAATCCCGGTATGGTTGGAAGTTCTCTGCGGACGACCGTCTGATTTATGAGGTCGAGGTCAAAGGGACCTGACAAGAACGAGCCGACCCCGCTCTCTTCGCCAAATAAAAGACCTTGTTTGATTGGTATTGGTCCCATCGTCTAGTGGCCTAGGACGTTGGCCTCTCACGCCGAAAACACGGGTTCGAACCCCGTTGGGACCACCATTTTTATTTCGCCCCCGAACTGCAGCGAATCACCAGGAGTTTTCGTAAACAGGCCGCACGATTCGCCCCGCCACCCGCAAGATGATTTGATACGGGTCCTTGAAGCTTCCCCTGTAAAACTTGTATAATGCACTCGTTTTCATTTGCTCCTTCCGTTTTTTGTTATTTTCGTCGCAATAAAATCGCTTTTTTCATCAGTGGGTTCCCGGCCGGTTCGGGCGCCTTTATCTTTAATAAGGTTTATTCTTGACGAAGACCCATATTTCCAAAATCGGGGGCCTGCTCTGTCTTTTTCTAATGGCGGCTTACACCCGTCCGATCTTTGTCTCGGAGGTTGGGCATCCGCCTCCAACCCTGGTGATCTATGGCTTCAGCATCCTTGAAAAGGTCTTCTCTTCAAAGATCCTCCCGGTATTTCAAATGAGGTGGAAAGAAAAGACCGGTGAGGAGATCCGTTTTTATACCTCTTTTTCCGGATCGGGAACCGTGGTCAATCAGATCCGGTTCGGAGCGCCGGCCGACGTAGCGGTCCTGGCCCACACCCTCGATGCCATTCGCCTTCAAGAGGCGGGATTGATCGAGACCGATTGGACGCGGTTTCCTTATAAAGGGATCATCAATCGGACGCCGATGGTCCTCATTGTTCGTCAAGGAAACCCAAAGGGGATATTCAGTTTCCAAGATCTTCAGCGTCCGGGAATCGGAATCGTCCATCCCGACCCCCAAACCTCCGGGGGGGCCCTCTGGGGGCTCCTCGCCGAGTATGGCGCCTTCGCATTTGCGGATCGAAAAGACCCCGAAGCGGCGCACCGGGGGTTGGTCGGCCTTTGGAAAAATGTGATTGTCCTGGGGTCGTCCGCCCGGGCGTCTCGCACACAATTCGAAATGGGATTCGGAGACGTCCTGGTGACCTACGAGCAGGAAGCGGCGTCGGATCTGATGGCAGGACGATTCAAGCATCAGGTCATCGTTCCGGAGCGGACGATTTACAGTGAACATCCGGCGGTGGTGATCGACCGGAATGTTTCTCCGGAAGAGAGACCGCTGGTCGAGGCTTTCCTCGACTTTCTCCGATCGGAGGAGGCGCAGCGGATCTTTGTCGAATACGGTTTCCGATCGGTGACCGACGAACAATTAAACGCCGGCAATCCTCATTTTTCAAAGGTCCGGTTCCCTTTCACCGTCGATGATCTGGGGGGGTGGAAGCAGGCCCATTCCGAGATTGTGCAAGATCTCTGGAAAAAACGGGTGCTGGAGGAGGTCGGCCGATGAATTGGTGGGGGAAACGCTTGTGACCTCCTCGGAAAGGTTGGAGGTGGTAAAGAGACCAGAGGAGCGACGGAAACCATGAACACCCTGCGCGCGGTCCGGATCCGTCTTCCCTGGCGGGGAATATTGATCTCGTTGGTTCTCCTGGTCCTCTTCCCGTTGCTGTTGATGCCGATCGGGGCTATTTTTGTCTTCGCCACGCGCGACGGTCTTTCCCGGTTCGTCACGGCGCTGACCGGAGAGGGGGCGCAGTTTGCCCTCCGGCTCAGCCTCTTCACGGCGATCATCACCAGCGTGGTCAACTCTGCCCTGGGGGCGTTGACCGCGTATGTTTTTTCGAATTATCGTTTCCCGGGAAAACGGTCGCTTGGGATTCTCATCAACCTCCCGGTGGCGATTCCCACCGTCGTCGTCGGGACCTCTCTCCTTCTTCTTTGGGGGCCGATCGGTCTTCTGGGACGGATCCTCGATCCCCTCGGGTTCAGGCCGATGTTTGCGATCGGCGGCATTCTGCTCGCCCATGTTTTTGTGACTTTCCCCTATATGCTCGGCGCGGTGAAACCGGTTCTGGATGAATTGGAAGTGACCTATGAGGAGGCGGCCTATACGATGGGGGCGGGGAAACTCAAAACCTTTTGGTATGTCGTCCTTCCTTCGCTGCGGGGTGCGCTTTTTACCGGGACCCTCCTCACCTTCGCCCACTCGCTCGGAGAATTCGGCGCGACGGTGATGGTTTCGGGGAATCTGAGGCTTCGAACGCAGACGGCGCCGCTGTATATCTTTTCGCAGTTCGAAGCGGGGAATATCGAGGGGGCCAACGCGGTCGCCGCGGTCTTGGCGACCTTCTCGTTCGTCATTTTTCTTGTTCTGCTCCGCGTCACCGAAAGAGAACAACCGGAGAAAATCTGACGGAGAACATCTGAAATGTCGATCTCTTTAAAAGGGATCTTAAAGCGCTACGGCGATCAAGCGGTGGTCGATGACGTCAGCCTGGAGATCTTTCCGGGAGAATTGTTCGTGCTCCTTGGTGCGAGCGGGAGCGGAAAGACGACGGTCCTTCGGATGATTGCCGGTCTCGCCGTACCCGACCGGGGGGCGATTTTCCTTCAAGGGAGGCTGGTCAACGACCTCACCCCCCAGGAGCGAAACGTCGGCTTCGTTTTTCAAAACTATTCCCTTTTCCGGCATATGACCGTCGCCGATAACATTGCCTTCGGATTGCGGCTCCGACGGGTTCGCCGGAAAGAGCGGGAAGAAAAGATCGGTCGTCTTCTGGAGATGATCGGCCTTCCCGATTTCGGTGACCGTTTCCCTCCCCAGCTTTCAGGCGGCCAACAACAACGGGTGGCGGTCGCGCGCGCCCTCGCCTATGAACCGCAGGTGCTTCTTCTTGATGAGCCGTTCGGCGCCCTCGACCTGAAAACGCGAATGTTGTTACGCCAGAGTTTCAAGCAGATCCATCGGGAGCTGGGGGTCACGACGGTGATGGTGACCCACGACCAAACCGATGCCTTCGATCTGGGGGACCGGATCGGGATCATGGACCGGGGAAAACTCCTTGCCGTCGGCGCTCCGACCGAGGTCTACCGGCATCCAAAAACGGAATATGTAGCCCAATTTTTAGGCGCCGCCAATTTCTTTACCGGATTGACGGAGGAGCGGCAAATCAAGATCGGATCGGCCTCCCTCCTCGCGCCGGAAGGGATGGCGTTGCCGGAGCGAGGGGAACGGGTTCAGGTGATGATCCGGCCGGAGCAGTTTGAAGTGGCCGGAACCCGCGAGGGACTCCGGGGGGCCTTTTTGGGGGAGGGGGAGATCCGCGACGCCCTCTTCGCGGGGGCGTTCTATCGGATGACGGTCCATGTTCCGGGGATCGTTCGCTCTTTGACCGGCGGCGGATTCGGAGAGAACGACCCGGCCCTGCTCTCCGTCCAGTTTCCGCCGGGACAACAGACCTTCCCGGCCGCCGCGGGCCAGAAGGTCGCGGTCGGGGTCCTTTCCTTTCACATCCTCCCTTATCAAGGGTTACGGATTTTGGTCGGAATCGATGGCTCGGAGCAGGGGGAGCATGCCTTGCGATTCGCGGTCTACCTTGCTAAAAAGACGCAAGGGGCGCTGACGATCATGGGGGTGGCGGAACGCTTCCTCGAGGAGGAAAAGGCGCGCGAAGGGCTGGCCCTGGCGAGCCAGGGGGTGCAGAAAGAGCTGCAAGAGGTGTCGACCGCCTACCGACGGGGACATGCCGCCGAGGAGATCTTGAACGAGGCGGAGCGGAACCGATACGACCTGATCCTCTTGGGAACCCGCGGGAGACATGCGCCGAGCCGCTTCCTCGGATCGACTGCGGCGCGGGTTTCGGTCAACTCCCCCGTGCCGACCCTCTTGACGCCGACCCCGTTTCAAGACTTCAAGAAGATTCTGATCTGTGTCGCGGGAGAGCGGGTTCTCAAATCGGATATCCGCTTCGTCGGGCGGATCGCCCGGAATACCGGAGCGGAGGTGACCCTTTTTCATGTCCGATCCGCCGATCGCGAAGCGGGAGAGTCGCTTTATCTTCAGGAGGTGTTCCATATTTTTCAGAGCCTTGGGATTCATGTCGAGATGAAGATCGGCGAAGGAGAGATCATCGGTACGATCGTCAAAGAGCTCTACGAGGGGAATTATGATCTCTTAATTTTGGGCACCCGGGTGGGGAACATCCGGGAGGCCTTTCTGACCGACAGTATCACCACCCAGATCCTCTCCCTGGCCGACCGGCCGGTCCTGATCCTTCATATCCGCCCCCCGATGTAGGCGCCTTGGGAAAGAGAGGTTATGAGTAAATCCTTGGACCGAGCTGGGTGACTGAGGCGCAAGCAGCGCCAGGCGCTCCGACGAGGCGTAGCCAGAGGCTACGTTGAGGAGGAGCAAGGCAGCGATGCGCCGCGCATCGGGCGCCCAGCGACGGGAGAGGATTTATTCACAGCCTCAGAGAATAAAGAAGATCGGTTGGCATGAAATTCGATTCGATTGGATGCAAGAAAGACAATTCCTTTCACAGCTCACAGCTTCAGGGGGCCATCCCTCGTGCGTTATGATCTGATCGTCGTGGGGGCTGGGCCTGCGGGGAGCACCGTTGCCCGGGAATGCGCGGGGCAGGGTTTCTCGGTGCTTCTTCTTGACAAGGCGGTTTTTCCGCGCGACAAGCCGTGTGGCGGCGGGGTGACCCTTCGTGCCGCGCGACTGCTTCCGTTCGATCTTTCGCCGGTGACCGAACGGTCGGTCACCGGCATCGAGATGACCCTTCGAGGACGACAGGGCCTGATCTGTGATGCCCCGCAACCGATCGCCTATCTGACGCAACGATCCCGGTTCGATCACTTTCTTATGGAACGGGCGGTAAAGGAAGGGGCGATTCTTCGGGAACGGCTGGCGATCCGGGAGATAGAGCGCCAGCCGTCGCATCTCATCGTACGTGCTGGAAATGAAACCTTCACGGGGAGAACGCTTGTCGTTGCCGACGGGGCGAACGGAGAGACGGCCCGCCGGGCCGGGCTTGCGGTCCCGAAGTGGCGGGGGATCGCCATCGAGGGGAATCTCATTCCCTCCGGCCCTTTTCCCGACCGGTGGCGGGAACGGATGGGGATCGATCTTGGCGGTGTCGCAGGGGGATATTCCTGGATCTTTCCGAAGGGGGACCATCTCAACATCGGTTTGGGTGGGATCCATTCGGTTGGGTCGGTTCTCCGTCGCCGACTGGAGGAGGTGGTTCGGTTTTCCGGCTTCGATCCGGCCTTCCTCCATGGGGTCCGTGCCCATCCCCTTCCGATTCGCCGGAAGGAGACGCCGTTGGTGGATGGGAACCTTCTCTTGGTGGGGGACGCGGCCGGGCTGATCGATATGATGACCGGGGAAGGGATCTACAGCGCCCTCTGGAGCGGGCAGGCGGCGGCAAAACATCTTTCCGCTTATCTGATTGGGACTGCCCCCGATCTCCAAGGCTACCGGCGGGAGGTCGAAAGGGATCTCCTTCCAGAACTGAGGATCTCCTTTCAACTCTGGTCGCTTTTCCACCTGATGCCGATTTTTTTGACGAAGTTTCTTCTTCACGACGGATCGGGTCCCATCAGCCGGACGATCGGCTGGCCCCGGCTCCGTCAGATCTTACAGGGAGAAGAGCGCTTCGAAGCGATCAAGCGCGACCTCTTCTTCCTTTGGCCGATCGTCGATCGCCTCCTCCCCCCCTCTCTCTTTCCCTCGATCTCCAGGTTTTTGGGCGTCTGGCAACGGTAATCAAGAATGAGCGCCGGCGCCTGCCACCGGTGTCGCTTCGGTTTGTCGGAAACGAAAGAAGGCGAGGGTGCGTTATGATCCGTACTCCTCTTGGTAATCTTCCATCGCCGCCTGAATGACCCGTTCCGCATGTTCACGGTTGTAGGTGGCGTCGATCGACACATGAGAGTCTTTGCCGGGGACGAGCTTGTACGTTTCGAAGTAATGCCGAAGCCGCTCGACCAGCACTCCCGGCAATTCCGAGATCTCTTTGACGTCGGACCAGAGATAATCGTTGTTGAGCACGGCAATGATCTTGTCGTCCGCTTCGCCGTCATCGAGCATCGGGAGGCCTCCCACCACGCGGGCTTTCAGAATGACGTCGGACCGGTTGATCGGCCGCTCGCTGAGGACGCAAATATCCAAGGGATCGCCATCCCCTTTGGTGGCATTTTTCATGAGTCCACCGACACGGCGGCCGCAATAAGTGCGCGGAACGAAGCCGTACAAAGTGGGAGGGAGCGCTGAGGTCCGTTGAGGGCGATCGACGTGCAGATAGCCGGTCACCTTGTCCAGCTCATACTTCACCGGATCGAAAGGGGTGATCTCAATATAGGCGTAGACCAATGTCGGCGGTTTGGGCCCGACGTCGAGGCCATGCCAGGGATGCGGCCGCCATCGATAAAAGGGAGAAGGAAAAGGCATTGGGATCTCCAAGGTTTTGTTGGGTTAACGAGAGGTGGATGTGTCACCACTGTGGATGACGATGGTGGGTTCCTTTTATAATCGAGTTATCTCATCAAGTCAACCGGTTGTTCATTCCTCATCCAGCACTTCGAGATCGGCGAACAACGCGAGCAGTTCTCTGAAGTCTCTCTGAACGTCCATGATATTCTCTCCTCAACTGCTCGACCGCAGCGACGCGCTCCTCTGGCGTCTTGGTCAGCCAGTGAGCAAGATTTTCCTTGATCTCCGAGAATTCTCGCAAGTTCCTCTTTCGCACTACTTTCTCAATCATTGTTCCCTCTTTCAATCTGGCTCCGCCGGATTAAAACCAGCGCCTCACACCGGCTTTGTATCGAAGATACTCCTCCCCAAATTTGTTCTCAAGATAGGTTTCCTCCCGGTTGATCACCCCCCACCGGATGATCAACAATACCAATGGTAACAGCAAAATCGGACCCGATATCCTCCAGAGAAAGGAAATTCCCAAATAAAGGAGCGTCAGAGAGAGATAGAGTGGATTGCGGGTAAAGCGATAGGGGCCGCTTGTGACGATGGCGGTTGTGGGCTGATACGGATTCACCGCGGTCTGGGCCTCACGCATGGCGCGAAAGGCGGAAAAAATGAAGAAGGCCGCTATGGCGATCGGCGGGAGGCCGAGGAGGTATCTCAACCCCTCCGGTAAGGTCGGAAGTGGAACGACCCGTTCCAGCAACCAGCCGATCATCCAGCCGGAAAGATAGATCAGGGGAGGGGGTGCAATGATTTTCGGATGGTCCTTCATAAGTTGACCCTGCCTGTGCCTATTTTTATACTCTTTTTTATGCTGGTTTTTCTATCCTAAACCGTCACATGCTCCGCTTTCTTGTGTCTAATTTAGAAGGGGGCTTGCGTTGCCCCCTCCACCGGCAAAGCCGGATGGAGCCTCCCCCTCAACGCTCTCATTCGTTCGCTGGTGACGAGAATGTAACCCTTATTATAAGGAGGTCGATGCGATGACCGATCTTAAAATCAAAAGAGGGACGATCGATCTGAACGGCATGAACCTTTTTTATCGGGAGACGGGTTCCGACCTTCCTCCCCTCCTTTGCCTTCATGGAAAATATGGCCGGGGAGAAACCTGGATCGACCTGATGCGCCGATACGGGGACCGGTTTCGGATCATTGCCCCCGATCAGCGGGGCCACGGTCTCAGCGGCAAACCGGTCGCACGTTATGCCGGAGAAGAGTTCGCAACCGATGCGTATGAACTGTTGAGCGGACTGAGGGCGCTCCCAGCCACCGTCGTCGGGCACTCCATCGGCGGAAGAAACGCCGCCTACCTTGCGGCCCTCTACCCCCATGCCGTCCGGCGCCTTGTCCTCCTCGACGCCAAATCGGAGGGACCGGCAGCGCTCTCTTCCCTTCCACCCGATCGGGTCTCTCCGGTCGATCCATTGACGGCCGATTGGCCGACCCCGTACGCTTCCTATCAAGAGGCCCTCGACGACCTCGGAAGGCGGTTTGCCTATCCGTCGAACCTCCGATATTTCGTCGAAAGTCTCACCGAAACCGTCGCCGGCTACGATTTCCTCTTTTCACGACATGCGATGTCGGCCATCGACGTTTATTATCAGGGATGGGACTCCCTTTTGAGCCGGATTGAATGCCCGGTCCTGCTGGTCCGCGCGAAGAAGAGCTGGTATCTTTCCGAAGCGGAAGCGGCTAAAATGAGGCGGTTGATTAAGAACGGCATCTATTTTGAGGTCTCCGATTCGGACCATATCGTCTATGCCGACAACCCGGACGAATTTGACCCCGGCTTCGAGAGGTTTATTTCGGCTTCACCTTGACCCGAGTGAACAATGAATGAAATGATTTCCCCCTTTCAGGAAGAAGATGGGGATGCTGATGATCGTCTCTGGATTGCCGCCGTCCGGCAAGGAGATCGGCGAGCGCTCGAAGAACTGATCAGCAGGCATCAGAGATCGATCTACAACCTCTCCCTCCGGATGCTTTTAAACAGACACGATGCGGAGGATGCCACCCAGGAGATCTTGATCAAACTGATCACCAAGCTCTCCACCTTCCAGGGGAGGAGCCGTTTCCGGACCTGGCTCTATCGGATCGCCGCCAACCACCTCCTCAACATGAAAAGGGGGCGCTGCGAAGCAAAAATCACCTCCTTTGACGCCTATCGAGCGCGGTTGGACGAAACCCCGAATCTCGACCTCCCTGATCCGGCCTCCGTCCCGGTCGACCTGCCGCTCCTGGTCGAAGAGGCGAAGATCGGCTGCATGACGGCGATGCTCCTTTGTTTGAGCCGTGAACAGCGATTGGTCTATCTCCTTGGCGAAATCTTTCAGGTCGGCGATGTCACCGGCGGCAAGATCATGAGAATCGGCCGGGCCCACTTTCGGCAAAAACTGTCACGGGCCCGCCGGGATCTCCACCGGTTCATGAATGAGCAATGTGGCCTCCTCAACAAAAGCAATCCCTGCCGGTGCGAGAGAAAGACCGCCGCCTGGATTCGCGAAGGCCTGGTCGATCCGAACAACCTCCAGTTCAACCGAAACCATCGTCAAAAAATCAGGGAAGTGGCCCCCGAATTATCGAGAAGGTTGGAGACCTGGATCGATGCCGAGTATGTCTCCCTCTTCAGGGACCATCCGTTTCAAGAGCCTCCCGACTTCGTCGCGAGGCTCCACGAGATCCTGCAAGAAAACCCGCTCCGACGCATTCTTGCCGGGATGGATTGATCCAAACCACACCCCGCCTGACCGACGCAAGCCCGTTCGATGATTCGGATCGATGAGGAGGGAATGGGTGGGAATGCACCGGCCGTTTGATTTTGGTTGAGGAGATCGATCTTCTTATGCTAAAACCAGATGTTCGTTGACCCACCACCCAAATCAAAAGGAGTGATGATGCCGAAACCAAAATATCATGTTCTTATCTGTACGACCAGCCGTCCTCCCGGACATCCTCGCGGATCGTGCGGGGAAAAGGCGAGCCGGGAATTGGTCACCGCCTTTTATTCCGAGATGGAGAAACACGAACTGTTCGGTCAAATCTTGGTGACCGAGTCGAGCTGTCTCGGTCCCTGTTCGATCGGGCCGAACGTCGTCATTTATCCAGACGGTACCTGGTATCGAGGGGTTCAACTGAACGATGTTGCTGAGATCATGCAAGAGCATATCGTCCGGGGTCAACCGGTGAAGCGGCTGGTGGTTCCCGACGAGATGTGGGGATAGGTTTTTTCCCGACGGCCAGGGTCATCTTCGGGCCAGGGTCATATTCAGGAAGGTTCTGGTGAAATTTTTATTCCGTGTTTTTACCTTTATGAAGCCGTATCGGGGGCTTGCCGCGTTGACCTTCGGCGCGGCGATCGTCGCGACCCTGATGGATCTCGTCCCCCCCTGGTTGATCAAGGTAGTGATCGACGAGGGGATCGGTGGCGGAAGAAAAGAGCAGATCGCCTTTCTCGCCGTGGTGATGGTGGTCACCTATGCGGTGAAGGCCCTCTCCAACACCGCGCGGATCCGTTTGAACAATCTCTTTGAGCAACGGGTCATCCATGATATCCGGAATACCGTATACCGGGCGACGCAGCGTCTGTCGATCTCCTATTTTGATAATCACTCCACCGGCGAGATCATGTCGCGGGTCAACAGCGACGTGGAAAGCATGGAGCGGATCTTCATCGACGGGATCGAAC
Source organism: uncultured Nitrospirota bacterium (assembly GCA_964579005.1). Classification (GTDB taxonomy): domain Bacteria; phylum Nitrospirota; class Nitrospiria; order SBBL01; family Manganitrophaceae; genus CAZOFJ01. The sequence continues at coordinate 15,611 of CAZOFJ010000021.1, forward strand.
ACCTCCTGATTGCCGCTCTGACCCTGATCGGGATTACCGTGGTCCTCTTCAAGATCCAGTGGCAACTCGCACTGGCGGCGATGATCCCTCTTCCGATCCTTGCCTTTGCCGCGGTCGGTTTTACCCGCCGGATCCATCGTTCTTATAAGATGGTTCGGCAGCGGCTGGGCGATCTCAACGCCCGGTTGCAAGATTCAATCTCCGGGATTCGGGAGACGATGATTTTCAACCGGCAGGAGCATGAAGCGGAACGATTCTCGGAAAAGAGCCGCGCCTGTTGCGAAGGAAGCCTGGAGGTGGCGCGGCTCTGGTCGTACTACTCGCCGGGGATGGCTTTCCTCGCTTCGATGGGGACGGTATTGATCCTCGGATTTGGTTCTTATCGGGTCTCTACCGGGGCGATGACGGTCGGGGAGTTGGTCGCCTTTTTTGCCTATGCCGCCCTCTTTTATGCCCCGATTAACCAGATCCATTCGGTCAACCACATGCTCCAACATGCGATCGCGGCGGGAGAGCGGGTCTTCGAGATCATCGACACGAAACCGGAGGTTCCGGAACCGGAGATGCCGGTGATTCTTCCGGCCCGTTTACAGGGGTTTGTCCGATTCGATCATGTTTCCTTCCAATATGTCTCGACCCTCCCTGTGTTAAGGGAAATCGCCTTTGAGGCTTCGCCCGGAGAGACGGTGGCGCTGGTCGGCGCTACCGGGAGTGGAAAGACGACGATCGTCTCGCTCTTAATGCGTTTTTATGACGCGCAAGGGGGAGCAATTACCATTGACGGCTACGATGTCCGGACGATGCGACTTTCGTCCTTACGCGATCAGATTGGCCTGGTTCGCCAGGAGCCTTTCCTCTTCAACGGGACCGTTCGGGAAAATATCGCCTACGGCGATCTTTCCGCCTCCGACGATCGAATCGTTGCCGCCGCCCAGGCCGCCTGCGCGGACGATTTCATCCGGTCGTTTCCAAACGGGTATGACACTTGGATCGGCGAACGGGGGGTGAAGCTCTCCATTGGTCAGAAGCAGCGGCTTGCCATCGCCCGCGCCTTTCTAAAAGATCCGCCGATCGTCATCTTCGACGAAGGGACCTCGGCGGTCGATGCTGAAACCGAGGGGACGATCCAGGAGGCGATGCAAAATCTCTTCGCCCGCCGAACAACCCTGATTGTCGCCCACCGCCTCTCCTCTCTCCGAACGGCCGACCGGATCTTGGTGATCGAGCAGGGCCGGATCGTCGAATCTGGAACGCATGAAGCGTTGATCCACCTGGATGGCGCCTATGCCGCCCTCTTTGAAGGACAGTTGCAGTTGTAGGGCGGTTCCCCGATTGCTTTGAAGAAAAACACTTGACATTGATGCCAACCTATTGTATTTATGATCAAATTTTAATTCCCTCGGTGAGGGACCCTCTTCAATAAAAGCGGATATTCTCCACCGGATGTCGAAAAAGGGACGACAATGAGAAAAGCCGATATTGCGGGCGAAGTCTTTGAGAAAATGGGGGTTTCCAAGAAGGAATCGTCTGATATTCTTGAAATTATCCTCAATTCGATCAAAGAAGTCCTGAGGAAAGGGGAGACAGTCAAGATTGCCGGTTTCGGAAACTTTGTGGTACGGCAAAAACGGGCTCGAAAGGGTCGGAATCCGAAAACAGGCGAGGAGATCGGGATTACACCCCGGCGTGTCGTTACATTCAGGGCCAGCCAGGTGTTCAAAAAGTTCATCAATCAAGATCATCAACCAGAAACTCACTCAGAGGATCGTCAGCAGGATCATCAGGAGTAAGTTCGAGATGGCCTATGCAGGAGAAGCCCTATTATAAGATTGGTGAGGTCAGCCAACTGACCCGGTTGGAACCGTATGTCCTCCGTTTTTGGGAGTCGGAGTTCCGTTTTCTTCATCCAAAGAAGAGCAAGGGAAATCAACGGGTTTACACGCGGCGAGAGATCGATCTGATCCTTCAGATTAAAAAACTTCTTTACGAAGAGGGGATGACGATCGCCGGTGCAAAAAAGAGGCTTTCAAGTTTCCATCCCCAACCGGCCCAGGAGAAGCCAGAGCGTCCCTGGGGGGATACCCTGGAGCGGGTCAAGAAGGAACTCAAGGAGGTCCTTCACCTTTTGAGTTAGTCGGGGCGTAGCGCAGCCTGGTAGCGCACTCGTTTGGGGTGCGAGTGGTCGCTGGTTCAAATCCAGTCGCCCCGACCATTTTTTATTGATTGTTATGAGGAATAGGTGAAAGGCCCGGTCCCTTTTTCAACCAGGAAGGGATCGGGCCTTTCACGGGGCGAGCGGGTTAAACCGGTCAATTCAATCGGGTGCGAAAGCTGCTTTGCAGCTTTTTTTGTTTTTGGGAGTACTCAAAACGCTTTAAAAAAGCCCGAGTTGAACGTGCATGGTTCCCTTCTCCTGTTCGTGATATCATAAAAAACGAAAACGCTTTTTACGCTATCTATTAAAGAAGTCGGGTGTGGGCGGTTATCTCTTCCAGAGGAGGTCATGTTATGCCCAAAAAGAAAAAAGAGGAAGAAATCGACTGGGGGGCATCTTGGCGGCTGGAAGCCTGATAGGGAATATTTTACAGGCAGCGCGACAAAATGAGACAACGCAAGAACTCCGAAAAACGAAGAATGACAAGAAGGTACTTTTAGAAAAACTAAAGCAGTTTCATAGGGCCTATTTGTCAATGAAAAACCAGACAGAAGAGCTCAAGAGGAGGTATTTTGAGCTTGAACGTCGTGTCTCCGAAGAGCAGAAGGAGCATCTGGAGCAGTACGAAAAATTCGTAAGAGAAAATGACCGACTTAAAGAGGAGAATCATCGGCTCAGAGAATTATTGGCGCAGTTGAAAAAAAGCAAAGAGGTTGTCCGATGAGTCAACGAACGTTGATGAGTAGCGACCTGGAACTTCTTGAAGTACTTTCTTCGATGCAGTCGAAATTTGACCTGTTTTTTAGTAAGATTTTTCCGGAAACTGTCACGGAAGAGACCGATACATTGAAAGAAAATGAGTGGTTGATCTCTCTTTCCAATAATCCTGTTTTTGATTTTCTTAAAGACAACCAGGAAGACCTCTATTCTTTAGAAGACGGAAAACCGTTTGATGGGTCGATTTAAAATCGTATTGGTCTCTTTTCCATTTGACGACTTCAGCACGACGAAGGTAAGGCCGGAAATCTGTTTGACTGATGTGGTCGGAAAACACCGCCATCGGGTTGTTGCTTATATAACGAGTGAACCTCCAGACGATCTTCTAGAAACCGATATCACTTTAAGTCCGATGGATGACGGTTTTTCAGTATCCGGGTTAAAGGTAAGTTCAACGATTCGACTTCATAAATTGGTGACGATTCCAAGCTCAATGATAAAGCGAGAATTGGGAAGACTGCCCGAAGCAAATCATTTGGAATTGGTGAATAAATTAAAAGTGTTGTTCCAGCTTTGAAAATGAAGACGATTCTTGCCACGAACGATGACGGCGTTCATTCGCCGGGACTCCATCGATTGACCGAGGCGCTTCGGGAAATTGGAAAAGTCGTGGTGGTTGCCCCGGACCGGGAACGGAGTGCCGCGGGCCATGCCCTGACCCTTCATAAACCCCTTCGTGTGGACGAGATCGGTCCGGGCGTTTTCAGCGTCAATGGGACGCCGACCGACTGTGTTAACCTGGGGGTTCTTTATCTCTTGAAAAAGAAACGTCCCGATCTGATTGTTTCCGGAATCAACAAAGGGGGAAATCTGGGCGATGATGTGACCTACTCCGGGACCGTTTCGGCGGCGATGGAGGGGACCCTGTTGGGGATCCCGTCGATTGCCTTTTCACAGGTCGGCGATAAAGATTTTCATTTCGAAACGGCGGCCCATTTTGCCGCCGGTCTGGTTCGGTTGGTCTTGGAGGAAGGGCTTTCGAAAGGGGTGTTCCTCAATGTGAATGTCCCGAATCTCCCTCGAACGGAGGTGAAAGGGGTTCGAATGACCTCCCTCGGAAAGCGGGTGTTTAATGAGGGGACGATCATTCAAAAGACAGATCCACGCGGGAAAAAATATTTCTGGATCGGCCTGAACGGGATGACTTGGGAGAAGGGGAAGAATACCGATCAGAGGGCAACCGAACGTGGCGAGATCTCCGTGACCCCCCTCCATCTCGATTTGACCCATCATGCGACCCTGGCCCGGCTTCGTGGTTGGGAGGGGAGGTTGAACCGGTGAACCATTTCGAGACCGCTCGGCGCCGAATGGTCGAGGATCAACTGATCCCCCGAGGGATCAAGGATGACCGGGTTCTGGCGGCGATGCGGAAGGTTCACCGTCATCTTTTCCTCGAAGAGGCGCTTCGCGACCGGGCCTACGGTGACCATGCCCTTCCGATCGGGGAGCGGCAAACGATTTCTCAGCCTTACATGGTCGCCTTGATGTCGGAGGCGTTGGAGTTGAAGGGATCGGAAAAAGTCTTGGAGATTGGGAGCGGTTCCGGTTATCAGACGGCGATCTTAGCCGAATTGGCCACCCGGGTCTGTTCAATCGAGCGAATTCAACTTTTTGTGTCGAGGGCGTGGAAGATCTTGGGAGAGCTCGGTTATCGAAATACTGTCATCCGTCAGGCCGACGGCTCTTTCGGTTGGAAGGACGAAGCGCCGTTTGACGCCATTTTAGTGGCGGCCGGGGCGCCGCAAATTCCTTCGATTTTGATCGATCAACTCAAGATGGGAGGAAGAATGGTGCTTCCAATCGGTGAGCGGACGTCACAGGTTCTGAAAAAGGTCGTCAAGGGAGAAAAAGGGATCGAGGTTTCATCGGTGACCTCCTGTCTTTTTGTCCCCCTGGTCGGGGCCTCCGGCTTCCGTCAAGAAGAAGAGTTGAGCAAGCCAAATAAAGCCCGTTGAGCAAGCCAAAAGATGCCCCAGTTGCCAATAAAAGAGGCCGTGTTGCAAGTCATGAACACCCTGACCGGGGAAAAAACCCCTTGGTCAGCCCCGACAAATCGAGAGGTTCGCCTTTATGTCTGCGGCGTGACGGTCTATGATCATTGTCATCTCGGACATGCCCGATCGGCGATTGTCTTCGACGTCATTCGAAACCATCTCGAATATAAGGGCATTTCCGTTCGCTACGTGAAAAATTTCACCGATGTCGACGACAAGATCATCCGCCGTGCGCAGCAGGAGGGGTGCGACTGGAAAGAGATTTCCGAGAAGTATATCGCCTCTTATGAAGAGGACATGAAGAAGTTGGGTATCAGGCCGCCTACAATTGCACCGAAGGCAACCGACTACATTTCCGAAATGATCGGGCTGATTGAAACGCTGATTTCCAAAGGGATCGCCTACCCGGTCGACGGCGACGTCTATTACAAAGTGGCAAAGTTTCCCTCGTATGGCAAGCTCTCGAAGCAGAAGCTCGATGAGATGATCGCAGGCAGCCGGGTCGAAGTCGATGAACGAAAGAAAAACCCGCTTGACTTTGCCCTCTGGAAATCGTCGAAGCCGGGGGAGCCATCATGGGAAAGCCCCTGGGGGCCGGGGAGACCGGGATGGCATATCGAGTGTTCCGCGATGGCGATGAAACTTCTCGGAGAGACCCTCGACCTACACGGCGGAGGGAAGGATCTGATCTTCCCTCACCATGAGAACGAAATCGCTCAGTCGGAGGGAACGACCGGAAAGCCGTTTGTCCGCTGCTGGATTCATCACGGCTTCGTCACCGTCGATCAGGAGAAAATGTCGAAGTCGCTCGGTAACTTTTTTACAATCAAGGAGATCTTCGAGAAGTCGAAGCCGTTTCCGGAACAAGTGATCGCCGAAGTGATCCGGTTTTACCTTCTTTCCACCCATTACCGTTCCCCGGTTGACTTTTCGGATCAAAGCCTCAAGATGGCGAAAAGCGGCCTCGACCGATTCTACGAGCTTTTTCAAAGGTGGGAGGAGAGTGATTCTCATATCAGCAATCCCGACATACAGCCTGCCGGATGGAATCGATTCCGCGAAACGTTCGAGTCGGCGATGGACGACGACTTCAACACCGCTCGGGCGATCGGCGTGCTTCAGGAGTTTCGGGCGGAGATCAATACGAGATGGGAGAAAGAAGAAGCGGCTTCCCGGATGGAAGCGAGAAATCTGCTGCGGGAGCTCGGTGGTGTTCTGGGACTCTTCCATGTCCCACCGGCAGAATGGAGGTTTCAAGTCACTGCCACTGTAACAAACGCTTATGAAGCCCTACACAGCGAGACTGAACCTATTGATGATAAAAAGATTCAATATTTAATTCTTGACCGAGAGGAGGCCCGTCGAAAAAAAGATTGGGCGAGATCAGATGAGATCCGGAAGCAATTGGCTGCGGCTGGAGTCATTCTCGAAGATCGCCCAGATGGAACAACGCGGGTAAAACGATGAACCGACGAGAGAAGAACCCAAAGGATCCAAGGATACCAAGGGATCTCAAGCCAAGAGATCAGCGTCCTTCGGAAGCGGTCGAAGAGGCGGTGATTTACGGTGTTAATCCGATCCTGGAGGCGCTTCGGGCGAGGAAGTTGAACAAGGTTTACCTGGTGCCGGGGCGAGGGGGGAAAGAGATCGACGAGATCCGGATCCTTGCCCGACATCAGCGGGCGACGGTTTTGACCGTTCCCCGCGAGGTCCTCGATCGGATGACCAAGACGGGGAAACATCAGGGGATCGGCGGGACCCTCGCCGTCGGGTCGTATGCCGATCTCGATACGATCTTGACGTCGGCGCAAGAACAAGAAGAACCGCCGTTTCTTTTCGTTCTCGATGAAGTCGAAGATCCCCGGAATTTGGGGGCGATCCTTCGGACGGTCGATGCGGTGGGGGGGCATGGGGTAGTGATTTCGGAGCGGCGCGCGGCGGGGTTGACCGGCGCCGTGTCGAAGACCTCGGCCGGGGCGCTCGCCTATGTCCCGGTGGCCCGAGTGGTCAACATCTCGGCGACGATCGAGCGGTTGAAAAAAGAGCATATCTGGACGGTTGGGATTGAAACAGGGGCGCCCACCTCCTATCTGGACTATGACTTCAGCGATGCGGTTGCGGTTGTTGTCGGGGGGGAGGGGAAAGGGGTTCATCAGAAGGTGCTTGGGTATTGTGATCAGGTTGTCTCGATCCCGATGAAGGGGCATGTCTCGTCACTCAACGTTTCTGTTGCGGTTGGAGTCGTTGCCTATGAGGTCTTGAGGCAGCGACGGGATAAGGCTCGGATCAGGCCTTGACTGGACGAGCCGAGGGCCGTGGGGGGATTGGAGGACCGTTCTCCTTCTTCTCCGGACAGGCCTCCACATGAAATAGAATAGAAAAAAGGGGTGAAATGATGGAAGTATCGCGGGAGACGCATTTAAAGCTGGCATTTTTTCTTTGGGCCGTGGTGGGAACCGGGCTTCTATTGGCCGGTGGGTTTTTTCTTTTCGGCCAGCGATCGATGAGCGAGCTTGATAACCGGTTTGGGAGCGGAGGGCCGGGGATGGCGGAGGGGATCGGCTTCGTCATCGCCTTGGCGATCGGTTTCGCCAAGGGGAGTTTCGTCCTCCCGAAGGTCGCTCGGAAGAATATCGCCCGGATCGAGCAACTGCCGGAACGGAGCCCTTTTTACATGACCTTCAGCCTCAAGAGCTGGCTTCTGATCTTGTTAATGATCCTGATCGGCCGGATGATTCGATTCTTGGGGGCGCCGCGGTTGGTGATCGGCGTCATCTATGTGGCGGTCGGTCTTGCCTTGGCCCTGGGGAGTCGAATCTATCTCATGGCCGAGCCGGAGGTTCCTGGGAAAAAGGTCGCTTCATAAAAATCCAATGATCAAAAAGAGAGAGGAGGGAATGCAATGCCTGTAAGCGAGTCTGAATTTAAGGGAAATCCAATGTTGGTGCTCAGTCAAGGTCCCGACGATCGATTTCCATTTCAGTTCGGGTTGAAGAAAGCCAAATTGATCCTAGAGCATTTCGAAGAGATCAAGCAATTCGTCGAGAAGCATTCGAAGGCGAAAGAATGATCCGACCGCGGGTCATTCTCCGACGACCCACGGCATCCGGAATCAGTACCCATAGACAACATGTTCCGCATTCATATATTCATGAAATAGATATCCGGCAAACCATCCCGATCGACGATAGGTCCCTTGAACGACGACCTCCGCTCCGGCCTTGGCGCACCGAACCGTATCACTGACCGCCAAGATCGACGATCCATTCTGAACCACCTCGATTTCCATGTAGCGGCTTCCCCTCCTTCCGGTTTTTTTCTCACAAGAAGAGACCGTGCCGATCACGGCGACCCGGTGCCGGTCGTAACCATCCGGATCGGACTTCAAATCGGTGATATCGACCAGTCTGGGAAGCTCCTTGCCGGACGAAACGGCAAAGGGTAAAAAATAAAAAGAGATCACGGCGATTCCTGTGCCGATCCATGTAATGAGGGCCGATCGGCCGATGCTGTTCGGGTTCATGACACACCTCCGATGAAAAGGGTTTCTGTCTTTTATTTTACCACTATTTTGGCAGGGCGCCTGTTTGGACCGATTGTGGAAAAGGGATGGACGTGGAAGCGTGGCACGGTCACGTCATTTTCTGGTTCAATTCTTTAAAAAAACAAAGATTCCTCCGAGAATTGACACGTCATTGCGAAGCGATCCAGAATACAAGAAATCAACGCTGATGGATTCCCGCCTGCACTGTCCCATCGGTTTTGATCCCGGTTCAGGGATCGATCTGAGCGGAGGTGTTCTTCTTGTATTCACGCGCCTTTCGGCACGTTGTGCAGCTTCGTGGGAATGACAATCACGGCGGGGACTTTGACGTGATCCTGGGAAGCGTGGAAAGGGAACTTGATTTGGTTCTGTGGGGGCGGTATCATTTGAGAATCGAAGTCATGAGGAGTTTTTATGGCCGTTTTAGAAATTTTAAAATATCCGGCGCCGGTTCTTTTGGAGTCGACGGTGCCGGTCCGCGAGATCGACGGGGTGTTACAGGCACGAATCGATCAGATGATCGAAACCCTCTACGCCGTGCCTGGTCTTGGACTGGCGGCCCCTCAGATCGGGGATTCCCTTCGATTCTTTGTTTATGATCTGTCGGTCCGGGAGGAGGAGCCGACCGCTCGCCGCGGGCCTCATGTGGTAATCAACCCGGAAATCATCGAGATGGAGGGGGAAGAAGTTTCAGATGAAGGGTGTCTTTCGATTCCCGGGTATCAAGAGAAGGTCAAGCGGGCCTATCGTGTTTTGCTCAAGGGGATCGATCGGGAAGGAAAAGAGATCCGATTGGAAGGGGAGGGCCTGCTCGCCCGGCTTTTTCAACATGAGATCGATCATCTGAATGGCGTCCTGATGGTTGATCGATTCAGCAGCCTTAAAAAGGATATTTTTTACCGGAAGTTTAACAAAATGCTCAAGCGGGGAGAGACCTTTTGACATGCCTCCATCCGCTTCGACGCCCCTTCGCATCGTCTTCATGGGAACCCCCTCCTTTGCGCTTCCGTCATTCGAGGCACTCGCCGCGTCTGATGAAATCATCACCGTCGTCACCCAGCCCGACCGTCCCAAGGGTCGGGGCGAGATCCTGACCCCTCCTCCGATCAAGGTTGCGGCCCTCCAGCGTGCGATTCCACTCCTTCAACCGGAGCGGATCCGAAAAGATCCGGCATTCATCGAGCACCTGATTTCCTTGGCCCCTGATCTCGCCGTGGTGGTTGCCTTTGGACAGATCCTTCCCGAGTCGGTTTTGAAGATCCCTCGGTTCGGCTGTATCAATCTCCACGGCTCGCTTCTTCCGAAATATCGAGGGGCGGCGCCGATCCAGTGGGCGCTCATCGAAGGGGAGAAGGAAACGGGGGTGACGACCATTCAGATGGATGCCGGGATGGATACCGGCCCGATTCTTCTTAAACAATCGATTTCCATCGAGCCAGACGAGACGGCGGGACAACTTGCCGGACGAATGGCCGAAGTCGGTGCGAGTCTCTTGGAAGAAACATTATCGTTCTTGAAAGCGGGAAAACTGAACCCAATGCCGCAGGATCATTCGAAGGCGACGCTTGCGCCTCTCCTCAAAAAAGAAGATGGGTATATTCGTTGGAAAGAGGGTGCCGAGGCGATTGTCAACCGCGATCGGGGGGTCACCCCCTGGCCGGGGACGACGACCTTCTATGAAGGAAAGCGCTGGAAAATCAACGCGCTTCGGATCGGGAGCCGGGACGGAAAATGGGGGGCGCCGGGGGAAATCGTCCGGCTTTCCGAGAGGGGACTTGAAGTGGCGGCCGGGATCGGTTATATCTTAATAAATGAAATGCAGCCGGAAGGGGGTCGGAGGATGAGCGTACAGGCCTATGCGGCGGGCCACCCGATTCAAGAACGGTCTGTTCTCGGCCATCAAGGCCACACGAAGGAGGAATCACCGTGAACATGCTTAAAACCACCTTTTTCATGACGCTGCTGACCGTGTTGTTGGTCTTCGCGGGTCAGGCAATGGGGGGAAACAACGGGGCGATGATGGCATTTGTCTTCGCTCTGGTGATGAATGGGGTCAGCTATTGGTTTTCCGACAAGATCGTCTTGGCGATGTACAGGGCCAAACAGGTGACGGAGGCCGAGGCACCGCAGGTCTACAACATCGTTGCCGACCTGGCGATGCGGGCGAAGATGCCGATGCCAAAGGTTTATCTCATTGAAAATCCGGCTCCGAATGCCTTTGCTACCGGCCGGAATCCAAACCATGCCGCGGTTGCGGTCACGACCGGAATCATGCGAATCCTCAATCGAGAAGAGCTAACCGGCGTTCTTGCGCACGAGCTTTCCCATGTCCGCCATCGGGATATTCTGATCTCCACCATTGCCGCCACCGTGGCTGGGGCGATCTCGATGTTGGCGAACATCGCGCAGTGGGGGATGATGTTCGGCGGGTTTGGCGGCCGGTCGGACGACCGGGAGGGGGGAACACATCCGTTTGTCGCCCTGTTGATGATCATCTTGGCGCCGATCGCGGCGATGTTGATTCAGATGGCGATCTCCCGTTCCCGGGAGTTCGAGGCCGACGCAGGGGGCGCTCAACTTTGTGGCAATCCCCTCTGGCTGGCAAGCGCATTGCGGAAGCTTGAGGCCGGAGTGCATCAAATTCCGATGGATGCCAACCCGGCGACGGCCCATATGTTCATTGTGAGTCCATTAACGGGTGGGGGAGTGATGAAGCTTTTTTCGACCCATCCTCCGATGGCGGAACGGGTGGCTCGGTTGGAGGCGATGGTCTATGGCCAGCGGTAGACACCGGGGCCAACGATAATGCCGGCTTCAAAAGGCCATCTGATTAAACAAAAACGTATCCCTTCCGGAAAGAAGCCCCCGACCCCCCGGTCGGGGGCTTTATTTATTTTGACCGAGGCCGAATCGAGCCATGAAGATCTGAGTGCTTTAATCGATCGGACCCTTGCCGGGCAGGCGCAATCGTTTGCCGACCGGCGCGACCGGGCCCTGCTCACCGAGTTGGTTTACGGGGTTTTTCGTCAGCAAGGATACCTTGACTGGTTGATCGATCGATTCTCCAGGGTCAAAACCGTTCATCCGGCGATCCGAAATATCCTCCGACTCGGTCTTTATCAGATCCTCTTCCTCGATCGAATTCCTCCCTCCGCGGCGGTGAACACGTCGGTTGAACTGGCCAAAGAGGCGGAGGGAATCCCGGCGGCCCGGCTGGTCAACGGGCTGCTCCGAAACCTGCTTCGCCAAAAGGGGAGCCTTCCGGTTCCTGATCCAAAAGAGGATCGGGCAACCGTGATTGCCGTAACCACCTCCCATCCGGAGTGGCTGGTCCGGCGGTGGCTGGCCCGTTGGGGGGAGGAAAAGACCCTCGAACTCTGTCGATCGAGCAATGAAATCCCGCCGACGACCCTCCGGGTGAACGCGCTCAAGATCGATCGAGAGGCACTCGCCGAAAGGTTAAAAAAAGAAGGGGCAACCGTCACCCTTTCATTTCTCTCTCCCGGTGCCCTCTTTATCAAAGGGGTGGCTGTTTCCACCCTTCCTTCTTACAAGGAAGGGCTTTTCTATATCCAGGACGAAGGGGCGCAACTGATCTCTTATCTCCTAGATCCTCGTCCGGGAGAGACGATCCTTGACCTCTGCGCCGCTCCCGGCGGAAAGACAACCCACCTGGCGGAGCGGTCGGGGGGAAAGGCCCGGATCGTGGCGACCGATGCTTCTGCCGACCGGCTTGCGACGATTCAGGAGAATCTCATGCGTCTTCAAACACCGGGGGTTGCGGTGGAATCGCTGACCAACGCAACCGCCTCCGGTCGTCTCCATGACCGAATCTTGATCGATGCCCCCTGTTCCGCCTTTGGAATTTTACGTCGGATCCCCGAGGGGAAGTGGAGGAAGCCGCCGTCGATCGTCGCCGAGTACGCAAGAATTCAGCAGACGATCTTGGAAACGGCGGTCGCCCATCTGAAAGTCGGCGGTCGGCTGGTCTATGCCACCTGCTCGACCGAGCCGGAAGAAAACGAGATGCAGGTGGCGGCGTTCGAAGCCGTCTACCCGGATCTGAAACGGGAAGATCCAAGGGAGGCTCTTCCGGAGCCGGCTCGGAAGTATGTCCGGAAGGATCTGAATGGCCGGGATTATTTTACAACCTGTTTCAATTCGGATAAAATGGACCAGTTTTTTGCTGTCCGTTGGATCAAAACATCGGCCGATCGTGGACCTCAAAAATAAGAAGCGGTCGGGTGAGAGGCTGTGAGTCACTCACGTTTCCGCTCAATATAAGATAGGCGGCAGGATGCTTCATCGTGCTTGAACACAATTGCAGGAGGATTTCAGATGAACCCAACAAGTACCTCGATTTTTGACCTGAGCCCGTCGGAGAAGCTCCAGCTCGTGGAGGACTTATGGGATGACCTTGCGGCCACTCCCGAAGCGGTACCCGTCCATGACTGGCAAAAAGAAGAACTGGCGCGGAGAAAGGCCAATCTGATCAATAATCCGGCCTCCGGACTCATGTGGGAAGAAGTCAAACGAAGGATCAAGAGTCGCTATGGCCGCTGAGTTGATCATTGCGCCGGAGACCGAGCAAGACATCGCAGAGGCTTACGCCTGGTACGAGGATCGGCGGACCGGCTTGGGCGAAGAGTTATTGAGCTGCATCGATGCGTGCATTGAAGCAATCCGCCGCACGCCGGAGTTGCATGCTGTCGTCCACGAGAACTATCGCCGGGGGTTAGTGCGCCGCTTTCCGTACGCGGTCTTCTACGAGTATGCAGAAGGCACAGTGACGGTCTACGGCGTATTTCACACCTCTCGCGATCCAGACAAATGGCGTCAGCGCCTTCCTTGAGCACGAGGCATGGTCATACTTACAATCGGGCAAGCAGATGATTGATGCTGTCACAGGAATTCTCCATCGGGGTCTTAAAACCGAGACGAATCCAAAATGATGGATGAAGGGGAGAGAGATGCGTTCCAGTAGAAAGATCAAGATCGCCCCGTCGATTTTGTCGGCTGACTTCTCGCGACTGGGGGAAGAGATCAAAGCGGTCGATGCGGCAGGTGCCGATTGGATCCATATCGATGTGATGGACGGCCGGTTCGTCCCGAACTTGACGGTCGGGCCGCTGATTGTCGAAGCGGCGAAGAAGGTGACCTCCCTTCCACTCGATGTCCACTTGATGATCGTGGAACCGGACCATCTGATCCCGGAATTTATTAAAGAAGGGGCGACCTCCGTCACGGTCCATGTCGAGGCGTGCCCGCACCTCCACCGAACGATTCAGTTGATCAAGCAAAACGGGGCGCGCGCGGGGGTTTCCCTCAATCCGGCGACCCCGATTTCCGCGATCGAAGAGATCCTCGAAGAGATCGATCTCCTTCTTTTGATGTCGGTTAATCCCGGTTTTGGCGGCCAGCGTTTTATCCCAAAGGTCTTCGACAAAATCCAAACGGCCCGGAAAATAATTGACGAACGGGGCTTGTCGGTCGATCTGGAGGTCGACGGCGGAATCAAGATATCGAATGCCAAAGCGCTGGCGGAAGCGGGGGTGGACGTATTCGTTGCTGGATCGGCGATCTTCGAGAGCCCCGACTACAAAGAGACGATCCGGCTGATGCGAGAAGCAGCCCAGGCTTGACATTCCTTCTCCTTCCCCGTATCTTTTCGCATCTCTTACCGTCTCTTGAACAAACCGTTCCAAAAGGAGATTTGTGGAAGAAAACGAGATCTTAAAACTGGCCGAGAGCCTCCATCCCCTGGAGAGGAAGGTCCTTGCTGCTTTCGGAAGCCGCAGCAGAGTAGAGGGAGAAGAACTCCTCAGCGCCAGCGGATTGGACGAGGCGCGCCTGAGCATGGCGGCGGGGTGGCTGTCGGTCAAAGGAGTTCTGAGAGTTGAAATCGATAAGGTCACAACGGAGGTGACCCTCACCGATTTGGGTTCCCGCTACCTCTCCGAAGGGCTGCCGGGTCTGCGTATTGTGGATAAGCTGAAATTGGGACAGCCACTCACAATCGAAGGGTTACGTAAGTTAATGGAGCCGACGGAAGTGAGCAAGGCGATCGGTGAGCTGAAGAAGGCCAACTGTATCAAGATTCAACCAGGGGGTGGACTTGAATTGGCCGTCTCCAATCCAGATCTCGACAACTCCGTGCCGGTCAAGAAGTGGCGCAACGTAAAAGATATCATTGATACGGTGGGCGAGGAAAGACTCCCTCGTTTGGAGAAGATTGATGAATCAATCAGACGGATCATACATGAGTACGCCAGCGGCCGAGGGAAAGAGGGGGTCTTTCATCTCAAGGAACAACGAGCACAGATATACGGCCTCACTGGGTTGGGCCAACGCCTGGTCGAGCGACTCCGAGTGGTCGCAAAAAGTACCTCCAACACTGAATGGGTGGAGGAAATCGGTCCCCTCACCCCCCAGATGCTGAAAGACGGAAGCTGGCGCGGGAAGAAGTTCAGGAAGTACAATATCCAACTTCCCCCTCCCCGGATTGTCGGCGGGAGAAGGCATCCCTACCGGGCCTTTCTCGATGAGGTGAAACAGAAGTTTGTCTCGATGGGGTTTGCCGAGATGCGCGGTCCGTTGGTGGAGAGCGAATTCTGGGACATGGATGCCCTTTATATGCCGCAGTTTCATCCGGCGCGGGAGATCCACGATGTCTACTTTGTCGAGGGTCGGGATGAAACGATCCCGGAAGAGGTGATCGGACGTGTCGCCGCCGCGCACCAGAACGGCGGCGATACCGGCTCGCGTGGCTGGCGCTACCCGTTTAATGTCGAACGGACACGCCGGTGGGTTCTGCGGAGCCAGGGAACGGCGGTGTCGGCCCGGATGTTGGGAGGGAAGCCTGCGATCCCCGGTAAGTATTTCTCAATCGCCCGCTGCTTCCGGTATGATCAGGTCGATGCCACCCATGCCCCCGATTTCATTCAGATCGAGGGGATTGTTTTGGGGGAAGAGATCCATTTTCGAACCCTCCTCGGTCTTCTCACCCTTTTTGCGAGAGAAGTGGCGCGGGCGGAGGAGATTGAGTTTCGTCCCGCCTATTTCCCCTTTACCGAGCCGTCGGTCGAGATGCACGCGCGCCATCCGAAGCTCGGCTGGATGGAACTCGGCGGGGCGGGCCTTTTCCGGCCGGAGTTGAGAGCACCCCTTGGCGTCGATGTTCCGGTGATCGCCTGGGGACTCGGATTGGATCGGATGGCGATGGTGGCGCTGGGGATTTCCGATATCCGGGACCTCTTTTCTCCCGACCTGGGATTTATCCGGGAAAAACGGACGGTACAAGAAAGATTGGGTTAGAAACGATGCCGACGATTGAGATCAAGATCAGCGATTTTGAATCGCTCCTGGGAAGAGGGAAGATCGGCGAGGCCGAGCTCGAATCGTGCCTCCCCTGGGTCAAAGGGGAGTTGAAGGAGTTTTCCCCGGCCACCGATACCGCCAAGATCGAGCTGAACGACAGCAACCGGCCCGACCTCTGGTGCCCGGAAGGGATCGCACGCCAAATTCTTCTGATGGAAGGGAAAGGAAGGTCCTACCCTTTCTTCGCGTTTAAAGAGGGAAAGTCCGATCGACAGGTCATCGTCGCGAAGGGATTAAAGACCGTTCGGCCGTTTCTTGCCGCCTGTGTGTCGAAGGGCCTCACCGTCACCGAACCGATCCTCGCCCAATTGATCCAGACACAGGAGAAACTGGCCGAGATCTTTGGGCGAAAACGCCGGACGGTCTCAATTGGTCTTTACCGGTTGAACCAGATTGCCTTCCCGGTCCGGTATGAGGTGGCCGATCCGGCGCAGGTTCGTTTCATCCCCCTGGGCTTCGATCAGCCGATGAGCCTTTCGGAGATCCTGACGCGCCACCCGAAGGGGATCGCCTATGCCGATACTCTGAAGGGGGCCGACCGTTATCCGATCCTGATCGATGCGAAAGAGCAGATCCTCTCTTTCCCGCCGATCATCAACAGCCGCGAGATCGGGGAGGTGCGCGTGGGTGATGCGGACCTCTTCGTTGAAGTCACCGGGACCGACCTTCGGATGGTCCTTCTGGCGCTCAACATTTTTGCCTGCAACCTTGCCGATCGGGGGGCGACGATTGAACCGGTGACGGTTCTTTTCCCGGAGGAGACCGAATTTGGGAAAGAGATCGTGATGCCGGTTGATCTTTCAAGCTCCTTGGCGGTTTCCCTTGATAACCTTCGTCAAGTCTTGGGTGAAGAGGTGTCCCATGAAGAGGCTGCTTCGTTCCTGTCGCGTTACGGATATACCATTTTCGGCGAAGGAAAACGGCTTCAGGTGACCGCTCCTCCCTACCGCGATGATACGATGCACCCGATCGATGTTGTCGAAGATTATGTGATCAGCCGTGGGATTGCGCATTTCGCGCCGGAGATGCCGTCGACTTTCACCGTCGGATCGCTCTCATCACTGGAGCGGCTCTCCGACCGGGTTCGGGAGGAGATGGTTGGCCTCGGCTTCCAAGAGCTCTTTTCGAATGTCTTGGGTTCACGCGCCGACTTTGTCGAACGGATGCGGATCGAGGGGGTCGGGAGCGACCGTCCGGAAGCCCGATCGATCGAGATCCAGAATCCGATGACCGAGCGATTCGCCCTCCTCCGTTCCTGGCTCCTTCCATCGCTCCTTCGGGTTGAGGGGGCGAGCGGAAGAACCTTCTATCCCCACCGGATTTTCGAGGTCGGCGAAATCGCCCATTTTACACCCTCTCGAAAAGAAACGGAGACGCAGGTTCGCTTGGCGGCATTGATGGTCCACCCGACCGCGAATTTCTCCGAGCTTCACGCGGTGTTGGAGTCGCTCTTCTATCATCTCTCCCTTCGTTCCCGATTGGAGGCGATTTCTCATCCCACTTTTATTGATGGACGTGCCGGAGCGATCCTGGTCGGGGAGCGGGAGATCGGCCTGATCGGTGAAATCGATCCGGAGGTCCTTACCCGTTGGGAGATCGGGATGCCGGCGGTGGGATTTGAGATTGAAGTAGAAGGGTTATAGGTGGATGGTCGTTACCGGGCATAAGGTGTTGGTGACCGGTGGAAGCGCCGGGATCGGTCTTGCTTTGGCCCGGGCTTTTCGGGAACGAGAAAACCGGGTGATGGTCTGCGGGCGAAACCCGGAACGGCTGACAAAGGCGGCGAGGGAGATTCCGGGTCTGCTGACCTTCCAATGCAATGTTGCCAACGAGGAAGAGCTAAAAAGGCTGGTCAAGGGGGTTGAAGCGGAGTTGGGAGGACTTTCGATTCTGGTGAACAACGCCGGTATTCAGCGCAATTACGATTTTATAAAGGTGGCTGTCGAGCCAGCCCTTCGTGATATCGATGATGAAATCGAAATCAATCTCACCGCATTGGTGAAGCTTTCACTCCTTACCCTCCCCCTGCTTCGTCGAGAGTCGACCGCCGCTGTCGTGAATATTTCTTCGGGGCTTGCTCTGGTTCCGAAGCGAAGCGCGCCAGTTTACTGTGCCACCAAGGCTGCCGTCCATTTCTTCAGCAAGGCGCTTCGCTATCAGATGGAAGAGGCTGCTTCCTCTGTCGGTGTATTTGAAGTTCTCCCGCCTCAAGTCGACACCGAGATGACCCGTGGGCGTGGAAAGATGAAGCTGACCGCCGACCAGGTTGCAAGGGCGGTCATTCGTGGGATCGCCGCCGACCGGCATGAAATTCGAATCGGCTTGGTAAAACCGCTGGTCTGGATCCAACGGCTTCACCCGTGGCTGGCCGACCGGATCCTTCGCAACTCCTGACCTTGAACTACCATGATCGGCCGCGACCGCCTCTGTCGCCGCCACCCCCACCGCCACGCGGGCGGCCTCCTCCCGAACGATCATTCCGACGGCTGTCAAATCCTCCCCCCCGCCCCCGTTCTTCGCGTGGGCGAGCGAGGTTGACGGTGAGCGCGCGTTCATTCAATTGAGAGCCGTTAAATTGATTGATGGCCTTCTGCGCATCGGCTTCTGTCTCCATTTCGACGAAGGCGAAACCCTTCGAGCGACCGGTGTCACGGTCTTTGATCAGCGAGACCGATGCCACTGCCCCGGCTTGCGCGAAGAGGGTGCGCAAGTCCTCTTCTGTGGTGGTATATGACAGGTTTCCGACATAGAGTTTCACTTCCATCTGTTCTCCCCGATTGGCACTTCGATTGGTAAAGGTGTGTATGTATGACGGTTTAATGACATCTATTGCTTCCAGGTGCGAGAATCAGAGGGCGATGGCACACCCCCGGGACATCCCAGATGACATCTTTTTTATTTTTTTCTTCTGTATAGTCTAATTCGTAATCTTAGTCAACCATTTAAATCAGGGAGCCAAAGGATGATCTCTTTTCAGGGTCTCTCTATATTGTGTTGGTGGGGATGAATCGGGTTCGCTTGGGTAGTGAAATGAGGGTCCCCAACAAGCGGCGGAAGCTTACCGGGGACCCTTCCATGAAGAACGGAATGGTCAGATCAACCATTCGATTGGACCGCCGCAACGATCTGCTTAAAGCCATTTTCGTCATGGACGGCCATTTCGGCGAGAATTTTCCGATTAAGCAGGATACCGGCTTTCCGTAATCCTTCCATAAAGCGGTTGTAGGTCATTCCGTGGTTGCGAACGGCGGCATTGATGCGGGCGATCCAGAGACCTCTAAAGTCGCGCTTCCGTTGCCGCCGATCACGATAGGCATAGAGAAGCGACTTGTCGACCGCTTCGGTTGCCGTTCTGTAGAGACGGCTCTTTGCGCCGTAATAACCCTTTGCCAGCTTGAGACGGCCTTTGCGGCGTTGTCGGGTTTTGGGACCTCCTTTTGCTCTCGGCATTTCTGAACTCCTTGTGACTGATGAATTGTTGCTTGGGTGATGAGTGACTCGATTTGGAAAGCGATGGCCTGGAAAAAGAAGCGGCCACCGGTGAAGCGGTTACTTACCATAGGGAAGCAGTCGTTCAATGGCCCGGACTTCGCCGGGATGAACGGGGGTGCTTCCGCTCAGGCTTCGCTTCCGCTTCGCTGCTTTGCCGGTGAGGAGGTGTCTTTTCCCGGCCTTTCGGCGTAGGACCTTCCCGCTCCCCGTAATCTTAAAGCGCTTGGCCGCGCCCCGATGTGTTTTAAGTTTGGCTCTCATTTATTCTCCTTTGTCGGTTTCGGGATTAAGATCATCACCATGCTATTCCCTTCCATTTTCGGCGGATGTTCCGGTTGCCCAAGATCTTGAAGCTGTTGCTGTATTTGGGTCACCAGTCCCCGTCCTTTTTCTCGATGGGCCATCTCTCGCCCCCGGAACATCAGCGAAATCTTGACTTTGTGTCCGGCTGTCAGGAAATCTTTGGCATGTTTGACCTTGAAATCGAGGTCGTGTTCCCCTGTAAAGGGCCGGAATTTGATCTCTTTGAGTTGGGTTCCTTTTTGATGGAGTTTGGCCGAGTGTTCTTTTTTACTCTGCTCATATTTGTATTTTCCAAAATCCAGAATTCGGCAGACGGGAGGAACGGAGGTGGGGGCGACCTCGACCAGGTCTAGACCGAACTCTTCGGCCTTCTTTACTGCATCCCTGGAAGAGATAATTCCCAATTGTTCCCCTTCGGGTCCGATGACCCGAACCTCTCGTGCGCGAATTTCGTTATTGACCCTCAGTTTTGCAGCGATAGAAAACCTCCTTGGTTCAATTTTGTTTTGACGGTAGGAGCGTCGTGCAATTCGCTCCTATAATGGTGTACCGGCCCGAGTCGCAATTTCTTCCACTATCTTTTTCTGAAAGACGTCGAGCGGAAACCCGACGCTTTCGCCGGCTCGATTCCGGACAGAGAGGGTCCGGTCTGTCACCTCTCGATCGCCCACGACCAGCATATATGGAACCTTCGACAACTGTGCTTCACGGATTTTGAGGCCGATCTTTTCATTCCGATCGTCGACATGGCATCGGACGCCCGATTCGCGGAGTTGCCGATCGACCACCCCGGCATATTCCCGGTGTCGTTCAGTGATCGGAAGGATCAAGGTCTGAACCGGGGCCAGCCAAACAGGGAAGGCCCCCGCATAATGTTCGATCAAGATGCCGAAAAAGCGTTCGATCGATCCCATGAGCGCCCGATGGATCATGATCGGTTGATGTTCTCCTCCATCTTCTCCCCGGTACGTAATGCCGAATTGATCGGGGAGGTTGAAGTCGACCTGGATCGTTGTGCATTGCCACGACCGTCCAAGAACATCCTTGATCTTCATGTCGATTTTCGGGCCGTAAAAAACGCCTTCTCCCGGATCGATTTGATAGGTAAGCCCCTTTTTCTTCAAGGCGTTCTCCAGGGCAGATGTCGCCTGTTCCCATCGTTCGAGGCTCCCGACAAATTTTTCCGGCCGCGTCGAAAGATAGACGTCATATTGCTCGAATCCGAATGTCTTGAGAACAAACGTCGTGAAGTCGAGTACTTTGAGGATTTCAGATTCGATTTGATCGGGTCGGCAGAAAAGATGGGCGTCGTCCTGCGTAAAGCCGCGGACCCGGAGAAGTCCGTGGAGGACCCCCGATCGTTCGTAACGGTATACCGTTCCCAACTCGGCCCACCTAAAAGGGAGATCCCGATAACTGCGGAGGCGCGACTGATAAATCATGATGTGGAAAGGGCAGTTCATCGGTTTCAGTTCATACGGGATGCCGTCGATATCGATCGGGGTATACATATTGTCTTTATAGAATTGAAGGTGGCCGCTCCGTTTCCAAAGATCGAGCCGGGCAATGTGGGGGGAAAAGACCAATTCATATCCTCCCTCCAGATGCGCCTGACGCCAGAAGTCTTCGAGGGTTTTTCGGATGATCGCCCCCTTTGGATGCCAAAGAACCAACCCGGCGCCGATATCATCTGAGAAGGAGAAGAGATCAAGCTCTTTCCCCAGTTTGCGATGGTCCCGCTTTTTAATTTCCTCCAGCTTTTTTAGATGTGCATCGAGGTCTTCCTTCCGCGTAAAAGAAGTCCCGTAGATCCGCTGGAGCATCTTGTTCTTTTCGTTCCCTCGCCAGTAGGCCCCGGCGCTTGTGATCAGTTTCAGGGCCTTGATTTTCCCGGTGGACGGTACGTGCGGGCCGGTGCAAAGATCGATGAAGTCTCCCTGGCGGTATGCGGAGATCGGAGGCTGTAGTTCCTCGATCAGTTCTACTTTGTAAGGTTCTCCCCGCTGTTGAAAGAGCTGGGCGGCCTCTTCCTTCGAGAGTTCCAGGCGAGAGATCGGGAGGTCGCGCTGAACGATCTCCTTCATCTTCGCCTCGATCTTTTCCAGATCTTCCGGGGTAAAGGGGCGTTCAAAGTCGAAGTCGTAGTAGAACCCTTCTTCAATGGCGGGGCCGATTGTCATCTTGGCGGAAGGGAAGACCTCCTTTACCGCCTGGGCCATCAGATGAGCGGAACTGTGGCGATAGACCTCTTTTCCTTCGGTGGAATCAAAGGTGAGAAGGGTGACCTCCGCGTCTCCTTCGACCGTTGCCGAGAGATCTTTGAATTGACCATTCACCCGAATGGCGAGGGCCTCTTTCCCTTTTTCAAACGTTTTGACGGAATCAAGGAAGGTCGATCCAATGGCTATTTTTTTCTCTTGTCCATTCAGCCGGATCGTTGCTTCGGCCATCCAAATAATCCTTTAATTTTTCGATGGAAGTGCATTGCGAGTACATTCCCCGCAGCTTGCTGCAGGGAGCTTCAAAACAAATAAAAGGCATCATTCGGTTTCTGACGATGCCTTTTATTTCGATGGGAAACGGTCTTTCGGAAAGAAAGGCCTAAAGTGGTAGGCACGGGCGGTTTTGAACCGCCGACCTCTTGCGTGTCAAGCAAGCGCTCTCCCCCTGAGCTACGCGCCTATTTCAATCAAAATCGCACCATATCCTATAGAAAAGAGCGAAGATTGTCAAGATCAAGATCGTCCCAAGAGCTCTCAATGTCGATAGATGGTTTCCTTGCTGGTGTGACAATCTTGTGCTAGACTTTCCACGAAATGGATGCCCTCGTGATGCTGGAAACGATTGTTTTTATTGTCGGATTACTTGTAGGGAGTTTCGTCAATGTCTGCATCCATCGATTTCCGCGTGAAGAATCGATTGTTTTCCCGCCTTCTCATTGCCCTTCTTGCCGGAAGCCAATTCGGCCATACGATAATATCCCTCTTCTCAGCTTTCTTCTTCTTGGAGGGAGGTGCCGCTTCTGTCGCGCCCCGATCTCTTGGCGGTACCCGTTGATCGAGTTGGGTCATGGGTTTGGTTATCTTTTTATGCTCCGCCAGTTCGGATTATCTCTTCCCTTTGCCATTTATGCCCTTTTTTTTTCGGCCCTTGTCACCGTCACCTTCATCGATCTCTCCCACCAAATCGTTCCTGATCGCATCACGCTTCCGGGGATGGTGTTGGGAGTTGTTGCCGCTTCGACCGTGCTTCCTCCCGGGCTGATCAATTCCCTCCTCGGCCTTTTCCTTGGCGGGGGACTTTTTTATCTGACGGCGGTCTTGTCGGTTGCTTTTTTAAAGAAGGAGGGAATGGGGGGAGGGGACATCAAGCTGATCGCGATGATCGGGGCTTTTCTCGGCTGGAGAGGAATGTTGCTGACGATCTTCTTGGCCGCCCTTTCCGGCTCCCTCCTCGGTCTTTTTCTCGTCCTCTTCCAGGGGCGGAGCCGGGCGGAACCGATTCCGTTCGGCCCCTTCCTCGCCCTGGGGGCGCTCATCAGCCTTATTTGGGGAACGGAGATTCTCCAATGGTACTTTCTCCTCGGTCGGGCACAATAGAGCCTATCTAAAAACCCGGTTCGTGACGAGGGGGAGCGAAAAGCCGGGGGGCAAGGCCGCAGGGGGAAAACGCCTCCCCACCCCAAAGAGCTTGCTCTTTGGGGTGGGGAGGCGTAGCCAGAGGTTACGGTGAGGACGTTTTACCCCGAGAACGCAGCCCCACGGCCTTGCAGCCCCCCGCAGTAGAAACAGGTTTTTAGATAGGCTCATAGGGAAGGATCGCGTGAACACCCCAAAAAAGCGACATCAACAGCTTCGTTTTTTTTTCTTTCTTTTCCTTTCTTTCTTCCTTCTTCTTTCGGTTCTTTTTGTGACCTACCTTGTGTGGCACTTCCGGAGTCTCGAGAAGGCGCTCGCCCTGAGCGATCGAGAGCGGTTGAAGCTTCTGGGGGAAGCGGTTCGAACGGCGCTCCCGAATGATTTAGATCGGGTCGGGCGAGAGTCATCTTTTCTAAGGGAAATTGCTGTCCGGAAAAACATAAGAAGAATCCGCCTTCTCGGTGCGAACGGGGCGATTTTGGCCGATTCTCACCCGGAAAACGGAACAGTGGAGGGGCATCCGGCGGAAACCGTTCTCTCTCCTTCGCTCCCTGTGTTAGAAGGGGAGATTGTTGTGGAGAGGGTGGAGGGGGAGGAAGGGATCGGTCGGGTTTGGATTTCTCTTGCCCCAGACGGAATGGAAAAAACAAAAATGAAAAAAGCGCAGATCATTCTTCTGACGGTTCCCCTTTCGCCTCGTGAAGATGCCAGGACCCGCCTTCTCTTGCTCTTCGCAAAACTTTTCGGGGTGACAGGAACGGCCGTTTTCGGCTATTATTTCTTCCGTTTTCTGCTCCTTTCCCCGCCCGCCGATGCTTCCCTCCCTTCCGAAGGGACGACGACGGAGACCGGCTTCGTCATCCATACGTTTCAAAATCTGATTCATCAATTAAAGCAGAAGGAGTACGAGTTGGAACAATTAAAAGGAAGGGCCGAAGAGCACGCCAGGTGGGTCGAGGGTTATAACGAAAATATCCTTCAAAGCGTGACCAGCGGCGTTTTGACCTTTGATTGCGAGGGAAGGATCACCACCTTTAACCCCGCCGCGGGGGCGATTCTTTCTCTCTCCGCCGAACGGGTGATGGGAAAGTCATACGAAACCGTTTTCGGGACGAATCAAAAAATCGCCAGGTTTCTCGATGGAACCCTGTGCCACGGAAATGAGGTTGCTCGAGAGGAGTGCGAGGTAGAGCGGCCGGATGGAAAACGGATCTGGCTTGGCCTCAACACTTCGCTTCTCCGGGATCGGGATGGGAGAACGATTGGCGCGACCCTTGTTTTCACCGATTTGAGCGATATGAAGATGCTCCAGGACCAGGTCGAGTTGAAGAAACGCCTGGCGGTGATGGGGGAGATGTCGGCCTGGATCGCTCATGAGTTTAGGAATTATATGGGAACAATCCTCGGTTTTTCCCGCCTTCTCTCCAAGAAGCTTGATCCGGTCGATCCCAAACAGGAGATGATCAAGGCGATCATTGGTGAACTCTCCGCGATGGAGCGCCTGATCACCGAGTTGCTGGCCTACGGTCGAAAGACCGAGATCCACCCATCGTCTACCTCCCTCGGTTCCTTGTTGGAAGAGTTGAAGGAACAGTTCATCGGAAGCGGGGCTTATCCTCATATTCGTTGGATTCTCTCGTTGGGGGAGGCCGCGGAAGCTTCGGAAGCTTTGGTTGACCCGATCTTGATTCGGCAGGCTTTTTCAAACTTGATTCAAAATGCCCTTGAAGCGATGTTGTTACAAGAGTCGGGCGAGTTGAGGATCGTCCTCCGGCGGCGGCCGGAAGGGGCGTTCGAGGTCGAGATTGCCGACACCGGTCCTGGGATTCCAAAAGAGTATTTCGACCGAATCTTTCTTCCGTTTTTTACGACCAAAGAAAAGGGGACCGGATTGGGATTGGCGCTGGTCCACAAAATCGTCGTGGCGCACCGAGGGCAGATCTCGGTTGAGAACGGGGAAGGGATCGGCGCGATTTTTAGGATATCCCTTCCTTTTCTACGGTCGGTTCCATACGGAGTGCATGGTGTGCATGGTGCGATGGGGTGATGATGGAGACGATTTTAATCGTTGAGGATCGAGAAAGTCTGGCCCAGATGCTTTCCCAAGCCCTGACCGGCGCCGGTTATCAGGTCGTCTGGGCGAAGGACGGCCGTGAGGGGATCGCAAAACTGCGGGAAGAGAAGGTCGATCTGGTATTGACCGATCTGAAACTCCCTCTTAAAAGCGGCCTGGATGTTCTCCACACCGCGAAGGAGCATAACCCGTTGATTCCGGTGATCCTCATGACCGCTTATGGGAGCATCGAAACGGCGGTGAAGGCGGTCAAAGAGGGGGCTTACGACTTTATCGCCAAGCCGTTCGACCCGGAACACCTTCTTCTTCAAATCGAAAAGGCGCTGGAGAAGCAGCGGTTGGTGACCGAAAACATGATCCTGAAGGAGGATCTCAGCCATCAGCTTCGACTTCCCCAAATCATTGGGAAAGCCGCCGCCATCATTGATGTTGTGGAGCAGATGAAAAAGGTCGCCCCCGGAAAGACGACCGCTTTAATCGGCGGCGAGAGCGGGACGGGAAAGGAGCTCTTCGCCCGCGCCATCCATATGCTCAGCCCGCGGCAGAATAAAGCCTTCGTCGCGATCAATTGCGCCGCCATTCCGCATGATCTTCTGGAAAGCGAACTTTTTGGGCATGAGCGCGGGGCCTTTACGGGGGCCGTCGGGAAGAAGATCGGTAAATTTGAGTTGGCCGACAAAGGGACGATTTTTCTCGACGAGATCGGGGAGATGGATCTTTCTCTTCAGGCGAAGCTGCTTCGGGTTTTGGAAGAAGAGGAGATGATGCGTGTCGGCGGAACCGTCAGGGTTAAGATCGATGTCCGGGTGGTGGCGGCGACCAATCGTGACTTGATGCAGTTGATCCAGCAGAAGACATTCAGGGAAGATCTCTATTATCGGTTGAATGTTTTTCCGATCGTCATCCCTCCCCTTCGCGAACGGCGTGAGGATATTCCCGCCCTGGTCGAACATTTTGTTTCTTATTATGCCAAAGAAATGAAGAAAGAGGTCAAAACGGTTTCGGAAGAGGCGATGGTATTGTTAATGGCCCATCCCTGGACCGGGAATGTCCGGGAGCTACAGAACGCCATTGAACGGGCGATCATCCTGAGCGACGGGAACCGTCTTCTTCCGGAGCACTTCGGCCTAAAACCAAAAGCGCAGGCAGAACCTTCTTTACGGGATATCCCGATGGAGGGAACCCTCCAGGAGGTAAGCGAGAAGGCGAGTCGGATGGTCGAGTCGAAAATGATCGGCAAAGTGTTGGGCGAAACCGGTGGAAACAAGAGTCGTGCCGCCGAGATCCTTCAGGTGAGCTACAAGACCCTCCTCACTAAAATAAAAGAGTACGGATTGGACATCGAACGTTAGATTCTGTATTGAAAAGATCTACGTTTTTTGCGTAGATCTTTTCAATACCAGCGAACGAAGAGAGCGTTGAGGGGGAGGCTCCATCCGGCTTTGGCGGAGAGCACGCACAGGCCGGTGGAGGGGGCGACGCAAGCCCCCCGCTTTCCGGCTCCGCCGGATTAGATCTTTCCGCCGAAGATTCTTCCCGTCAACCGTTGAATCCTTTTGTAGACAGAGGTGTATCGATAAGAACCGTTCTAAGAGCGACGACTTTCTCCCGTCCTTTTCTTATTTAGAAATTCCTCAGATAGTTTCTTTCCTTCCCATTTAATCTCATTATAAATTCTTAGGCACTTCTATTGCGTCCGTCCCGGCCGTGTGTGGAGGAAAGAGGATGAGATTTTTTTATTCTGAAGATGGATATACCCTGATAGAAATCATGATGGCAGTCTCGATTGTCGGGATCATGGCGGTTCTGGCTGTTTTTTCTATGAACCGCCAGAGCGCCCGTTATCATTTGGCCGATGCCGGCCGGCAAGTCGTTTCCGACTTGAGGTGGGTCCGCCAGAGGGCGATCGCCGGCGGGTCTTCGACCCCGGCTCAATTTGATCCGGAACTGGGTAAGTATCTTCTTCCCGGATCGGAAGAACGAATTCTTCCCCCCTCCGTTCGATTTGGCTTGAAAGAGGGGATTCCTCCCCTCCCCGACTCGGCTCGACCAAAAGACGGCATCAGCTTTCATCACAACCGAGTGACCTTCCAACCGAACGGGACGATGACTGGGGTCGGCGGCGCCATCTACTTGACGAGCGATCAAGAGGAGAATCAGGCGGTCGCCGTTTCGGTGATTGCAACCGGGAGGGTCAAAATTCGAAGGTGGACCGGACATGAATGGA
>CAZOFJ010000022.1:0-42417 GCA_964579005.1 uncultured Nitrospirota bacterium
AAAGCCACACCAGGAACCGCAAGACCAATTTCAACTAAAAATGGGATTGACTCAATATTACGATCAAAGATGCGAGGAAGTTACAAGTGTGATGATTACAACGGGAGAGGCGGCGTTAACTTACTGTGGTGCCTCCAAGTTTGTATGTGAAAAGGCTCCACGGAGTCCATACTTTAATTGTGTACGACAATGCTTACAAAATGTTGATCGTGACGTCTGCAGCAGGCTCCCAGGAGGCAGGAAAGATCGATTGGGTTTGGCAGCAAAATGTTATTTAGTTCCTGCCCATGAATTTTGTTTCACAAAGTGTGCTATCGAGAACTACTAAAGTTAATGTGAGCAATACAATTCGTGATTGGAAGGCCCCTGATCGTTAAAGTCGTTTTCGGTTTTATAAGACGTCCAGCGGTATTGGTTAATTATAACACTCAAAGATAAATACGATAACTTTGAAAATCGTGAATGAAAAATATCGGTCCTTTTTAATTTCCTATATCGCTGTTCCCGTAGTATTTTATGGCCTGGATGGTTTTCTTCATTCTGGCCTTATGAGTGAGCGAGTCAGGTTTATATTAATTCAACTGAGTTTACCTGTTGTAGCCCGTTTTGTTTTTAAATGGCTTTTAGAAAATACGTTGGTCAAAATCAGTCGACCTATATGGGGAGCTTGGGGTGCTTCTATAGGGCTCATCCATTGGTTTCCGATATATCTTGAACTCGCGAGTCTTTATATCTGGGAACCAGTCGGAAAAGTTGATAGTGGATCCTCCATCCTCGTATTTTTTATGAATCTTGTATTTCCCATAGTCACTTTATCGGGTGCAACTTATGATGCAACCATTGGTGTTATCCCGATTTCTATGTTGCTATTTTTTCGGGTAGCTACAAAGAAAATAGGGTCAAGTCGTTATCTTGATTTTGGAGTTTAAGTGAACACAAGGGGCAGGTCAGTTCGTTCGGGTATGATCCGTTGAACCGGCGGACTCAGGCCCACTTTGCCGACGGGAACCGCAGCGAGTTTGTTTATGATGCGGTGGGAAGGCTGACCCGTACCGGCGATACTGTTTCGGGGGCCATCGATCTTACTTATGATGGTTTGGATCGGCTGGTCCAGGAAATCACCTCGCAGGGAACGGTGGCTTATCAGTATGATCTTCTGGGCCGAAGGACATCGATGAGCGCGAACGGCCAGACCCCGGTGGGGTATCAGTACGATCCCGCCTCGCGGCTGACGCAGGTGGCGCAGGGAGATCAGATTGTCGGACTGGGATATGACGCGGCGGGATGGTACTTGCCAAAAGGCACCGACTTCAATACGATCACAACAGAGCAGATCGCCCAAATCGAATCATCGCTAAACAACCGCCCCAGAAAATATCTGGGATTTAAAACCCCACTGGAAGCAGCTTCCCAGTTCGTTGCACTTCAAGGTTGAATGTAGGGTTTTCAAGTAGAAGGGAAGGATTGAGGCGGTTGAGCCAGAATAGGGGTTGGTCAAACCAACAGATCTGATTGGGAGCCGCTTCAACCCGCTTTATCGGGATTGTTTTGATCCGCCCATGTCATGAGCCAGAAGGGGTTGGCCCGACCCAGCATCTTGGGAGCGGAGCCTGTCAACAATCTGAGTGGACATCGACATGGAACCGAATGATTTCTGGGACAGCCCAAGCGGCTGTCTGGGCCTAAGAGAAAACCGTTTTGGTTTTAGGCTAGATCCGGATGGGTGACTGAAGCGGATCATTTTAAGAATGAGACGACTTCGAACTGACGAATGCGGCACCTTATATCGCGTATCTTGCTTCCTTGCGCATCGTGAGCGAAGCGAACCAACCACGGGCGCGAAGATCGAAGAGTAGTCCCGAATATCTATTATTGGATGCTCTGTTAAAACCTAAAAACAGAGAGGGGGGGCTCTTTTTCCCCTTGACATTGCCTGTTAATGGGTGACCCCGCATTGCGATGATTTACGGTTTATCCGGTCAACCGGGCGAGGTCTTTGTTTTTTCCCACCAGGATGAGAATGTCTCCCTGGGAGAGGAGATCGTCCGGAGCCGGATGAAATTCCAGCGCCCCTCCTCTTTTTTTCCAGGAGATCCCGGTGGAGGGTTCGCTTTTTTTCTTGAGGGCGATCAAGATCACATCACGGTTCGTTTCCAGTCCGAGATCGGCGATCGATTTTCCGGTCAATCGCTCCGGAACCTCCCACTGAATAATCGAGTGGGTGGGTGAAAGCACGATATGGTCGAGAACGGCATTTCCACAGAAGGCCTTCCCAAGGCGGCGTCCCATCTCATCCTCCACGAAGACAACACGGGTTGCGCCGATCAGTTGGAGGATGCGTTCTTCCCGCTTTGTATAGGCCCGGACGATAATCTCCTTCACGCCAAGTTCCTTCAGGATCGTCGTTGTTACCACGCTCGCCTCGAAGTTTTCGCCAATCGCAACGACCGCCGTATCGACCCGATCGGCTCCGACCGATTTCAGGGCATCGGGGTCGGTGCTGTCGAGCTGAACCGCGTGGGAGACCTTCTCCTTGATCTCTTCCACCCGATGCATCTCCGCATCGATTGCGATGACTTCCCTCCCTTCCGCAGAAAGGGTTTCCGCAACGCTTCTTCCAAACCGGCCGAGACCGATGACGAGAAATCGCTTCATATCCTCACCCCATTTGTTTAACCGACAATGACCCGCTCGCGTGGATACCGATAGTTCCCCCGGCCGGCCCGCTCCGCCAAGCTGAAGGCGAGTGTCAGGGGACCGATCCTTCCAACGAACATGGTGAAGGTCAGAATCAGCTTTCCAACCGGCGAAAGATGCGGGGTAATCCCGGTGGAGAGGCCGACCGTATTGAAGGCCGAGACGGCCTCAAAGAGAAGGTCTCGAAATCCTCCCTCCTCCATCGACAGGAGGAGCAGGAGAAAAAAGGCCAGCAATGCCGAAGAGACAAAGCCGACCGAGAGTGCTTTCTGAACGACGTTCGGAGAGAGCCCTCTCCGAAATATTTCCACCTCTTCTCTCCCTCGAAGCAAGCTTTGGAAGGTGGCCAACATGACGCCGAAAGTCGTCGTCTTAATTCCTCCCGCCGTTGAAGCCGGAGAGCCTCCCACCCACATTAGGACGATCAAAAGGAAAATGCTTGCGTTTGACAGGGCGCCAATATTCAAGGTGTTGAATCCGGCGGTTCGGGCGGTGACCGATTGAAAAGCGGCGGCGATCCATTTCTGATGCCAGGGGAGAGGGGCGAGGGTGCCGTTGTATTCAAGAACAAAAAGACCGATCGTCCCCACGGTCAGGAGTCCCGCCGAGATCACAAGGACCATTTTGGAGTGAAAGGTCAACCGCCAGGCGCGCCGATCGGATCCAAAGAGGGGATAGTTTCCCAAGTTTTGTAGGACCGGAAATCCAAGTCCGCCGAGGATAATGAGGGCGGCAATGATCAGATTGACGGGAAGATGACCGACATATCCTTCCAAGTTGGTTGGGAAGACGGAGAAACCGGCGTTACAAAATGCGGAAACGGCGTGAAAAAGGGCCGCAAAGATGGACCCGGTCTCTTCCCGAAAGGAGAGCCAGAGCAGGAGGGTTCCAATTGCCTCGATGGTGAAGGTGACGATAAAAATTCTGGCAATTTCCCGCCGGACCGTTCCGATCGATTCGGTTTCCAGAATCCCTTGAAGGGCGATCTCATCACCGAGACGAAGCTCCCGCTTTGAGATCAGAGAGAAGAGGGCCCCGAAGGTCATGATCCCGAGGCCGCCGAACTGAATCAAAAAAAGAAGGACCCACTGTCCGCTCATCCGATAAAATTCCGAGATCGGAAAGAGTCCCAACCCGGTGACGGTGCCGGCGGAGGTCGAGATGAAGAGGGCGTCGATGAAGGAGATCTGGGAGGGATCGATCACCATCTGGGGAAGGGAGAGGAAAAGGGCGCCGAAGATGATCAGGATGGCGAAGCTGACCGCCAGGGTCTGCGCCGGTCTCAGATGAAGCCGGTCGATAAAGTGTGCGATGGTTCGTAACCGCATTCCATAGATTGAAAAGGCCGCTCCGAAAAAAATCATGCTGTAGAGACGATAGGTGTGGAGGAGCGGGTCCGCCGCATTGGTCCAGATCTGGTAGAAAAGGAGTCCCTTTTCAATGTAAAAGAGGAGCGCGACGATGAAAAAGATGATCGGGATCAAGCGCTTCCTCATAGAGAAGTGTCGGTATCGAAAGAAGAGATATCGTTCTTCGAAGACCAGCTTGATGATTCCCCCCGTTTGCAAGAAAAGCGCGGCGGCTTTGCAAAAAGTTGGAAGCCAAGTCGAGAAGTCCAGCAGAAGGGAGGCGACGAAAATCCCGGTGAGGGAAGCGACCTTTAATTCTCGTACCGAGGAGGAGACTGTGTGGAGAACGCCGCCGATGGCGGTGGCTGGGCCTGGTTCTTGAGTTATTTCCTGTTTCATAGGGGGATTGACGCGTTTTTCAACCGGTTTTCCCGAGGAGGATCGATCCGGATGCTATCATATCTTCTCGGAATTGGCAAAAGGGGGAGGCTAATTTTGGGGCCAAGATCTCGATTGACAAATCACAATTGACACGGTAGATTGACTTGAATTTTTCAACCGTTCGTCAAAGTCGGAGGAGAAGGTGCAAGAGCAATTAGAGGTGTTGGAATCGCGTGTGCGGGAAATGATCGAAGTGATCAAAAAACTCAAGCGGGAAAAGGAAGGGCTGGAGATGCGGATCGCCGAGCGGGAGAGGGAGTTTCAGCAGCTTCAGGAAGAACGGGGAGAAGCCCGTCTTCGGATTGAAAGGATCATGGAAACGCTCGGTCATCTCCAAGGGCACGATCGAACCGAGAATGATTCTGAAGTCGGGGTCAAGGTCAACGTCGGTGAAGAATAAAATTCATGTTGAGATTTTCGGGCAACGCTATGCGCTCCGCGGAGACACCGACGAAGCATATGCCCGGGAATTGGCCGCCTACGTCGATCACAAAATGAACGAGATGGCCGGCCATGCGAAGGGGGTGACTACTTCGAAGCTGGCTGTTCTGGCGGCGATCAACATTGCCCATGAGTTTTTCCAAGTGCGGGCCAAACAGAAGGAACGGGAGGCCCTGATTGGCGGAAAGACGCGCGATATCATCGAGAGTATCGAAGAGCAATTCGAAGAGTTTAAATTGGATTAACTACCCTTCTTGCATTTTCGAATGCGCTCTGCTAAGGTGACTTTTGAAACGGCAGTCAATCGGCCCCTGCGTTGTGCGTGGAGGGGTTGTCTCTAAACCCAACAGACGCTAAAAGGGAGCCGAGTCCAAGGGGATGGTGTGCATGTTCCGTCGGCGGCCCCCAAAGTGCCACAGCACGTTGGGGATACCTGCTCCTGATGGAAAAGCCTAAAGTTCCCGTCTCGGCGCCCACCTGATCTGATCAGGTTTGGGTACACTCTTACCACGGCAAAGGCGGGGGCTTCCTAATTTTTCTCTCGCGTCTTCTTTCATAGTCCCTGTTTTCAGAGCGAATGAGCATGGATCCTTCGAGCGATAGGCCGCCCCCCCTCGCGTGGCGGATGCGTCCGAGCGATTTATCCGAATTTGTCGGCCAGGAGCATCTGGTCGGGCCGGGAAAGCTCCTTCGTCGCGCCATCGAGGCCGATCGCCTCTCCTCTCTCATTCTTTTCGGGCCGCCCGGCTGTGGCAAAACGGCGCTGGCGCATCTGATTGCAGCGCACAGCCGGGCCCTATTCGTCGATCTCAATGCGGTGACCTCCGGCGTGGCCGAGGTCCGCCAAGCGATCGCCAAGGCGCAGGAGGAGAAGCGTAGCACCGGACGAAAGACCCTCCTTTTGATCGATGAGATCCATCGCTTCAACAAGGTTCAGCAGTCGGCCCTTCTCCCGGACGTGGAAAAGGGGACGATTACCCTCGTCGGCGCATCGACGCAGAACCCTTTCTTTTCAATCGTTCCCGCCCTTGCTTCCCGTTCGTTGATCATCGAATTAAAACCGCTTCCACAGGAGGGGCTTCGCGTCCTTTTGAGACGTGCCCTTTCCGATCCCGATCGGGGATTTGGACAAAAGAAGGTCGTATTCACCGCAGAGGCGGAAAAACATCTCATCGAAACAACGGAAGGGGATGCGCGGCGGCTCCTCAATGCGCTGGAGATCGGCGTCATGACCACCCCTCCGGACGCCGATGGAACCGTTCATTTCGATCTCACCGTCGCCGAGGAATCGGTCCAGAAAAAGGGTCTGGTCTACGAAAGCGGGGATAGCCATTACGATACGATTTCGGCCTTTATCAAGAGCGTTCGGGGTTCCGACCCTGACGCGGCGGTTTACTGGCTGGCCAAAATGATCTATGCCGGAGAGGACCCCCTCTTTATCGCCCGGCGGCTCGTGATCTTGGCCGCGGAGGATATCGGCAACGCCGATCCGCGGGGCCTGGTTGTGGCGGTATCGGCCCTTCATGCCTTGGAAGCGATCGGGATGCCGGAGGGAAAAATCCCGCTGGCCCAAGCGACGACCTATCTCGCCTCGGCCCCCAAGAGCAACGCCTCTTATCTGGCGATTCAAACCGCCCTCGAAGAGATCGAGTCGGGCCGGGTGATGGAGGTTCCCGATATCCTCAAGGATGCGCACTATTCGGGTGCTTCACGGTTGGGAAGGGGGAAAGGGTATCTCTATCCGCACGATGCGCCCGATCGTTTCGTCCCCCAGCAATATCTTCCGGAGGAGCGGACCTTTTATCGTCCCTCCGACCAGGGGGAAGAGAAACGGATCTCGGAACGGTTGCAGGCGTGGCGGGAGAAACGACGCGCGGCGCGCAAGAAAAGCTGATTACACCGTCCTGTATTAGGGGAGAATCTGTGCCTCCATCGCTTCCGGCCCTCTCGTCGGAAAGAAAAATTCTAAAGGTTGCGGAACTGACCGCACGGATCCGCGGCGAGATCGAACGGGCTTTCCCCGATCTCTGGGTGGAAGGGGAGATTGCCAACCTCAAGATTCCGGCCTCCGGGCATGTTTATTTCACCCTCAAAGATGCCACCTCGCAGATCCGTGCGATTATCTTCCGATCGCATGGACGGTTTCTCCGGTTTATCCCCAAAGAAGGCCAGGCGATTCTCGTTCGGGGACATATCACCCTCTATGAAGCGCGAGGGGAATATCAGCTTGTTGTCGACTATATCGAACCGCGCGGGGCAGGGGCGTTCCAAGCGGCTTTCGAAGTGCTCAAGGAAAAACTTCGGGCCGAGGGGCTTTTCGATCCCGATCGCAAAAAGCAGATTCCTCCCCTTCCGTGGAAGATCGGTTTGATCACCTCTCCGACCGGGGCGGCGCTTCGGGACCTGTTAAAGGTGTTTCTCCGGGAACCGCTTCCTCTCTCGATCTTGATCTTTCCGGTTCCGGTCCAAGGGGAGGGGGCTGGCCGTGAGATTGCCAAAGCAATCGATGCGGCGAATGGCCTAGGGAAAGAAGCGGGCGTTCGTGGTTTAGGCAAAGCGGAACCGATCGGCCTTCTCGACCTTCTCATTTTAGCCCGGGGGGGAGGGGCGCAAGAGGACCTCTGGGCCTTCAACGAAGAGATGGTGGCGAGGGCGATCGCTCGATCGGCCATTCCGGTTATCTCGGCGGTCGGTCATGAGACCGATACCACGATCGCCGACCATGTCGCCGATCTCCGCGTTCCCACCCCCTCGGTGGCCGCGGAAACGGTCGTCCGAAGTGTTACAGGGATGCTGGAGCGTTTTGGCGCCGCAAAAGAGGCGTTGACCGACGAGATGGAGGGCCGGATCGCAGCCGATCGAAACCGCCTTTCCTACGAAATCCGGCTCCTTGCCGATCCGGCGCGCCGGATCGGACACTTTCAAGCCGAAGTCGATCACCTGGCGATCCGGCTTCGCCAATCGTTGGGACGTCTCCTTTCGGATCGGCGCGCCCGCCTGGTTCGTTGTCGGCAGGGGTTGGCCCACCTCAGTCCGGTCGATCGGCTCCAAACCTTCCGGCGGCGTCTGGCCGAGTTGACTTCCGGTTTGGTTGAGCAGGGTGACGAAATCGTTGCCGAGCGGCGGCGATGGCTCCACGATTGGATGGCGCAGTTAAATGTTCTCAGCCCCCTCCAGATCCTCGAACGGGGCTACAGCATTACCCGGCGGTTTCCGACGGAGGAGGTGATCCGTGATGCCGACGCAGTGGAGCTGGAAGAACGGCTGGAGATTCTTCTCCACCGGGGAAGGCTGATCTGCTCTGTAGAGGAAAAGGAAAAAATGGAGTAAGGAAGGTCCGGAAGGAAAAGTGTCCGAAGAGCGTCCAATGATGCAGCAAAAGATCGGTGAAATTTCAGTGAAGACATCGGGCCGGCGCCTCTACGAAATCACCGAGCCGGTTTCCCGGTGGCTTTTCGATCGGCCGGTTGAAACCGGCCTTCTGACCCTCTATATCCAACACACTTCGGCCTCGCTCCTGATCCAGGAAAATGCCGATCGGGAGGTGTTGCACGATCTGGAGCGTTTCTTCGATCGTCTTGTCCCGCAGGGAGACCCGCTTTTCCATCATACCACCGAAGGGCCGGACGATATGCCGGCGCACGTCCGGTCGGCCCTCACGTCGGTTTCCCTCTCGATTCCGGTCCGGAATGGAAACCTTGCCCTTGGGACCTGGCAGGGGATTTTTCTCTATGAGCATCGGACGATCGGGCATTCCAGAACGATCTTGCTCCATCTCATCGGGGAATAATTGATTTTCACTTGACCTTCCCCCGCTCTCTTGTATAATGGAAAGGGTTTTTGCGGCGTTTGTGCGGTGTTTGAGTGGAGGTCGTGTGGCCGGGCTGAAATTCGAAGAGGCGCTCTCCCGTTTGGAAGAAGCGGTCAAAACTTTGGAAAAAGGGAATCTCCCCTTGGAAGAATCCCTCAAGGTCTTCGAGGAGGGGATTCGCCTTTCCAAGAACTGCGTGAAGATGTTGGAAGAAGCCGAAAAAAAGGTGGAGATCCTCGTCCAAGATAAAGAGGGAAAAAGACGAACCCGGCCTTTCGATCTCAAGGGGGATCTGATGGTCGATGCAACCTCCTCTTCCGATCCGGAGGGGGCAGTCACGGGTGGATAACCGCGGACTTAAGAATTATCTGACGGAACGGCGGGGCGAGGTCGATCACTTCCTTCATACCTACCTCCCCGGGCCCAAATGTGATCCCCCTCTCCTTCATGAAGCGATCCGTTATTCCCTTTTCGCCGGAGGAAAGCGGCTTCGACCGATCCTCTGTCTCGCGGCCGCCGAATCGGTTGGTGGTCAAAGAACCGCGGCTCTCCCGTATGCCGCCGCCCTGGAGTTGATTCATACCTATTCCTTGGTCCATGACGATCTCCCCGCAATGGACGACGATTCTTATCGCCGGGGCAAATTGACAAACCACAAGATGTTCGGCGAGGGAACGGCGATCTTGGCGGGAGATGCGTTGTTGACCGCCGCCTTTACCCTGATGGCGGAAAAAGGGTCGACCGGTACCCTCTCTCCCAAAAAAGTTCTTTCGGTGATCTTGGAAGTCGGTTCCGCGGCCGGAAGCGCTGGAATGGTCGGGGGACAGTTGGTCGACATCGAATCTCAAGGAAAAAAAGAGATCGATCCGGATCGGCTGGAATATATCCATACCCGCAAGACCGGGGCATTGATCCGGGCGTCGGTGCGGATTGGCGGGATCGTTGGGGGAGGGAGTCCCAAGAAGCTCTCGCACCTGACCCGTTATGGGGAGGGGGTTGGATTGGCCTTTCAGATTGCCGACGACATCCTCGATGTAGAGGGGAAGTCGGAGGAGATGGGGAAGTCGGTCGGTCAGGACCGGGAAAAGGAGAAATGGACCTATCCCAGGCTGGTCGGGCCGGAGCGGGCGAAGAAGGAGGCCGAGATACTGGTGGAGAAAGCGATAGCGGAGATCGAGGGTTTTGGACCTCCGGCCGAGCCGCTCCGCTCTTTGGCGCGATATATGATCGAGCGAAGGAAATGAAGCAAGGACCCTTGTGCGAGGAAATGAATGAAACTTTTGGATCAGGTCAACAGTCCGAGCGATTTAAAATCGATTCCAAGAGAGAGGCTTCCCGAATTGGCGCAGGAGATCCGGGAGGAGATCTTAACGGTGGTCGCCGAAAGGGGGGGGCATCTGGGGGCGAGCCTCGGCGCGGTGGAGTTGACGATCGCGCTACACACCGTTTTTGACGCTCCCCAGGATCGGCTGGTTTGGGACACCGGCCATCAGGCTTATCCCCACAAGCTTTTGACGGGGCGCCGGGATTTTTTCCGCACCCTCCGTCAACATGGCGGAATCAGCGGCTTTCTTTCCCGGTCGGAGAGTCCGTATGATACCTTCGGCGCCGGCCATGCCGGAACCGCCCTTTCGGCGGCGCTTGGGATGGCCGAAGCGCGCGATCAGCAGGGGGGAAAGCACCATGTCATCGCGATCATCGGGGACGGTTCTCTCTCCGCCGGAATGGCTTATGAGGCGTTGAATCAGGTCGGCGGGCTTTCCCGGAACCTGATCGTGGTATTGAACGACAACGAGATGTCGATCTCGAAAAATGTCGGCGCCCTTTCCGCCTATCTTGCCCGGATCATCACCGCCCCGTTTTACACCCGGGTTCGGAATGAGACCGCCACCCTGTTGAAGACGATTCCGGGGATCGGAGCGCCGATGCTCAAAGCGGCCCGGCGGGCCGAGGAGTCGGTGAAGGGATTAATCACCCCCGGTCTTCTCTTTGAGGAGTTGGGATTGCGATATATCGGTCCGATCGATGGGCATCGCCTCGACCATCTCCTGACGACCTTCGAGAATGTGAAGCAACTCGACGGACCGCTGTTGATCCATCTGATCACAAAAAAAGGAAAAGGATACGCCCCCGCGGAGGGAGACCCCGCCGGCTTCCACGGGACGGCCGCCTTCGATCTTTCCACCGGGGTGGCGAAGAAAAAATCGTCCGTGCCGAGTTATACCGCCATCTTTGCGAAACAGTTGATCTCCCTCGCGAAGGAAGATCGCCGGATCGTTGCCATCACCGCCGCCATGCCGGAAGGGACCGGCCTGAGCAAATTCGCAAAGGAATTCCCCAACCGCTTCTATGATGTCGGCATCGCGGAGCAACATGGGGTGACCCTTGCCGCGGGAATGGCCGCCGACGGTCTCCGTCCGGTGGTGGCGATCTACTCTACTTTCCTGCAACGGGCATATGATCAAATCGTCCATGACGTCGCCCTTCAAAATCTGCCGGTTGTCTTCTGCCTCGATCGGGCCGGATTGGTCGGCGAAGATGGCCCGACGCACCATGGTACATTTGATATCGGTTACCTCAAGACGATTCCAAACATGATCCTAATGGCCCCCAAGGATGAAAACGAACTTCGGCGGATGTTGACCACCGCGCTCCGGCAGGAGGGGCCGACGGCGATCCGTTACCCGAGGGGGGAGGCGATCGGGGTTCCACTCGACGAGCCGGCCCTTCCCCTTCCGATCGGAAAAGGGGAGATCCTTCGGGGAGAATCGGGGGAGGTTGATGTTGCCCTGATCGCCATCGGTAACATGGTTGCTCCCACCCTGGAGGCCGCTTCATTGCTGGAACGGGAAGGAACAACGGCAGCCGTTGTGAATGCCCGGTTCGTGAAGCCGATCGACCGGGAACTTCTGGTCTCCGTTGCCCGTCGGTGTCGTCGAATCGTTACCCTGGAAGAACATGCCTTGGCCGGCGGATTCGGAGAGTCGGTTCTCGCGGTGTTGGAGGAAGAACGGATTGCCGGAAAGATCCCGGCGGTTGAAGTGCGGCGGATTGGGCTTCCCGACCAGTTTATCGAACATGGGGCGCAGCGGATTCTCCGCGAGAAATACCACCTCGATCCGCTGGGGATCGCCGCCGCAGCGCTCGAATTGATCCGGATCGGCCTCGATGGCCTAGAAAAAGATTCGGCCACCCGTGGCCTGGAACAAGGAGGCGGAGGAATCAAAGGTGATCACGCACAAGCGGCCATCCGTGCCTCTTCCGGCCTGGAAAAAGGTTCGACCACCCGTCGGGGTGGGGGAAGATAACTTGAATCCGAAGGAACGTCTCGACCTGCTCCTGCATGAACGGGGACTGGTCGAGAGTCGGCAACGGGCGAAAGGCCTCATTTTAAGCGGCGCCGTTTTCGTCGAGGGACAAAAGGTCGAGAAGGTCGGCGCTCAGGTGGCGAAGGATGCGGAGATTGTTGTTCAGGGCGCCGCTTCTCCGTATGTCAGCCGAGGGGGAATCAAGCTCGAAGCAGCCCTTTCCGGGTTTCATATCGACGTTTCGGGAAAAACAGCGATCGACGTCGGGGCCTCTACCGGGGGGTTCACCGATTGTCTTTTGCAACACGGGGCGATTCAGATTTATGCCGTCGACGTCGGTTACGGCCAACTTGCCTGGCGCCTCCGTCAAGACCAGAGGGTGGTTGTCATCGAGCGGCAAAATATCCGGGCGCTTTCCCCATCGGCGATTCCGGTTCTGGTGGATCTTGCGACGATCGACGTCTCTTTCATTTCCTTGGAAAAAACCATTCCCTCCGTCCTTTCCTTTCTCAAGCCGGGAGGGGAAATCATCGCCCTGATCAAACCACAGTTCGAGGTCGGAAAAGGGGAGGTTGGGCGGGGAGGGATCGTCCGGGATCCGGAAAAACATCGGGAGGCGGTGGCCCGTGTGTGCGGAGAAGCAGCCTCTTGGGGGCTGGAGAAAAAGGGGATGCTCCCTTCACCGATTCTGGGGCAGAAGGGGAACGCCGAGTTTTTAGTCTATTTTAGAAAGGATGAGCAGAGATGAAGGTATTGGTGACGGGAGGCGCCGGTTTTATCGGTTCTCACCTGGTCGATCGGTTGATCCAAGAAGGACATCAGGTTGTCGTGGTCGACAACCTTTCGACCGGAAAGAAACAAAACCTGAATAAAGAAGCAAAGTTTTATAAGATGGATATCTTGAGCAACCGTCTGGAGCGGATTTTTCAGAAAGAGAAGCCGGAGGTGATCAGCCATCACGCGGCGCAGATGGATGTTCGCCGGTCGGTTGCCGATCCAGCCTTTGATGCCGAGACCAACATCTTGGGCCTTCTGAATATTTTGGAGTGCGCGATGAAGCAGGGAACGCGGCGGGTCATCTTCGCCTCGTCCGGAGGAGCCGCCTATGGAGAGCAGGAGGTGTTTCCAGCGCCGGAAAGCCACCCGACCCGGCCGCTCTCTCCCTACGGGGTCAGCAAGCTTTCAAGCGAGCATTATCTTTATTATTACCAAAAGGTCTGCGGTCTGGAATATACCGCCCTCCGATACAGCAATGTCTACGGGCCGCGGCAGGACCCGTTCGGGGAGGCGGGGGTGGTCGCCATTTTCACCCAGAAGATGCTCCGGGGGGAACAGCCAATCATCAACGGCAACGGGATGCAGACACGCGATTACGTCTATGTCGAGGATGTTGTCGAGGCGAACATGGCGGTACTGAACAACAAGGTGAATGACGTTTTTAATGTCGGGACCGGTCTGGAGACATCGGTTAATCAACTTTTCCGGCACCTCCTTGAAGCAACGGGGTCCGATGTGAAGGAGATCCACGGTCCTGAAAAAAAAGGGGAGCAAGTTCGGAGCTGCCTTGATTTTCGGAAGATACATAAAATGCTCGATTGGGAACCGCGTGTTCCCCTTCACGAAGGGCTGATCAAAACGGTGGCGTTTTTCAAAAATATTTGAAGAGGAGGTTGTTGTGGCGAAGGGAAACGATTTGGAAAAGAGAATTAAGAAATTGAAGGAAAAAGTGACGGTGGAGCGGAAAGCGGCAAAAGAAGGGGCGGCGGGAGCCCCGATCTCACTCCGAACCGTTGTCAAAAAACTGAAGCGGGCGCAGCGGCGAAAGCGATCACTCCTGGTCCGAGCCGCTTCGGTCGCGGCGAAGGGAAAGAAGAAGGAAAATGAAAAGGAAAAGACAGAGACGGGAGGGGCCTCGTAAAGTCGGGAAACAAGCGGTCCCGGTTCGTTTTATAAAGAATGCATAAATATTTTAAACTGGGTCTGGCGCTTGGCGGGGGAGGGGCAAGAGGCATTGCTCACCTGGGGGTCCTCAATGTTCTGGAAGCGGAGGGGATCGAGTGCGATATGATCGCCGGAACCAGCTTCGGTGCGATCGCCGGGGCGATGTATGCGCAACATCCGAACGCGGCGGAGGTTCGCCGGAAGGTCTGCAGCTACCTCGACAGCGCCGAGTTCCGCCGAACGAAGCTCTTCTTTATCAAAAGACATTACGAGGAAGAGAAGAGATCGAGCTTCATCAACAACCTCAAGTCGTATCTTCAGAAGGGAATTTTCTGGGGAATTTCTCTCCGGCGCTCTTCCTTCATCTCCGAACAGGATTACGTCTACCATATTGGTCGTCTCTTCGAAGAAAAAGGAGTCGAGGAGACGGTGATTCCTTTTATTGCCGTTGCGGCCGACCTTGCCGGGGGAAACCCGGTTGTTCTTTCTCAAGGCCCGATTCGGAGGGTGATTGCGGCCACTTGCGCAATCCCCGGTGTTTTCCCACCGATTGAGATTGGAGATGCCAAGTTGATTGACGGCGGATGGGTGAACCAGGTTCCGGTGGAGCCATTGATCCACCGGGGAATCGATTTCGTCATTGCGGTCGACGCTTCCGAGGAAGGGATTGCCAGGAAAGGGCGTGAGTTCAGCAGCGGCCTCGACATTGTTCTACGGGCCGGAGAGATCACACGACGTGTTCTATCGGCCGCACAGTTGGCACAGGCCGACATCGTCATTCGCCCCGACGTGGGAGGATTGCACTGGTCCGATTTCTGGCGCGCCGAAGAAGCGATCCAAAAGGGGGAAGAAGCGGCTCGGGAAAAGATCCAAGAGCTCAAGCACCTTCTTTGGAAAAAAAAGATTAAAAAAATGTTGTTGATGAAAATTTAAACCCGGAATCAGGCTGCCATTGACGACATGGGAGTATAAGACGGAGCGACTCGCCGGGGTGCAGGTCGATAATCAGCTCAACTTTCTCGGGGCGCAAGGGTGGGAGCTGGTCGAGATCGTTTATCAACCCGAAGAGGGCTATCCCTTTCTCTGCATTTTTAAAAAACGGTCCAAGGGGCACGATTGAAAATCAGGCAGAGCATCAGGGAAATATTTCGTTTTTTCCTCCACGAGAAAGGCGGTTTTCCCGAAGCGACGGCGCCGCTTGAGACTGTTGACGAAGCGCTGTTTTCTTCTCGGCCTGAACCGGAGGCGCGGACCGACCCGGCCCCTCTCGCCAAAGAAGAAGAGAGAGACGAAGCGGAGGTGCTCAAGGAGGGAACCGATCGACGCCTTGATCATCTTCTCCGGATTTTTATCGCGGGCCGTGTGTCGATCGATCGGGCCATCGTTCTCTTGTATGACCGGGAGAAAGAAGCGCTCTGGATTCGCGTCGCGAAGGGGAAAAGCGAGCCGCTCGGCGTTGATTTAAAAAGAGCGATTCCGATAGGTCGGGGACTCCTTGGTCGGGTCGCGAAGGAGCAAAAAACCGCATCGATCGGCAACCTTCGATCTTCGGGGGAGCGGTTGGAGTATGATGATGGTTCGGTGATCCCCGCGTCGTTTTTGGCCCTTCCGCTCTTTGAGGATGACCGTTTCGAAGGGCTCCTCTGCGTTGACGGTCCGGCCGACCCGCCCTTTTCATCTGAAGATGAAGAGGTGGCCCGATGGGTGGCCGAAGAGATCCTGGCGGTGTTACGGTGGGACCGGGAACGCCGACGGATGGGACAACAGGCACGGGTCTACTCCGTTCTCTTGGAGATCAGCAAAAGTCTTGGTTCCAGCTTAGACCTTGATCATCGTCTCGAAATTACCACCGAGTCGGCGAAAAAAATCATCGACTACGGCTGCTGCTTCATCTTTTTAGCCGAGCCGGGCGAGCGTCGAATGACCGTCAAAACCGCAAAAGGATACGACCCCACCATCGTTGGACATGAGTTTCCGCTTACCAACGGTCTTCTTTCCATTGTCGTCAAAAATCGACAGGTTCTTCTCTTTTCAAATCTTCGGGCTGAAGAAAGAAGGGAGAAGATTTTTCCCGATGGATGTAAGATCGATCGCTCCTGCCGATCGTTTCTCGGACTGCCGCTGGTCATTGAAGATCGGGCGATCGGCGCGGTTCTTTTTCTTTCCGAGGAGGAAAACGCCTTTACGACATACGATCGACATGTCTTATCGATTTTGTGCAACCATGTTGCGATCTCCATCGCAGAGGCGCAGGCCCATGCCCAGGTCGAGCGGTTGGCGGTGACCGACGGTTTGACCGGTCTTTACAACCATCGCCGATTTCAAGAGCGATGCCACGAAGAGTTCGTTCGAAGCGCCCGGTATTCTGATCCGTTTTCCATTTTGATGATCGATATCGATTATTTTAAGAGGATCAACGATACCCACGGGCATCCTGCCGGGGATGCGGTTTTAAAACTGCTTTCGAAGTTGTTGCTGAAGCGGGTTCGGACGCACGATCTCGTTGCCCGTTATGGGGGGGAAGAGTTTGTCGTTCTCCTATTGAAATCGGATGCCCGACAAGCCCTACGAATGGCAGAGCGGATCCGAAAGGGGGTTGAAGCGACTTCGTTTGAGTGGCAGGGAGAAAAGATTCCTGTCACCGTGAGCATCGGGGCGGCCTCTTTCCCAGAAGATGCTGGCAAGCGGGAGGATCTCATTGCCTGCGCCGACCGCGCCCTCTATGCTTCCAAACGAGGGGGGCGAAATCGAACGACCCTTCATAAAGATCTGGTTAAAGAGATGTACGAGGTCGGATAGCAACGTTAAGATTCTTCTCCCGGTGTTCTTATCCTGCCGCTTTTTCGATCTCCTTTTCCAGTGCCTCTATTTTCCCGATCGCTTTCGGATCGAGCTTCTTGATCGATTCCTCGATCGATTCAATCGCCGACTGGATCGGGGTCAACTGCTTTTTCCGGTTGTCGGAGGCGAGGGAGATCGCCTTCATCACCCGCTCTTTCGCCTTCACGATCCGGACCTCTGCTTCGCCGAAGTTCTTTTCCTTTATGTCGTCGCGGGCGGCGCTCAAGAAATCGCGCGCCTCGATCAGGTTGAGGCGGATC
Source organism: uncultured Nitrospirota bacterium (assembly GCA_964579005.1). Lineage (GTDB taxonomy): Bacteria > Nitrospirota > Nitrospiria > SBBL01 > Manganitrophaceae > CAZOFJ01. The sequence continues at coordinate 17,090 of CAZOFJ010000022.1, forward strand.
CGTACCGACGCGACCTCCGATTCGAGGCCCCGTGTCTTGGTGGTCATTTCATCTTTGAGGGTGGAATAGCTCTTCTTGATCTCGGTGGTTCCGGCGGCGCCGAGGAAATAGCCGGCCCCGAACGAAATGGCGAGTAGAAAGAGGAGAAAAAGCGATTTGATCATCCCGCACCTTCCTTCTTTTCTTTCTTCTTTTGGATCTCCTGTGTGCGGCCGAGGAGACGTCCGACGTTGCCGGCGGCATAGGTCCGAACCGAGGCGTCGGGGTCTTTCAGGCTGGTCTTTAAAATCGGGATCGCATCCGGGCCGCCAATCTCGCCGATCGCCCGGACGACGGCGATCCGAACCCGCTGGGCCTCATCGGAAAGTCCCTTCGTGAGAATCGGCAGGGCTTCTTTCCCGCCGACCTTCCGAAGCGAGCCGACGGCGAAGTGTCGGACGGCGTAGTCGCTCTCTCGAAGGGCCGTTTCATAGACCGGTATCTCCTTTTTGCCGAGCCGCGCGAGTCCCTCCGCCGCCGAGACCCGGACGATCGGATCGGGGTCGCCCAAGCGCTTCTCCAGCAAAGGGATCGCCTTCGCATCACCGAGTTTGCCGAGCGAGGTTGCCGCAGCGCCACGGGTGGCCGGGTCGGTATCACCAAGCGCCTTGGCGAGGGGATCGAAATGCCCGGCGGCGGGCATTTCTCCCAACGCTTCGGCCGCATACATCCGGAGGGTTTTATCCGAATCGGTCAGCATCTTGATCAAGATTGGGGCTGCCTCCGCCCGTTTACTCCTGCCGAGCGCCGCCGCGACGGCGGAGCGGGCCGGTCCCTGAAGCGTTCGGCCCGATTCAAGGAGCTCCGAGGTGGCTTTCTCATCTCCCCGTTTCGCCAGGGCGGCAAGGGTAAAGAGTTTTACGGTGATTTCACCGTCGTTCAAAAAAGAGGCGAGAAGATTTTTGACGTCGATGCCGGCGGGAGGAGAAGCGAGGTCATCGAGTGACTTCACGGCGGCGACGCGGACCATCCCGTCCGGATCGGACCCGGCGGCGAGGAGGAGTTTGACCGCCTCCGGTCCGCCGAGTTGGCCGACCGCCTCGACCGTAAAAAATCGGACGAAGGGGGCCTGGTCTTTGAAGCCGGGGATGATCAAGGGGATCAGCGCGGGGTCGCCCATCTCTCCGATCGCCTTGACGGCGGAACTGCGAATAAAATAGTTTTCATGCGTCATCGCCTGTTTGATCATCCCGATACAAATTTCCCGCAGAAGGGAGGGGGCGATCGCCGGATATTTTTTTTCGACCCGGTCATAATCGTTAAAGGTCCCCTCGATCTCCCCCTGCGAGATCGAAGCCAACGCTTTCACCCGGTGCGCCCCGAGTGAAGCGGGATCTTTCCGAAGGACCGAATCGCTGAGGGCGACCGCCTGACTGAATTCTCTTTTTTCATAGGCTGCTTCGGCTTTTGCGATTTCCGAATCCGACCCGCGGTTGCAGCCGAAGAGGCCCCCCCCCGCGATGATACAGAGGGCGATTGCAAGAAGGCGATGCTGAATTCTTTTTCCCATTCGGGGTAAACTCCTTTATGGATGATCGGGGTTTCCGGTGCGGGGAGCGGTGATTACCGCCGCACGAACGAGTAGAGGAGTACGATCGTTGGAACGATGATGAACAGGCTCAATATTATCCCGGCCAGGTTCCCGACATTTTGGGCCAGATTACTATAAAGCGAGATCATTGTCACGATGAAACCGGCGAGGACGGTCCGGTAACCAAGCCGGTAGATCCTGGTCAAGATATCGGTGAGGTCTTCCGAGTTCATCCGGGTGCGGAACTGACCGCTGTTGGCCATATTGAGGAACTGCCGGAGGGCCACCGGCAGGTCGATCAACGCCCCGACCAGGTCTTTTCCCTTTGAAAAAAAATGGCCGATCCAGTTTTGCGGCTCGGCGAATTTTTTCGCAAACGGCTCTGCGATTTCGATGATGTTCAGATCGGGGTCGAGCTGCGAACAGAGGCCGTTGAGCATCCCGACCGTCCGGCCGACCAGGATGAAATGGTTCGGGACTTGAAGGGAGGGGTATACGTGAAAGAGGGTTTCAAGGTCCTGGGCGATCTGCCCCAGGGTGATCCGTTTGAAGGCGCGGGGCGAGATATCCCGATAGCGATCCATGAAGAAACGGACCGCGTTTTCGACATCTTCCATCCGTTCGGTTCGAGCGATGAATCCAAGGTCGAGGAGGGCCAAGGCGATGCCGGGAATATCCCGGTCGATGATCGCCAGGATCATCTTTTCCATGCCCTGATGGACCCGGGCGTCGATCTGTTGCATTAAGCCGAAGTCGACAAACACGAGACGCGGCCCCGGTTGAATGAAGAGGTTGCCGGGATGAGGATCGCCGTGAAAAAAGCGATGATGCAAAATCTGCTTCATGTATGATTCGACGAGAAGAGTGGCGACCGCTTTGGTATCGATGCCGGCTTTCCGGACCGCATCGATCCGGCTGATCTTGATTCCTTCGACAAATTCAAGGGTGAGGATCCGGCCGGTGGTGTGCTTCCAGATGATTCTTGGGACGACAATCCGGGGATCGTCGGCGAAGTTCTTCCGGAATAATTCCGCCTGTCTTGCCTCGACGAAATAATCGAGCTCTTTGTATACGATCTTCGAGAACTCGGTATATAGGACATCGAAGCGGATGTGGGGGATCACCTTCTGGAGGGCCCAAACGATCCACTCGAGCGCCCGGAGATCGGTGGCGACGATCTGCTCGATCTCCGGGTATTGGACCTTGACTGCCACCCGTGTTCCATCTTCGCGCAAGGTTGCTTCATGGACCTGTCCGAGGGAGGCGGCGGCCAATGGTTCCCGGTGAAATGTTTCGAAGATCGATTCCGGCGGGGCGGAGAGTTCTTCGATGAAACGGGCTTGGATCGCCGCGTAGGGAGCGGGCGGAACCTGATCTTGGAGAAGGGAGAGGATCTGCGTGTAGGCGTCGGGGAGAAGATCGACCCGCGCGCTCATAAATTGACCGACCTTGATCAATAACCCCTTGAGGGAGAGGGCGGCCGCCTGCATTCGAAGGGCGTTTCTCCGGTGGAGCCGCTCCTTCCATTGGAGCCCCTTGGTCCGGGGGATAAAATAGACGCCGATCTTATAGATGAAATAGCTGAAAAAGATCCGGAAGGCGATCCAGAGGATCCGAAACGCCCGGCTCCGCAGATAGATCCGTTCCGCTGCCGGCGTGGGGGGGACCTCGAGAGGGGGAGTGCCGGAGTGGGGCATTTCCCTGTCGGTGGAAGGATCGGGGGTGGAAGGGGTTTTGATCTTGACCGTCACGGTTTCCGTTGTTCCTCTGGTTTCCGAAGGTCACCGACCTCCGTCTCACAGCAAGGGTTGATCTTAACAAGATGGAGCGGAAGGATCAAGGTTCTCTTGCTTTTTTCATGAGGGGGGGATACTATAAGCAAAGTATGACGATTGAATTTCGCTCGTTGCCGATTCCCCCACCCGTTCTTGAGGGGATAGAGTCGCTTGGTTTCAAAGAATGCACTCCAATTCAGGAGCGCACCCTTCCGTTGACCCTGGCTGGGAAAGATGTCGCCGGGCAGGCCCAAACCGGCACCGGGAAGACGGCCGCTTTCCTGATCGTTATTTTTTCCCGACTTTTACAGTCTGAATCGCCTCCTTCTCCTTCAAAGCTCGCCTCTCCCAGAGCGATCGTCATCGCCCCGACGCGGGAATTGGTGATCCAGATCGAACGGGAGGCGGCCTCGCTCGGAGGAAAGACCCCGTTTAAGATCCATGCGGTCTACGGCGGGATCGACTACCAAAAACAGCGGACGACGCTGGGAGAAGGGGTTGATATTTTGATCGGCACGCCGGGTCGTTTGATCGACTATTATAAGCAAAAAGTCTATGACCTGCGACGGGCTGAAATTTTGGTGATCGATGAGGCCGACCGGATGTTCGACATGGGATTTATCGCCGACCTTCGTTTTTTGATGAGGCGTCTTCCCCCCTATCACCGTCGGCAGTCAATGCTCTTTTCGGCCACCCTGAGTTTCCGGGTCATGGAGTTGGCCTACGAACATATGAACAATCCGATCAAGGTCGAGATTTCTCCCGAGCAGATTACCGCGGAAAAAGTGGAGCAGGTCCTTTTTCATGTTGAGCGGGAACGCAAGTTTTCCTTGTTGCTTGGCCTTCTTCGACGGGAGAGCTGGGAACGGGCCTTGATCTTCGTGAACACGAAGCACCAGGGGGAGACCTTGGCGAGGAGGTTAACGGAGCAGAAATATCCCGCCAGGGCGATTACCGGAGACCTGCCTCAGAAGCAGCGATTACGTGCGTTGGAGGAATTCAAGGAAAGAAAGGTTCCGATTTTGGTTGCCACCGATGTCGCCTCCCGCGGCCTCCATATCGAAGGGGTCGGCCTGGTGATCAATTACGATCTTCCACAAGATCGGGAAGCCTATGTCCATCGGATCGGCCGGACGGCCCGTGCCGGAGCGGCGGGAAAGGCGATTTCCCTTGCGGATGAAGCCTATGTCATGGGTTTGGAAGAGATCGAAGAATATATCGGCGGCAAGATTCCAGTCGAGTGGGCGGAAGAAGGGCTTTTTGTCGAGACGAAGCCGGTTCCTCGGTCCGGGGCCCCTCGACCTGTGACCCCTCCTCGACCCGGCCGGAGTCCGAGGAGAGCTTCTTCTTCCCATCCCCCTCGAAGAAAAGGGCCCTGATCCACCGGGATCCTCGATCATTCATGACCGGCCCTTCCCAGTTCTTTATTGACTCATGTTACGCACAGGAGCTCGGGTGAATTCAGATGGATCGGTTGCAATTTTTGTAATTCTTGATAAGGGGTCTGAAGGGCCGAGACATAAATCTTGGTCTTGAGCGCATCGTGGTTCAGAGAGGTCTTGATTTTCAGCATCTCCAGTTTGACATAGGCATAGAGTGCCGCGAAGAAATGATTGGTTTGGGTTACCACGGTGCGGGTGGGGGATTTTGAAAGGGACGCGTTCTGTTTTAACGACTGATGGTACTCCTCTACCCTCCACCGTTTTTGATAGAGGGTTGTCATACGATCGTAACCGAGGGTGAGATCGCCGGTCACCAGAGAGAGAGTACCCGAGCTTCCATCTTCGTTTGTGAAGACTTGCTTGGCGAGCAAAAGGGGGGAGTCGACCTGTTCCAGATAGGCCCCCGCACGGTACCCGCTTCCAGAACCAGCGTCCCAACGGCTTGGTATCGACCGACTTGCTTGTCCGTCATTGTGAGCGCCACCTTGTGGTTGCTCTTCGGCGGGATGATGAACTCACGCGAAAGTTTATGCTTGATGAACTTCATGTTCTCGGCGGAGGCGAACCAGACGTCATTGAGTACATAGGCGAAGGGGAGTTTATTTTGCTGCACACAGACCGAAAGCACTCACGGTAATACTCGTTTTTGGCCTTTTTGCTCCTTCGCCTCTGCTTGCCCGTTTTTGGGTCCACGACTTTCTCGGTCTTGGCAATGAGTTCAAAGGCAACCGGAATCGAAACGCCCTTGGCATTATAGAGCACGGTCATGAAGTTGATCCCTTTGACGTTGCGATCCTTGCTGTGATCATCGTGCCAAGCCATGATATCGTTCTCATCGGTGTAGGGCTTCTCTTCGATGCTGTCATCGATGATCAACACCCCGTCTGGGTTTTCTATCGTGCGCACCAACGGCTTGACCCGTTTCCAAGAATCGGCCGAGGAGCGCCGGTCCGAAGAAAGGAATCGTGTGATTTTGTCGTGGCTGATAGCGTCATCCAGCAACGTGGATAATCCCGTCGCCGTGATAGATCCAAACGAACTGAGCAGGTCATCGGTGTACAGATCGAGCAGCGGCTGATCCATCACTTCTTTCCTCCTCGGGTTCGCTCTATCTTATACACTTTTTCCAAATCTCGTGCGTAACATGAGGAAGTAAATCCTTGGACCGAGCTGGGTGGCTGAGGTGCGGCGCATCAACAACGGGAGAGGATTTATTCACAACCCAGAGGTTTTGTTCACGACCTCTGAGGGGACTTTTTCAACCGGAGAAGTCCTTTTCGATCACGATTTCGATTTCGTCTTCGGCGGGAATTCCCCGGTTCCGGACATGGCTGTTCAGGTCGGGGTGGCGTCGCAGCAGGTTAAAGATCGCCCGCATGATTTCCGGCTTGATCTCCCCCTCCCACCGGTTCAGCCAGGCATGGGCATCTTCTTCCCCTTCATACTCTTCCGGGAATCGCGCTTCCAGGTTGAACCGAAGCAAGAAGGTTTTTTCTTCTCGAAACAACCGATCTCCTCACAAGCGCTGAGACTTCTATCAAATAAAACGGGTGATCTGTGTCGCCAAGAATTTGGCGATTTCAGTGGTTTCAAACGGCCAGGCATAGACAAATGAAACACTGGGGTGTTTCATCCTGGCCTTTTCAATCGAAGCGGGAATTTCCGCTTTCGAGTGGTTTCCACCCGGCGTCATCATCGGGGTGATGACAACAACCTGCTTGGCGTCGTGCTTCACCGCCTGATCGAGCGCTTCGTCGACGCTGGGGGCGCAGAACTCGTTGAACCCGACGATCACGTCGCACCCCATCTCCCGGTTCAGGTTTGCGGCGAGCGATTGCGCGCCGTGAAAGAAGGAATCATTCCCGGCGGTTCGGGGCCATGCCCGCATCTTGGCGTCGAGTTCGTCGTGGCGGCGCTCGAGCACGGAGCGGGTTTCTCCGGACGCATGTCTGAGCTTTGCGCGGAGATCGAATAATTCGGCCGCCTCTTTCTTGGGAAAGTCGTTTGCCGGCGCGCCATGCATGGCAAGGACAATCACCGTCTTCATCTGTATATTTCCTTCTGAAATAGAAAATAAGACCATCGATCCGGGTCAGCGGGAGTATAACATGAGGGGCGCATGGGATGCGCCTGGAAAAATTGAAAGACTTTCTGTAGAATCAGCGCCGGTCTAAAAACCCGGTTCGTCTGTTTATCTTCAAATAAAAATGGGAGGAGAAATGAGTTTGATTGCCAACGCGCGACCGCTGCTCGGTGCGCATATGTCGATTGCGGGGGGATTGGATCAGGCCCTGTTGCGTGGAAAAGCGGCCGGTTGTGACGTCATCCAGATCTTCTCGAAAAGCTCCAACCAGTGGAAGGCGAAACCACTTTTGGAAGAGGAGATTGCAACCTTCAAAAAAACCCGCATCGAGACCGGGATTTTCCCGGCGATGGTTCACAGTTCTTATTTGATCAATATCGGTTCGATGAAGGAAGAAGAGTGGAAAAAATCGATCGAGGCGCTCCATATCGAGATGGAGCGGGTCGAAGCGTTGGAGATCCCATACCTGGTCCTTCATCCCGGCGCCCATTTGGGGGCCGGAGCGGAGATCGGGGTCTCGAGGGCGGCCGAGGCGCTGAATCTTCTTTTCCAGCGGACGGCCGGCTTTAAGATGAAGATTCTGATCGAAGTAACCGCCGGTCAGGGGAGCTGCATCGGAAGCCGGTTTGAAGAGGTGGGGTCGATTTTGGATCGAATCAAAGTGCCGGAACGGATCGGCGTCTGTTTCGACACCTGTCATGTCTTTGCGGCGGGGTATGACTTGCGAACTCAGGCCCAATACGAAGAGACGATGACAGCCTTGGACCGCGCCGTCGGCCTGCCGCGGGTTCTGGCCTTCCACCTGAATGATTGTAAAAAGGATCTCGGCTGCCGGGTCGATCGCCATGAGCATATCGGTCAAGGGAAGATGGGGATCGCTCCGTTTGTCTCCTTAATGAACGATCGCCGTTTTTTCGGACTTCCGATGGTCCTGGAAACGCCAAAGGGAAGAGAGATGGCAGAAGACATCATGAACCTGGCTGTTTTAAAAGGGTTGCGGGTTGAAAAAGATTGATTTCATGCCGGTGCGTTGTTAGAATCGGCCCCGATGTCATCGGATCGATAGATCGGGATGACGCGTGGGCAAGCCGCGAAAAGGCAAATGGAGGGGAGTGATCGATGGCGAACGATAAAAGACAATATGTCAATTACATTTTTTACAAGTTAGATCCGGCGTGGCGCCGGCTTCCGGCGGAGGAGCGGGAAAACGGGAAAAGAGAGTTCATGGCGGCGGCGGAGGAATTCGGCCCCAAGGTGATGCTCGTTCCTTACTCCACGGTCGGAATCCGAGCGGAGGTCGATCTGATGTTCTGGCGAATCAGCTACGAGCTGGAGGCCCTTCAGGATATGTCGGTGAAGATGCTCTCGACCGGATTGGGCAAATATCTGAACACGACCTATTCTTATCTCGCCATGACCAAGCGATCGATTTATGTCGACAAACATACTCATGAAGGGCAGGAGTCGAAGCGGCTGACCGTGGTTCCCGGCGAAGCGAAGTATCTCTTCATCTATCCCTTCGTGAAAACTCGCGAATGGTATCTCTTGACCAAACATGCCCGCCAGGGGATGATGACCGAACATATCGAGATCGGCCACAAATATCCTTCGGTCAAGATCAACACCTCCTATTCGTTTGGGTTGGACGATGCCGAATTCGTCGTTGCCTTTGAAAGCGACTATCCCAACGATTTTCTCGATCTCGTGATGGAACTGCGGGAGGCCGAGGCGAGCCGGTATACCTTCCGCGATACGCCGATCTTCACCTGTGTCCGGAAGAGCCTCAAAGACGCCCTCAACGACCTGGGAGGTTGAGGTGGCGGATCCCGTCCACAGCGCGATCGCCAATGTCATCATTGTCGGGTCGGGGCCGGCGGGCCTGACTGCGGCAATTTATGCGGCCCGGGCCAATCTAAACCCTGTCCTGATCGAAGGGGCCCAGGCGGGCGGCCAACTGATGATCACCACCGATGTCGAGAATTTCCCCGGTTTTCCAGACGGAATTCAGGGCCCCCAACTGATCCTGGAGATGAAGAAGCAGGCGCAGCGGTTCGAGACAAACTTTGTCACCGGCGATGTCACCTCGGTCGATCTCTCCCGGCGTCCCTTTACCCTCAGGGTCGACGGGGAGCGGACCTATCGCGCGAAGGCGTTGATCATCTCCTCGGGGGCGCGGGCGAAGTTGCTGGGGATCGAATCCGAAACCCGTCTCATGGGGCATGGCGTCTCCGCATGCGCCACCTGCGACGGATTCTTCTTCCGTGGAAAAGAACTCTTCGTCGTCGGAGGGGGGGATACCGCCGTGGAAGAGGCGACATTTTTAACCCGGTTTGCCGCTTCGGTGACGCTGATCCATCGCCGTGACAAACTCCGCGCCTCGAAAATCATGCAGGACCGCGCCTTCAAGAATCCGAAGATCCGATTCTTATGGGACACGGCGGTAGAGGAGATCTTGGCCGGGGAGGCGGGCGTCGTCAACGGAGCGGTTTTGAAAAACATCAAAACCGGAGAGGTGACCCGGCGGAAGATCGATGGCGTCTTCATCGCCATCGGCCATGAACCAAACACCGTCCTCTTCAAGGGACAACTCGATCTCGATGATCGGGGCTACATTCGAACCCAACCGGGGACGCCGAAGACGAACATCCCAGGTGTTTTCGCGGCGGGGGATGTGCAGGACCCGACCTATCGCCAGGCGATCACCGCCGCCGGTTCCGGCTGCATGGCCGCCATCGACGCCGAGCGGTTCTTAGAGGCCGCTGGCCTAGAAAATGAATCTGGAACCAGGGAAACAGGGAAGATGCCATGACCGAAACACCCGACCTCCTTCTTATCGCCGGCAGCGAGACCGACTCCAATATCTACTATGCCACCCAATTCCTTGCCCCCGACCCGTTCATCTTCCTTCGTGCCCGGGGAAAGACCTACCTCTTGATGAGCGATCTGGAGGTCGATCGTGCCCGCGCGCAATCGTCTGTCGACGCTGTCCTCTCCTACTCTGAATATGAAGAACGGGCGAAGAAGAGAGGGATCGACCGGCCGGAGATTGCCGACACGGTTCGGATTCTCCTCGAAGAGCTGGGGGTCAAGGAGTTGATTGTTCCCTCCCAGTTTCCGTTGGAACAGGCCGATGCCTTTCGAAAAAGGGGATGGACCCTGTCGACCAAGAAGGAGCCGTTTTTCGAGGAGCGGGCGATCAAGACGGCCGAGGAAGTGGCGGCGATCCGGAAGACACAAACCGCCGTGGAAGAGGCGGTCGATGAGGCGATCGATCTTCTTCGACAAGCGGATGTGAAAAAGGGCCTTCTTTATCTGAATGGGAAGGTCCTGACGTCGGAAGCGGTCCGGCGGCACCTCCATCTTCGTCTGATGGAGAAGGACTGTATCGCTCAGCATACGATCATCGCCTGTGGCATTGACGCTTGCGATCCCCACAATGAAGGATCGGGTCCCTTGCGGGCAAACGAGCCGATCATCTTCGATGTTTTTCCGAGATCGTCCGAAACCCGCTACTTCGCCGACATGAGCCGGACGGTGGTGAAGGGGAAGCCGACCGACGGTTTAAAGCGGCTCTACGACACGGTGTTGGAAGGGCAGGAGCTTGGTATCCGGCGGGTCAAAAACGGTGCGCACGGGAAAGAGATTCATGAAGAGATCGTCCAGCTCTTCGAGGCGCGCGGCTATAAAACCGGCAAGGTCGACGGCCGGATGCAGGGATTCTTTCATGGGACGGGGCATGGGGTCGGCCTCGATATCCATGAGCCTCCCCGGATCAGCCGAAGTGATTGGGTTCTGAAAACGGGGGAAGTGGTGACCGTTGAGCCGGGGCTCTATTACCCGGAGATCGGGGCGGTCCGGATTGAGGATATGGTTTTGGTCGAAGCCGACGGTTGCCGCAACTTAACCACCTATCCCAAGCAGTTGGAAATCAAGTAAGGAGTGGTCTGATGAAACAAGCAAACCTGGGGGTTGAGGACCTGACCCTCAAGGACCTGGTTGAGAAGCTCCTTATCTCGCTGGGAGAAGACCCGAACCGGGAAGGACTGCATGGGACGCCGGGGCGGGTAGAGCGTTCGCTCCGCTTTTTGACCAGCGGCTATCATCAGGATGTTGACCGGGTCTTGAACCGCGCTTTCTTCACCATCGACCATGAAGAGATGGTCATCGTGAAGGATATCAATTTCTTCTCTCTTTGCGAGCATCATCTCCTTCCCTTTTTCGGGAAATGCCACATCGCTTATCTTCCAAACGGCAAGGTCGTCGGTTTGAGCAAGCTTCCCCGCGTGGTCGAGATCTTCAGTCGGCGGTTGCAGCTCCAGGAACGATTGACCTGCCAGATTGCCGACGCGATCTCGGAGAAGGTTGTCCCCCACGGCGTCGGCGTCGTCATCGAGGCCCAACACCTCTGCATGATGATGCGTGGGGTTGAAAAACAGAACGCCTTCACCGTCACGAGCGCCATGCGCGGCGCCTTCAAGACCGATTCCAAGGCGCGGGCCGAGTTTCTCGAACTGCTTCGACGCGGTAAAGTTTAATTTTTTGATCCCCCATCTTCCCAGGCTCCGCTGATGATTTCGGTTGAAGAAGCCCAAAAGATCATCCTCGCCGAGACCCCCAGAATGGGGACCGAGCGGGTTTCCTTGGTCGACTCGCTTGGCCGGACCTTGGCCCAAGATCTCTTCTCGCCCCTCGATCACCCCCCTTGGGATACCTCAGCAATGGATGGGTATGCCGTCCGTTGGAACGATACCCCCGGCGCCTCTCGGTCGACCCCGCGCATTTTAAAAATTGTCGAAGAGATTCCGGCCGGGGCGATGCCTCGGAAAACCGTTCATCCAGGCGAAGCGGCGAAGATCATGACCGGCGCCCCCCTTCCCCAAGGGGCCGACGCCGTCATCAAGGTGGAGGAGACCGAGCGTGACGGCGATCACGTCCGGATCTTCGAGGCGGCCGAGAAGGGCGATTTCATCCGTCAGAAGGGAGAGGCGGTCCGGACCGGCGACCTGATTTTGAAGAAGGGGATTCGGATCCGTCCGGCCGAGATTGCGATGATGGCGTCGATTGGGAGGTCGGTCGTTCCGGTCTATCAACAGCCCCGTGTCGCCATTCTCGCAACCGGAGACGAACTGGCCGATCTCGACGAGCCGCGCGGCCCGAACAAGATCCTCAACAGCAACGGCTATGGCTTGGCCGCGCAGGTGATCGAGGCGGGGGGAGTTCCGATTCTCCTTGGCATCGCAAAAGACACCCGTGCCGATCTGACCGGAAAGTTAAAGGAGGGGCTTTCCGCCGATTTCATCCTTGTGTCCGGCGGGGTGTCGATGGGGGATTACGACTTCGTGAAGGAGGTCTTGGCCGACCTCGGCGCCGAGATGAAGTTTTGGAAGGTCGCGATGAAGCCGGGCCAGCCGTTGGCGTTTGGGGTGATTGGCGGAGGGCACGCACAGGGCGGCAAACCGGCTTTTGGTCTTCCGGGGAATCCGGTCTCATCGATGGTTTCGTTTGAGCAATTCGTCCGCCCGGCGCTGTTGCTTTCCTTTGGACGGACCGACCTCTTCCGTCCCCTGCTTCATGCCACGCTGGAGGAAGCGGTTCACAAACATCCGGGGAGACGCCACTTCATCCGGGCGATCGTCTCGGTGAAAGAGGGGGAATACCGGGTCCGAACGACCGGCGACCAAGACTCCCATATCCTCCTCTCGTTGGTGAAGGCCAACGCCTTGATGATCCTTCCGGAAGCGGGGGAACGGGTCGAGGCGGGGGAACGGGTTGCCGTTCAGCTTCTGTCGGAAGGTCTTTTGTAATCGGCGATATATTTTGGAGGGGCGACCCCTTTTATCAGCCGCGGATCGGGGATCGGATGACCCGGTTTTGGGTCGATCGGTAAAACGCCGGCCCAAATCGAAAGGGCATAGTCCTCTTCCTCGTCAATGGGTGGGCCGCTCCGGATCTTCGCAGAGGCGCTTTCGATCGCAACCGCGATGACGGAAGTCACCTCCAACTCTTTTTCGTTCGGCTTTCTCGCCTCTTCCCACCTTCCTTTGGCAATCTGTTCGCTCAAGAGCTGTAGGGCTTTGTATTTCTCTCCATCCGATTCGATGAGCCGCCCATTTCCGAAAAGGACGGCCGACCGATAGTTCATCGAGTGGTGAAACGCCGATCGGGCAAAGACGATCCCATCCAACAAGGTGATTGAAACGCAGAGGGGATTTCCTTTCACCTGTTTCAAGAGCCGACTGGCTGTCGAACCGTGGAGATAGAGCGTGTCATTGAGACGGGCATGGATCATTGGGATCACGAATGGAAGACCTTCTTGAACGAATCCGACATGGCAGATCAGCGCCGCGTCGATGATCGGATAGATGACGGTTTTGTCATAACTTGCCCGTTTCGGAATGCGTTTGACCCGATTGAGGTTGGTTTTTGGAAATTCAGTCATCGCAGCATCTCCGGAAGATCCTCCTTCCGCAATATATCGTTGATGGGCGGAGGGTGTCAAGGCAAGTGGCGGGGAGCCTCAATCTTGAATTCCCTCCCTAACTGTGTTAAATAAAATCGCGAATTCAATTGAGGGATCATGCCTTACGCCGATGCGCTCGACTATCTCTATCGCCTCCAATGGCATGGAATTCAACCCGGCCTCGAACGGACGGCGCTCCTTCTTTCTCTCCTGGACCATCCCGAACGGAAATTTCGATCGGTCCATATCGGGGGAACGAATGGAAAAGGATCGACTGCGGCGATGGTGGCCTCCATTCTCAGGCGGGGAAGATACCGGGTGGGGCTTTATACTTCCCCCCATCTGATCGATTTTTCGGAGCGGATTTGCCTGTCGGGGAAGCCGATTCCGGAGGCCGATCTCGTTCGTTTGACCGACTTCCTTCGGACCCGGATTGCCGCGGATGCCCCCGAATTGGAAGGTCATCTCACCTTTTTCGAGTTTACCACCGCGATCGCCTTCCTTTATTTTGCCGAGCAGAGGGTCGATCTGGCGGTGGTCGAGGTTGGCCTGGGGGGGCGTTTCGATGCAACCAACCTGTTGACTCCGCTGGTCAGCGCCATCACGCAGATCGGCCTCGATCATGAACGCTACCTCGGCCATACGATCAGGGAAATCGCGTTCGAAAAGGCGGGGATCATCAAGGAGGAAATCCCCGTGGTGACAGGGGCAACCCAGCCAGAGGTTCTTGCCCTTTTTGAGGAGGTTGCCCGTTCCCGGCGGGCGCCCCTTTTCCGGATCGACCATGAGATCCGGACCGAAGGAAATCGCCCGGAGCGTTTCCTTTACCGCGGCGTCCGGGAGCGGATCGTTGGAACTTCGCTTTTGGGGCACCATCAGATTCGAAATACCGCCGTCGCCTTGGGGATCGTTGAGCGGCTTCAGGAGAGGGGGGTGGTCCTTTCCGAAGAGGCGATCTTGGAAGGACTCCGGCGGGTGGAGTGGGCCGGGCGGTTGGAGTCGATCCGGGAGCGGCCGCGGATTTACCTCGACGGCGCGCACAACCCTTCCGGCGCGCGGGCATTGGGCGAATTTTTAAAGGAGGTCGATCCCGACCGTCGGGGGAAACATTGGCTCATCGTCGGGATCATGCAGGACAAAAAGATTCCCGATATCTTGGCCCCCCTTCTTTCCTGGGCTGATGAGATCGTGTTGACCCGTCCCGACATCGAACGGGCGGCGGAGCCGGAGCGGTTAAGGGCCTCCCTTCCGGAAGGGGTGTTCCATACACATCTTTCGAAAGGGATTCCGGATGCGATCGCCTCTGTCGAATCGTTTATCCGACCGGAAGATACCCTCGTGATCACCGGATCGCTTTATACCGTGGGGGAGGCGAAGGCGGTCTATACCGGGACCGTTCCCTCCCTTCTGCGAGGATGATTCCCGGAGAAATCGGCGGTGATCATGACCTTCGGGAAATGGTTGGAGGAAGACACGAAAACCACGCACAGGCCGGAAAAATTTCGATTTGGATTGCACTCTTTCTTCTCTTTATCTCCTTTCTTCCTTCCCCCGCCTGGGGGATTTCCAAGAAAATCACGTCGCCCGATCTGAAGCCTTCCGAAAGATCCGAGCCGATCAAGCTTGAGGCCGATCAACTGGAGTACAGGAGAGAAGAAGCGCTTTTTCTTGCCGAAGGAGCGGTTGTTGTCACCCAAGGGCCGATGCGGATCGAGTCCGATTCCCTATCACTCAACCAGGCGACGGGGCGGTTGTTGGCGACCGGGAATGTTCGCTTCAACGATGGAGAGAATGTCATTGCCTCGGACCGGCTCGAGATCGATGTCAATACCAAGCTTGGGGTTCTTTATGAGGCAAGGCTCTTCGTCAAAAGCGAAAATTATCACATCAAAGCGGCGGAGATGGAACGAGAAACGGCCGATCGTTATTCTTTGAAAGAGGCCTCTTTTACCTCTTGCGACTGTCCCGAGAATCCCGAGTGGCAGATCCGCGCCCGGCGGATGCGGCTTCGCTTGGAAGACTATTTGGTGATCCGCGATCTGACCTTCTACGCCGGAAAAGTTCCCATCCTTTATCTCCCCTATTTTATCTATCCAACGGGCACGGAACGTCAGACCGGGCTCCTGGTTCCGCTCTTTGGATATAACTCCCGGTGGGGGACGATGTTCCGTCAGGAGTTTTTCTGGGCGATCTCCAAAAGCCAGGATCTCACCCTCTTTTATGATCATCGAGGTAGAAAAGGGCAAGGCGGAGGGCTCGAATATCGATACATTCTTTCAAGGAGATCGCAGGGAACGTTGCAGGTGAACCATTTTAACGATAAAGAGCAACGGGTCGGACGATGGGAACTCCGTTACAATCACGAGGAGCGCTTCACCGACCGGATCAACGCCAAGATGAATGTCCGTTACATCACCCAGAATAATTATTATCAAGAGCTTTCCAGGTTGACGGCCGACCGGGCAAGCCAAAATATTGAATCGAATTTTCTCCTCAGCTACCGGGGGGATGCGTCGGTCGCTTATTTCCTTGCCCGATATACGCAAAACTTGACGGCGGGGAGCAATAACACAACCGCACAACGCTTGCCGGAGATCGGTTATAGCCTCCTCTCCCAACGCTTGGGATCTTCCCCCCTCTACTTTAACTTTGATAGCACCGCGGTTTATTTCTGGCGAACCGAGGGAGTGAGGGCGCAACGCCTCGATCTTTTCCCCAAGCTTTCCATGCCGATCTCTCTTTCTTCCTTTGGAACCGTGACCCCGTGGGCAGGGATACGCGAGACCTGGTATAGCCGCGGAGAGACGGAGGAAAAATCAATTCACCGGGAGATTTTTCCCGCCGGTCTGACCTGGGAGAACTTGCTTTCAAAGGAGTGGGAAAATACCGCGCATCAGATCGTCCCGTCATTCATGTACGAATCGATTTCGGTGAGAGACCGTTCGGATATTCCTCAATTTGATGCAGTCGATCGGCTTCGTGACCGGAACAGCGTTACGGCCTCTCTCCTTCAGCGACTCCTGAAAAAAGACGAGACGGGGGGATGGACCGAGTCGGCCTCTTTTCGGCTGACCCAGAGCTATCGGCTTGAGGAGGCGCGATCGGATCAGTCTGACCGCGCCGACCGCCGCCCTTTTTCAGACCTTCGGGGGCAAGGAACGCTCCGGTTGTCGACCTATCTTTCCCTCGGCGTCGATACGTTTTACAGCCTCTACGATCGCTTCCTCTCTTCCTGGAATACCGATCTCACCTTCGATCTCCCTCCGTATGTCACCGCGTCACTCGGTCAGCGTTATACCCGAGAGGGGGCCCTTCCCCAGAAGGGGGATCTCTTCAACCCCCTTTATATTGGCGATCGGGAGACTGCGCCTCGTATTTCATTTTGGACGGAACGGATCGTGATTCGAACCCCCTGGGGGATTCAATTCGCCAGCCGGGCCTATTTCGATGTTGATCAAAGTAAGTTCGTTGAAATCTCCTATGGCCTGAAATATGAGCGGCAGTGCTGGGGGATTACACTTGCCTATATAGACCTCCGGACGCGCAATGAATTCACCTTCATGATCAGTTTGAAGGGTCTGGGAGAAGCGGGATCGCAGAATTTCGCGAACCTGTTTTAAGAATGATGGTCTCGTAAAAAGTCAGGAAAAGTGTCTTTGCGAGCGCAGCGAAGCAATCTCGTAGTTCGCAAGTCATTGAAAACCGAGATTGCCGCGTCGCTTCGCTCCTCGCAATGACAACACTGGGGACTTTTTACGAGACCATCAAAAATGTCACCGTTTGGATTGCCGTATATCCGTTTGTACACCAGAATGCTGTCTGAGACGGCCTTTTTCCCGTTAAACTTTAATGAAATAGAGTGGCATAAGAGTTGCTCTTAAAAGTAATAGAAGGGGTCGGTTTTCAGATCGGGAAGGAGGGGAATGACAGATGATAGCCTCGTATCAACCAAAGATTTTGGTGGCCGATGATGATCCCGATATCCGGAGGATTCTCGCAGATCGATTGGAATTGTTGCACTATCGGGTTGTCACGGCGGCAGACGGGGCCGAGGTTTTGGAAAAAGTGGTTCAGGAAGCCCCGGACCTGGTCCTGCTCGATCTTCAGATGCCGAAGGTCAGCGGCCTCCTTGCCTTGAAGAAATTACGGGAATATGCGGATCTTCCGGTGGTGATCATCACTGCCTTTGGCACAATCGAAAAGGCGGTGGAGGCGATGAAAGAGGGAGCGTTTGATTTCATCACCAAACCGTTTGTTCCAGATCATCTCGAAATCGTGATCAAAAAAGGATTGGAATCGAGATCTCTCCGGCAAGAAAATCGCTATCTCCATGAAGAGGTCAACACGCCGTACCTTCAAATCGTCGGGGAGAGCAAGCAACTTCTCAACATGGTTGAGACGGCGAAAAGGGTGGCGGCAACCCCTTCGACGGTCCTCCTTCTGGGGGAGAGCGGAACCGGAAAAGAGATTTTCGCTCGCTCGATTCACCGGTGGAGTCCGCGCGCGGCAAAACCGTTTGTTGTGGTCAACTGCGTCGCCTTGCGGGATGAGCTCATCGAAAGCGAGCTGTTCGGTTATGAGAAAGGGGCCTTCACCGGGGCGTACCATCTCAAACGTGGGAAACTCGAAATCGCCAACGGCGGAACCCTTTTTCTGGATGAGATCGGAGATTTCAAACCTGATCTTCAGGCAAAGCTCCTGCGTGTTCTTCAGGAGCGGGAGTTCGAGCGGGTGGGGGGAACCAAGCCGATTCAAATCGACATTCGGGTGATCGCCGCGACCCATCGAGACCTCTACAGGGAGGTCCGGGAGGGCCGGTTTCGGCAAGATCTCTTCTTCCGGTTAAACGTCGTGACGTTACTTCTTCCCCCACTTCGGGAAAGGAAGGAAGATATCCCTCTCTTGGTCGACTTTTTTCTCAGGAGGTCTTGTCAAACCTTGAAGAAACCGGTGATGAAAATTTCTCCGGAGGCAATGGCATCGCTTACCCTCTATCAATGGCCCGGGAACATCCGGGAACTTGGAAATGTGATTGAAAGAGGGGTGGTCCTTTCCCGTGGAAACGAAATCCTCCCGGAAGACCTTCCCCTCTATTATTCTCTCTCCCCCCACGCTCAAGAGCCGGGTGAGGGTGCCAGACCCTATTACGATGCGGTTCGTTTTTATCAGCAAGAGGTGATTCAAAAGGCCCTGGAGCAGAGTGCGGGAAGTCAGACAAAGGCGGCGGCCCTGCTGGGACTTCAGCGAACCCACCTTGCCCGCCTGATCAAGAAACTCAATGTTAAAATGGATTAAAACCTCAGGGGGAAATACCATCTTCTTTCATCGTTCGATCCGGTTTATCCTGATTCCGCTCCTGCTCGGATGGACCTCCGCCATTTCCGCCCGTGAGGTGACCGGGCAAGAGATCGCCGTCATCGTCAGCCAGGACCTTCCCCTTTACCGGCAAGCGATCGAGGGGTTCCGTCGTATCTATCTCGGAAAAGTCAGGGAGTATGATTTAAAAGGGGATCCTCAAGAATCTGAAAATGTCATCGCTTTTTTAAAAGAGCATCCCCCCGACCTGATTCTCACCGTCGGATTGGTGGCCACCCGTGTCGCACGAGAGAGGCTGCAGAAGGTGCCGATTGTCTTCTGCATGGTGCTCGATCCCGACCGTTTTTCCCTTTCCGGTGAAAAGGTGACGGGGGTCACGCTTCAATTGAATCCTTCCGAAATTTTTTCCAAGATCAAGTCGCTCTTCCCGGAGACAAAGACGATCGGAATCCTCTACGATCCGGGAAAGAGCGGGAAGACGATCGCTTTGGCGAGGGAGGCTGCCGGCGCGGAAGGGATTTCCCTTCTTCCGGTGGAGGTTGATTCGGAGAATAGGATTCCCGGTGCGATCCGGTCGCTCATCGGAAGAGCCGACCTCCTCTGGATCATTCCCGATAGCACCGTCGTTACCCCTGAATCGCTCGATTTCCTTTTTCTCGCTTCCCTCGAAAACAGTCTTCCGATAATCGCCTTTTCAGACGACTTGGTGAAACGAGAAGCGGTTGCCTCTTTTTTCCCAGATTATCGGTCGATCGGGGAGGAGGCCGGTCGCCTTGTGTTAAAAATCCTGGCCGGAGAAGATCCTTCCCGGATTCCGATCCGGAGCGCTCCCACGGTCCGTTTTTCGATCAATTTAAAGATGATCAAAAAAATGGGGATTCCGACCGATGAGAAAGCTTTTAAATCGGCCGATCAGGTCTATGAGTAGAACCACCAGCCTCAAAGCCAAGCTGACTGTTTTCTTCAGCCTGGTTGTCGTGGTCATTGCCGTTGTTTTAAGTCTCTCCTTTTTTTATCAAACCCGGAAGACCCTGATCGAGGCATTTAAAAATCGAGGATCTTTACTTGCCCTCAATCTCTCCTATAACGGCCGATATGGGGTCTTTGTCGAAGATCGACAGATCCTCCATGATCTGATGGAGGGGGTTCTCCAGGTCGAAGAGGTTGTTTATGTCCTTTTCCAGAATCAGGAGGGAAAGATCCTCGGTCAAAAATTAAAGGAAGGAGAGGGAAAAAACCTGGCCGATATTTATTCTCCGGAGGTATTGGACAGGGTCCTCTCCACCGGTCGATCCGGAATCAAATCGTCGGTGTCAAAAGATGGCAGGGAGATTTACGACTTCATGGCCCCGGTCTTCTCCGCCCCTCTTTCTGAAAAGGGGAGTTTCCCGATGGAGCTTTTGGAAGAGAGAGGACTCCAAGCTTCGAAGGAGAAAAATCGAAAGATGCGAGGATGGGTCCGGATGGGGATGTCCTCTCATCATTTAGAGCGACAGGTTCGACGGATGTTTACGATCGGTATCTTGATCGCGTCGGCGATGATGATGGCGGGAACGGTCCTGATCTACTTTCTCGCCCAATTTTATATCCGGCCGCTGGAGACACTCGCTTCGATTGCTCAAAAGGTGGCGAGCGGCGATCTGACGCAGAACGCCCCGGTGCGAAGCGGGGATGAAATCGGAAAGTTGACGACCCTTTTTAACCAAATGACTGCTTCCCTCTTCGAGCGAGACCGGCAAATTCGGGAGCGGAGTGAAGAGTTGAACAACCTGAACAAGCAGTTGACCGATATGAATCTTTCTCTTGAAGAGCGGGTTCTCAAACGGACGATCGATCTGGAAACGGCGCTCCGTCAGGTGGAGACGGAAAAAAAGAAGACGGAGCGGATCATTCATGAAATTACCGACGGTGTCATCGTGGCCGACGTCGACGGACGGATCCTTCTGATCAATCCGGCCGCCCGGCGGATGTTGTTGGGGGGGAGCGAGCGGATTCCCTCCTCTCTTTCGTCGTTCTCACACCTGCCGCAGTTTCGTGACCTGTTCAAGTATCCCGGAGAAGTGAGGACCCAAGAGATTCAGGTATACGGCCTGGAAGAAGTTTCAATGACGCTCAAAACGACGACGGCGCCGTTTAAAGATGAGGAGGGACGTCTCTTGGGAAAAATCGGCGTCTTTCACGATATCACCCGATTCAAGGAGATTGACCGGTTGAAATCGGAGTTTGTCTCCCATGTTTCCCATGAAATCCGTACCCCGCTTACCTCGATCAAGGGGTATATTGATAATCTTCGCGACGGGGCGGCGGGAGAATTGAATCAAAAGCAAAAGGCATATCTGGAACGGATGTATCAGAATGCCGACCGATTGATCCGGCTGATCAGCGATCTACTCGATCTTTCTCGAATCGAATCGGGGAAGATGAGAATCGCTCTTTTTCCGGTTTCCATCCCCGATCTGATCGATGACGTGATCGGCGTCTTCCGCCCCGTTGCGATCGAAAGGGGTTTGCAGGTGACTGTTGTCCCCTTTGATGGGGAAGGGAAGGTTTTGGGGGATCGGGATAAACTCGAGCAGGTGGTGATTAATCTGATCGACAATGCGATCAAATTCACCCCCTCCGGCGGACAGATTACCGTTTCTCTGAAAAAAACGGCGGGAGAGATCGCGGTTTCGATTCAAGATACCGGCATCGGGATTCCGCTCAACGAACAGCCAAGGATTTTTGACCGTTTTTATCGGGTCGAAAGAACCTCCGATGCTGTCATCGAGGGAACGGGGCTCGGCCTCTTTATCTCTAAAACCTTGATCGAGATGCACGGAGGAGAGATCTGGGTCATGAGCGAGAAGGAGGGGGCCGGAAGCGAATTCCGCTTCACTCTTCCCCGCCGCTCCGGAGGCCCAAGAACAGAAATAGATGCTTGACTTGTTCGGCTCGCACTCCGTATGATCCCTCTCCATGCGAATTCTCCTCTCTTTGGCTCTGATCGGACTCGGATGGATCTGTTCATCCCCGCTCCTTGCCAATGATGCCAATGAGATGAACGGTGAGATGAAAGACCTCTTCGCCCTGTTCGCGGAAGAACAGATCGTTATCACCCCCTCCAAATACCCCCAACCGATCCGGCATTCCCCCCTCGACGATCACGGTGATTTCGGCCGATGAGATCCGCGGCTCCGGGGCGGTCACGATTCCCGATCTCTTACGAAGGGTTCCCGGGATGGAAGTGATCGCGATGACGTCGGGAGAGTTCAACGTCAGTATTCGGGGAAACAATCAGCTTCTGGCGAACAAGCTTCTGGTTTTGATCGACGGCCGGACGGTTCAGGAAGAGGGACAGAACACGGTTGTCTGGACCGCTCTTCCGATCGCGCTGGAAGAGATCGAGCGGATCGAGGTGGTCCGCGGTCCCGGCTCGGCGCTGTGGGGGGCCAATGCCTTTGATGGCGTGGTGAATATTATTACAAAAAACCCAAAAGATGAGAAGGGGACGCTTCTTTCTGTGGCTAGAGGACAATTCGGGACTGCCCTTGGGAGTCTGGTTCATGCTGGGGAGAAAGAGGGGGTCAGTTACCGTCTTTCTCTTGGCTACCATCAGGCCGGAGAGTGGCGGAACCGGGATGAGCGAGGGCTGGAGGTCTCTCGTGGAAATTTTTTGGTCCGATATCAATTGACGCCTGGAAGATCGATCGACTTCTCGGGTGGGATCAGCGACCTTCCTCGATATGATGGGCCGGTCCTTGATAATGGACGAGGGATGAGCAAGATCCGGACCGATTATCTGATGCTTCGTTATGAGGGCCCCCGGTCCCTTGTTAGGGGATATTGGAATCGCTTTGACGTCGACCTGAGTTTTTTTGAGCTTGATTTCAGGCATCCGATCTCGTTTGACTTCAGTTTTAAGAGCAATCTTTATAACCTCGAATGGCAACAGCGGTTTTTCGATAGCCCGACCCATCGACTGATCGGCGGGGTTCAATACCGGTTGAACCATGTCGAAGGTCCCATTTTTTCTGATGTAGACCGACACCGGCGTCTTGTCGGTTTCTTTCTTCAAGAGGAGTGGACCCCCGCCGAACGACTCACGCTGGTCTTGGGGGGGCGCTATGATATCCACTCTCCCAACCACGATGCCTTCAGCCCAAGGGGGAGCCTCCTCTACCGGCTCCCGATGTATCAGCAGGTTTTTCGCCTTTCCGCCGGGAGGGCATATCGGGCGCCGACCGCCGTTGAACTATTCGAAGAGCCGCCCGGTGGGAATTTGGATCTCCGCTCCGAGCGGATCGTCTCTTATGAAGCCGGCTACTCGGCCCTCTTCTTCAAGCGGCTCAAGGGAGAGGCGACCCTCTTCTATAACCGGTTGTCCGACCTCGTGAATGTTCTTTCCGCGATAAATGAGAACCTGGAACGGGCTGAGGTTTATGGAGGGGAGATTGGCGGGGAGTGGCTCGCGACCTCCCGCCTGACCCTCTTCGCCAATGTGGCCCATCAACAGGTTGATGACAACAACCGCGATCCATTCAAGCGGGCCTTTCCAAGAAATAAGATCAATGCCGGGCTGCGTGTTGATTCAGGAGGTGGACTTTCGGCGAACTTACTGATCCATCATGTCGCAAAGGTGGCGTATCCGGCCAAGCTGGTTGAGGACCTCGATAATATTCCGGCGCAGACCCCGGCCTACACGCTGGTCAATCTTCGGGTCGGTTACCGTTTTTGGCGTGAGAAGGCGGAGGCGGCCTTCTCGGTCTTCAATCTCTTTAACGATCTCCACCGGGAGCATCCCCTCGGAGATAAAATCGGAACCCGAGTTCTGGCCCACCTCACCCTGAAGTTCTAACATAAAAAAGGCCCTCTCCCGGTTTAACCGAGAGAGGGCCTTTTTTTATTGTTTATTCTTGATACTTATTTTTCTCTTGGTTTCAAGACGATGAAGAAAGCACGGTTCTCACGGCTGACGCGAAAGAGGATCGCCTCTTCTTTCTTGGTTTTTTCGATACTCTTTTTAAATTCTTCCGCCGTTGTCACCTTCTCGCGATTGACCTCTTTGATGACATCCCCTTCTTTTAGGCCTTCCGTTTCGGCAGGGCTGCCAGGCTCGACCTTGGTGATGATCACCCCTTTGTCATCCTTGATCTTAAAACGCTCGGCAATTTCGGGAGTGAGGTCTTGAATGTTTAATCCAAAGAAGTTTTCCTGGCGTTTGGGAATTGCGGCGGTCACCGCTTCCTCTTTTCGCTCGATCAGTTCAATGGTTTTATTGACTTTTTTTCCGTCACGAAGGAGTTCAACCGTTGCTTTCTTTCCAGGAATCAAGCCGGCGATCACGCGGGCAAGCGAATTGGGTGTATCAACCGGACGATCTTCAACTTTCAAGATGATATCCCCAGGTTGAATTCCACCCCGGCTGGCCGGATCTCCTTCGAAGACTTCGTTGACCAGGACTCCTTCTCCTTCTTTCACCCCGAATTTGACGGCGAGCTCTGTTGTTAATGGTTGAATTCCGACCCCCAGCCAACCGCGAGTGACCTTCCCCTTCGCCATCAACTGTTCGGAAATCCCTTGAACCATATTGGAGGGAATGGCAAATCCAATTCCCTGGGCAAAGTTAATGATCGCGGTATTGATTCCGATCACCTCGCCTCGAATATTGAAAAGGGGCCCCCCGGAATTTCCCGGGTTGATCGAGGCATCGGTTTGGATAAAATCTTCATAACGCGACAAGTTGACATTTTCTCTCCCCAGCGCGCTGACGACCCCAACCGTCACCGTTCGGTCGAGTCCAAAAGGGTTCCCAACCGCGATCACCCATTGTCCCACCTTTATTTTTGAAGAATCACCGAGGGGAACAAACGGGAGTTCCTTTCCCGATTCTATTTTAACCACGGCAAGGTCGGTATCCGGGTCTCTTCCGATGACCTTCCCGGTGAACTTGGTCTTGTCGGAAAGTCGAACTTCCACCTCGGCGGCATCCCCGACGACATGATTGTTAGTAATGATAAACCCCTTTTTATCGATGATGACTCCGGAACCCGATCCGGGAGGGGCCTCCGGTCCTCTCTCCCGGGGAGATTCTTTGGGGCCATCTTCCTGTTTAGAGGAATGGGACACGCCCGATACGGGGGAAATATTGACCACCGTCGGTTTCACATGATCCGCCAAAGTGATAAAAATATTTTGAAAGTCTTCGAGTAGTTTTATTCCCGTTTCGGGGGTTTCTTTCGTTCCGGCCAGGGCCGTCATTCCCGGCAGGAGCAAAAGAACAAGGATATAGACGGCCGATTTTTTCAGCATGAATTTCTCCTTTTTCATTTGAAGGGTGAACCTTTTAGGATGAGTGGATATTACTAAACTAATGCTTATTTTATCGCAAGAAGGGAGAGATTACAAGTCTGTGAATTGGCTTGATTGCCCTCCGTTGTTTCCGATATGCTGGGGACTCAACAGACCAAGATGGTCAGGGGGATGGAGACCGGGCATGACAATTTGCAGGGGAGGAAGAGATGGGAAATTTGGTTCTGGTTGCAGCCTCGATTTTTGTGCTTTTTATGGCGGCGATTGTTTGCCGGCCACCAAAAGATTAATGCGGTAAAAACTTGCTTTTGAAAGTAATTTTGCTTCAAGCAAACGAAGAATTGGTGCCGAGACGCAGAATCGAACTGCGGACACGAGGCTTTTCAGGCCT
>CAZOFJ010000023.1:0-42379 GCA_964579005.1 uncultured Nitrospirota bacterium
ATTCCAGCGAATCGCCGATGAAATCGGCCACATCCTGTAGTTCACCCACCTGATAGTTGTGGGAAAGGATGATCGCTTGCCGTTCCTTTTTAAGCCGTTCGATCTTTGTAATCAAACGTTTTTCGTTCGTGGTGGGCATCATGGATGAAGTCTAACACAGGGTCCGCAACCGTTCAAGACCGGCGCGGATGGGGAGGAGATCAGGAAGAGCCGGTCTTGACATCGTGCAGATCGGCAAGCAGGAGGAACGGTTCCCCCCATTGAGTCGGGTCGGCAAGGCTCCACGGTTTTTCCGGATCGACCTTGAAGCGGAGACCGCAGTTGCCGACACCATAGAGAAGATAAGCAGTCCCGCTGCCCGAGTCTTCGACGGGACAGAGAAAGGCGTCGGCCGTTGGGTTCTTCTCTTGATCGGTCCAGCCGGTGACCGAATACCACCGTCCGGCCGGATCTTCGTGATAGAGGCGGACCTGAACGACCTTCTGGGTCGGGCCGGTCTCTCGGAAACGCATCATGTCAGCAGGTTGGCAATTCTGGTTTTCTTCAATCTCTTCTAGGATCATGGCGTCTTCCAGGTTGAGGAAGAGGCGGGGGGATCGGCTTGATCGTTCTTGCCGGAGCGGAGGTAGCTGAGACGGATCGCTCCGTCTTTTAGATCGTCGTTGACTTTCCGGTAGCGGTCGATTTCGCCAAGGTCGTTCCAGTATCCTTTCATGGCATAACCGAAGAGCTTCTCGTTTTGACGGACCATTTCGATATAAGCATCGGTGATAGAGTAGAACGATCTGGGAGGAATAAAGTCGAGGACCTTCGGCTCCAAGAGATGCACACCGGTAAACATCAGCCGCCGCATGACCTCTCCGTTCCAGTCGAATTTTCCGAGAATGTTCCGGACCTGGTCTTTACCGTCGATCTCAATCGGCCCAAAACGTTCAACGTCGGGATCTTCTCGAAGAACCAACGTGGCGGCCCCTTTTTTTCGGTGATGAAATTCGATCACCTTGTCGAGATTCAGATCGATCAGGATATCGGCGTTGATGACGAGGAAGGTCTCACGCGCCAACGCCGTCGCGATCTTCTTGATCCCGCCGCCGGTTCCAAGGATCTCCGGCTCTTCCGAATAGGTGACGTTCATTCCGAAGCGGGAACCATTCCCGATCTCTTGAATGATCTTATGGCCGAGGTAATGGACGTTGATGAAAACATCCGTGATCCCATACTTCTTCAAAAGGAGGAGGACATAGTGGATCAAGGGACGGGATGCAACCGGCAAGAGCGGTTTGGGGGTTTCATCGGTGAGGGGACGGAGCCGGGTGCCGAAACCGGCGGCCAGAATCATCGCCTTCATTCCAGTGGTCCGGGGAAAGGACCGGCCGCCGGTCGCAACTCCTCGACATGTTCGGCGAGAAGGTCGTGCAACGGAGCCAGCCGTTTATACTTCAGAAGGGTTCGCCTGACTTTCCGGAGGGTCGGGGGAATATACTGAAGAAACCGATTGTTCTTTTTGACCCGATCGATGTAGACAAACCGGCCGGCCGCCTTCAGATTTCTTTGGAGACCGACCAGATCGAAATACTCCTGAAACATCTCTCCTTGTATCGTCTCTCCCGTCCGCGCCGCTCTTTGCTGGAGATAGTAGAGAATCAGATCGTCGATCAATTTTTCCGGAAGGTCGATGTAGGAGTCGCGCAACAGCGAGGCGAGATCGTATTGGGGCGGTCCCATCAAGGCGTCCTGAAAGTCGATCACCCGAAGGTCATGGTTTCCGTGTCTACCTCCAACCATTTCCCGAAGGTCATCATGCTGGACCATCAGGTTTCGGCTGTGGTAGTCGCGGTGCGTGAAGACTTGCGGAAGGGAGGCGAGCCGAAGAGAGATGTCCGAAAAATAGGCCCGGATCGTTTCCCTTTGTTTGGCCGGGAGAGTGATTCCATTCCGGGCTTCGACTCCATATTCGAGGAAGTGATCAAACTCCCAGAGGAAAAGCGGTTGATCGAAGGCGCGGTGGTGGGCAAGGCAACCGCTGGAAGAAGAGGGGGTCCCTTTCAGTTGGATGACGAGGAGGGTGTCGATGGCCCGCTCGTAGAGGCGGCGCAATGCTGTTTCGTCGCCTCCCGCCCGCTCGCGAATCTCATCGGCAAGGGTGATGTCGCCGAGATCTTCCAGCAGCAGCCAACCCCGCCTTTCGTCATGGAAAAAAATTTCCGGGACCGCCACCCCGGCGGAATACAGGTAACGTTGGATGTTGATGAAAGGAGGCTCGGTCATCGGGGCGGAGACGCCGCTGACCGCCTCCTCGGAGGCCTTGAATCGTTCCGGCGCCGCCATCACCATCAGAACAAGCGACCGGGTTGTTCCATTTTCTTTCCAGGAGATGCGGTGGTACGTCCGGTTGGAGGCGTCTCCCGTCAATTGACGAACGTCAATTTTCTCCGCCGGACGACCCAGACCGTTTAGGGTTTTAAGGAGGGATTCAAAATCGATCATCGATGTCCCGAAACCATTGTTATTGTGCCATTAATCGTTTCGCCTGTCAATTTCACTTCCGGATCGACTACTGAAAAAGTACCGCCAGTTCGTAAGGGAGTGGCTCACTCTTCCAGGGACCGAGGCGGGTGATCTCGGATCGAAGGGCCTCGGTTCGATTGCCGCTTCCCGGATGGGTCGATAGAAGGGGGATCACCACCCCTTCTTGTTTTGCCAGCCGATCGAAAAAAGTGATCATCCCGTTCGGGTCGATCCGGGCCTCTTTTAAAAGGACGAGGCCCTTGAGATCGGCTTGACTCTCCTGGTCCCGCCCGAACTTTAAAACCTGCAACTGGGCCGCCGCTTCGGAAATCGCCCCGCCCCCCCACTCTCCAACCAGAAGGTCCACAACCATTCGCCAACCGATCTGATGAACCATCCCCTTGAGGCTGTGACGTAACAGGATATGCTGAACCTCGTGGGCCAAGACCCCGGCAACCTCCTCGGCGGAGTCGGCCGCCTTGATCAACCCGGTGAAGACGACGACATGTCCCCCCGGAATGGCAAAGGCATTGACGGTCGGATCATCCGCGACGTGCCAATGAAACCGATAGGGGGTTCCTTTCGTCAGCCGCTCGCCGATCTCCGTGACCATTTTTGTCGCCGCATCCGAGGGAAGGAGTTTGAGTCCGATCCGCGATTGTTCGAAGATCGCATCACCGAGGCGGACTTCCGTTTCGTGCGAGACACGCCGAACCGCCCATTCGGCGATGGCGTCCGATTTCCACCAAAGGGCAACCCCAAGGAGAAGGGGAAGGAGGAGGACCAAGCCGATGAGGAGCGCGCCGATCGGCAATCCCCTTTGAACACGCGAGACCTCTTTTTTCCATCGGGCAAGCTGCGGGGAGAGAACCGGAGGGGCCGCCGCAAGGAATATCCCCTTCGCGGCCGGATCGGAAAGGATCAATGACCGGGTCTCTTCCCCCTCGGTCCAACTGAGGAGGATCTGATCCCCATGAAACCCCCCCGCCGTGACCTGGAGTGCTTCGTAAGGGACCGATGTTTCGTCCGGTGCGCCGGGGTTTAAGACAAGGCGGTCGGCCTCGGCCTGAACGGAGGTCGTTTCCCCCTGCGGCGGAAGGCCGGGCCCGAAGCGCCGGGCCTGAAATGATCCCCCCTTTCCGGGGAGGGGGGGAGTCTCGTCAGTTGTCCCCATCGAGGAGGCCGCCCAATCCGCCTAAAAGTGATCCCTCTTCCCGTCTCCCTCCGCCGGCCGGAATCGCCGAATAGATCCGGTTGGCGAGGCGGCTGAACGGAAGCGATTGAAGCCAGATTTTTCCCGGCCCCCGCAATGTGGCGAAAAAGACCCCTTCACCCGAGAAGAGGGCCGTCTTGATCTTCCCCACATATTCGATGTCGTAGGTGACCGACGGTTGAAGGGCGACGATGCAGCCGGTGTCGACGCGGATCATCTCGCCGGGGGTGAGGTTCCTCTCGATCAAGGTTCCCCCCGCATGGATAAAGGCAAGCCCATCCCCTTCGAGCTTCTGCATGATAAAGCCCTCCCCGCCGAAGAGGCCGACGCCGAGTTTTCGTTGGAAGGCGATTCCGACAGAGACCCCTTTGGCGGCGCAGAGAAAAGCATCTTTCTGGCAGACCAGTTCTCCCCCCAATTCCTGCAGATCCATTGGGACAATCTTTCCCGGATAGGGAGAGGCGAAGGCGACCTTCTTCTTTCCGTTGGCCTTGTTGATGAAGATCGTCATGAAGAGCGACTCTCCGGTCAAAAGACGCTTCCCGGCGCCCAACAGCGACCCGAGAAACCCCGATTTCTGCTGCGAGCCGTCGCCGAAGACCGTCTCCATCTCGATGCCGTTTTCCATATACATCATCCCTCCCGCCTCGGCAACCGCCGCCTCCGCGGGGTCGAGCTCGATCTCGACATATTGCATTTCCGATCCAAAAATCTGGTAATCGATCAGATCCATTCTCGGCATAGTTACCCTCTCCTTGTGAAGTGCGTTCTGTTTTTTGAAAGAGTATATCGCTAGATTGGGTTGATCTCAAGGGGGCTATTTCCTTGACTCACGTTCGTACGATCTGTAGTATTTCCGAAATAAGAGATTCGCGTTCGTCGTGGCACCGGGCACTGCCAATGCCGCTGGAGAGGATCCTTAGAATTTGGAGTAAACGGATGTTCAAGATATTAAAACAGACCCCCTTTTTCCTGCTCCTCCTATCCCTGCTTGCCGGAACGGGTTGCAGCGGATCAAAATCGTCTTCCCCTTCTCAGACAGGGCCGGTTCCAAAGGCGCCAACCGAGATGGCAAAAGGGGAGGCCCTCTTTAATACCCATTGCGCGAAATGTCATGGGGAAGGGGCGAGGGGGACCGATCATGGGCCGACCTTCCTCTCGAAGATCTATGAGCCGAATCACCACGGAGACCCTGCTTTCCAGATGGCCGCGCGAAACGGGGTCCGGGCGCACCATTGGAACTTCGGCGATATGCCACGGATCGATGGGGTTCAACCGGAAGAGGTGGCGGAAATCATCCGTTACGTCCGATGGCTGCAAAAGGAAGCGGGCATTTTTTAAGACATCTCTTTTAAGAGATTTCAATGATCACCCCCCGGCAAAAAGAGCGCCTGGCCCCGCTCCTTGAATCGTTTTACCGATCCCAATCCCGTTTCGATCGAATCAAGGAAGACCCGATCGAGTTTCCCCACCGCTATACCGATCCAAAAGAGATCGAGGTGGTCGGTTGGCTCTCCTCGGCCCTCGCTTATGGCCGGGTCGCCCTCTTCAAAGGGGTGCTCGAAAAAATATTGGCCCTGATGGAAGGGGGGCCGTATGCTTATCTGATGCGATTCGATCCGGTCCGCGAACGCCACCGCTTCGAAGGGCTCTACTATCGGCTGAACGCCACCGGCGATCTTTTTTGTTTCATCTACCTGATCAGCCGGGTCGTCCAACAATTCGGCTCGGTGGGGGGGCTTTTTCGGAGCCTTTATCGGGAAGAGGAGGAGATCGGGCCGACCCTCTCCCGATTCGTGGCAACCGTTTTGGCAATCGATCTGACCCCGATCTACGGGAAAAATGAGCCACCCCCCGGCCTCCGTCAACTTCTTTCCTCTCCGAGCCGGGGAAGCGCCTGCAAACGGATGAATCTTTATCTCCGGTGGATGATCCGGCCAAACGACGGGATCGATTTCGGCCTCTGGAAAGAGATCCCTCCAAACAAGCTGATCATCCCGCTCGACACGCATATTGTCCGCATTTCCCGTTATCTTGGCTTGACCCGGCGAAAAAGCCCCGACTGGAAGATGGCGAAGGAGATCAGTGACGGTCTGAAGGAATTCGATCCGCTCGACCCGCTCAAATACGATTTTGCCCTCTGTCACCTGGGAATTTCCGGAGCCTGCCCGACGGAGCGGGATCGGGAAAAATGTCGTCTCTGCACCTTTCTCCCCGCCTGCGGTCGGGGCCGCCGAATCGTTCAGGGCCGGGTCGGGGTTCCTTTAATCACGATGTCGTAACTCGCTTGGGAAGGGGGGAGATCGAATTCCAGCACGGCGTGATCGCGCCCTCCGATCCGCGCCCCGTTTTCCCGTCTTTCTTCAGCCTCTTCCGAAAACTCGATCTCAACCCGCATCCGTCCCGACCGGGGAGTCCAACCGGTATAACAATACCGATGTTGCCGGTCTTCTTGGGTGGCCTCGTTCCGTTGATAAAGATGTCCATCCCAGGGAACCTCCTTGATCGCGTCGGCACTCCCGGCGGGACCAAGGAGCACGACAAAAGGAATCGGCTTCGGGCACTGCTTTTGGGGGGCGCGGAGGCGCCGGCAGATCGGGAGATCACATGGGAGGAAATCGAAGAAAGGTTTCCATCCCCTTTTCCCGTCTCGATGATAAAGATAAACCTGGATCCGTTCCTCATTTTGGCGGAATCCCTGGAGGTAGATCGGTTTGCTTCTTTGATTGATGATCCGGAGAACAACCGGATTGCCCTCTTCCGAATCGGCTTCCGGGGATGGTTGCGGGACGATAATACCAGCCGGGACAGCGTTGACTTCACTGCCGGAGAACGGGGGCGACTCTGCTCCCGTTGGGGGAAAACCTTGCATTGAAGAACCGGAACCGGCGGAGAAGAAGAGCAGAAGAAAAGGGGCTACAACGGAGCGGAAGGGGGAGGAAGACAACCGCATTCTCCTTGAAAAGAGAAAATCGATATGTTATGACTGCCCCAAATCAAAAACTTTCCGGAGGAATCGATGCCGATTTATGAATACGCTTGTTCAGAATGCGAACACCGATTCTCCCTCTTGCAACCGATTTCGGCGACCGAAGCGACTGCTTGTCCGCAGTGCGGAGAGAAGAAAAGCCGCCGGCTTTTCTCAACCTTCTCGTCGAAAACAGAGGGGGAGACAACCGGTCGCACCATGACCGGAGGACATTCCCATACCGGCGGCTGTGGTTGCGGCTGAAAGGATTTCGCCACAACCGCTGCGGTTCCGACGCCGGCTTTTTCAGACGAAGTGTTCCACAGCTTACGCTGATTAAGGTTCACCCGTCAACCTGCCTGGGGCGATCTCTTTACTCGATGAGATCCTGTTTTCCAATATCAAAAGCGTGTCGAAAGGAAAGACCCGAATAACTTTCTCGCCTGATGACGAGAAGATGCCGGGAAACAGGGTAAATTCAGAAAGGAATCGAAAACGGAGATTCATCAGAGAGGAAATCTTGCTGATGAAATGAAAAGGGGAGGGCCCCGGCGATGGTGCTGGAGGCGCCTCCCCCACGGGTGGAACCGGAGGGAAAACTCAGGCTCTTAGATCATAATACCCCAACCATGCTGTGGGCGAATGGAAATCGCCTCTTTCTCCTCCGGGAGAGGAACCGTTTCTTTTATTTTCTGTTGCCGAACCGTCAGGACCGGGATCGGGGAGATGCGAACCACCTTCTCCGCGACGCTCCCCATGACAAGATGCGTGATCCCCGTTCTCCCATGTGTTCCCATCACGATCAGATCACATTCTAAATTCTGCGCCGCCTTCACAATCTCGGTGGCCGGATCACCCCTGAAAAAATGGGTTTCGATTCTAAGCCCTTTTTGCCGCCAGAGCGCCGCCGCCTGCTCGAGTGCCTTTCCCCGGTTCCATTGCTCGAAATCATCCGACTGGATCATGGCGAAGTCGATCGGGTAACCAAGCGGCTCCAAGATATGGGTCAACAAGATCGTTGCATCAAGCTGCCCCGCCAGGAAGGCGGCATAGGCAAGCGCCTCTTCCGAACAGGGTGAAAGGTCGGTCGTGATCAAGATTTTTTCGATCCGCTTCATCTCTATTCGTCCTCCATAAATGCGGTTTTCAGGCCGCCGCCTCCCTTTGGCGAATTGCTTTGAGCGCTTCGATCAACCCCGCCGCCTTCTTGGGGGAAAGCTCGGCGAGTCTTCCGATGTGATACATCCTTCTGGCCAAACCGAGGAGCCGCCGGTCATCCCATCCAAGCGACCTTTCCAACTCCAAAATGAAACGGCGCTGCCCGGGGGTCAGTCGACTCCGGACGGGAAGAAAGACCGCACTGATCTCCTCTTTCCGGATCATCTCCCCGATCAGCCGGGAAGCCTCCAGACGACTCAACCGGCGAAGAGAACGTTTCCCCGTTTTGCTAAAGACCCAGGCTCGAAGGTCTTGCTCCGAGAGATGAAAGAGGCCAGCATACCCCCACACCGCCCGGAGCTGTCGAGGCGTGATCGGGGCAACGTTCAACGCCAGCCCTTGGGCCAACTCTTGGACCGAGTCCCGACCGTGGGCTACCATCGATCTCCGCCTCAGAGACCGCCGTGGTGTGGCGGGTAGGTCGAATCAAGGTAGCCGGCCAAAATGTCTCTTCTGGCAACGATCCCGATCAACCTTTTCTGGTCGTCGACCACTGGAACACGGATGAAATGCCGGGCTTCAAGAAGATTGATGATCTCCTTCGTCCCCATCGTCTCCGAAATAGATACTGCCGGAGACATTACTTCCACTGCCGGGGTGGTTTCCAGGTTCTTTCCTTCCGCAAGGGCCTTGAGAATATCGTATTCGGAGACAATTCCGATCAACAACTTGTCTTCATCCACGATCGGGACGCTTCCGAAATTCCTTTGAACCAGCGTCTCCGCGATGAGATGGCAAGAGGTCATTCCGTCGAAGAAAACAACCTCCCGTTCCATCAGGTGGGATGCCTCCATTTCCCAAAGTGATTTTCCGCCGATTAAATAGTTTGTCCCACGCATTATTCGTCCCCCCCATCTGCATCTTGAATGGTTCCCGGAACCGACTGAAGATAGCTGCTCAAGATATTTTTCCTTCGTACCACTCCCACGAGCCTTCCCTCGGCATCGACAACAGGAAGGCGGATCAGATGGCCCGATTGAAATAGGGTCATAATCTCTTCCGCCGCCATCCCCTCCGTAATACAAATCGGTTCCGACATCACCTCCTCCGCCGGTGTCTTTTTCAAATCCATTCCGGCGAGGAGAGCATTGATAAGATCAAATTCGGTGACAATTCCGATCAGTTTGTTATCAGGATCGACGATGGAAACGCCCCCGACCCCTTCCCGGTTCATCGCATCGGCGAGAACATGGCACAACACTTCCGCTCCAAAAGAAACCCCTCCCCGCTCCATTAAACCGGCGGCATCTTTCCTCCACAACGTCTCTTCGTTCCTCTTTACCTCTCTTGAACGCATGGCGGCTCTCCTTCCCTCCCCTCTCAAACGCGAAAGTGAGGAGAGGAGCGGAATCGGCGATAGAAGGTTGCTGCCGGAAGGAGAATTCTTCGCAGACCCATGAAGGAGACCGGCGGAGCGGCCGGTCTCCTTCAGCAGCAGGGCCAATGATTGGAAAATACCGCTCTTCTCCTCTGGTAGGTCTTGGTCAACCGCGCTTGTTTCCGATGAGGTGGAGGCCCTTTGGATTTTGGAGAGATCCCCTCTCGGGGAGCGCGGCGAAATACGCCTCGCTTTTACCTTGTTCTCCTGATGGGAACCGTTCCAACCTCATCTTTCGTTCGGGCCGCTTGGAGAGAGAACATGCTCTCTTTCTGCGTTTTGTCTGCGCGGTGACCCTCATCACATCGTTTTTTCTCCAGATGTTGATGACGGTTGCGAGTGTGATGGGGGAAAGGGAGCCGATCTCTTCTGAAGGGAATCCCTCCATCTCTTCTTGCTCTGATTGCGTCTCCCTGACGCGATCCCTTTTTACTCCCTTGTTAATTATATACAGCAGGATCGATGCCAAACCAATAGAGAAGAAAAGGGCTCCTTATTTATATTTTATTTCAATAAGTTGTGCCTAACAGGAGGAAGCGGGGCAAGAGAAGAAGAGTGTCTTTTTGACCAAATCTGTGGACATTTTGGACAGTCTTAACGTAACTACTCAGGTTGCCTGTTATCCTTTTTTTCGAGTTTGGTCGGCGACCTCCTGGGTCGCCTTCCGCACCCGCTCCGGATCTCCGAGGTAATAGTGGCGGAGGGGATTCAGGCGATCGTCGAGTTCATAGACCAATGGGATACCGGTCGGAATATTAAAATCGACGATCTCCCGGTCGGAGATTTTATCGAGGTGTTTAACCAGGCCTCGGAGGCTGTTCCCGTGGGCAACGATGAGAACCTCCTTCCCGGCGCGAACCGTCGGGGCAATCGTCTCCTCCCAGTAAGGGAGAAACCGGGCAATCGTCTCCTTGAGCGATTCGGTGAGGGGGATCTCCTCCGAGCGAAGAGCGGCATAACGCCGGTCTTTTTTTGGAGAGCGTGGATCGTCGGCATCAAGCGGCGGGGGAGGGATATCGTAACTTCTGCGCCAAATTTTAACCTGATCTGGGCCATGGCGTTCTGCCACCTCGCTTTTGTCAAGTCCTTGCAAGGCGCCGTAGTGCCGTTCGTTAAGACGCCAGTTCCGATGTTCCGGAATCCACATCAGATCCATCTCTTCCAGGATCAACCAGAGGGTCTTGATCGCCCGTTTCAAAACCGACGTGTAGGCGATGTCGAAGGTGTACCCCTCCTTGCGCAGCAGCCGACCGGCCTCGGCCGCCTCTTCGATCCCCAACTCGCTCAAACCGACATCGGTCCATCCGGTAAAGCGGTTCTCCTTGTTCCAGGCGCTCTGGCCGTGGCGGACCAACACCAATCGCTGCATCAATCACCCCCCCCCATTTATTTTCATCATTCTAAGTTCTCAGCCTTCGGAAATAACCGGCCCATATCATATCCAAATCGGGTCGAGATTGCACGCATTTTAGACGACATCTCTCCCAAGATTCTCCTTGACCCCCTCTCCCTGAAACGGCTATTCTCAGACCGATTTTCTCCCAATCTCCTCATTCAGTTTCATCACTTGCATCTATGGAGGTCGTCATGTTCGGCACCCCCCTTTCGAAGAATGCCTTTCGGCTGATGCTCCTCGGCGCAGGCGAGTTGGGGAAAGAGGTCGCCATCGAGGCGCAGCGGCTCGGAATCGAGGTGATCGCGGTCGATCGCTACCCCAACGCCCCCGCGATGCAGGTGGCCCACCGAAGTCACGTGATCGATATGCTCGATCGGCGCGCCCTTGACAATGTCATCTTCCGCGAGCGGCCCGATCTGATCGTTCCCGAACTGGAAGCGATCGCCACCGACATCCTCATCGAAGTGGAAAAAACCTTCACCGTCATTCCGACGGCGCGCGCGACCCGCCTGACGATGAACCGCGAGGGGATTCGCCGTCTGGCGGCGGAAGAGTTGAAGCTCCCGACGAGCGGATTCCGCTTCATCGACCGCCCCGAACAGTTAAAAGAGGCGGCGGACATTCTCGGTTATCCCTGCGTCATGAAACCGATCATGTCGTCATCCGGAAAGGGGCAGTCGGTCATTCGGTCCGAAGGGGACCTGGCAACGGCATGGGAATATGCGATGACCGCCGGACGGGCCAAGGGAGGCCGCGTTATTCTCGAATCGTTCATTCAGTTCGACTACGAGATCACCCTCTTGACGATTCGCGCCGTCAACGGCACCTTCTTCTGCCCCCCGATCGGCCATATCCAGATCGACGGGGACTATCGTCAATCATGGCAGCCACATCCGATGTCGGAGATCGCCCTGAAAAAGGCGAAGGCGATTGCAACTACCGTCACCGACAACCTCGGCGGGCGGGGAATCTTCGGCGTCGAGCTGTTTGTCAAAGGGGAGGAGGTCTACTTCTCGGAGGTCTCCCCCCGGCCCCACGATACCGGCCTGGTCACGTTGATCAGCCAAGACCTCTCGGAGTTCGCCTTGCATGTCCGGGCAATTCTCGGTTTTCCGGTCCATCCTCCGGTGATTCGCACCCCCGGCGCCTCCGCCGTCATCCTTGCCGAGAAAGAAGCGATCGCCCCCTCGTATGACATCGCCCCGGCGCTGATGGAACCGGAGATTCAGATCCGTCTTTTCGGAAAACCCGACTGTCGCAAGAATCGCCGGATGGGAGTGGTCCTCGCCGCCGCAAACGATCCGTTCACCGCCCGCGACCGGGCAATCAAGGCGGCCTCGCTGGTGAAAATCGATTACTGACCCCGACTCCCAAAAACAGAGACGGCCTCCTGTCTCTGTTTTTGAGTATGAAACGGCCGCTTGACAAATCAATCTATATTTCTATATATTTGAAAGTATGAAATCAACCAAGCGACAGTTATTGGAAGCCAAGGAGGGCCACGTCGAGGCGTTGAAGGCCTTGGCCCACCTCGATCGTCTCGGGATCTTCTTTTTTCTGGTCCGCGCCGGCGGAGAAGTTCCCGCCGGGGAGATCCAAGAAGCGCTCGCGCTTCCGGGGCCGACCCTTTCGCATCATCTCAACCTGCTTCGCCGGGCCGGACTGGTCCAAAACCGGCGGGAGGCGCGGTTTATTTATTATTCGATCCAAAGAGAGATGGTGTCGGACCTCGTCCGGCTTCTCACCGCCTGTTGCTGATCAAGGGCTCCAAACAAGGGAGGACGACATGACCGACACAAACATCAAGAAAATCGTCCAGGAAAAATACGGACAGGCCGCGATCGCGGCGGCGGGCGGAGGGAAGAGCGCCTGCTGTGGAGGCCCTTCCGAATGCAATCCAATCACATCAAACCTCTACAATCACGAAGAGTCTGCCGTTCTTCCAGAAAAAGCGCTCCTCGCCTCCCTCGGCTGCGGGAACCCGACGGCGCTCGCCGAACTTCACCCCGGCGAGAAGGTCCTCGATTTGGGCTCAGGCGGCGGGATCGACGTCCTCCTTTCCGCCCGGCGGGTCGGACCGACCGGCCATGCGTATGGCCTCGACATGACCGACGAAATGCTGGCGCTCGCCCGCGAAAACCAAGAAAAGGCCGGCATCGAGAACGCCACCTTCCTGAAAGGAGAGATCGAATCGATCCCCCTGCCGAATGACTCGGTCGATGTCATTATTTCGAATTGCGTCATCAATCTCTCCGCCGACAAAAACCGGGTTCTGCACGAAGCATTCCGGGTCCTCCGTCCCGGCGGCCGGTTCGCCGTCTCCGACATCGTCGTTCGGGGGGAAGTCCCCGCGGAAATCCGACGCAACGTCGAACTTTGGATCGGCTGCGTGGCGGGAGCAATGGAGGAAACGGAGTATCGCGCCAAGCTGGCGCAAGCCGGATTCGAGGAGATCGAGGTCGTCCCGACACGGATTTACCGGATCGAAGAGGCAAAAGAATTCCTCGTCGGCAGCGGCATTCCCGCCGATCTTCTCGATCGGCTGACCCCCCAGGTGGACGGCAAATTCATGAGCGCGTTCATTCGTGCAAAAAAACCTTTGGGGAGATAAGTGGAACGATCCGGTAGATGGATTTTTTTCTCCTTCTTCTGCTAGACTGATCCCTTGCAAGACCAATTCCAAACCCAAACCCAAAGGAGAAGACATGAAGAGAACCATTTTGACGATGGCCGCCGTCGCTTCGATCTTATCGATTTCACCCCTCAAGGCATCCGCCGCCGATCCAGGGTGTGAAGAGATGAAGAAACAGGCGCAGGAGGCGGTCAGTCATGGAAAGGCCGGCCATGTCGATACGCTGGTCAAACATGCCACCGCGATGTTGAGCGCCGGGAAGCTCTGCAAGACGGGAGGAGAGCCCGCCAAACAGGCGATGGCGGAAGGGCAATCTGCCGTCGATCATGGAAAGGCGGGCCATCTCGATGTCGCCCTCAAACATGCGCAAGAAGCCGCCAAACATGCGAACGAGATAAAATGACCTCCGGAGGGGGGGCTTCGGCCCCCCTTTCGACCATTGATCTTCAACCGGCTCTTTTTGCCAGGACCTCAAAAAACCGCCGAGACACCTCATGTTGATCCGACGCTTTGTACCCCTCTTTATCACTTCCCTTGTATTTCTCCTCTCGCTCTCCGGCTGCACGGCGGCTCCGCCCAAGCCGCAAACGATCCTCCCGGGCGACTACGAATATACAAAAAAATACGCCTCCTGGTTGATCCGAAAGGAGATGAAAGAAGAGGGGGTCACCGGGCTGAGCATCGCCTTGATCGACGATCAACGGGTCGTTTGGGCCGAAGGATTCGGCAAGGCCGATGCAACCCGCAAGATTCCGGCGACCCCCGATACGATCTACCGTGTCGGCTCGATCTCCAAACTGTTCACGGCAACGGCGGTGATGCAGTTGGCCGAACAGGGAAAAATCGACATCGACCGGCCGTTGCAACAAGCCCTCTCCGGATTTTCAATCCAGAGCCGTTTTCCCGGAGGCGACCCGATCACCCCCCGGCACCTTTTGACCCATCACTCCGGGATTCCCTCCGACTACCTGAAGGGGATGTGGACAAAGACCCCGATTCCCTTCACCGACGTCGTTTCTCTCCTGAAGGAAGAGTACGTCGCCGCCCCGCCAAACCTCGTCTTCTCCTACTCCAATATCGCCTTCAGCCTGCTCGGCCATGCCGTTCAAGAGGCAAGCGGACAACCGTTCGTCACTTACATGGACCAATCGCTTCTCCAACCCCTCGGAATGGACCACTCCACCTTTTCGCCGGGGCCAAATGAGGCGCCGCATCTCTCCAAGGGATACCGAAAAGGGAAAGAAGCCGAAGAGGCCCCGCTGCGCGATCTCCCCGCCGGCGGACTTCACTCGACCGTGATCGATCTCGGCCGGTTCATCCAGATGATCCTTGCCAACGGCCGGGCCGGGGAAAGGCCGATCCTCAAAACGGAAACCCTCGCGGAGATGCTTCGTCCCCAGAATGCCGATCTCCCCCTCGACATGGGCTTTCACGTCGGCTTGGGCTGGATGTTGGGCGGCTTTGGAGATATCGATCTTCAGAATGCCGGAACGGTGGCCCATCATTCTGGCGGCACCCTCTATTTCCACAGCCAATTGATTGTCCTGCCGGAGCATAAACTCGGCGTGGTCGTCCTGTCGAATTCCACCACGGCTTCGCCGGCGGTGCACCGGGTGGCAACGGAGACGATCAAGATGGCGCTGGAGACAAAGGCCGGAATTCGTCAACCCCCGCCGGAAAAACCGGTCTGGAACGACATCCCTCTCCCGAAAACAACGATCGAAGCGTTTGAAGGCGGGTATGCCAGCCCGTTCGGTTATATCCGGATTTTCTCGAAGGGAAGCGGTTTACGCGCTGAAACCTTGGGAAAAACCTTCCACCTGATCCCCCATGCCGACGGCCTCCTCGGAGTGAGGTACAAGCTGCTTGGACTGATTCCGATCTCTCTGGGGCCGCTCGATTCGGTCGGACTCTCCCGCCACACCCTCTCCAGCCGGGAAGTGTTGGCGGCCCGCATTGGAAATCGCGAGATGCTCGTCGGCGAAAAGATCAAACCTGCACCGATCCCAGAACCGTGGCGGCGACGGGTCGGTTCCTACGACATTGTGAATCCGGGCGAGGATACCGTCCTGGTTGAAAAGATCGGGCTCAAGGAGGAAAAGGGCGTTCTCTTGATCGAATATGCCCTCCCCTTTTTCTCCGAAGCGGTCCTGCGAATGCCCCTTGCCCCTCTCTCCGATACCGAGGCGGTTTTTGATGGACTGGGGCGCGGTATGGGAGAAACGATTCGAACGGCCACGGTCGATGGCGAAGAGGTTTTATCCTATTCCGGATATTGGCTGAAAAGAAAAAAGAAGGAGTAAACGATGGGACAAGAAGCGGTCTGCCGATGCGAATTCGGCGATCAGGTTTCGGAAGGAAAGGCGCATCTTGATTCGAAATCACTGACCTTTCGCGGCGAGTTCAAACTCACGGTGCTGTTAAAGGAGGTCGCCTCCGTGGAAGCCGATCGCGGGCGGTTAAAGGTATCCTTCCCAGAGGGCGCGGTCACACTTGACCTCGGTCCCCAGGCCGACAAGTGGGCGGTCAAGATCAAACACCCCAAATCGCTCATCGACAAACTCGGGGTCAAGCCCGACGCCCGGGTTGC
Organism: uncultured Nitrospirota bacterium; assembly: GCA_964579005.1. Taxonomy (GTDB): domain Bacteria; phylum Nitrospirota; class Nitrospiria; order SBBL01; family Manganitrophaceae; genus CAZOFJ01. The sequence continues at coordinate 15,904 of CAZOFJ010000023.1, forward strand.
TGTCTTGGGGGTGACCGATCCCGATTTCCGGAAAGCGTTGCAAGAAAAGACCGCCGACCTTTCCGAGGGAAAGCCCAAAAAAGAATCTGATTTCATCTTCCTCGCGGCGGACGATCCGCAGACGTTGAAAGAACTCGCGCGTCTCAAGGGATTCCTCAAGCCGAACGGGGCGATCTGGGTCGTCTCCCTCAAAGGAAACCAGGCCCGGATCAAAGATGTCGACGTCATGGCCGCCGCCCGAGAAGCCGGTCTCGTCGACAACAAAGTCGCCGGTTTTTCCGAAACCCACACGGCCCTCAAATTCGTCATCCCGACGGAGAAACGGGAGTCCCCCCTGAGAAAATCTCACTAAAAATTTACCCCTTCCGCTTCAACGCACGAGGCCAAGCCTGGCATTGACTCTGCCGCAATTGCGGGTATACTTTCCTCTACATCCCTTTCTCCCCGGTTCTCACCGGAGCCTCTTTATTTCATGGACAACATCGACGAGCAAAAAAAAATCGACGCGGCGCTTTACCATTTAATCGAGATGGAAAAGCGCATCGCCGCGACCTCGACCCGGTTCATCAACCTCCCATCGGAAGAAACCGACCGCGGCATTCAGCAGGCCTTGGAGGAAATCGGAACCTTCGCCGGAGTCGACCGGAGCTACGTTTTTCTCTTCAGAGACGGCGGCGCGAAGGCCGACAATACCCATGAGTGGTGCGCCGAGGGAATCCAGCCGGAGATTAAAAACCTCCAGGGATTATCGATGGAGACCTTTTCCTGGTGGATGGACCAGCTTAAACGATCGGGATCCGTTCATATCCCCCGGATCGCCGATTTCCCGCCGGAAGCCCGCGCCGAAAAAGAGCTTGGAGAAGCGCAGGGGATTCAATCGGTTCTCGCCGTTCCAATGATCTCGCAGGGAACCCTTCTTGGCTTTATTGGATTCGACTCGGTGAGAACGGAAAAAAGATGGGCCGAAGAAGATATCCGCCTCCTCAGGATCGTCGGAGAAATCTTCTCGAATGCACTGGAACGGAAACGGCTTGAAGCGGTCCGCCTCGCCTCTCTCTATCAGATGGAAAGCATGCACCAGATTTCAAAAGTGATTGAGCAGACCCCGAACCGGAATGAAATGCTCCAGGAACTGATGGAGCGGGTTGGATTGATCTTCAAGGTCGACCGCGCCTGGCTTCTCTACCCGTGCGACCCCGAGGCTCCGACCTTTAAAGTCCCGGTCGAATACACAGTCCCCGAATATCCCGGCCTCTTCGCCAAAGGCGAAGAACGGCCGATGGACGCAGCCTCTGCGGAGACCTGCCGGGCCGCCCTCACCAGCGAAGAGCCGCTGACCTTTGGGGCGGGGCCGGACCGACCGACTCCGGCAGATCCGGCCCTGATCGAGGAATTTTCCATCCAATCGCAGATGACCATTGCCCTTCATCCAAAATTGGGAAAACCGTGGCTCCTGGGACTCCACCAATGTTCCTCCCCCCGCATCTGGACGCCGGACGAACGCAGGCTCTTTCGGGACATCTCCGACAAAATCGCCGACGCGCTCGACAATCAGTTGCTCTACCGGAACCTTCGCCGGGCGGAGGAGGAGTACCGATCGGTGGTCGACAACATCCAGGAGGTCATCTTCCATACCGACACGGAGGGGCGCTTTCTCTTCCTGAATCCGGCCTGGAGAGACCTGACCGGATTCCCGGCCTACAAAAGTCTCGGCACCCGACTTTTTGATTACCTTGATCCGGCCGACCGATCGCATTGTGAGGAACGATTTCGGTTAGCGATCCGGGGTCAGAAGGAACCGACCCGTTGCGAAACCCGACTTCGGACCGAGAAGGGAGAGATCCGCTGGATCCAAATCGATATCCATGCAACCCTCGACGGCGCCTTCGGCACCATCAACGACATTACCGAGAGAAGATCGTTGGAAGAGCAACTTCGTCACGCTCACAAGATGGAAGGGGTCGGCCAGCTCACCGGCGGAGTCGCGCACGAGTTCAACAACCTCCTCACGGCGATTATCGGGAACCTTGACCTTGCGATTCAAGAGATCCCTTCCGGAAGCGACCTTCACTTATTTCTCGCCGGGGCCTATCAGGCGGCCCGGCGCGGCGCTGGGCTCACCCAGCAGCTTCTCTCCTTTGCCCGGCGAAACCCGATCGACCTTCAACCGCTCGACCTCGGTCATGAAGCGACCGAGATCGTCCGCCTCCTCCGCCAAACAATCGACCGGCGGATCGAGATCGGCGTCGAGGCGCGGGAGGGGCTCTGGCCGGTCCTCGCCGATGCGAATCAGGTGAATCAGGTGATCATGAATCTCTGCGTCAACGCCCGTGACGCCCTACTGGAACAGATCGAAGGAACACCTCATTCTCCGCGGCGTGATCCCCGCGATCCTCCTTCCATCCGCCTCCGCATCGGGAATGTTCACTTTGAAGAGGTCGACTGCCAAGGCCGCCCCGATGTCCAACCGGGGGATTACGTTGAATTCTCGGTATCGGACAACGGATGCGGCATCGACGAGTCGATACAGCACCGGATCTTTGAGCCTTTTTTCACGACAAAAGAGGTGGGCCGCGGAACGGGACTGGGACTCTCGGCCGTTTACGGAATCGTCGCCCAGCATCAGGGATGGATCGAACTCGATACCGCAAAGAACCGGGGAACAACGTTCAGAGTTTATCTCCCCCGGACCGATCGGCCGGTCGCTTCGATACCCTCCCCTGCCTCAGGGGAAAACCGCTCCCGTGGGAGCGGAACGATTCTTTTTGTGGATGATGAAGAGGTGATCCGGCGGCTTGGCCGGACCATTCTTGAATTGGAAGGATATACGGTGCTGCTCGCCGAGGACGGGGAAAAAGCGATTGATCTGTTCCGGGACCGTCACGAGGAGATTGTTCTCGCCGTCCTCGACCTGACGATGCCGGGCCAATCGGGACGGGAGGTTCTTTGGAATCTTCGCAAGATCGACCCCCGGATCAAGGCGATCATCTCCAGCGGTCATCATACCGCGGGGGGGGATCAGGGGTGGTCCGACTTCCCTGATGTCGGATTCCTTCCCAAACCCTACCGCCCGGACGAATTGATCGGCAAGATCCGCCGGCTTCTTGATCAGACCACCTCTTGAGCTGCCCCGGCATTGGGAAAGCGTCCGGCGATTTTTCCCTCCTTTTCAAAACGCTCTCCCAAGAAACCGATCGATTGCAAAAGACCGGATCGGATCGTATAATCCCAACGGTTGAGATTTATTTGAAGAACCCCTCCCCAGAGGGGTGGGGATTTTTCGCCCCGAAAGGAAGAAAAATCTCTTTATACAATTTGCTCGCTAACCCCATCCGAGAAGGGTGGGGATTACGCTCGCAATGCGTGTTCAGCGGAGGACATCCACGATGGATCAAGAGATGAGAAGACTCGGTTATAGCGCCGAGGAGGAATATTTTTTCAAAAAGAATAAAGAGCTGATCGAAAATCTGCGTAAACAGGGGGACGCGAAACGAGCAACGCAGCAAGCCGAGGCGGGAAAATCAGCCTATTGGATGAAGTGCCCCAAATGCGGAACCAATCTCCAAGAGGTCGAGCACCTCGGAATCAAGATCGACCGGTGCACCGGTTGCGGTGGGATTTTCTTCGACAAAGGGGAGTTGGAGATTCTCCTTCAAGCCCAAGAACCAAAAGGGTTCTTGGGTGGTCTGCGGCGTATTTTTACAAAGTAACCGATCGGCATGACCCTTTTCCAAGCAGTACGACTTTTTGTCTTCCTCTTCTTCTTGCCAGCGGGGTGCGCCACCGGGCTCTTCCTGCTGAGCGCCCGCCCCGATGCTCGTTTCCAGAATCGCGCCATCAACGAATCGTCCGGCTTGGTCAAAAGCGGTCGCTTCGAAGGAATCTTTTGGACCCACAACGATTCGGGGGACCGACCGCGGATTTTCGCCGTGACCCGGGATGGGAAACAGATCGGAACGATCGACATTGCCGGAGGGAACAACGTCGACTGGGAAGACATCGCCATCGATGATCACGGATTCCTCTACCTCTGCGATATCGGAAATAACCGGAACCGCCGAACCGACCTCGTCGTCTACCAAATCCCGGAGGTCGATCCAAGCCGGTTTCAACAGATCGCCGTCAGAATCCGCTTCCCCTTCCGATATCCTGGTCCCCACTCCCCTGATGCGGAAGCCTGCTTTTATCGAAATGGAGCGATCTATCTTCTGACGAAAGAACCCGGTGCAGGACAAACCGCGCTCTATAAACTGGACCTTTCCCATCCCGAAAGGGAGGAGGTCCTCACCTTGATCGACGAGATCAAGATTGACGGCCTTGTGACCGCCGCCGACATCACCCCCGACGGCTCGCACCTTGCCATCCTCACATACTCTGGCATCTATCTCCTTAAACCGGAGAAGGAAAGCGATCACTTCCAGATCGAGCATCGTCGCCCAATCCGGCTCGGGCAGGCCGAGGCAATCGCCTGGGATGGAAATGATCTGATCGTGACCAATGAAGGGGGAGATATGTTCCGGCTCAGAGGCCTTTAATCGCCGATCTGATACCGCTTGAGTTTCTCGTAGAGGGTGGAAAGGGCGATCCCAAGCGACTGTGCCGTTGCTCTTTTATCTCCGGCATGGGTCTTGAGGGCGCGACGGATCACCTCTTTTTCAATCTCTTCCAGCGAACCGATCTGAGGGGATTCTTTTCGTTCTTCCCACGGCATTGACGGGGTCTCTCGTTCGGAGGTGGGAAGAAAAAGCAGATCCTCCGGGCGAATGAAGCTCCCTTCCATCATCACGACCGCCCGCTCGATCACGTTGCGCAGTTCCCGGACATTGCCCGGCCAGGGATGTGCAACCAGCTTTTCCATCGTGGCAGGAAGGACCTGAACCGATTTCCCCTTGAGGAAGTGCTCGACCAAAAGGGGGAGATCCTCCTTTCTCTCCCTCAATGGCGGGATAAAAACCGGCAGAACATAAACCCGGAAATAGAGATCTTGGCGAAAACGACCCGCCATCACCTCACGATCAAGCCAACGATTGGTCGCGGCGATCAGCCGAAAATCGGAACGGTAAACCTCGCCCCCGCCAACCCGTTTGAATGTCCGCTCTTCCAATACCCGGAGGAGTTTCGGCTGCATTTCCAGAGGCAACTCGCCGATTTCATCGAGAAAAATTGTCCCTCCCCGGGCCGACTCAAAAGCCCCTTTTCTTTGGGCAACCGCACCGGTAAAGGCCCCCTTTTCATGGCCAAACAGCTCGGACTCGATGAGGTCTTTCGGAATGGTGCTGCAGTCAACGGTGATGAAAGGCCCTTGCGCACGGGGACTTAACCGATGGATCTCGCCTGCGACCAGTTCTTTCCCGCAACCGGTCTCGGCCTGGACTAAAACGGCAACCTCTCCTTTGGCGCCCCGTTCGATCACCTTAAAGACTTCTTGCATCTTGGGACTTCGACCGATCAGGCGGCCGAGAGACGGGGAAGAAAAGAGTCGGGTCGGCTCCTCGAACCCGATCTTCAACTTGGTCTGACCAACCTGAACCTCTGACCCAATCTCGGCAATGGAGCTTTGGATCCGCTGACCGTTGACACGGGTACCATTGGTGCTTCCAAGGTCGCGCACCTGAATTCCAGCAGGGATCACCTCTATCTCAAGGTGGAAGTTGGAAACGGATGGATCGGAGAGGACCAGCTCGTTTTGTTCGCTTCGACCCACCCGGGTCACCTTCTCCGCCAACGGGATTTTCCTCCCCCGGTCTTCCCCCGATACAACGGCAACCCAACACCGGCCTTCCCCCACCAACTTGTCGGCTACGGGAAGATCGAGCGTCGGCTCCCGGGTAATCGTTTCGGTGAATGGCTCCTCATTCTCCCGTACTTCATAGATGAGCCGGTAGGAACCAATCCGGAGAACATCCCCGGATCGAATGGAGGCCTCAGAAACCGGTTGATGATTGAGGTCGATCCCCCGACCGCTTTCATCTTTCACGATGAACTCTTTTCCGTCCCGTCGGAGGGTGGCATGGTGGCGGGAAACCTCCGGCGACGGGAGAACGACATGATTATCATGGCCTCGACCGATCCGGATCTCCTTTTCCAACAACGTAAAAGTCCAACGGAATTCGTCTTTCAGGTAAATCTTTAAACCCGGCATTTCACCACTCCCAAAGTGATTTTAATTTGAAATTGGATCGGTTTCAATCGATATATTTATTCCAGAATCCGGAATCGCTTTTCCAGATTCTGGAAACCAGGCCGATCCATTGCTTGTTTTTTGCAAAAACACAGCCGAGTTTTCTTCATGGGCAAAAGACTTCGATTCTAAATCGAACCATCACGCTTGGCATCTGTTTTGCTTATATATTCAAACATTAAAGAAAATTCATCATCGGACTTCCACAGGGAGTGAACTTCAATGCGCTACGAAACATCGATCGAATCTCATTCCACCGAAACGCAGATCTCAAACGGGGGCCTGGCCCTCCTTGATCCTCCCCGGCCCCAGAATCGGACCTTTTCATTTCTGGATGAGAAACAAAAAAGATGTCTGACTGCGTTAGAACAGTTGGGGACCACTCTTGTAACCGACTTTTCATCGATGGCCGAATCGATCTTTGACATCATTCGACAGTCGGTCCCGTTCGATTCCGCCTCGTTGATCCGACATGATTCTGACTCGCTTCAAGTGACCCATTTCCATTCCGATCGACCTTCGATCAATCCCTCCTCCCTTCATGCTGAGATCCCAACCCTTCAACAGTTGAAAACACAGCGGTTGATCTCCGTTCGAGGATCAGATCTCGATAAATACGGGATAAAACGCACCCCCTCCAATGGTTCATCTATAAGCCAATCGACAGAATTTCCCTTCTCCCTCACAACAGCTTGTATCGATCCGGAAGGGAACCACACCGGATTGGTTATTCTCCAAAGATCGGGGAGTGGGACCGATTTTTCCGGAGAAGAACGGTCTTTTCTAGGAAAAGTCTCGTTTCGAGTCGGCGCCTTGCTGCTAAAGACACCTCTCCCTCTCCCCGACCCCGAACCATCGGAGCTATTGGCGCTGGTCGGTCAACGCGCTTCTCCAGGGGTGATCGTCATGGGGAGAAATGGAGAGATCCTTTTCATAAATGGAAGAGCGGAAGAGATCATCAACAGAGAGGGAAGAGGGATCTTTTCAAAAGTGGAAAAAGGACTTCTGACGAGACAGCTCCATCAAATTACGTCACAACTCTTCAGCCCTGATCGAGTAGAAGAAAACAGAAAAAAAGCTTCTCCTTCGGCCCTCATTTCACTTTGCGGGGTCACATACTTACTTCGAGGAATCGCCCTTGAAGGGACCGGGCGGGAAGGAACGCCGGGTATGATTCTGATCGAACCGGTCCAGGAAAGGGTTCAAATCGACTCCGAGTCCCCTTCCGTTGCGGACAACATTGGATTTACCAGGCAAGAAAAAGCGATTGCGAAGCTGATCAGCCGAGGGTTGACAAACAAGGAGATCGCCTCGGCCCTCGGAATCGGAGTTTACACGGTAAAAGATCATGTCAAAAATATTTTGAAAAAGGTAAAAGCAACGACGCGAGCAGGGATTGTGGCAAAGGTTATCACTCAAAAATCGATCCAATCGGCCTGATGAAAGGGATCGAGAATCGATTCTGATTTAAAAAGAAGCCTCCACTCTTTCGAAAAAATGAATCACCCAAGATACAGTCGATTCCAAATGGATACACCCCCACCCTCATTAGAAAAATAACCATACTAGTCAATAATACCTATCAACATGTCGACTCGCACGATGAACGATGGATTTCTCGATCAAGCACGATAATAGAGCCCTTCTATATTCCCCCCGCCAACAAACTTAAAGACAGTATCGCCAATCCGGATGATATCCCCATCTTTCAGTGCAGAACCGATGACTTTGATGTCATTGACATAAATTCCATTCTTGCTATTGAGGTCCTTGACCATCATTTGGTTGTTTTTCCGGTAAAACTCGGCATGTGCCCGCGAAACAGTCATCTCATCGAGTGCGATTTGGGATTCCAAGCCGCGTCCAACGATCATTTGGCGCTGATCTAACAGATATTTTCTACCAAGATTTTTCCCTGATATAATCACCAGGCAAGGAAGACTTTTTCGGGGATCGGTTACTGGTAAAACTTTCGGATGGGCGGTCTCCTCGTTATCGACGATAACCATGTATCAATCCTTTCTTTTTAAGTGATCGTTTTTGATCGATTACCCATGAACTTACGTAAGTATAAGTTTATACTATTTCGGTCTTTTGTCAAATGATCGTACCTTTTTCCAAATCAATACAATCTGGGGAGACGAAGAGAGGGAACATTGGAGTCATCCCCTCGAAAAAACCTTTTTGATATTCTCCCACTCCTGCATCGAAACGGGAGAACCCCACCGAATTTTTTCAATTCTATTCCTACGGTCGGTGTCGGCGGACCATCCTTCATCATTTGCTTCAACCACCACCGTGCCATCGAGATCGGTTCGATAGATTTTTGTCTGCAAGGCTCGGTAGGCGGCGAGGACACTCGGGTGCGGATGCCGGTATCGATTATGCCGTCCGACGGAAAAGAGCGCCGCCTTGGGCGAAACCGCCGAAAGAAACTCAGGATCGAGCGAACCAGCACTCCCATGATGCGGCACTTTTAAAACGGTGCTCGTCAATTCAACCCCCCTTTTGAGAAGATGACGCTCTCCGCTCCGCTCGATATCACCGGTAAAAAGGAGTGAAAAACCTTCTTTCCCGAAATTGGGACAGACAACCCGGAGAACAATCGAACTGTTGTTGAGATCCTCTTCCTCAAAAAGCGCCTGATCGGGAGGGGACAAAAACAAGACCCTGCAACCACCGACTTCGATCTGCGATGTCGTCCCGTTGATGATCTTCGGACGGATCTCCTTCTCTTCCAGCGCACGGGAAAAATCGTGATAAAAAGGGAGGTCTCGTCTCCCCCCATTGGTCCAAACCTCGCCGATGTCGAATTTCCGGAGGATGTAAGTCAGTCCGCCCAAATGGTCCATTTGAGGATGAGTCCCAACCAGATAGTCGATCTTCCGGATCCCTCTTTCCCACAGATAAGGAGCGACGGCAACCCTTCCAACATCGGAAAACCCTCCCGCCCCCCCGTCGATCAGCATCGTCTTTCCGTGCGGAAATTCAATCAATGCGGCATCCCCCTGTCCCACATCGAGGAAAGCGACGCGAAGGTGGTCGGAAGGGAATCGGATACTCCCCACCCCCAGGAAGAAGATCAAGAAGATAATGGCGGCAACGGCGACCTCTTTCAGCGGCCTTTTTTTTACAAGGAGCCAGAAAAAAATCCCATAGAAGAGAAAAACGGCCCAGAGCGGCGGAGAGGCAAAGTGGAGGTCCGCCCCCGGAACGCCCGCAAAGCCTTCGGTCAATCGGAAATAAAACGCCCAAAGCCCTTCATGCCAGGCCGCGAAGGGGAAACGGTTCCCGCCAATCACAAGGGAAACCAGGGCGGAAAGGAACCCGAACGGGACGATCACCCCGCCGACCAGGGGGATGAGAACAAGATTCGCACAGAGGCCAATCCAACTGAATTGATGGAAGTAATAAAGGGTCAGCGGAATGGTCCCCAACGTCGCAGCCAGGCCGGAAAGAAACATCCGCTGCCCCGGATCAATCAGATAGTCTTGCAGATAACGTCGCAGATGGGGTCGGGGAAAGGATCGTTCCCTCTCTGGAGGGGACGCCGCCGACTCCTCTTCCCAGCGGGAGACCGCGAGGAGGATCGATAACACGGAGAGAAAAGAGAGCTGAAACGAAAGGTCGAAAACCGCCTGCGGATGATAGATCACAATCAAAAGAGCGGCAAGGGAAAGGCTGGCCTTCGGATCGGTCTCCCGCCCGATCCAGATGGCGAAGAGATAAACCGAGATCATCACCAAGGACCGAAGCGTGGCGACTTCCCCTCCCGCCAAAAAGGCATACAGGATGACCGGTCCGGCCGTCGCCAATGCAGCCCACTGAGTGGGGATCTTCCGGAGGGAGAGCCGAAGCAACCATGGGGAGGGGAGGCGGAGAAGGAGGGCCCGGACGGCCCCGAAAATCAAGAGTGAAACCAGGGCGAGGTGCGAGCCGGAGATCGAGAGGAGATGGGTCGTCCCGGAGGCGGCGAAGGCCTCCCGGATCGAATTGGTCAGGTAACCGGTTTCTCCGATGATCATCGCCAGCATCAGGATCGCGGGCACCCCCTCCATCGAGGCGAGCACCTTCGTTCGAATTTCCGCCCGCCATCGATAAATCGTTCGAAGAACCGGATTTCCACCCTCTCCCACTTTCCAAACCCGATTCAGATCGGAAAGGGTCGCCTGGCCGCTCCACCCCTGGCGTTCCCGATATTCGGTGGAAGGAAATGCGCCGGGGGTATCGAATTGCCGGAAAGGCCAAAGCCGGACCACCATCTCCAACCGGTCTCCGTATTCGTAAGGAACATCGGGAGAATAAATTGCAAGACGGAAGGTTCCTTTCACCGGCCTCCAATCAACTGCATTTTCACGCCCGGAACCGGCCCGGTCGCGCTCTCCTACATGCAGTGCTCCTTCCTGCTCAGCTTCGTCCCGATTCAATCCAGTGAGGAGGTCCTCTTCGGACCGGATCTCAACCCCCTCCATCTCAAGCAAGACCTGTCCTGGAAAATGTTTGGGTGGGGCGGAAACATCGGCAACAAGATGGATTTCCCCTCGATCAACATATCTTCTTAAATCGTCCCTCCCCCCGGAGGTTGAGATCACCTGTTGAACGACCCAACCGAGCAAAAAAAACGCGAAGAGAGAAAAGGGGAGAAGACGGCCCTTTTTGAAAATCCGCTCCAAAAAAAGAAGCAAAAGGACAATCAATGTCAGGGTGAGCGGGAAATAGGAAAAGAACTCTCCGATGACAAGCCCGGAGAGAAAGGAAAGGATGATCGCAACCAAGGTGTTTCTCTTAGGGTCTATTCTGGAGATAACCGGCAACGATCATTGCCACCACGACCCCGAACAGAAAAATGGCGACACAGCCGCATCCCCAACGATTGGTTTGGGCCACGTCGGCGGTCAGAGCCGATTTTGTTCTCTTTCGCTTGATCAAGGAAATTCCATTCTCGGGAGGATCAGCCGGGTTGAGGTTGTCGGCGCCCCGTGTCCGCCGCCGGCATACAGTCGGTCGCTTCCTCGAGAAGACGCGCCTCTTCGGATAAGGTGTGCAGCCGGTTCCGGAGGGTCTGAATCCGTGACAAGAGGTCGGGCGGAGGATTTAAACGTTCGACCGCTCCCAAGGCAAGAAAAAGATCGGGGAGGAGATCACGCACCTCGGTGATCAAACGGATCATCCCTTTTTCCGAGCGCCCCTCCATTTTTCAGGCCCCCTCTCGCGGGGGAGTACCGACCACAACGCGGATCTTCTTTTCCTGCCGACCCCGGTAGAGGGTCATTTCGACCGGTGTTCCGGGAGCCGCCTTGGCGATTTCCCGTTGAAGCGCTTCTGGGTTGGCTATCTTTTTCCCATTGAGGGAAACGATCACATCCCCCGCGCGCATCCCCCCCCGATCGGCGGGGCCTCCCGATTGAACCATCGCAACAAAAACCCCTTCCGAGATGCGAATACCCAGCCGCATGGCGATCTGCGGCGTCAGTTCCTGGATCGTGATCCCAAGCCAACTGGAAGGGGGAGCTTGAACCAGCAAATCGCCCGCCCCGCTTGGCACGGTCGGATGGAAGGATATCCCGGCATGAGTGGACCGCGCTTCAATGGCAATCGCTCCCATCAGAACAAGAAGAAAAAAAATCCGCATTGTCTATGAGTCTCTCCCGGTTGCGGCTGATTATTCCAAAGCCGGGGAGGGAAGTCAAGATTTTCACTGATTGATCTGTCATTGCCCCACCACCGGGAAGGCCAAAATAAACGTCGTCCCCTTCCCGACCTCACTCTCCAATCGGATCTGACCGCCATGATCTTTCACGATCCCGTATGAAACCGACAACCCCAAGCCGGTTCCCTGACCAACCGCTTTGGTGGTGAAGAATGGTTCGAAGATTTTCTGTTGGATCTCGTGCGGAATCCCCGGTCCGGTGTCTGACACTCGAATCTCCACTTGATTTTCGACCTGCGCGGTGGAGAGGGTGACAAGACCTCCTCCGGGCATCGCCTGCAGGGCGTTGATCATCAGATTCATCAAGACCTGCTGGAGTTGGTTGTCATTGCCGTGGATCGGAGGAAGATCGGCGGCCGGCCGTTTTTCGATCTTTACCTTGTTAATCGTCAATTGGTGATCGACGATCGCGACCGCATCTTCAACCACCTGGTTGATGTCGGTCGGAGTAAACTCGGCCTTTTCTTGCCGCGCGAACTTCATCAGATTTTCGATAATCGCCTTGCAGCGCTTGGTTTCCTTCTCGATGACCTCCAACTGCCGCGCGATCGGGCTCTCTTTCTCGACCTTTCGCAGGGCCAACTGCGCATAACCGAGAATACCGGCAAGGGGGTTTTTGACCTCATGTGCGATCCCGGCGCTCAACTGACCGAAGGCCGACATTTTTTCCGACTGAATCAACGCCGCCTGCGCCGACTGGAGCGCCGCCTCGCGCGTCTTCAACTCCCCTGCCATCTGGTTGAAAGAGTCGGCCAGCAGGCCGATTTCATCCCGGCTTTTGACCTCGACCTGGACGTTGAAATCCCCCTTCGCCACAACGCGGGTTGCATCGGAGAGCTTGCGGATCGGGCGGGTCATCTTCCGCGACCAGACCAGGCTGACCAGGGCGGAGAAACAGAGGGTTCCAAGGACCACCGTCGTCAATGTATTGATCAGCTCTTTCGCCGTCAAATAGGCGACCTCTTTTGGAATTTGGACAATCACGCCGAGACCCCCGAAATCGATTCGGGCATAGGCCCCCAAAAACGTTTTCTCTCCGATCGGATATTCGAGCGTCCCGGCCAGCCCTTTTCCCTCCATGAACGATTTCACCACCGGAAGATGACTGACACTTTCCCGCTTGAAGACCGACTCCACCTGGGGATGGGAAAGGAGCGTCCCCTGAGCGTCGACCAAGAAGGTGTCGAAGACCTTCGACTTCCCGCCGAGCCCCAAGAGCCTCTGGAGGCTGATCTCCGCCGCCACGACATACCGGTCGGCATCGGGCGAAACCGAATCGGAATGGGCCAGCGTAAACGAGGGGAGCGCCGGAGAGAGGGTCGAATTTCGAAGGACACGCTCACCCGGTTTGACCTCTCCGAGCGAGACCGGGTGCTCCTTCCGATATCGTTCGAAAGCCTCTTTCTCGATCCCCGCTTCATCCAGCTTTGTCGTGTTATACGCCACGATCCGATCTTTCCCCTTCGAATCATATACGGTCACGGAGATAAACTCTTCGAAATTCTCGAAAAGCCGTTGAACAAATGCCTGCCGCTCCGATTCTGGAATTTTCTCCGACAAGATGGCGTCGGCAAAGACCCTCAACTCCGCATCGTAATTTTGTAACGCGGTATTCGCCTCCGCCGCCATATGGAGGGCAACGACCGACGTCAGGTCAAAAATATAGGTCGTCTTGTCCTTCTGGAAGAGGGTAATGATCGTAAAAGTGATCGTGCCGACCACCGCAGTCACCACCAGCAGCATCGTCAGCAACAATTTGAGCCGAATTGAAAATGTAAATCGGTGCCTTTCCATACGGAGACTCCTAAAATTTTCGACTGACCATCCTTTTCAGAAAGCGGACGTTCCCCGCCGGATCAATCGATTCGACGGAAATGAGATTCGTCCCCTTCTTCAACACAATTTCCTCTCTAAACCGCCCCTCCGGATCCTTTTCAACCCGCTTTCCGTTCACATAGACCAAGGCATCGAGGTCGGTGGTCCCCTCGACCATGAACTTCTCTTGGTAGACCGTCTCGTCGCCTTTCGGCGAGACGACCGAAAGCGGAGGCGGGATCTGCTTTTGGGTCACATGGATCTCACGGGATTCGCTCCAACGACCGATGCCCGATGGAGCGTTGATTGGAGCAACCCTCCAAAAATAGCTCCCCGCCTTGAGGTTGCCATAGAGGAAAACGGTCTGCTCGGTCGTTTCATCCAGAACCGGTTCCTCGAAAGAGGCTTCACGGGCCACCTGGAGCCGGTATCGGTCCGCCCGGTCGAGGGATGCCCAGGAAAAGGTGATCTCAGGCGGGAAATCCCGGTAAAAGGAGATCGCCCCTCCCGCCGGCAAGAGCAGTTCCACCGGTTCCAAAATCGGTTGAGGAGCCTCCGGGGGGGCATTCAACCCAACATGCGTCGTTTGGTTTTCCTTGACCTCCACCGTCACCCCTTGGGCCTTGATTTTAGCAACCCCCGAATAGACCATGACCGTCGCGGTTTGATCGGGATTCACACGAATCTGGAAATCGGTCGGCCGCCCGCGGCCGCTTCGCGTGTTCACCTCGGCGACGGCGGTGGGGGTGGTAATCTTCCAGTTGACCTTCTCCGATCCGTCGGCATCGATCCGTCCCCTCAAACTCCCCTCGATCACCACCATGAACGAGCGACGTTCTTTCAATATCCTGTTTTCCTCAGCCCGTTTAACAATCACGAGCGAATTCTCATCCATGTCGATCCGGTTTTTCTCGTCAAACGCGATCACGGCACCGGAGCGGGCCAACGTCTGAACCGCGTCATGATCGAAGAGAGAAAGGCCTTCCTTCGCGCGAGACCAAACGATTTCATCGGCCCCCTTCCTCCTCACGTCATTCTTTGTCGAGGCAAGCCGCGCCGCCAGCGTTTCCCAGCTTCCTTGTTCCGCGCTTCCCTTTCCTTCTTTTTCCGGCAGGGATATCTCGACCTTCCCCTTTTCTCCTTTCCCTTTCCCTCTCATAGAAAGAATGTCGGACGGTTCCCGCTCCCCTTGGAACCAAAATTTCGCGGGATCCCCTTCCGGGAAAATCCGATGAAGGACAAAGATAAAAAGAGCGAAGCACCCCAACACCGACAGGATGGCCAAGAGGGCCTCGGACCCGAAGCGGACCCATCCTCCCATCCGCCGCCGGACCCACGCGGTCATCCCCTCAAACCACCTCTTTAACGCCTTCACCTGATCGAGCCCTCACACCTGTCTGTTAAAACTTCGCCTGTCCACGAACAAACCATCCTTTGGCATTGTAGTTGTTCTCAGAGAAGTCGTTGTCGCTGAACCGGCTGAAGTTGTATCCGATCCCGAACCGAAGATGCTCCGCGATCTCCCGGTTGACCTCGACAAGAAAACCCTCCAGTTGATCCTCCGCCAAAAGCTGTTTCAGAATTCGATATTCCAAGCCAATATCCCAAAGCGATGTCACATGATAATTGATCCGGTGGATCGAGAGGAGGGTCCGGCTCACCGGGTTCGGTCGGAGCGGGTCGGCTTCCCGTCTCATTTTTACCGCCACTTTTTCGACCCATTGAATACGCCGCGTGATATCGAAAACCGCCTCGACCGAGACGACGTTCACCATGGTTCGAAGCGACATCCCAAGGGGGTCCGGGCGAAGGTCGTCGAGTCGGGTGTATTTGGCCAAGAGATTCAACCGGTCAAAAGAGACCGGCCGATAAGCGATCCCCGCTCCCGCCTCGACAAATCGGGCCTCCAACCGGTCGAGCGTCCGACTTCGCGTGTCGCCATAGTTGAACTTCGCGAAGAGGGTCCACCCGTCGGCAACTTTTAACTCCCCGTTGTGCGTGGTCAACCTTTGAAGTCGCTTGACCGTCCCTACCTCGGACCGTATTTCAAACCGATGGGCAAGCCGTCTCTTCCCCGAATCATCATATCGAATGCCGAGACTCGCCACATCCCGCGTCATGTCGGTTCCGGATCCACTCAAACGACTCCGTTCATAATGAACGTTTCCCTTCCATCCCTCTGTCCATTGCCACCGTTGATCGAGCCCCCAGAGGGCGCGGTTCTGTTCGATCCCGCCGGTTTGGAGTTCATACTCGGTATAGAGCCGTAACCGGTCGGTGACCCTCCGTTCTCCCCCGACCACGGTTCCCCAAAGGGCCTCCCCCCCTTCCGGCTTGGTCAGCTTTTCACTCATATAGATCCGAGCGCGTTCCCCCAGACCCACCGCAGCGCCGAC
The DNA here is from genome assembly GCA_964579005.1 of uncultured Nitrospirota bacterium. GTDB lineage: Bacteria > Nitrospirota > Nitrospiria > SBBL01 > Manganitrophaceae > CAZOFJ01. Next base: position 32,006 of record CAZOFJ010000023.1, read on the forward strand.
CAAGGCGGTATTTCCCCGTTCTCCATGTGTCCCTTGGAGGTGTGCCGAAATCGCCTCATTCCAGCGATACCGGAGTGCCAGGGTGGTGAGACGATCTTTTCCCCCGGCGACCGTCTGCTGATGGTCGAGCGTGGTCGTCAGTTGATCGGTGAAGCGCCAACCGAGCCGTCCCGCCAGCGTGTCGTTCCGCCGAATATCGGTCGCCTGTTCGGTCACCTTCTTTCGAAAGGCCGCCCCGAGAAGAAGCGGTCCGTCCGAACGAGACCATTCTGCCTCGTGCAACGTCACCCGATTCGCCCCGCCCGAAGGGAGATAGAGCGATCCCACCCCGCTCGACATATTTCCCCCTGGAATGGTCTCCTGAAAATCGTATCGGAAATGAAGTGTGTCAAGGGAAGTCGGTCGGTAGCGAAGCCCGCCGCCGTATTTCAGACTCCCCTGTTCCAACAGGGTCCCGTTTGAGACGAATTCCGGGGAGAGGCGCTTCAAGTACCCTTCCGTGACGAGGCGATCCTTGGCGCCCGGCGTCCCACCCTGCTGCCAAAACTGCTCCGAGAGATCGACGCGACCGGCAATCTTAAAGGCCGATCCCTTTCCCGATGCAGAGGTGGAGATCTCGTTGAATGAAAGCCCGCCGTCCTCGCTGATCAGATTGGAAGCGCTTTTGCCCCGGCTTTGCGCCAGTTCTCCGACAATTCGGCTCCCTTCCCCAAAGCGGAGGATCGCGTCGGCCCCCTTCAGCGCATAGTCGGAAGTGGCTTCCCCACCTTCCACGTAGGTTCCTCCGATCGCCAAGCGATCCCCGATCCACCGCTGTACACGTCCGCCGATCGCTTTTTTCTCGAAACGGGTCGCCTCATATTCAAAATTGATATAAATGAAAACGGGATGACCCAAGAGATTCGGGGAGTGAATGAGCGAGGCGGCATCGACGACACCGGAGATCGGCTGATGGAAAAGAAGGCGTCCCTCCTCGTATTTGATCGTATAATCGGCATCGCGCGATTGGTCGATTTGAGTCAGGATCAACCCGGTGTTCTTGTCCCTCACCTCCACCCGGATTTTTTCGCTCCCCGGAATGACATTCCGGGCCGACAGGTAGTAGAGTGATCCTCCGGTCGCCCGGAAGGTGTTCTGAATATGCACCCGGCGGACCTCGGAGGCGAAGAGGATGAGGCGTGTGTCCGGATCGCCGTAAGCTGTTTTTGAAAGGGAGCGATACTCGAACCGGGCACCATAGAGGGTTCGGATGAAGGAGGCGAGTTCGGTATCGGTCATCCCGGTCTGGAAGTTCCCTACCAGAAAACGGAGATCGTCCCCGTCGACCGCCAAATAAAATTTCCCTTGGCTCTGCGCGTCGTAAACGACGGTGCTCCCGTCGCCGTAGACCGGATAGAACTTATCCGGATCAATATGGGTAAAAAACCGGTCGGTCTGTTTTTGGTCGAGATCGCGGAACATCCGATTGAATTGCCGCTTGCCGGTGTCGAAGGCCGAGGTGATCAGATACCTCCCCTGGATCATCCCCTTGAGGTAATAGGCCAGCCTCCCCTTTTCATAGAAGCCATCCTCCTTTCCCGAGCCGGACGATTCGAGGCCTCCCGTCGTTGTCATCCATCCGAATTCGCCGTCGGCCAACGCCATGAAAAAGAACGATCTCTCCCGGACCTCCACCTCCCGCTCAATTCGACCGGAATTGCCGTCGGGGTCGACAACCTCGATCACCAGCAGGCTCTTTCCGTCGGGAAGGTCGGCCCCGTCGGAGAAAGCGCCGCTTTCCGCCACACGAACCTCTTTCCCGTTGATCCGGACTTGGTTGTCGGGTGCAGTTGTCCCCACGATCTGAAACTGCCGATGGGAGAGGACCGCTCCCTTGGGAGGCAGAATTACAGAAAGGGATGGCACCGGCCTGATCGTCATGATCCACCTCCCTTTCTCATCACGGTCGGAAAGAACCAGCCGCATATTGACGATCCGGCTCACCTGCTGCGGATTGATGACCACGATTCCGAAGAGGTTTTCTCCCACCCGAAACGGCAGCCAACGATCAAACTCTCCCTCCGGCGAAACCGGGGCTTCCTCCCCATCGATCCAAATCTGATTTCCCCCTTCCGTCGTTCCCCTCAATCGAATCTGGAAGGCCGCCGCTTCTCGATCGGACGAACTGCCCGGTGTTACAACAGCCTTGTAATCTTCGCTCCGTTCATCGATGGAAAATGTGACCGGCCCCAGGGGATAACCGATCTCGACTTTCGGAATCGGAAGAACAGTCTGAACGACCTTCCCTTGACGGTTGGCAATCTCCATATTCAAACGGTCGATCTCGTCCACAATCTCCGCAGAGAACCGGCCGTTCGGATCGACCGGAATCGGCCGGCCATTGATCATCACCTTTGGTTCGGAGCGGCTTTGGTTGAAGACCTTCGCCTTTTCGACCTCTTGGACTTCCCCCTTGATTTCAACCCGCCGGTTGATCTCGCGTCCCTCTTTGAGGAGATTGCTGACCATCGGCTTCGACTTCCCAAGCCCTTTCAAAACGAACCGATCGGCGGCAATCCCTTCCTTCTCGACCAGATAGGTCATCGCCGCCCTCGCCCGTTTCTCGGAAAGGGCCAGGTTGAACTTGTCGCTCCCAAGGCTGTCGGTATGCCCTTCAATTGTGATCCGCTCCGTCGGATATTTCCTCAACGTCTCCGCCAGCAGGTGCAACACCTCGACGGTCTTGGTGTTCAATGTCGCCGACCCAATATCGAAGGCCGAACCGGTGAGACCGAGTGAAATTGCCGTGGTCTGGTTAACCCCAAAAAGACGGCGGGAACTGGTGTCGACCGCCCCGTCACGGTAGGCGACCTGGAGTTGATACTGATAGATCTCCCCTCCGACAATCTGCTCGCCCGAACTCCCCTTTCCATCCCACGCGACCCGATCGGGTGGAGCGCCGCTCCCGTCGATCTCCTTGAACAGGCTCCCCTTGGAATCGAGGATCGTCAAGCGCCACGAAACGGCTTCCTCTTGCTTTTCGACAAACGGGGAAAAGAGGATCGGTTCCTTCAATTGCCCTCCCTCGATCTCGACCATTTCTCGTATCTCTTCCATCCCCAATCGCACTTCACTCATCGGCAGGGGAACCTGCGCCCCGTTCACCAGGATCTGCATCGTCTCCATGTGTCCCGTGACCTGGATCGGCTCCCGTTCCATCGAAGGAGAAACCGCCACTCCTCGCTTGCCGGGATCCCCGATTTGCTGCGACTCCCGGTCATAGATCACGCCGAAATTGACCTTGGCTAAGAGCCCGCGGGTCACCTGGATGATCCGAGCCTCTTCGGTGGTGATCGTCGTTCCCGGCGGGAGGGTTGTTTTGTTGATCTTAATCAACCGCTCGCCGGGACTGACACCGGGGAAGTGGAACCGGCCGTCGCCGTCGGTCACGACATAGGTTCCGTCATCGAGGGCGACCATCACGCGGGCGATCCCGGTTTCTCCGGCATCCTGTTGACCGTCCCGATTTTCATCGAAGAAAACCTTCCCGATAACCGTCCCAAGGTCAAAAATCGGATCATACCCGACCCTCACCGTCTCGGTTGCTTCATTCGAGACGGGAGCGAAGTCGAAGGCTTGCGCCGAATTGGGATATTCGCCGGGCATGGCTCCGGCGCCGACAACCAACTGATACGACAGAAGGAGGTTCCCCGCCTCACCGGGGTCGGATGTTCCGTTCCCATTTAAATCAACCAAGCCGTCGATCGTCCCAAGGTTAAAAATCAGCGTCCGGTTCCCGGTCGGATCGGCGGCCCGCCGGCCGTTGATGATCGTCGACCCCTGGAGATATTTAAAATGGGGCGGAAGATGATCGTGTAACTTCACCGATGAGAGCGACTGTCTCACCGTATTCCTCACTTCCACCTGATAGGTGATCAGATCGCCGACCACCGCGCTCCGCCTCTTGGCCGTTTTTATGATCTTCAAGACCATCCCGACCGTAAAAGCCACCTGGGGTCTCGCCGTCAGGGTCACCCCGTTCACCACCGCCTTCAGGGTGGCGAGTCCGGAAAGAGGGGCGCTTAACCGCGCGGTGTAACTCCCGTCGCCGTTGTCAACCACAGGGGTCACGACTCCAAAGGGGCCTGTTCCATCGCTCGCCGTCACAGCGACGGCAAGGCCGGGACCGAGATTCACTCCGCTCCCGTCTCTCGGAATCACCGTGACCGTGCCAAACGGGTTGCCGTCGCCGTCGAAATCGACCTGGACGAGCGCGGGATCGGCTTGAACCGTCGACCGGCCGGCATCAATCGATTTCACTTCAACCATGATGCTGTTGGCGTCGCCTCCATTCCCATTGGCATTCCCGGCGACGACTGCCTGCGGCGCGCCGGCCGTCGTTGTATCATCAAGAGTCGCGCTAAAATCGGCCGTCCCGGCAGCAGCGGGGGCGTTCGCCGTGAAGTTCATTCGGATGTGGGTAAGCGAGGTGGTGACCTTCGTCCCCAATGTGACCGTCATCCCCTGGCCTGCAACCGCGGCACAGTACTGACCGGGCCCCGGCGCGGGGCAGTTCGCCGCCAGCGGCCCGCCGCCGACCGAAACCCCGGTCACCGCCGGACTGGCATAACCGGCCGGAGTCGTGATCAGAATCCTGTCGACACCGGTATCGCCCCCATTGATCGTGGGGAGAAGGTCATACGTGAAGGCGTTCCCGACGCTGCCGATGACGACGGCATTCGGCGTGATCTCTCCCGCGGCGGAGGTGATGGCACCGCCGCCGGAAAGCACATTCAGGCTGACCGTCGCACCGGTCAGACCGAGGGAGCCGCCATTGATTGTGCCGGTGGCCGAATTGCTCACCATCGCCGCGCGAGCCGCAGGCAGGCCGATCCCGGCTGTCACGGTCCAAAGCACCATGATCCCGATGAATCGTCTTATGAGGTTGGCACGGGTCACACTCACCTCGATCTTGATTCAATCCTTTCCATCACAAAAACCTTTCCTTAATTTACGGTCACCCTGAAACGGATCGCCCGCAGAGATCCCCCCGGAATATTCAATGCCTGGTTCGCCTGACCCACCACCCCTCCGATCGTGATCCGATCCAATCCGACCGGGCCTCCCGTGTTGGTGATGGAAACGAGGTCATCGGGTCCGCCAACACCATCGGTGACCGCCGTCCAGACGCCCCCCCAAATCGCGGCGTCGTTGGAGCCGGACGGGACAGCGGTCGTTTCCATGCTGTTGGGAACGTAGGTAAACTGGGATTCGTTTAAAAGGTCGGTGATGCGGATATCGATCGCGGACGTGATCGTGGGGTTATCGACGTAAAGGATAAAATAGATCTGCTGTCCGGGTGAGACATTCGATCCGTTTGGCAAGACAGCCCCGGCCGGATCGCGCGCCTGTTTCACCAGGGCAAGATCCACCGAGTTGACCGTCACGGGGCCGGAAGGGGTCAGCGTCACCGATCCTCCCCCCGAATCAATCACGGTATTGGTCGCACTGGCTGCAAGGGCGACCCTTGACCAAAACATCACCATCAAAATAATGATGGCCGCAAGTTTGGCAGTAAAGTCCCTTACCCTTTTAAAGATCTGACTCGGCACGAACACGCGCCTCTTTTTATCGACGGACGCCTTGGGCGGAAGTCTGTTTGCTAAGAAGCGTTTAGTTTTTAGTCACCTGAAACACAATTCCGAACGCCTTGGTGGCCGCAACGGAAACGGTCGCGTTCTGGCCGGCCGTTCCGTCGCCGCCCACGGTCAGGTTCGGGCTCACAAATGCGGCATTGTCGGCATTGGAAAGGGCGTCGGTCTGGGCCGTTCCACCATCCGCGTTGGCAAAGATGGTCGCCGCACTATCTGTCGCGTTCGGCGGGGTCACAGCACTGGTCCGTTTGATCGAAGTCGCGACATAGGTAAACCCGGTCCCCGAGACATCCAACGCATCGGAAAATCGGATGTCGGTGAGCGCAACATCCGAAGCGTTCTTGACGAAGATAAGGAACTTCAGGGTGGTTCCGCTTGGAACGGTCGCGGCCGTCGCGCTGCTGTTGCAGGTGGCGTCGGCCGGCGCACTCGCCAAGCAGCTCCCGCCGGTCGTCCAGACCTGTTTGACCAGTTGCAAGGTCGAGGGGGTGACCGTGACATTTCCAGAGCCGGTCAACGTGTGGCTCCCCCCCGCCACGTTGTTGGCGCTGTTGACCGCGGCATCAAGACCTGCCGGACCGAGCACCATCATAAAAATAGCCATCCCCAAGCCGATCCCCGTCACCGTCGGCAAGGCCTTTTCTCTCCATTGTTTGAACATCTTCCCTTCCCTTCTTTGATCGATTGCGATTTCGCACGATTTGAGTGTTCACAGAGCCGGCAAAAGCTCCACTCCCATAAAAAAAAGGCCTCCCCCCGATCGGGTGTAGGCCCCTTGTTAAAGATGGCTCTGCGATGAACGGGCAGCCCCATCTCACTAAATTGCAGGTTGTATACCGAAATTACATGTATTGAAAAACTAATTAAGTTCTTAATTTTTTGGGGAGATGGATCGACCTGCTATTGAGAGGAGGGAATGGAATCTATTCAGGCTGGGTGATGTATTCCAGAGACAATGACAAATATTGTCGGTCTTTTCCGAGAAGATTGAAGGAACATCGAGTGACAGGATACCGCTCCACAGGTATTTGGGGAGGTTACTTCTTCCCCGCCTGGAACCGGATGGCAAACGTCTTGTTCGCCGCAATGCTCAACGTCCCGTTCGCCTGCGCGGGGGTCAGTCCTGCGGTGTTACCGATGGTCACTCGGTCCAGCGTGCTCCCCGGACAAGCTCCCGCGGTGGAGTCGCAAACCGAGCCGACATCCCCATCGACCACATCGGTCAGATTTGTCCCCGTTCCCGGAGCAGTCGCATTGAAGATCTGAAGATCGGTCGCCACGTCCGATACCGAGCCGTCATCGCGCAACAAGCTACCGGCAACATAATCAAACCCGCTCGCCGAGACATCCAGCAGGTCCGAGAAACGGATATCGGTTGCCGCCGAACCGCCGGGGTTCTTCACATAGATTAGGAAGATCACGACATCTCCCGACGGGACCGTCACACTGCTCGGTGCCCCATTTGTCTTTGCCAGCGGCGCGCTCCCTCCCGCCTGCCAGACCTGTTTCACCAAGGCGAGGCTGAACCAATCGATATTATTCCCGCTGTCAGAAGCGTTGGTCGGGTTGATTGCCTTCTGCCCGGCGGCCGATCCGGAGGCGTCGGAATCTTGCACGTCGACATACGAAATTGCCTTGGTGGCCGAGGCAGAAATGTTGAAGTTCCAGCGGGTGCCATTGGTAGAGGAGCGCAGGCTCAATAATTGCCCGGAAGCCCCATTGACCGTCGCCAGACCATTGATGGTCGTGGTCGAACCGGCTGCGAAGGTCAGCGTGTCGGCGCTCGCGACCGATTTGGTAAAGTTATTGAAACTGGTGTTCCCAGTGATCGACTGCGCGGTACCGTTGAAGGTGATCGATCCCGAATTGTGGTTAAAGGTTCCGCCGGAGATGGTGAGGTTACCGCTAATGAAAGTGGTCCCGCTGGTGGCGGTGAAGCTCCCGCCGCTGATGCTCAACGCGCCATTGATGTCAATCGTCCCCGTGCCGCCATTAAACGTGCCGGTGGTTAATGTGATGTCGTCATTCACGGTGACGGTGCCGGCCAGATTGAGGGTGCCTCCCGCGAGATTGATCCCGACACCGGCGTTGGGGCCGATGATGTTGGATTGCGACTCCGAGGCATTACCAAGGTTGATTGTGCCGGCGGAGGTGGAGAGCCCGATGCCGCCGTTGGGGAGCGAGGCGCTGCCGGCGTTGGTGCCGATGTAATTGCCATAGACATTGTTGCTGCCCGACGCGCTGTGGTTGATGCCGTCACTGGTATTGCCGGAGATGACGTTGCCCGCCCCAGCCGCCGTGCCGCCGATGCTACTTCCGGTGGCGCCAGCCACGATGTTTATGCCGTAGGTGGTATTGCCGAGTGCGCCACTACCGGTGCGGTCAATGCCAATGTAGTTGCCCTGGATAACATTGCCGGTCCCAACGATACGGATTCCGTCCGATGTGTTTCCCGATATGATATTGCGCGCCGCTGCCGTGGTGCCACCGATGGTATTGTTGTCGGTGTTCACGTAAACGCCATACTGGTTGCCGAATCCTGCTGTGGTGCCTGCGTAATTGGTGCCGAAGTAGTTGCCGGTCACGGTGTTGGACCCGTTGCCGGTCCAGAGGGAAATGCCCGCGCCCGACCATCCGTTGATAATGAACCCCTTGATGGTAACGTTGCTTGCCGGTGCTATGACGCCGAAACCATCAAGCCCTCCGGCGCCGGCACTGGCACCGTAGAGTTCAATTTCCGGCCCCAAAGTGTTTGTATTGCCCTGATTGGTGGTCTGGGTGGTGGCGTCGATGATTGTATTGGCGGCAGAGATGCCGGGTAGCCAGCCGAGCGGCGTGATGCGCCACCAGGAATCGGCGCCGGAGGATTGGTTGCCGGGACCGGGGATATTGAAACTGATGGTGGTGCCGGGAAAGAGGTTCGCCTTGTTGATACACTCGCGCAACGAGCCGCTGCCAGTATCAGCCGTGGTCGTAACAACATTGCCTGGACAAAGATCAACAGCAGCCTTATAAGTGGCGATGGCGGCGATCCAGTTTGACGCCGCACTCAGGGTGCCGGCGGCGCTGTAGGCGCCGGTGCTGGTTACGATTCTGTATTCGGGATAGACCGTCATATTGGAATTACCGGAGGCGCCGGTGGTGCCGGCGCCGGTCAGCGCCGTGAAGCCCGCGCCGGCTGTAAAGGTGATTGTCGGCGGGTCTTCTATGCTGACAGTACCGAAGAGCAATTCATCTGCCTGTGTGGTGGTGGCAGTGGCAGTCGAATTGGGGGTGGTGGTGGCGATGCCGGCCGATTTGGCGGTCTTGTCGAGGACGCCGGAAGTTAGCAGCCCCGAGAATTCATTGGCGCTCATGGCGGTGGCGTTGAGGCTCGCGTGCGTGACCGTAATCGTGTCGCCGCTGACTAGCGCAGTGGTGACGGGGGCTGAACAGATGGCTCCCTGCATGAAGTTGCCTTGGTTGTGTTCCACATCCAGGGTGTAGGTGTTGCCCTTGGAGTCAGAGCAGGAGGGTATCGGCGGCGTATTGCTCGAACTATAGTCCAGCGCGATGGCAATGATGACGGTATTGCCGGCAGCCACCCCAGCGGCCGGCACTGTCACCTGCAGTTGCGTGTGAGCGCCCTTGACCGCTGTGGCGCCGATGTTCTTGACCAGGGTGATCGCCGCCTGAGCCTGATTGATGCCTACGAACAAGATGAACAGCATGATCACGGCCCACAGCCGGGCAGCTATCCTGTTCAAAAAAAAGGTCATGTCTTGAAGTTTGACATATACCTGATGGAAAAAAGTGAATGTCATCGACAGGTATCTGGTCAGGCTATTTTCCATTGATTTTCATATTATCGGGATCAGAACTTGAATCTTGCGATTGTTTTCTCACTTCTTCACCGCCCAAAATCGAATCACGAAGGTTTTATTCGCCCCAATGATCAAGGCCCCGTTCACCTGTGCCGGCGTCAGCCCCGCCGTGTTCCCCACCGTTACCCGGCTCCCCCGCTTGCCGCTCATGAAAAGGTATCAAAGAACTGTCTTCTGTCAATCGAGGGAAAAAATGTTTCTCTCGGCTCGACACTTCTTTTGATCTTTCAATTGTGTTAGAAATATATAAAGAGGGGAAACCAGAGGGAGGGGAGCGATGAGAGAGAGCGACTTCTTGAGGGGAACGATCCCGTTCGGAGAGATGACCGCGCGTCATTTGATGGAGCGGGCCGTTGTCTTCTTTAAAAAAGAGACCAAATGCGACGTCCTTCTTTCGACCATTGTGAACGGGAATTTTGGAAGCGTTCCGATCGTCGATGACGAGATGCGGTTGATTGGAATCGTCAGCGAGTATGATCTCCTCGATGCTGTTCTCAAGGGGATCGAGCCGAAAGACCTGTCGGTAGGAGAACTTATGCAACATCCCCACTCAGTTTCGATCGATGCGCTTGCCCCGGAGATCGGTCGTTTCATCCAGCGAAACCATTTAATCCATGTCCCGGTGGTTCATCGTGAAAATCGTCTCGTCGGCATGGTCGCCCGCCGCGATCTGTTGTACGGCTATCTTGAAGCGCTTTTGGGCCCCGACGAAAACTTCTAACAGAATCTTTAAGGTGAGGAGTGTGCGATGCGACGTGAAGAGATGCCAACCATTGAAGACCGAATGACCCCCGATCCGGTGACGATCCGTTCCGATCAAACCGTGGGGGAGGCTTTTGTCTTAATGTTCGAGCACGACATCCGCCACCTGCCGGTGG
>CAZOFJ010000024.1:0-42341 GCA_964579005.1 uncultured Nitrospirota bacterium
AGGTCAAAAGGAGCCGGAAAAAGGGGGTTGAAAAGAGGTTTTGAATGCGGGCCGCCAGCCGCATATCGGAAGCGGCCAGAACGACGGCGGTCGGGTGTTCGAGGACAACTCCTTTGGCGAAGCTCGGCCCCGACAACACCGCGATCCGGTCGGCATTTTTTCTGTGGAGTGTCTCGCAGAGAACTTCCGACATGAGCCGGAGGCTTTTCCGTTCGATCCCTTTCGTGGCGCTGATGACCGGGATTTCCGGAGAGAGGAGGGGCCGCATCTGAATCAGGATGTCGCGCGCCACATGGGAAGGGACGGCGAAAACGACATACCTTGCTCCCGACAGAACTTCCGATAAATCCGAGCTGGCGGTCAAGGTTTTGGGAAGGGATATCCCGGGGAGGTAAAGTTCGTTTTTGCGGTAACGCCGGACCGATTCGACGACCTCCTTTTCATAAACCCAGAGGGAGACGGAATGATCTTTTTGCGCCAGCAGACGGGCCAGCGCCGTTCCCCAACTTCCTCCCCCGATAACGGCAATATCCATGCGGTCCTTTTATGCGGCGGGTATTGGAATTGATCCTATTTCCTTTTCAGGTTCTTGTCAAGGAAAGGGCTGCTTGACTCGATGGGATGGGGAGGGAAAATCGGGGGGCGATCACTGCTTTTTTTTCTTCACGATCGAGATCTTCAGCTCTTTCATCTTCTTCCGAAGGGTGTTCCGGTTCATCCCCAAGAGTTGGGCGGCCTGAATCTGGTTTCCGTCCGTTTCCTTGAGGGCAAAGGTGATCAACGGCTTTTCGAATTCCCGCAGCAAGAGGCCGTAGAGATTTTTCACCTCGCAGTTTTTGACCCTTTTCACGAAATCTCCGAGCTTTTTTTCAAGCAATTCGGAAAGATTCGGTTCATGTCCGTTGAACTTTTCAACCGAGGTCTCCGGAGGGAGGGGTTTGCTTCCGAGGCTCTGGGCGGTCTCGCGGATCTGTTTGACCGTTTTCTTGAGAAGGGAGGTCGGGGCGACGATCGCATAAAACGAAGGATCTTCTTTTCGCAATTTTTGGAGGAATTCAATCTTTCGGTCCCATTCCCGCTCGCTATTGATGAGGATGACGGAGGAGTCGCCTTGGGGATGCGCCTTGCCAAGGACGGAGGGGGTCGAATGGTTTCCCGTTTTTAACGATTCTTTTTCTAAGAGACCGAGTAATTCGGCATCTTTTTGGAGGAGAAAAATATTTTGAGGCATGGGACCTTTCTTTGCGAGAATCCGCTCGGCGGTCCAGGGGTTCTGATTTTCGGGAAGCGAAAAAAGATCATCCTGTCTATCACAGCGATTTATTCGTTGTCAATGAATTTTTACTCTGCGAGCCGATTCAGTGTTTGCCAAACGATGCCAACCGCCCCTTTATGAGGTGAAAACGGGCCTTGTAGGCCCAGAGCCGGTCCTGCCTTTTTTTGAAAGCGGGGGAGAGCCTGAAGATGTCGACCGCCTTCCGGAAGCTTTCCAATGCGCCGGAAAGATCGCCGGTCGCCGTCAGGAAACGTCCGTACTTGTAATACCCCTCCGGACTGGAAGAATGAATCGAAAAAAAACGATCGAAGGAAAGCCGTGCCTCTTTCAGCCGCCCTTGACCGGCATAATGTTCCGCCAGTCGGAGCGCCGGCTCTCCGTAACGGAACTTCGGGTTTTTCTCCAAGGCCTTTAAAATGAGCGCTTCTCCGCTTTCCTCCCGGCCGGTTCCGAGGGAGGCGAGACCGAAATAGTAGGTTGTCTCTTCCGAGTCCGAAAGACGTTCGTAGGCCCGTTCCAGGAACAGGAACGCCTCCCTCCTTTTTCCCCGAAGCACCAAAAGACGTCCCAGGTCGCTCAAGGCGGCGGCGTTATGGGGATTTAACGCCACCTCTTTTCGCAACCCCGCGATTTCTGACTCCAGGCGGAAGGCATCCATCCCACGCCGGACGATTCCGGTGAATTGATAATCGAGGGCCAAGTAGAGCGCCAGAATCACCAAGAGGGCAAAGAAAGGGCTGCCGGTGAGGGTGGTGATCAAATAAAAGAGGAAGAAACGTGAAAGCAATGGATGACGGCCTGCGCCGGGTCGGTTGGTAGGCGATGCTGGGATCGAACCAGCGGCCTCTTCCGTGTGAAGGAAGCGCTCTACCACTGAGCTAATCGCCCCTCATTGACGAAGGCTCTTTTTAACAGATGTGGGGAGCTTGTGTCAATTGCCCTTTCCTTCCTTTTCCGTTTGCGCTTGTGTTATATTGACTCGATTTTTCGATGGGGTGAGGTTGGTCTCATGGCGATTCCCGGTTTGGTTGTTTTCATGGCGGTTGTTTTCATCGGGTCTCTTCTTTTTATCCCCTTTTTTGTGGAGGTTGATTCGGGGGAAAAGTGTTTTTCCGTTCGGTGGTTTTTCGGTTACATGACCTTTCTTTTTTCCGAGAAGAAGATCGAGATTCGATGTGCCGGCATGACCTATCGAAAAAAGCGGGCGGCGAAAATGGTTTCCTCTCTTGATTCTGAAGGGGTGGGAGAAGCGGGGGGGAGCGCGAAGCCTCTGCGTTCTCTCCGCCGGACGCTCGCAATTCTCCTTTCCAATTCGACATTGATGATCGATCTGGTCGGGCGGTTCCTCCGTTATCTTCTCGATCTGCTTCGGGCCTTCTCGATTTCGCATCTGCGACTTGATCTTTCATTCGATGACCCAATGATCAACGGCCTTTGCTATGGCGCTTTCCAAGGGGTTCGGGAGAGAATGCTGAAAAAGCGGGTCGATCTCTCGGCAAACTTTTGTGGGGAGAATCGCTTGGTTGGCAAGGTTGTTTTTTCCCTCTATCGTTTGATTCTCCCGACCCTTCGACTTCTCGTCGGCTTGCCATATCTTCAGATGTTTCGTTTTTATCGATCGATTCGATATCCAGCGAACGAAGAGAGCGTGAGGGGAAGGCTCCGTCCGGCTTTGCCGGACGGAGGGGGCGACGCAAGCCCCCGCTTTCCGGCTACGCCGGATTAGGGAGGAGGTTTCAAGATGAGCAATGCGGAAGAGTTGATGAAGACCCTCTTGGAGCAATTGAAGGGGATCGCGACGACCGAAACGGTGATCGGTGAGGCTTTCCAGGCCGGGGAGGTCTCGGTGATTCCGGTGACCCGGATTTCGATTGGGATCGGGGTCGGTGGGGGAGGCCAGGCTCAAAAACAGGAAGGGGTCGGCGGCGGGGGAGGGATCAAGGTGGAGCCGATCGCTTTCCTGGTGGTGAAGGGGGAGAATGTCTCGTTGCTGAATATCGGACGGGGGAAGGGGCTCGACGCCCTTTACGAGAAGGTGCCGGAGTTGATCGACAAGGTGGTTGAAAAACTCTCCGATCAAATCGGTAAAAAAGAAAAGGGGTCGAAAAAAGAGGGAGCGGCGCCTGCTGCGGCCCAACCTCCCGCGGAATAGCGTGAAGCGAGCGACCGGCTTTGGCGGAGGGCACGCACAGGCCGGCGCGAGCGCGGGGGGTGGGGGCATCGGAGGACCTGTTCTTTGGGCCATCCGCACGGGTTCCCTCATGAAATAGGGTGATTGTCTATGATCCGTTATCCAAACATCGATCCGGTTTTTATCCGGATCGGACCACTCGCTTTCCGATGGTATGGGCTGATGTATGCCCTTTCGTTTCTTTCCGCCATCTTCATCATTCGCACCGCCGCGATCCGGAAAAAGGTGAAGATCAGCCAAGAGGAGATCTCCGACCTGATCCTCTATGTCGCCATCGGGGTGATTTTGGGGGGGCGATTCGGTTACATCCTCTTCTACAACCCTGGTTTCTATCTTGAGAACCCGTCCAAAATGATCGCGGTTTGGGAAGGGGGGATGTCGTTTCATGGCGGTTTGATCGGCGTTCTCATCGCCGGTATTTTTTTCTGTCGGCGGTATCGATTGTCATTTTACGAGGTCGCCGACATCGCCATGCTGAGTGGTCCGATCGGTTTGGGGCTGGGCCGGATCGGCAACTTCATTAACGGTGAACTCTTCGGGCGGGAAACCGATGTCCCCTGGTGCATGGTTTTTCCTCAAGGGGGGGATCTTTGCCGCCATCCCTCTCAGTTATACCAGGCTGGATTGGAAGGAGTCGCCCTCTTCCTGATCCTCTGGACCCTTTCTTATCGGGATCTCCCGCGTGGGATGATCTTTTGGACGTTCTTTCTCTTTTATGGGATTTTCCGGTTTGTCGTCGAATTTTTCCGGCAGCCCGATCCACAGTTGGGTCTGATCTTGGGGCCCTTCTCGATGGGTCAATTTTTGAGCCTGCCGATGTTTTTAATCGGCGCCTTCATGGTCTGGCGCTTGAAAAGGCAAGTTCAATAATCGATTTTGACCAGAAAAAGTCCCTGCGGCGGGGCGGTTGGTCCGGCCAGCCGCCGGTCCCGCCCTTTTAAGATCGTTGACATTTCCTCGACCGATCTTTTTCCGCGTCCCACCTCGACCAACAACCCCACCATATTTCGAACCATATACTGTAAGAACCGCGGCGCCTCGAAGGTGATCTTGATCTCTTCCCCATCTTGTTCGATCTGAATCTTCTGTAGATCGACAACTCGATCGTTCCGCTCAGCGGCAGCGGCGCAAAAAGAGGTGAAGTCGTGCCGTCCTATCAAGAGAAGGCTCGCCTCCCGCATCTTCTCAAGGTCGAGCGGCTGAAAGAGAAACCAGGCGCTCCGGCGGTGAAGGGGGGAACGGACGTGGCGGTGATATATAAAATAGGTATATCTTTTTTTCTTTGCCGAGAAGCGGGCGTGAAAGGTCGGAGGAACAGTTTCGGCCGACCGGACGGCAATGTCATCCGGAAGAAGGGCGTTGAGGCCGCGAACCCAGGTAGCGGGATCGAACGGAACCGGCGGTTTGAAGTGGGCGACCTGACCCAAGGCATGGACTCCGGCATCGGTCCGTCCGGCGCCGGTGATTCGAACGGCGCAATTCGTCAATTGTCGAAGCGCTTTTTCGATCGTTCCCTGAAGGGTCGGGAGATGGGGTTGCACTTGCCAGCCATGGTAGTCGGTGCCATCGTATTCGAGGGTCAGCTTGACCAATCGGTCGATCATCATTATGAATCGATCTTGACGGAATCGAGATACCGCTCGATCCCTTTGAAGAGCGACTCGGCGATCTTCTGACGATACTGATCATTTCGGAGCCTCTTTTCCTCATCCGCATGGGTCAAGAACGAAATCTCGGCAAGGATGGCCGGCATCTTGGTATTGACGAGGACATAAAAGGGGGCCCTCTTGACGCCGAGGGAGAGGGTTGGATAGTGCGAGACGAGCTCTTCCACGAACGCCCCTTCGGTGAAATGGGCGAACTCGAGCGATTCGTTGGTGTTGAAATCGCGTTGAAGGTCGTTCAAGATCGCTTCTTGAAAATTAAGGGCCGCCTCGCGGCTGGTGGCGTTTTCACGCGCGGCGACCTCGATGGCATTCTCGTCGCTGGCCCGCCCCAAGAAATAGATCTCGACGCCGTGAGTTTGCCGCTTGGGGCTTGAATTAGCATGAACCGAAACGAAGAGGTCGGCCTTCCCATTGGCCAGGCGCGCCCGTTCCTCGAGCGAGAGAAAGAGGTCCTGGTCGCGCGTCAGGATCACCTTTTTCTTGAGGTTCTTTTCGATGAGACTCCGAAGGCGGAGCGAGACGTCAAGGACCACCTCTTTTTCTTCCAGACCGTTCACGCCGATGGCGCCGGGGTCTTTTCCCCCATGTCCGGCGTCGATCACGATCGTTTCGATGGCGAAAGGAGGCGCGGGGGGGAGCGCGGCCAGGTCGGGACCGGAATCGGGTTTTTTAGCAGACGCCTCTTTCTGGGAGCGATCTTCTTTTGTGTTCGAGACGTCGATTACCAGCCGGTCGGGGTCGCTGAGGGGGATCGTTTTATGCGAACCGATCTTCTTGAATGTGAGGAGAACATCGATGAGATCGCGTTCTTTCTGCCTCACTTCGATCCGCCGAAGGGGACCCTCGCGGACCGCAATCAAACGCTGTTTTTGAAAAAGTTCCCCCAGGATCGTTTTCGAGAGGGAGATCAGGAGGGAGGTCGGAGAGGGATTTACCACCTCGTATGTCGCGGGACGGCTGAGATCGATCACGATCCGGGTATAGTCGGGATAGACCCAATGACGGATGTTCGAGAGGATGCTTTTTTCTTCCCCGCCGGTGGCCGCCTGTGCGTCATCCCCTTTGATCCCTCCGTTCCCATTTTCCGGGCCATCCGTGATCCCCTTTGATCCTTCCTTTGATTTCTCCGTCTTCGGCATCGGTGGGAAGAGGGCATCGATCCGGTTGATCTGCCGCCGGGCTTCTTTTGCGGAGGGAGAATCGGGTCCGTTTTCAGCGACCTTTTGATAATGATCACGGGCGGTTTTCAGATCTTCCGGGCGATGGGAGTAGAGATAAAGTTCCTGGTAGAGACGGGCGACATCGAGGAGGGCCCCTTTCTCCTTCTTTTTATATGAGGGACTCTTCCGGTATTTTCCAAGGCATTGCTCCCATTGGGCACGGATTTTTTTGCGTTCGGGGCTTTCTCGTAACCGTTCTTTGCAGAGGGTGGCCTCTTTAAGGGGGTCGCCGGCCGCCTCGATCGAGGCGGCCAAGAAAAGGGAGGGGAGAAGAAAGAAGGCGCAGAAAAAGAGACGCCATCGGACGAAGAGGCTGTTTTGCTTTTGATGAGAGGGTTTCGGTCGGAGGAAACGGGTATCCATCACTTTTTTACGCTAAGATAACTTCGATCGATCTTCTTGTCAAACCGGCCTTCTTATCTTATCACATTCATCACACAGTGGTTCCATCCCTTCCCGATTTTCCTTGATCCTCATTCCCAAGATGACTAGAATAACCTCCGCTTTCAATGCCGCCGGGGTGTGCGCGGTGTTGCTTTAACCATGATTTGACAAAGAAGGAGACGGGGAATGGAGAAAGAGAAAGTCCGGAAAGAGAAAGATTCACTCGGAGAGCTGGAGGTTCCAGAGTCGGCCTATTACGGGGTTCAAACGGCGCGGGCCGTGGCCAATTTTCCGATCAGCGGGCTCCGTCCTCATCCGACCTTCATTGCGGCGACGGCGATGGTGAAATGGGCGGCGGCGGAGGCGAATATGGCCTGCCGGAAGCTCGATCCAAAGATCGGAAAAATCATCCAAGCGGCGGCGCTGGAGGTGATCGAGGGGAAATGGAATCATCAGTTCGTCGTCGATGTTTTTCAGGCGGGGGCGGGGACCTCGCACAACATGAACAGCAACGAGGTGATCGCCAACCGGGCGATCGAGAAACTCGGCGGGAAGCGGGGCGAATACAACCGGGTCCACCCGAACGACCATGTGAATATGTCGCAATCGACCAACGATATCTTTCCGACATCGATGCGGGTCGCGGCCTTGTTGATGATCAAAGCGCTGGTTCGGGTTGTCGCCCGCCTAGAGAAACGTCTTTCCGAGAAGGCGAGGGAGTTTGATGATGTCATCAAGTCGGGCCGGACGCATCTTCAAGATGCCGTGCCGGTGCGACTGGGACAGGAGTTCTCCGGCTATGCGCGGGCGATCTTGCGCGCCCGGAAGCGGATCGAGACCGCTTCGGAAGGGTTGCGCGAACTCGGCATCGGCGGGTCGGCGGCCGGAACCGGAATCAATACCCATCCGCAATATAAAAAGAAGGTCGTCGCCGCGATTCGGAAGATCTCCGGCGTGGAGGTTGTTCCGTCGAACAATCTCTTCGAACGGATGCAGAGCATGGCCGACTTCGTGGAACTCTCCGGGGCGTTGCGTGAGCTGGCGGTCGAGTTGATCCGGATCGCCAATGACCTTCGGCTTCTCTCGTCGGGCCCTCGGACGGGGTTGGCCGAAATCATCCTCCCGCCGGTTCAGCCGGGCTCTTCGATCATGCCGGGGAAGGTGAATCCGGTGATGGCCGAGGTGACCAACATGGTCTGTTTCCATGTGATCGGAAACGACCTGACGATTTCGATGGCGGCCCAAGCCGGCCAGATGGAGTTGAATGTGATGATGCCGGTGATCAACTTCAACCTGCTTCAGTCGATCGAAATTCTCACACGGGACATCGACCTCTTTGCCGAACGATGCGTCAAAGGGATCACGGTCAACCGGGAAAACTGCAAGGAGTACGCGGAGAAGAGCGTCGGGCTCGCGACCATTCTCAACCCGAAGATCGGGTATGAGGCGGCCGCCGTTGTCGCCAAGGAGTCGGCGGCGACCGGCAAGACGGTCCGAGAGGTGATTATCAAGAAGGGGATCCTCTCCGCGAAAGAGGTCGACGCGCTGCTTGATCCGGTCAAGATGACCGAGCCGAGTGAATAAACGATGCGGCGGACGTCTCTCAGACGTATTTGGAAAGCTCGGTCAACCCAGAGAGGAGATAGTCCGGGTGGGGTTCTTGCGATGGAACGGGGAGTCCGGCCGGGTTGATCCAGGCGGCGTCCATTCCGACCCGCTTGGCGCCGATGACGTCGTTTTCGAAGCTGTCGCCGATGAAGAGGGTCTCGGCGGGAGAGACCCCGATTTTTTCAGAGGCGGCGAGAAAGATTTCGCGGCGGGGTTTTCGGATCCCGATTTCGGAGGAGATGATGATCGCATCGAAGAGCGGGTCGATCCCTTCCCTTTTGAGCACCTGATAGACGGTGTCGGTATCATCGAAATTTGAAACCAGGCCGATCCGGTATCTCCCCTTCAATCGATTCAAGAGGTCTCGGTGCTCCGGAGAGAAATCAAGGCAGAGGGCAATCCGGGCAAGATGTGTTTCAATCAGATTCCGGTGAAGAAGGTTCCATCGGTCTCCCCGGTTGATTCCGAGCCGATCCAAAAACTGCGCGAACCGGATGGCGGAGGAGATCTCTTCCCCCAATTGGGCGCGTAACAACCGGACCGATTCGGTCGTTTCGACGAAATCGTCGTGGAACGTCTCGTATGGGATCGGGTCGGCATGTTGTAGAAAGCACTGATAAAGGAGGGGACTCGTCGTCCGGATTTCTTCCCCCCGGATTTTGGCCAGCGGCATCCGGTCGCTTCGAAAGGCCATGAGAGTGTCACAGAGATCAAACAAAATCGCTTGGTACTGCTTCAAGCAGTTTCTCCTTTTTGGGATTGCTCGACGGCGTTTGCATTTCGGATCAAACCGGTTCGTTTGGCCCGGGCAAGCGGGGTGTGGCCAAACCGTTCCTTGAAAAGACGGGTTTCTCCAATCGACCGGATGTCGTCGAGGAAAATCGAGGGGCCGGCCCCCCGCGTGTGAGAAAGGCGTGCCACATCGGTTTCAATCGGGCTTCGATTGAAGGGGCAGACTTCTTGACAGAGATCGCAGCCGAAGAGCCACCCTTCCATTCGGGTGAGGTACTCTTCCGGAATCGGTCCCTTGTTTTCGATCGTCAAATAGGAGAGACAGCGCCGCGCGTCGAGCCGGAACGGTTCGGTCAGCGCTCCGGTGGGGCAGGCATCGAGGCAGCGTCGGCAGGCGCCGCACTCCGAGACGGCGGGCCGGTCGATCTCCAAGGATAAATCGGTGACCACCTCGGCCAGAAAGACCCAGGAGCCGTAATTGGGTGTGATCAACAGGGTGTTTTTCCCGACGAACCCGATCCCGGCTCGTTCGGCAAAGGCCCGCTCCAGAAGGGGACCGTGGTCGACATATCCTTTCCAGCATCGGCCGCCGCGCACTTCGATGGCGATGATCAATTCGGCCAGCTTTTCTTCAATCACGGTGTGATAATCTTCTCCCCAAGCGTATCGCGCGATTTTTCCCTTCGACTGATCTGCTGAGGGTGTTTGTTCCGTTGTTCCGAATTCTTTTCCGAACGTTTGTGGGGGGGACTGATAATAATTCAGCGCCAGACAGATCATACTCTTTGCTTCGGGGAATCGCCGTCTCGGATCAGACCGGATTTCCGGTGATTTGGAAAGATAGGTCATCTCGGCGGCGAAGCCGTCGGCCAGCCACTCCGAGAATTGACGGCCCGCCTCTTTCACCGGATCGGCCGAGGTGATTCCGACCCGGTGGAAGCCGAGCGCCAACGCGATTGATTTGATTTCTTCGGTCAGCGTGACGCGCCGATGATCCGTTTCTTCCAAGGGCTGGTTTACCGGGCCGCTTTCTCTGTCCTCTCCCATCACTTTGATTTCTGTCGGTTTTCGTGTCGATCCGATCCGATTTTGGAGGCAAGTTGTTCCAGGAGGGGGCGATTTGCCTCCGGGAAGGGAAGAGAGAGGAGTGATTCGGGACCGATCCAGCGACATTCCTGAGAGGCGAGCGGTCTCAGGGTTCCCGATAGGAGACGGCATTGATACGCATGGAGAACCACCGTGCGATCAGAATAGGGATGCGACTTCCGCCAGAGGAGGTGATCTATTTCAACCGTCACTCCAAGCTCTTCTTCGACCTCCCGAAGCAGGCAAGCCTCCATCGTTTCCCTCCGATTCCGCTTTCCTCCTGGAAATTCCCAAAGGCCGCCGAGATGAACTCCCTCTTTCCGCCGGGTAACCAGGAAGCGCTCTCTTTCGACAATGACGGCGACAGCAACATCAATAATCGGATTCACGAAGGAATCTCCTTCTGGAATTCGCAATTTTTTACGTTAACAGGGAGACTATATCAGAAGTGGGATTGCCTTGCCAACCGATGATCTCCTCCAAGGCGACGTTCTTGGTTTGCGTGACAGGCAGTGGCTACCTTATTATATGGTTTGACAGGGTTCGGAAAAAATGCTTGACACTGTTTAGATCAATCGATATAGTAGCGCCTGTTCTTTAAGGTATGTTGGATTTCATGCTCCCTTCCTCGCGATAGGGAAGGCAGATCCTTGTAACTCCATTTCACAAAAGCAATCGATGCACTTGCGTGTTCCATAAGAATGAAGTGATAGAACGAAAGTCAGATCAAAAGGAGGAACAAATGAGATTTGGACGGATTGGTTTGGCCATGCTTGTAGCAACAGCATTTACAGTAAACGTCGGTTCAGCGGCAGAAAAAGATCCGCTCGCGCCTCGCGTTCCCGCAGATCAAATGGCAGCGGCGAAGGCATGGAAGAACCCGATGAAATCAACTCCTGAGAATATCGCCAAAGGGAAAGAAATCTTCACTGGAAAAGGGACCTGCTTTACCTGTCACGGAAACGAAGGACGCGGGGATGGACCTGCCGGCGCCGCCCTGGATCCCACTCCGAGGAATTTCCACAATGCAAAACTGACTGGCAAGACCGAGGGTGAATTCGCTTGGGTGATCAAAAACGGCAGCCCCGGCACTGGGATGGTCTCCTATGTTCCTGGGATCATCAGCGAGGAAGAGATGGCCCTTGTCATCATCTACGAGCGGAGTCTTGCCAGCCAACCATAAGCATCTTGCTTGGAATGTGAAGAGTGGTTGAAAAGCTTTTTCCTGTTTTTTTCCTTTTCGTTGTGGCAGGTTCCTCAGTCATGGGGGCTGAAGAAGAGCTTTCGAAGCTGAGGGTTCCACCGGACCGATTGAAAGAGATCCAAGGAATCAAGAATCCTTTCAATCCGACCCCGGAGAACCTTTTAAAAGGAAAAAAAATTTTCGAGGGAAAAGGGACTTGTTTTACCTGTCATGGTAAAGAAGGAAACGGGGAGGGGATGGCAGCCGCAGGGCTTGACCCCCCTCCCCGAAACTTTACCAGTCCTTCCTTTCAATCGATGCGAACGGATGGGGAATTCTTCTGGGTGATTAAACATGGAAGCCCCGGGACGGCGATGATGCCGATGGTGGGGAGTGTGGTGACCGAAGAGGAAGCTTGGCTGGTGCTTCTCTACGAAAGAACTTTTGGTCGCAAAAAATAGGTATTTTCATCATCGTCAAAAGAGGGGATTTTTCTTTCCCTCTTTTTTTGTTTGAGTCGAGGTCGGGTTACAGTATCGGGAGTTAGAAAGAGATCAAAAGACAGAGAGTGCGAAAAGGATGAATTTCTCCTCGTTTTTTTTGACATTCAAAGCGATCTATGTTAAAGTCGGCCCCAATCTGAGCGGCCTTTGATGATCCTCCCTGATCAGGCCGATGGCAAAAAATTCCTCACCCTTGAAGTGACCGGACAAGGAATCCATCCTTAAAATTACTACCCGCGAGAGAACACCTCCGTAGGTTCGAAGGTGCCAAGGGTGTGGGCGAGTCAAGGATTCAGGATGTCCGAAGAAGAAGTTCCCATCCCTGCGGAGAAGCCCGCTGAGAAGAAGGATAACACCTTTATTCAGCCCTCCGAAAACCAACCTTTCTCCGATCAGTTCACTGATTCTATTCCTCCCCTTGAAAAATTAGATCCTCTTTTTCAGACGATGGCGGACCATGCCGAGTTGGTCCATGATTCGTCCAAGTTTCTCGACCTTCTCATCGATCAGACGATCAAGGTCACCGGAGCAGATATCCTTCTTCTCTTTCACTATGAAGGTGAGGAGAAGGAGTGGACGCTTCTTTCTTTTCGTGGAATGCCAAAAGAGTTCGCCAAAAACGGAATTATTCCCCGGGCTTGGCAATCCCTCCCAACGATCGTTCTTCGACAAGGTTCCGCTCTTTTTTCTGATGAAATTTCAAAAGATCCTGTTTTCATCGGCCAAATGATTCGGGGGTTGAACCTTCAGACTTTTGCAGGAACAACGCTCCGATCGAAGGGCGGCGTCGTCGGATCTTTATCGATCGGTTTCGCAAAGCCTTCCGCAATGACGCAAAAGGATCGAGAAGATTTCTTGAGAATCGGAAAGTTACTCTCTCCTTTTGCCATTCCTTATTTGAAAGAAGGAAAGTCGGCGAGCGTCGATCTGACCGTTCAGGATATGGCGGAAAGGGCGGTCTTGGAGAAGGAGCTTTCCGAAAAGAGGATTGCATTGGATCTCCTCGAATCGCTCTTTTCTTCCTTGAGCCGTTCATTTCAGGAAAAAACGGTTTTCCAGGCTGCATTGGAAAAAATCATTCCATTGATGAACGTGGATGGAGGGTATCTCCTCCAGTACGATGAGATAAAACAGCGGTTCTTCCCGGTTGCCCAGAAGGGGCTTTCCCTGGAGAAAGCGCAGCGTCTTGAGAAACAAGGGGTAAAGGTTGGCGAAAATGTCATCGGAAAGGTGTTCGAGAAGAAAGTACCGATCTTTGCGGTTTCGGAAGATCAAAAAACGGTTCTTAAAA
This sequence comes from uncultured Nitrospirota bacterium, assembly GCA_964579005.1. GTDB lineage: Bacteria > Nitrospirota > Nitrospiria > SBBL01 > Manganitrophaceae > CAZOFJ01. The sequence goes on from CAZOFJ010000024.1 coordinate 13,142, forward strand.
AGAGATTCGTCGGGGAAGAGGGTCTCCTGTCCTATATGGTTGTTCCAATTCTGGCGTCGGATCGAATGTGGGGGACCCTTTCTCTTTTTAGCCGGAACCGGGTTTTTATGGAGAATGAACTCAAGATCCTTGCCGCCACCGGCCGCGAGATCGGATTTGCAGTCGATAATATGAAGCTCTTCGATCGCGCCAAGCGGCGTGTTGAAGATCTGACGATCATCAATGAAGTCAGCCAGTCGGTGACAAGAAGCCTCCACCTCGATCAGCTTCTTTCGTCGGTTGCCAACAGTTTTACGAAGATGATTGGAGCCAGCAATTGTTATCTTTTTTCCGTCGATGATAAGAGGAACGTCCTTTATGGAGTGGCCGCCTCTGATCAACGGGGAGAGGCGGTCCGGAAGATTGAAGTAAAAGTGAATGAAAATACGATTCTCCCTCTGACCGCGCGGGAACAACATCCTTTTGTGATCGAAAACGCCCTGCAAGACCCTAAAGTCGGCAAGAGATGGATCGATCTCTTTAAATCGAGATCGATCCTTTCGGTCCCTCTGATTATTAAGGAAAGGGTGATCGGGGTCGTTCTCCTTGACGAAACCCGCTATTTTAGACAGTTCACCCAGGAAGAGATCCAAAAGGCCGTCACCCTGGCGAACCAGGTGGCGGTGGCGATCGAGAATGCGACACTCTATCAGGCTGTGACCAAGCATCGGGAACGGCTGCAGACCCTCTCCTCGGCGATTGTCAATATCCAGGAGGAAGAGCGTCGACGGATCGCGCGGGAGCTCCACGACGAGGCAGGGCAGGCGCTGACCGCGATCAAGATGAATTTGGACTGGGTCGAAAAAGAACTTTCCGGCTCGGAGCAGGCGATTCGCGAGCGAATCAACGAGATCAAAGATCAGGTGGTAAAGATTTTGGAAGAGCTTCGGCGGCTTTCATACGATCTCCGTCCAGCCATTCTCGACGAGTCAGGGTTGGTCCCGACACTTCGTTGGTATATCGAAGAATATTCAAAGCGGACCCGAACCGCCGTTCACCTTCAGACGATTGGGTTACAGAAACGCTTGTCGCCGAAGATCGAGATTCTTCTCTACCGGATCATTCAGGAAGCGCTGACCAATGTCGTCAAACATGCCGATGCAGAGTCGGTCATCATCACCCTTGAAAAGAAAGATCTGCATGTCCATCTCTACATTACCGACGATGGAAAAGGATTTGAAGTGAAGCGGTATTTTTCATCTTCTCCAATGGTTCGACGGGGGCTTGGTATTTTGGGAATGAAGGAGCGTGTCGAGCTGGCCGGCGGAACTTTTTTTATCGATTCGGACGTGAGTCAAGGGACCCGTATTTCAATCAAGGTGCCGATCGTAAAAAGAGGGGCGTGACCAGATTCTTTGTTTTAAGTGACTTCTCGGAAGACCAAAAAGATATTTTTAGCCGGTCAGTATTTTACCATTCACACCCTTTGCGGTGGCCATTTGTTCTCCTTTCCCCTTTTTGTGGGGTCTAAGAAGGGTCAGGGAGTACACCGATTTACAAATCATCAATAAATCAGTTATAAGTAAAAGCCGTTTAAGGGAGCAGTGCGTTAGTATCCCTAAACCGGATGAACCCTTTCCTATCGGAGAAGAGAACAGACGCATGGAAGCGTCGTCGGCCATTCTTCTCCCCTTTTTCCCGATCTTTCCCCAGAGAAGTGATTCCGTTGATGCCGAAAAGAGAAAGAGGAAGAGATGTCTGAGAAGAGAATTTTAACAAAGAGGGAAGCGGAAGTTGTCTGCCTTGTCGCAGATGGTTACAAAAACAGGGAAGTTGCGGAAAAGCTTGGGATTAGCATTAAGACGGTGGAAACACACCGGGCAAACATTATGAACAAGCTCGCGCTTCGAAATTTGGCCGAATTGATCCGCTATGCCGTTCAGAAAGGTTTGGTCAAAATCGACAGTGAAAAGTAAGAAAGAGAGAAACAGGTTTTGGTGAAAGCCTACGGATGTCGAACCGGATCCTAATTGTCGATGATGACCAACTGCTTCTTGATCTTTTGACCCATCTTCTTTCTCGCATCGGATACGAAGTCGAGCAGGCACTGGAAAGCGGGGAGGCGCTTGAGCGGTTGACTCATCGTGAATTCGATGCCATCTTCCTCGACATGAAGATGCCGAAGATGGATGGAAAGGAGTTTTATTCCAAGGTCCAAGAGCAGGCTCCGGGATTTTTAAAGCGGATCATCTTCGTGACCGGAGACGTGGCAAACCCCGCAACGATCACTTTTTTGAAGGAGACGGGGAACTTTCACCTTTCCAAGCCATTTACGATCGGGGAGGTCCGGACCCTTCTTCACCGTTTTTTTCAGGGGACGGCCCCTTCCTCCGACCCTTTAGATATGCCTCAATAAACGAATCGATCTCTCCATCCATGACCGCCGTGACGTTTCCTTTTTCAAGCCCGGTTCGATGGTCTTTTACCATCTGGTATGGTTGAAAGACATAAGATCGAATCTGGTGTCCCCATCCGATCTCTTTTTTCTCTCCCGCCAACTTTGAAAGTTCCTCTTGTTTCTTTTGTTGTTGACGTTCATAAAGACGTGACCGGAGGACCGTCATCGCGGCCGTTTTGTTCTGAAGTTGAGACCGCTCGTTCTGACAGGAGACGACGATGCCGCTCGGAAGGTGGGTGAGCCGGACCGCCGAGGAGGTCTTGTTGACATGTTGTCCGCCGGCGCTGCTTGCCCGGTAGGTGTCGATTCGAAGCTCCTTTTCGTTGATGACGATGTCCGGATCGTCTTCGACTTCGGGAGAGACGAAGATCGAGGCAAAAGAGGTATGTCTTCGCTTGTTGGCATCGAAGGGAGAGATCCGAACGAGCCGGTGGATGCCGCTTTCGGACTTGAGTCGGCCGTGGGCGTAAGGACCGTTCACGGTGAAGGTGATGCTTTTAATCCCAGCCTCTTCTCCCGGTTGAAGGTCGAGTGTTTCGACCCGATATCCTTTTCGCTCGGCCCATCGGATGTACATTCGGGTCAACATTTGGGCCCAATCCTGAGACTCGGTTCCTCCCGCGCCGGGATGAATCGTCACGATGGCGTTATTAAAATCTTTCTTTCCGGAGAGGAGGGTTTCGATGGTCAATTGATCGAGATCTGATCGCAGGCGGAGCAGGTTCGCCTCGATCTCTTTTTCGAGGGCGGAATCGCCCGCCTCCTCGGAAAGTTCGATCATCAACCCGGTTTCCTCGATCCGGTTTTCGAGATCTTTCCATCGTTTCAGCTCTTTTTCCAGACGTGTTTTTAAGCCCAACCGGCTTTGCGCGGCGGCGGAGTCTTTCCAAAATTCGGGATGGGCCGATTCGGCCTCTATGGCCGTGATCTGGTCTTGAAGTTGGGAGAGGTCAAAGATGGCTCCGGAGCTGACGTGTTTCTTGCCGGAGCGTCTCCAAGGTTTGTTGTAGTTCAATCAACATCGTGGGGGTCCTTCCTGAAAAAAGTCTGCAACACAAATCCGAGGGTGATTATAACACAACCGATCGCGAAAACATCCCCGTAGGCCGTGTAAAAGGTTCGCCGGATGCCGGGGTGAAGCCCCTCGGTCAGAGCCGTTTCGGTAAAAAGGGGGCTCTGTTTGAGTATGCGGCCGTGCGCGTCGATGAAACCGGAGATCCCGGTGTTGGCCGCCCGGGCGAAGGGGATCCGATTTTCCACCGCGCGAAAGACAACCATCGAAAAATGTTGATCGGGTGCGGCGGAATCACCAAACCAGGCGTCGTTGGTGATCGTCGTCATGATTGCGGCGCCATTTTGAGCGAAGCGGCGAACCACCTCCGGGAAGATCACTTCAAAGCAGATGACCGTTCCGATCCGTGTCCCCGCCGCTTGCATCACGATCGCCTCGCCTCCCGGGATAAAATCGCCGATCCCTTCGACCATCTTGTTGACGAAGAAAAGGAGGCGCGAGAGGGGGATGTATTCTCCGAATGGGACCAGATGGAGTTTGTCGTAGCGGCCGACGACATCGCCGTTTGGGGAGAGGAGATAGGCGCTGTTGAGCAGGGAGATCTGCCTGGAAGAGGTTGCCTTGAATGCCGGGCTTCCAAAGAGGAGGTAAAACCGACCTTCACGGGCCAGGTCGGCGAGGATTTTCTGGTAGTGTGTTTCGGTTTGAAAAAAGAAGGGGGCCGCTGATTCGGGCCAGACGACAAGCTGCGGCCGTATCTTTTCTCCCGCTCCCGCTTTCAGTGAGAGGCGCTCATACTTCTTCACCGTTTCGTCCCTCAGACCGGCGTCCCATTTCTGGTCCTGTTCGATGTTTCCTTGAATAACGGCAACCTGGACGGTCCGATCCTCCCCCATCGACTGCCCCAGTCGATAAAAACCATATCCCAAGCAGGAGAAAAAGAGCGCCCCGGCAACAATCACTTCGCGCCATGCCGTTGGACGGCTTATCGATCGGCGCCGAATTGTTTCAAAGAGGGCGACATTGACCAGGACGATCAGAAATCCGATCCCGTAAATTCCGGCAAGGTCGGCGGCCTGGAGGATCGGGAGGAAGCGATATTGCGAGTAGGCGATGGCGGACCAGGGAAAACCGGTCAAGAGGTGGCCACGTGTGTATTCGAGCATCGTCCATAAGGCGGGGATGAGGAGGAGTGCCCATTTTCGATTTCGAATTAAAACGGTACGGCTTCCGGCGGCGAAGAGGCCGACGTAAACAGCAAGGTAGGCGACCAGGAGGAGCATCAGAAGATAACTGACCGGCCAGGGGAGCTTGCCATAGCGGGTCATGCTGATGGTGACCCAGGAGAGGGTCCCGGCGAAGTAGACGACCCCGGCGATCCAGCCGATCCAGAACGCTCGGCGCCGCGACTCTTTTTCCACGGCGAAGAGAAGAGGAACAAGGGCGACCCAGGCGAGGGGGGCGATCTCCCAGCGGGGAAAGCTCAGAAAAAAGAGCGCGCCGGAAAGGGCCGCCAGCAGGTGAGGGGCGTATCGCTTTTTCTCCCGTTTTCCGGGAGGGGGGTTGGAGCGGATCGGAATCGGTTTACTCCGGATGGCTCGGATGATGGTCAATCCCGACGTACGCCTCGATGAATTTCCGAATCCTCCCCTCGTCGAATTCAGTCAGTTTATCGATCTTTCCCCAGGCGGTTAAGACGATCGGGGTGTCGAGGCCGGCGTAGGGGGCAACAATCAGATGTCCCAACCGGTTATTTTGTGGATCGGATTTCGCTTTTCCGAGATATTCTTTTCCGAGGTTTTCGAGTTTTTCGATCAGGGGCGCACACTCTTTGCAATCGTATTGGATCATCACCCCCCCATCTTCGAGATTGTGGACCTGGAGTTCGTTTGGAATCTGTTGACGGTAGATCCCCCAGCGGGCGACGAACGGGACGTGTGGTCCCGATGTGGGTGGCTTGGTGTTGTAAGGAGGGTGCAGGGATTCGATCGACTGGATATGGTCGTTTCCGAGGGAGGGGACCGTGGTGCCGGGCCCTTTCTCCTGACTTTCCCCCCCCTTCTTCTCGGCGCCCTTCTCAGGGGCCTTCACCGGAGGGGCCGCCAGCAGCGGGCCGTTCAGAAAAAAGACCGATGCAACGAAAAGCAATCCGATGGCCCGGGGAAAAGTTCGGCCACCCGTCGATTTCCATCTCATCCCCTCGCTCATTCCTTTGCTCATCTCCTCTTTCATCTCCTCATTGTGAGAGGCTGTCTAAGGCAGCCTTCTTTGTAACTGTTCTTTCGAGGGGCGATTCTAGCAGAAGAGAGGGCGAAAAGATAGTATCGGAAGCGCCCAAAACTGGACAGAGGGTTGGGTAACCGAGTATGATTCTGTCCAAGAAAGGAGCCCTGTGAACAGGCATTGCGAGCGCCATCCCCACCCTTCTAGGGCGGGGTTCTTCAAACCGGTTGTCGTCCTCAGCAAATGTCTCGAGGTTGCCCCCTGCCGATATAACGGTGCGATGATTTCCGACCGCTTTGTAAAACAATTGGAGCCGCATGTGAGCTTCATCCCGATCTGTCCTGAGATCGAGATCGGGTTGGGTGTTCCCCGCGATCCGGTCCGGATCGTCTCGAAGAATGGTGCGTTTCATCTCTTCCAACCGGCCACCGGCAGCGATCTTTCAGAAAAGATGCGGCACTTTTCAAATCAATTCTTGACCTCCTTGAACGAGGTGGATGGATTCATTCTGAAGAGCCGCTCCCCCTCCTGCGGGATTAAAAATGTGAAACGTTTCCTAAGGACTGACGCCAAGATCCCGGCTGGAAAAGGGGCCGGTTTCTTTGCGGCTGAGGTTCTTGAGCGCTTTCCCGGTCTTGCGGTCGAAGATGAGGGACGGCTGAATCATCCCAAGATTCGAGACCATTTTCTGACCAAGCTTTTCACCCTCGCCCGCTTTCGAGAAGCGAAAAATGCGAACAGGCCGGAAGCCTTGGTCCGATTCCATGCAACCCACAAGCTTCTCTTGATGGCCTATCACCAAAAGGAGATCCGTTTCCTGGGTCGGATCGTTGGCAATTCAGAAAAAAAGCCGGACGGTGATCTCTTCAACGAATACGAGCCTCACCTACGGTATGCGCTGGCCCGTCCTTCCCGATCTTCTTCTACCATCAACGTCCTGATGCATGCCTTCGGCTATTTCTCCGATGAGATCTCCAAAAACGAAAAAGCTTTCTTTCTGAAAAACTTGAAGAGCTACCGGAAAGAAGGCCTTCCTCTGAGCGCAGTCTTGAGTATCCTCAAGGGGTGGATCGTCCGATTCCAAAACGGATATCTTGAGAATCAAACGTTCTTTGACCCCTATCCGGAATCGTTGAATGTGATCGATATCGAAGAGGAGGAGACCAAAGTACGGTGATCCCTTCTCATATCACTGTTGAGCCATTTAAGATAAAACATGGAGTCATGGAGTAAAAGATGAACATCTCTATTTTTCACAACCCCAAATGTGGAAAGAGCCGGGAAACCCTCAAGCTTCTCAACGACCGAGGCATTGAGCCGAAGATCATCCTCTATCTTCAAACCCCGCCGACGCGAAAAGAGCTTTTGGAGATTTTGAGAAAATTGCGAATGGAGCCGAAGCAGTTGATCCGCTTCAAGGAACCGGTTGCAAAAGAATTAGGGATCAAGTCCTCGGACAAGCGGCCGGAGGCCGAGTGGATCAAGTGGATGGTGGAAAATCCGATCTTGATCGAACGGCCGATTGTGATCACCTCGACAAAAGCAGCGCTCGGTCGTCCCCCTGAAAATGTGTTGGAACTGATCGGGAAGTAATCGGAAGGTGAACACGCATTTGGGGCGGGGTTCTTGAAAGTTGCGTTTTTATACAGATATGCTATTTTTACGCGACTTATTTTGTCCAATCTGCAATCCCTGTTTTCCGGTGCTGTTTGCCGATGAAGGTACTAATGAAAACGAATGCGGGCGCCGGGCCGATCTGGAAGCAAAAGGCCCTCTTTTTGATCCTGTTTGTTTCCTTTCTTTTCCCCTCGGTTGTTCGGGCTCAGATTGAGGGGGAGCGGGAGAGGTCGACCCTCACCGACATTCAGAATAAAAATAAAATTCCCCAAGATATACAAGACAAAAAGGAGCGCTTTCGGCAACAAGGGCTGCCTGAAAATAGATTGGAGCCTTTGCCGGAAAATAAGGAAGAGCAGGAGAAGCAAGAGAGACCTCAAAAAGAAAAAGAGATCGAAGAAGCCGTTCCGGAAAAACAGCTTCTTCCTTCTGTCAAACGGCGGCTCTCCGATTTTGAGGCGTATGTTCAGGGGAAACAGGTGCAAGCGGTTTCCACCGAGATACAACAGTTTGGGTATGATCTCTTTCAGGTTCCTTCCAAGACCTTCGCTCCGACCGACATCCTTCCCGTTGCGACCGATTATCTCTTGGGACCGGGTGATGAAGTCCGGATCACGGTTTGGGGGAAGGTGAATGCCGATTATACGGTGAAGATCGATCGAGACGGCCAGATCCGTCTCCCCCAGATCGGGGTCCTCCCTCTCTCCGGATTGACATTTTCAGAATCGAAGGCCTTTTTAGAGAAAGAATTCAGCCACTACTATAAGGCGTCCGAAGTGAAGATGAACGTCAGTATGGGACGCCTTCGGTCGATCCGGATTTTTGTTGTCGGAAAGGTCGAGCGGCCCGGAAGTTATGCCGTTTCCTCCTTTTCCACCCTGATCCATGCCCTTTTCGTCGCGGGGGGGCCGAGTAAGATCGGGTCGATGCGGGATATTCAGGTAAAGCGAAACGGGGAGACGATCGTCCATTTTGACCTTTACGATTTTCTTCTCCAGGGGGACAAAACGAAAGATATCCGGTTGATGGCCGAAGATGTCGTCTTCGTTCCACCGGTTGGTCCGTTGATCGGGATGGCAGGCCAGGTAAAAAGTCCGGCAATTTATGAACTGAAGGAGGAGACCCGGCTTCTCGATCTGGTTCGGATGGCGGGTGGGTTGACACCGATCGCTTTCGAGGGAAGGGTCCAGATCCGGCGGGTGGTTGACCGACAATATACGACCCTTTTCGAGGAAGATCTCGTTGATCTCGAAAGAAGCGAAGAAAAAAATCTGGTTTTGGTCGACGGCGACCTGGTGAAGGTCTTTCCGGTATCGGAGCGGAAGAGCACCGCTTTTGTCTCCGGGGCGGTTGCGACTCCGGGGGCATACGGAATTGTGAAAGGGGCAACGCGGATCAGCGACCTGATCTCGAAGGCAGGCGGGCTTGACTATTTTGCCTCCGACCAAGCCGAGTTGACGCGACTGAAAGTGACGCAGGAGGGTCCTAAAACCGAGCGGTTTGTCATCGATCTTTCAAAAGCGCTGCAGGAGGATCCGGCACATGATTTTCTCATGGAGGTGAACGATTATCTTTCGATCAAGACGATTCCGGAGTGGGGGCTGTACAAGACGGTTCAGGTGACCGGAGAGGTTCGGTTCCCCGGAGTTTACACCGTGAAAAAGGGGGAAACCCTTCCATCGCTCATTAAGCGCGCGGGAGGGTTCACGGAGAAGGCCTATCTCCGGGGGGCGGTTTTTACCCGCGAATCGGTGAGGGAGTTACAGCAGAAACAGCTCGAGAATTCAATCGACCGGCTTGAGCAACAGATTCTTTCGCAGTCGGCGCTGATGATCGGGGCCGCCCTGACCCCAGATGTGGCCCAGCAGCAACAGGCCGCGACCGAACAGAGGCGTTCCCTCATCGCCAAAATGCGGAGCGCTAAGGCAAACGGGAGGATGACGATTCGGCTCGATCAACTCGATAAAATGAAGGGAACCGTCTCCGACATCGTGCTGGAAGACGGAGATTATCTGATGATTCCGCAGAAGCCCCAGGAGATCCATGTGATGGGGGCGGTTTATAATCAGACCGCTTTCCTATACGATTCCGATGCGACCGTCTCCGCCTATTTGAAGCGGGCCGGGGGAATGACGCAGTATGCCGAGAAGGAGGAACTCTATGTCCTCAAGGTCGACGGAGCGGCGATCTCGACACGGGAAGAAGGGGGTTTTTGGGGGAGGCGGATACTATCGTCGGAACTCGACCCCGGAGACACCATTGTTGTTCCCGAAAAGATCGAACGGATCGCCTGGTTGCGAGAGTTCAAGGATGTCACGCAGATCCTCTATCAAATTGCCGTTGCCGCCGGCGTTTTAATCCTGGTGTTTTAAGATGCCTGACTTTGATTCCGATATCGATCTTCTGAACCTTTGGCGGGTGTTGGTGAAGCGGAAAAAGATCCTCGCCCTGATGGTCGGGATGGCCTTGGTCACCTCCCTGGTGGTCAGTTTTCTATTGCCTCCTGCCTATGAATCGACCGCGAGCATTCTTCCCCCCCAACAAGACAGTTCGATCGGATCGAATATCAACATGATGGCTCCCATGATGGCGCCCCAGATTTCGTCCGGGGCGGGAGGGTTGGCAGGCGGACTGCTCGGCCTCAAGTCTCCCGCCGATCTTTGGGTCGGGATCTTGAGGAGTCAGACCGTCCGAGATGCGATGATCCGTCGGTTTGATTTGAGCAAGGTCTATAATGAAAAAACGGCGGAAGATGCCAGAGAGGCATTAGACGATCGCGTGAAAATCGTCAAGGCGAGAGAAGAGATTATTTCGATTACGGTCGAGGACACCGATCCGAAGCGGGCCGCCGAGATGGCGGCCGCCTTTGTCGAAGAGCTCGATCGGGTGAACAAGAATGTCACGATGACCTCCGGGGGACGGATGAGGAGCTTCATCGAAAAGAGACTCAAGGAGGCGAATGAAGAACTCCTCCGGGTCGAGGAGGCGGTCAAGGCATTTCAAGAAAAAAATGTCGCGGTGAAGCTCGACGATCAGTCGAAGGCGATTATTGGAGCGATCGGGGGGGTGAAGGGGGAGTTGATGGCAAAGGAGGTAGAACTCCAGACCCTCCTCTCTTATGCCACCCTCCAGAATCCTCAAGTCGAGATCTTAAAAGCGCAGATCAGGGAATTGAAGGAAGGGCTTCGGGAGTTGGAAGAGGGAAAGGGGGGAGGGGGTTCTTCGAAGAGCATTTTCATCCCGACCGCCCGGATTCCAGATCTGGCAATTCAATATACCCGCCTGTTGCGAGAGGCCAAGGTGCAAGAGACCCTTTATGCCCTTCTGACCCAACAATATGAAATGGCCCGGATCCAAGAGGCGAAGGACAGCCCGACCGTTCAGGTGTTGGATGTCGCCAAGACGCCGGAGAAAAAGATCAAACCGAGGCGGGTTCTGATCGTCTTTTCCTCCGGCGTCTTGGCTGTTTTTTTCGCCCTGTTCATCATTTTTTTTCTCGAGTCGATCGAAAAAACCCGGCCGAAGGGGATCCGAGCAGCCGACTTGGAAGAGGTGAAGCCGAAAAAAGCCGGACTCTCTGTGCGGTAGGAATTTAACTTTTATTGGTTCCTAAAAATGTCTGAGCTGTGACCTTCAGCCGCTCCATCCAGGAAAGGCGGATTTGACGATCGAGAGGGGCGAAGGGATCGGCTTCGATCCGGTCGATCAGCGCGACATAGACATTCCGCATCAGCGAGATCGCCAAGCGGGCGTCTTCTTCGATCAGCGGAACAAGCTTGGCCGATTCCTCGAAATAGCCGCGTATCCGGCGGCACTGAAACGCCATCAACCGCAGAAACCGGTCGTTTTTGGTCCGCGTCAATAACTCCGATTCAGAATAGTCGAACAGCTTGAGTTCATCCAGCGGAAGGTAGATTCGTCCCCGGCGGAGATCTTCGCCGATGTCCCGGACGATGTTGGTCAACTGGAGCGCCGTTGAGAGAGCCCGGCCGTAGTCGATCCCCTTCGGGTCGGTGAAGCCGAAGATCGGGAGGGAAAGATCGCGGATCGTCGTGGCGACCAAATCACAATAGACCATCAACGAATCGAAGGTCGGATAGCGGTTGTAGAGGAGGTCCATCCGACATCCTTCGATCAACCCCTCGAACCCTTTCTGCGGAATCGGGTAACGCTGGATCGCGTCGGCGAGGGCGATCGTAATTGGATGGGTCGGTCGTTGGCGGTAACAGCGATCGAGCTCTTCCTGCCAGCGTTTTAATAACGTTTCCAGTGGTGGGTCCTCTCCGTGCGTCCCCTCCGCGTTTTCATCGACAATGTCATCGGCATAGCGGCAGAAGGCGTAGACGGCGTAGATGGCGTTCCGCTTCGGCGGCGGGAGAAACCGAAAACCAACCGAAAAGTGGGGGCCGCATCGGTGGGTCAGTTCGCGGCAGTAACGATAGGCTTCCGGGAGCGATGTCATTTCTCGGTTTCCCGGCACCAATGAGGTGAAAGGCGATGGAAACAATCTCCCCGCCGTCGCCAACCCCGCTTGATCAGCGGCAGGAAGAGGCCCTTCCACCATCGTGGGCGATGCCACCCCAAGAGGTAATCTTGAAAATCGGCTCGTCCGGCCTGATGAATGAAGAAGCGGAGGCCGAGGCGTCCCCCCCGCTCGTAGAGAAAGCGATTGACGAGACTGATCTCCTGCGCCGGGCCGAGCGCCTCTTTCCAGAGCCGGTCATAAGAAATTCCCTTGAGGAGACTCTCGGCGGCGGCATATCCGGTGGTGAGGGCATATCGAATGCCGAGTCCGAAGAGATAATCTTGGAAGCCGCCCGCCTCGCCGACGAAGGGGCGACCGTTCACTTCCGCCGATTCCTTGAGGCTGAAGTTCATCCGGGAGTAGGCGGTTCTCTCATTTTGGACCGGGATCTTCGTGATCTCGCAGAATCGTTGAAACGATCGATCAAAGCAGTCGTCCATCCGAGGGAAATCACGGGTGATCGCGCAGCCGAAGGTAGCCCTTCCGTCGAGGACAAAGAGATACGAATACCCTCCGGGGGAAAGACGCATGTCGAACAGGACCCAGATGGTGTCGGGGAGGGAGGTGGTGAAGGTCATCTCTTTTGCCAGGCCGTCGGGGGTGGCGGGGCCGGTGGCGACGATATCGGCCTCTTCCGGCTTGATCCGGCTTTGGTAACAGATCTTGGCCCCGGCGGCAAGCGCCTGTGCCAGCAGGCCCCGGTCGAGCGTCTCCCCTTCGCTTCCACGCTGAATGGCATAGGCGAACGGCCGGCGGCTTTCGACCCTCCGGAGGCGGAGCCGGTCGTCAAAGAAGCAGGCCTGCCGAAGGGGACGGAGAAAGAAGTTGGCGGAGAGGCCGAACCGTTTCAGCATCTCCAAGGCATCTTCTTCCCGGCTCATGTTTTCAATCACCTGGAAGTCGCCGATGAAACGGGCGCCGACCGCGTGGCGCATTTCATGGAGCTCGATGTTGATGCCCGATCGGGCCAGGACAATCGCCGCGGTCAGTCCCGAAGGGCCAGCGCCGGCGACCTTGATTTTCCGTTTCGGCTGTAATACCATCCGATATCTTTAATCTCATCACAAACGACCGCAAATGAACGGAGAGGATTCTATCGAATCCCCCCCACCCTGTCAAACGGAGCCATCGATGGGCGAGCGCTTTCTCTCCGCGGAGCCGGAAGTTGTTTTGGAAAAGGCGTTCCATCGCCCCTTCAAAAACTTCGTGGCGACCGCCAAGACCTGCTATTCCAGCAAGGGGGTCGTCCGCGACGACGATCTGATCGAGGGGTATGACCTTCTGGCCCAGAGCATTTATCAGGCGGGACATCACACCACCCTCCAACATGCCCATTTTCAATTCACCCTGTCAAATGTCTCCCGGCAGTTCATCTGGTCATTTCTCCATAGTCACCCGTTTTATAATTCCGAGCAGGTAAGCCAACGCTACGTTGCTGTTAAACCAGACGGTTTTGCGGTTCCTCCCCTTTCCGGTGTCGCGCTGGAAATATATCTTGATGGTATCAAGGAGCAGATGGAAGCCTATCACCGGTTAAACGAAATGCTTCTCCCGCTGGTTGATGCCGAGTATGCGCGCCTCTTTCCCCGCCAACGGAGAAACTTCAACCGCGACGTGAAGAAAAAAACGCAGGAGATCGCCCGTTACGTCGTTCCGATCGCCGCCTTCGCCTACCTCTACCATACAATCTCCGGGATCACCCTCCTCCGATATTATCGCCTTTGCCAACAATATGATGCGCCGTTGGAACAAAAGATCGTCGTCGAGAAGATGGTTCAGGCGCTCCTTTCGTTCGACCGTGAATATGAAAAGATACTTGAACAGCCGCTTCCGATCGAATCGATGCCGGAATATCAGTTTTATCAATCTCATTCGGATGAGATGGCTCCCGCAATGACCGAGATTTTTTTGAATGAGTTCGACGCCGGGCTCGACGGGCGAATCTCGAAACTGGTCGATTATAAAGTGAATCAGGAAGCGGTCCTGGCGCAATCGGTCCGGGAAGTCTTGGGGGTTCCACGGTCGATGCTTGATGACGCCGCCGCGATTCGATTGGCCCTTCATCCCGCCGAGAATCGGCTGATCGGGGAGTCGCTCAACCTCACGACCCTTTCGAAGCTCTCCAGAACACTGTTCCACCCTGCCTATACTTTCCGAAAAAAATTATCACATACGGCAGATTCGCAGGATCAGCGCCATCGAATGACCCCTGCCTCTCGACCGGTCTTGGCGGCGCATGTCGTCGACCGTCCCGATTATATTACCCCGATGTTGATTCGGGAAGACTCTAAGATTGAGCATTATTACAATGAGGTCATGGCCCGCAGTTGGGAGCGTTTCGCCCGGTTGAAAAAGCTTGGATCTCCGATCGAGTATGCCCTTTATCTTTTGCCAAACGCACTGTCAATCCGTTTTACCGAATCGTCCGATCTTCTGAACCTCCATCATAAACATGCCATGCGGCTTTGTTACAACGCCCAGGAGGAGATCTGGCGGGCATCGCTGGATGAAGCACAACAGATCAAAGAGATCAACCCTCTGATCGGCGGGCAACTCCTCCCTCCCTGCGGCTTGAGAGACCAGGCCGGTGTCCGGCCGATTTGTCCCGAGGGGGAGCGTTATTGCGGCGTGAAAGTCTGGCGGCTCGACCCCTCGGAATACCAGCGGTTGATATAAGGGAGAGGGTGAGGTCTCGGTTACGGAACGGTGAGACTTTCCGCGGTGAGGGTGCAGCCGCTCCACCAGCAAGGGAACGGCATGGTGCTTTGGGGGATGCTGGAGCCGATTCCGGAGAAATCGGTGGTGAGGAGGCCCATCGTATTGATCGAATCGGTGAAGTTTGACGGAAAAGGGGCGGTGGTCGGGGTCAGGGGATCGATATCGTCGATGGTCTGTGTTGTCAATGGACCGCTTATCGTAAAATTGAGGACTTGATCTCCCGACCCTGGAACGGAAAAGGTTCCCGGGGTCCCGACGGTGGCTGTCGTTCCGCCGGCGGTCAGGGCGGTGACCTGTTTTCCGGTGGAAAAGTCGAATCCCATGTGGCTGTCTGTGGAGGGGGTAAAGTCGGCATTAAAGGAAACAATCGCGTCGGTTCCTGAAAAACTTCCTCCGGCGGTAGGGAGCACCATCCCCTGGCTGTCGGGATCGAACCGGAGGTTTCCGCAGTCGAGGCTGCTGTTATTCGTTCCGACCGCGGTCGGAACAACCCCCGTGATAAACGGACTGGATGGGATACCGCAAAGGGTCGGGTTGTCGTCGCTGGTGTTGAAAAGGGTATCCGGACCTGGGTTGACCCGGGAGATGACCCCGAACAGGTTGTTGGTGATCGCCCCCGGGCCGAGCTGGCTGAAAAAGGGCCGGACCGCTCCCGCGATTGTTGCTGTGCCGGAGATCGTTGCATTCGGATCGGAGTGATTCACCAGATCGGTTGGGTTGAATCCGGGAAAGTTGGTTCCGCAGGTCGCCCCCGTCGGGCAGCCGGAAGGACTGCTTGACAGGAGTCCGGCGCGTTGCGTGTTGCTGAAGAAGTCGTTCGATTGGGCCGATGCCACCGAGGCGATTCCGGTGATCAGGAAAAGACCGAAAGAGACTTTTGCAAGGTAATAAGACATCCGACCGTTTCCTTCATTCTTACATTCTCATGGCAAGAAGCTGCCCGACCGCCCGATACAGCTTGTTCCGAACGAATCGTGCTGGCAGCCTGAGCCTGTCGACCCGCCATCCTGAGTCAGGGTCACGCCGACCGTGGGGATCCCGCCCGGGAAAGTGACCGATGTTGAAAAACTCCCACTCTCAACGCTTCCGACAAAGCGGGGAGTGGTCTGGTTGATGTCGGGCATGAATCCATTCTGGCAGCCGGCGAAACTACTGGAGCCGGAGCTGCCGATGCAGGCGACCTCGGAATAATAATAGCCGGTTGGATCGGAGATCAGGTCTCCGTTTCCGTTTGTTTGGGAGACGACGCTGAAGGAGAGGATGAACTCCTGCATCCCTCCCCCTCCGGAGAACGAGCTTGGAAAACCGGCTCCCCCTTCTCCTCCGGCGATCCCACCGACCCACTTCTGCGTGACGCCATAACGCATCTCATGTTGCCGGCAGGGGCCGGTGATTCCGATGGGGCAGGCAATTTCGGCGGAATGAAAGCCGATTCCGTCAATGGTCGGGTTGGGACAGGTCGCCCCGGTTCCGCTGGCAGGGCAATTCAAAGGTTTTGGGGCCGACCAGACGATGGAAAAGGCGGTCTGACAATCGGTATTCTCGTTGCTGCAATTGGGATAAGCAGATCCAAAAAAACCTGGTGTCGTAAGACTATCCTTAAAATCGCGACGGATATTGAAATTGACCACTCCGGTGCTAGACCCGGTTGGAACCGGGCTGTCGTTGGTCGTCCCCCGGATGTCGAGCCGATTGTTGCTTTTGGCGCCGACGCCGAATTGGGTATCAGCCCCCACCGGGATACGGGGAAGACCGGTAAAGGGGTAGTCACTGCTGCTGAAGGGGGCGCTCCCTGCCGACATCGCATTAAAGCCCGCCCACAAAACCCCGCTGGTTGTAAGACAGGTATCGTTCGTTCCCAGACTGGTTCCTCCCGGACTGGTTCCATCGGCGGTTCCGAACCCGCTGACGCAACGGATTTCCCCCGGCGCCACCGCATCAACCCGTTGGAGGCTCTGGGGCCCGTTGATGGCGCCTCCTCCCGGATTTGCCGTCATCGGACCGCAATCAATCAGCGTCGCGGAGCATTGGCCCAATAGGTTCCGATGGGATTGGTTTCTAAAGTTTCCGCTGGTGGTCAGAATATTCGACTGGGCCGAGGCGGAATCGATATGAACCGTGAAAGAGAAGGAAAATAGTAAGAAAAGGAAAAATAATCGCTTCATGCCTTACATTGTGCCAGAGGATCCCTATTCCGGCAAGGGGTGAAATCCCAATTGTGTATGATGTCGCCGTGCGCCGGGAGACCGGTTATTGCTTCGTCAGCCGAATCCGGTACGATCCGAATTGTCCGGAAGAGGGCGGGGCGTTGGGGGAGTGTTTCACACGGGCATAAAGGGTTGTGTTGTTCGCACCGGCCCAGGTGAATGCGATGAGGGAGGAGAGGGTGGTCTTGTCGTTTTTGGGGCAGGTGCTCTTCTGGGTGATCGAATTAAAGCCGCAGGCCGGCGAATAGCTTTTCCCGTCCCGATTGTCATTCTGCCAGTTGTTGATCGGATCGGTTGCCGTGGTTGAATCGGTGATGAACAAATAGGTGTCGGCGCCGTTGGTCAGGTCGAACGTTTCGAGGGTGTATGTTCCCGGATCGACCGAGAAGGGGATCAGATCCTCATCCCCGGTCGGGTCGGGGCCGGTTCGATAAAGAGTGTGGGTTTGGGGGGTGTTGTTGAGTAACGGGGTCGCCCCTTCGTTGTCCTCATTGCCATCGGGGAGGAGTTCCATCTTCCGTTCTTGGAAAATGGTTTGAAGGCTGTTTGAAAGGGTATCGGTCGAAGTTGGATGGAGTGCTACGAATTGAAGCCAGAACGATTCGATCGTCGTGGGGGAGGTATTCGGCATTCCGGTGATCGCCTGCCAGATTGGAGAGAATCCCAAAGCAAGCGGATCGTGTGATTCCGTGGGGGTGGTTCCTGCCGGGTCAAAGGCATCCCATAACACCCCGGCGACGGCGAGTTCGCTGGTCGTATAGAGGGCGTTCGCTCCGAGTGTGGTCGTATTGAGAGAGGAATAATCCTCCAGGTGAAAGGAGACGGCGATGTTCTTCCCATTTCCGGAGGTATCGAGATAGACCGGATCGTTCCGGACGGCGCCGGCGAAAAAATTCCCCCAACCTTCCGACCAGGAGAGCCGGATGTCTTGGGTGTTATCGCTGAGGGTGTGACTGCCGCCGGGAGAGTCGTCGTGGGAGAAGTGGGCGAGTGCAAAGTGACCATACTCGTGGGCGATGACGGCGTCGTCATATTCGTCTTGATCGCCCGCCGCATTTCCGCCGCCAAGAATGAAGATGGCATCCAGCTCGCTCTCATAATAACTTCCCTCGGTGCTTCCTGGCTCCCAGTAGGCGGTGAGGAGGGGAGGGGCGCAGGGAGGCGCCGGTGGAGGGCAGGTTCCTTGGATCAGTTCGCTTCCCTTTGAGAAGACATCGAGCAGATTGAAGGCCCCGCCGATGCCGGATGCGCCGGCGGTGACATCTTGATTGAAGGTGGCGCTTCCGGTCCCGTCGTCAAGCGGGGGAGAGATCACCGAGAAGAGCGCCCGTTCGGAAAGGTTGTTCCGGATTTCGATTTTCGTCGGGCCGCCGGGATCGGTTTGTGTGATCACCTGAAGGTAGATCCCGCCGTTCCCGGTAGTGTTGTTGATCCCCGTGAACTGGAAGGTCCCATCGGCGCCGGTCACCCCGGCGGCGATCTCTTGAAATCCCTTGATCGCGATGATCTTGATGACCGTATTGCGGATCGGCGTCGGAACGAGGTTGCCGGTGAATCCGTTGAGCGTAAACGGTTTGTCTTCGTAACGGGCCGTTCCGGAAAGGGTGAAATTGCTTCCCCCCGCGTTTGGGCTCATGACGCCGATGACGGTGCCGCCGCTGAAGGCGCCGGAGGTGGCGACGATGGTGGTGATCCCGATCTGATGCCCGGTGACGATCCCGGCGACGGGGTCGACCGAGGCGATGGCGGGGTCGAGCGATTGCCAGGAAAACGTTGCCTGATCGACCGTTTGTCCGGAGCCATTCTTGAGGACGGCGGTGAGGGGGAGGGTCTCTCCCGGCGTCAGATTCGCCTGTGAAGGGGTGACCTCGATGCCGGCGGCCGTCGGTGATCCGCCGTTATTGTCTCCGCAGGAAGCAAGAGACAAACAGAGAATCACTGCGATTCCGATTCGGACTTTTACCCGGAGCAGCTTCATTTTCCCTTAAACTCAAGAATCGTTTCGGTCCCCTCCTTCCGTTTCACGGAGGGGGCAGCCCGGGGGGCGTCGGCGGCGGTCTCGTTCAGGGTCAGGAGCGCCTTTTGGAGGAACTCGTTCCCCTCGTTGAGATGGGTGATCGCCTTTCCAAAGATCGTTTGCGGGGTCCGATCACGGCTTTGGAGGGTCCAGGAGATTTTTTTTGTTTCCCCTTTTTTCATCGCTCCCTTCCAGGTTTCCTCCCCTTCGATCCGGGAGACCCCCGGAGGAAGTTCCAGGGAGAGTTCGATTTTGTCGAGGTCGATATTGGCTGTCGCGGTCATCGTCACCTGATGACGATGATCGGTTCGGCCGGTCTGCTTGATAGAAAGTTGAACGGGGGGAAGGGGCTTGACCGCCCAGGCGGAGGGGAGCGCCGCCGTCAGCGAAAAAAGGGTCAAAAACAACCAAAACACCCGTTTGTTTTGGATCATGATGTCGCTCTCTTCAATCGAAGTTCAACTGTAACTACTCAGGTTGCCTAGATTTTGCTTCAGGGCAAGGCGCGAGGAGCGGAGAACCGCAGCGTATGTGTCTATACGTGAGGATTCGAGCACCGCAGCAACGCCGCCATGGAGTAAAAGATGGGCGACCTGAGCAGTTACAGTCAGTTTACCATATTCGGGGGCGCCTGCCCGCCGAAGAGGGCGAGCAGATTCTGCATGACCATCCGGCCCATCCGCACGCGGGTTTCCGTCGAGGCCGACCCGATGTGCGGGAGGAGGACGGCGTTTTTCAAGGCGCGGAGCCTTTGCGGCAGGTGTGGTTCTTCTTCGAAGACATCTAACCCGGCCCCTGCGATCTTTTTCGTGCGCAGCGCTGCGATCAGCGCTTTTTCATCGACGATCGGACCGCGGGCGGTATTAATGAGATAAGCGGTCGGCTTCATTGTTCTGATTGCTTTCCGGTCGATGAGATGACGGGATTCCTCCGTCAACGGAAGATGGAGAGAGACGAAGTCCGATTCCTTTAGCAGATCTGGAAGCGGAAGCAAAGAAGCGCCGAGTTCCTTTTCTTCCTTGATCGGGAGGCGGTGGCGAGAGTAATAGACGACCCGCATCGAAAAGCCGCTTGCCCGGCGGGCGACCGCCTGGCCGATCCGTCCCATCCCGATGATGCCGAGTGTTTTTCCGAAGATGTCGCCCCCGAGGAGTTGGGTCGGCGCCCAACCGGTCCACTTTCCGGATCGTATCAACTGTTCGGCTTCCGGAAGACGCCGGGCGACCGAAAGGATCAACCCCCAGGTCAGGTCGGCGGTTGTCTCGGTGAGCACCCCCGGCGTGTTGGTGACGGCGATTCCCCGTTCCGTCGCCGCTTTGATATCGATATTGTTGTAACCGACGGCGTGGTTGGCGATGATCCGAAGGCGGGGGGCCGCCTCGATGATGGCCCGGTCGATCGGGTCGCTCAACATCGAGATCAAACCGTCCGCTTTTCCAACCCCTTGGAGGATTTCTTTTTTCGAGAGGGGACGTTCTTCCCGGTTGAACCGGAGAAGGAACTGTTTCCGGATTTCGGTCATCACCCGATCGGGAAGGGCGCGGGTCAGAAAAATTGTCGGTTTCGGGGTCGACATGCGGGCATGATAACGAAGTTCAGTTCCTTTGACAAGTGGTACACCCAAAATCGATCTCCTTTGACCTCTCGTCGAAAATTGCCTATCATGAATCTGTGATGAAGAAGGTCATTTTCGTTTTATCTCTCTTTTTTTTCTCGGCGGTCTTTTTCTTGGGAAGGCGGCCGGTTGATGAACCCGATGCCAAAGCGGTCTTCAGGATGAATCTGACCTCCGAGCCGCCGACGCTCGACTGGTCTTTGGCGACCGACAATGTCTCGATCCGGGTGATCGAAAACCTGATGGAGGGGTTGGCCGAATACGATGCAGATCTCCGCCCAAAACCGGCCATCGCAAAAAGGTGGGAGGTTTCACCCGACGGCCTGCAATATCTTTTTTATCTTCGGGACGATGTTTTTTGGACCGACGGAAAGCGGGTGACGGCGCACGACTTTGAATATGCCTGGAAGCGCCTGCTCGATCCGAAGACCGCTTCGGAGTATGCCTATTTTCTCTACGATCTCCGAAACGGGGCGGAGTACAACGCCGGAGAGATCAAAGATCCCGATCAGGTCGGCGTCAAGGCGGTTGATGACGAGACGCTTCGGGTCGATTTGAAAAAGCCGGCAGTCTATTTTCCATCGATCACCACCTTTACCGCCACTTTTCCGTTGCGCCGCGACATGATCGAACGGTATGGAGATCGATGGACCGATCCCGATCGGATCGTCACCTGCGGTCCCTTTCGCCTGAAGGAGTGGTGGCATGAATACCGGTTGATTTTGGAGGCCAACGACCGATACTACGGCGGCCGTCCGGCGCTCGACCGGGTGATCTTTTACGTCGTGGAGGAAGAGACGACCGCGTTGACCCTTTATGAAACCGATCGGCTCGACCGGGTTGCGCTTCCCCCGATGGCGATTCCGCACTATCAATCACATCCCGACTATTTTCATGCGCCGTTTTTGAGAGGCTATTACTACGGTTTCAATGTCGAGAAGCCGCCGTTCAACGATCCGCGGGTCCGGCAGGCCTTTTCGATGGCGATTGATCGGAACGAAATTCCGCATATCCTAAAAGGGGGGGAGATCCCCGCCACCTCCTGGATTCCGGAGGGGATGTTCGGACACAACCCGAAGATCGGCCTTCCCTTCAATCCGGAAAGGGCGAGGTCGCTTTTAAACGATGCCGGTTATCGAGACGGCGCCGGTCTGCCGCCGATCACGCTCGCCTTCAACAGCGATCCGACCAACCGCCTGATCGGGGAGAATATCCAGGCGCAGTGGAAGCGGAACCTGGGGGTGACGGTTCAACTCGATAATATGGAGTGGAAGGTTTATCTGAAGCGGTTGCGGGAAGATGCCCCGCAGATCTTCCGTCTGGGGTGGGGGGCCGACTACCCCGATCCCGATAATTTCATGAATCTCTTCACCGGCGGCAGCGGAAATAATTTGACCCGGTGGAAGAATCGGACATACGATCGGCTCATTTCCGAGGCGGCGAGCGAGCCGGACGAGGCCCGGCGGATTTCCCTTTATGACGAGGCGCAGCGGATTTTAACCGAGATCGATACCCCGATTTCGCCGCTTTTCTTCGCGGCGCAAAATCTTTTGATCAAGCAGTCGATTCAGGGGTTGAAAGTGAACGCGATGGATCTGCTTTACCTCAAGAAGGTCCGGCGGCAAGAAGGTCCGGGGGGAGGGATAGAGTGATGTTTTCCTTTATCGTTCGACGTCTTCTCTGGTCGATCCCGGTCCTCTGGGTGGTGGCGACCCTCACCTTCATGATCATGCACATTGTCCCCGGAGGGCCGTTCGACAAAGAGAAAAAGCTTCCGCCGGAGATCAAGGCGAACGTCGAGGCGAAATATCATCTCGATCAACCGCTTTCTAAGCAATATCTTTTCTATTTGAAAGGATTAATCCGGGGAGATCTCGGTCCCTCCTATAAATATCTGGGAAGGACGGTGAACGATGTCATCGGAGACACCTTCCCGGTGTCGATCCAACTCGGTTTGATCGCGCTTTTGATCGCCCTTCTGTTCGGGTTGGCCGGCGGCATTCTTTCGTCGGTGACGACCGGGAGCGTGTGGGACCGCCTCGTCCTTTTTTTCACCACCGCCGGAATTTCGACGCCGAGTTTTGTGTTGGGGACGTTTTTGATCTATCTCCTCTCGCATCGCTATCGGCTCTTTCCACCGGCCCTCTGGGAAGATTTTCGTCATGCCATTCTTCCCGCCGTGACATTGGGGCTCGCTCCCGCGGCCTATGTCGCCCGGTTGACCCGGTCGAGCCTGTTGGAAACGAATCGGCAAGATTATGTGCGGACCGCCCGCGCGAAGGGATTGTCGGAGACGGCCATTCTTTTTCGACATACATTGAAGAATGCCCTGACCCCGGTCGTGACGATCCTGGGGCCGCTGACGGCGACCCTTGTCACCGGGTCGTTCGTGGTCGAATTCATCTTCTCGGTTCCGGGGATGGGAAAGTTTTTCATCACGGCGGTGACGAACCGGGATTATCCCCTGATCATGGGGGTGACCCTCGTCTACGCCCTCTTGATCGTGATCGCCAATCTCATGGTTGATCTTTTATATACGCTGATCGATCCGCGTGTTCGGTTGGAATGATGGCCGGGGAAGAGAAAAACTTTTGGAGGAGATTCAAATACGACCGGCTTGCGATGGCAAGCCTCGGGGTGATCCTCCTCTTTTTCTTCATCGCCCTCTTCGGTGACTGGCTGGCCCCTTACCCTTATGACCTGCAGGAGACCTCCGCGACCCTCCTTCCTCCCGGCCGGGGACATTGGATGGGGACCGATGCGTTGGGCCGGGATCTTTTCTCGCGCCTGATCTATGGAACACGGGTCTCGATGGCGGTGAGCCTGCTGACCGCCCTCTCGGCGCTCGTTCTCGGAACCTTCTACGGGGCCCTTTCCGGTTATCTCGGCGGAAAAATTGATAATGTGATGATGCGTGCCGTCGACGTCCTCTATGCCCTTCCCGATCTCCTCTTGATCATCCTGATCACGGTGGTGATCGGTCGCGGGATGATCGGCATCTTTTTGACGTTGAGCCTGGTCGGCTGGATCACTGTGGCCCGATTGATCCGTGGAGAGGTCCTTCGTTTGAAGGAGCTGGCCTACGTCGAGGGGGCGCGGGCGACGGGAGCGACGCATAGACGAATCCTCTTCCGGCACATTCTTCCGAATACTTTGGGTGTTTTGATCGTCACCTTGACCTTTCGGATCCCGGCGGCAATCCTTGCCGAATCGACCCTCAGTTTCATCGGACTCGGCCTCACCCCTCCGGCGGCGAGTTGGGGGACCCTCGCAAACGAGGGGTGGAAGGGGTTGAAGTTTTATCCCCACCTGATTCTCTTCCCGAGTCTTGCCATCTTCATCACGATGCTCGCATTTAATTTCTTGGGCGACGGTCTGCGCGACGCCCTCGATCCCGGCCGGACCACTGGAAGGTCCGCCAAGGGATAGAGCACTGCTTTCTGCAGACCCCTTTGAGCGGCCTCTTAACGATTCAACCATCCGGAAGAATCAAGCATTGCCCGCCTTGACGCCCTAAGAACCTTTGATACACTCTACAGCAATGAGGGTTAAAATAGGTATATTTTTGAGGGGGATCATCCTGTGATGAGAAAAGACGGGATCATGGGATTTTTTGTTTTGAGTCTTCTCTTCCTGTCCGGCTGCGGTAGCGTCGAAGATCTGACTTGTCATAAAGATAAGGAATTGGGAACGAAAAACGGATGGATCAGATGCGAAACAAAACCGCAACAGGATAACCCTGGCGGCACGGTTCCTATCCAGACCGATAGCCCACCGCCTGCCCCAGCCGACGTAACATCTCCTTCCGTTCCCACCGGGTTTACAGCGGTGGCAGTTTCCTCTTATCAAATCGACCTTTCATGGAATTCATCTACGGATGACGTTGCGGTCGCCGGATACAAGATCTATCGAGAAGGCAGTCATCTCAAGTCTGTCTCAGGCATCTCTACCGACGACACCGGCCTTGTCCCGGCGACGCAATATTGTTATACGGTCTCGGCCTATGACGGGGCCGGCAATGAATCCTCTCAGAGCGGTCCAGGGTGCGCGACCCCGGCCGCCGGTAGCGCTCCAGTCGCCCCAGCCGGTCTGACGGCAACACCGAGCAATGCGGAGGTGACGGTTGCCTGGAATCCGGTTCCCGGAGCGGCATCCTATAATCTCTATCTGGCTTCGATGACAGGTGTCACCAAAATAAACTATGCCGCCCAACCGGATGGAACGACGCAAACAAATGTGACATCCCCTTATCTTCGGACCGGTTTAACGAATGGGAAAACATATTATTTTGTCGTCACGGCGGTGAATGCCTTTGGAGAAAGCCCTGAATCAAGTGAAGTGTCCGCGACGCCGTTGGCTTGGACGGGGACGAAACAGTTTGGAACGGCAGGCTCCGATAAGGCTTGGGGCGTGGGGACCGATACGACTGGGAATATCTATTTGGCCGGGGAGACGGCGGGGGGCCTGGATGGAAACACCAGTGCCGGCTTGTTGGACTTATTCTTGGTGAAATATAATGCAGCCGGCATCAAGCAGTGGACCCGTCAACTTGGAACATCCGCCAATGAAACGGCTCGCGGTCTGGCGGTCGATGGGAGCGGAAATATTTATCTGACCGGATGGACCGGCGGGGGCTTGGATGGAAATGTCAGCGCGGGTAGCGACGATCTCTTTCTGGTGAAATATGACGCCGCCGGAGTGAAGCAATGGACCCGCCAACTTGGGACGACGGCAGTGGATGAGGCTTTTGCCGTCGCGGTGGATGGCAGCGGCAATGTTTATCTGACCGGACGGACCCAGGGTGGTCTGGATGGAAATACAAATGTAGGTGGTCAGGATCTTTTTCTGGTGAAATATGATAATACCGGGATCAAACAATGGACCCGACAATTGGGGACGGCAGGAAGTGAATCCGCCCGTGGTGTGGCGGTTGACGGAGGAGATGTTTATGTGACCGGCCGGACCGGCGAGGGCCTGGATGGAAATATCAGCGCGGGGGATGCCGATCTCTTTTTGATAAAATATGACACGGCAGGGAACAAACAATGGACCCGCCAACTTGGAACGACTGTCTTCGATTCTCCCCAGAGCGTTGCCGCGAGTGGAGGGAGCATCTATGTGACCGGTTATACCGGTGGGGGCCTGGATGGGAATATCAGTGCGGGAAGTTTTGATCTCTTTTTGGTGAAGTATGACGCGACCGGAGTCAAGCAATGGACCCGTCAGCTTGGAACCACGGCGGTAGACGAGACTTCAGACGTCGCGGTGAATGCGGGTGGAAATGTCTATCTCGTTGGAGCGACGGGCGGAAATCTCGATGGAAACACGAGTTCGGGTGGTTCCGATCTCTTCCTTATCAAGTATGATGCGGCCGGGGTGAAGCAATGGACCCGTCAGCTTGGCACTTCGGCAACCGATGAAGGACTCAGCGTTGCACTCAATACAGGCGGAGAGATCTATATTGTCGGAGACACCGGCGGAAACCTGGATGGAAACAGTAGCGCGGGAGGCGTCGATTCCTTCCTCGTGAAGTATGATTCCTCGGGGGTGAAACAGTAGTTTATTACACGCTCTTTTCGAAATTGACATCCCGTTATATTCCATACATCTGAAACGAAAAAATCCAGCGGGGGACGAGACGGGTCGATCCCCTGCTTTTTTTGTTTGACATTAGTTTTAGTTAGTACTATACTAACACGTATATTTAAATAGGCTCTTAGAGTGTAGCCCCCTGTGGAAGAAATAGAATCTATGTCTGTAACATCTACGTTTTTTGCGTAGGTCATTTACCCCTTAATGAGCGCGTTGAGGGGGGAGGCTCCACCCGGATTGGCCGGTGGAAGGGGGTGACGCAAGTCGCCCTTTCTGACGGAGCCGGATTAGAAGAAAACGATAAACAGATTAATAAGGAGGTCATTTCATGAAAGCACCGCTTTGCAAGATCAACGAGATTCCGGAAACAGGCGTCAAAAAAATCGATTTCTTTGGACGTGAAGCGCTCGTGATGAAGGTGGATGGACAGCCCAAGGCTGTTCTCAACACCTGTGTGCATCTCGGCGGTCCGATGCGACGGGAGGGTGATAAGTTGATTTGCGAGTGGCACGGTGCGGAGTTTGACTGTGACCAAGGCAGATGCCTGAAAGAACCGGCCGCTCCGGATTCACGATTAATGATCCTGCCGACCCGCATCGAAGCGGGAGTGCTCACCTACGTCTATGGTGAGTAGTGGAGAGAACCGCTGCCGGTCTGATCGAATCAGATCTGACAGATCCCATTCGATCTCATTGCTCCGGGGATTAACAGCCCATGGGGCGATGGACTCATTAGAATTCAGCGGAAGGCGCATGAAAACTTCTGCAAAACGAGAAATGAAACAGCAGAAGAACAGATTTTTCCAAAGTGGCCGCCGCCATGTCCCGCGGCTGGGCTGAGGGTTTAGCACTCAATGCATAACAACGCCATCAACTCGGGCAGTGAAAAGCGGCGCGCCTTCGTCGCACCGCTTTTCACTGCCGGTATGGCGAACGTTGGGCAACATAAATGAGGACAAAGGAGATGACCAAGGAACTACTTGGCGCCTGTGATTGCGGAGCCGTTCATTACAAGATTACTGGCCCAGTGAAGCTGGTTGTAAACTGCCACTGCAATTCATGTAGAAAAAGAAACGGGGCGTCATATTCCACGTATTGCGTGGTGTCACAAGAGGACCTTGATGTCGTTCAAGGCCATGAGAGCGTAGAGACATATGAGGTAGAGGAGATCGGAAAAAAACAATTCTGCTTAAAATGCGGCAGCCCGCTCTATACCATAAACAAACGGTATCCTGGTCTATACATGGTGCATTATGGATCGCTGTTAGAACACGGCGATCTGATACCGGCATTTAACATTTATTGCGAAAGCAAATTGCCGTGGGTAGATGCTATCTCACGTCTCAAGAGTTTCGAGAAAGCAATCGAGAGGTGAAAATGTTGCCCAACAAGGCGCCAACGGTAGCACTCCTATAGAAAAGGAGAGAGGTTTGAAATATAAAACGCAAACATTATTCCTTTCTCATGGTGGTGGCCCAATGCCACTTCTCGGTGATGTCGGCCATCAAGAGATGATTGATTGTCTTCAAGAGATCACAACTAAAATCAATAAACCTTCGGTGATCATTTTAATTAGTGCTCATTGGGAGGAAAACATACCAACGATCACTTCAGGGCTAAGGCAAGATTTGATATATGATTATTATGGATTTCCTGAAGAGTCTTACAATATTAAATATCCTTGCATGGGAAAACCTTTGCTGGCCAAGCAGATTCAAAAAGTACTTGGAAACGCAGGGATTGAAGCAAAGCTTGATGAGCAACGTGGCTTTGACCACGGCGTTTTTGTGCCACTCAAAATAATGTTTCCGGAGGCTGACATTCCATGCGTTCAACTCTCCCTTGTGAAGAGCCTTAGTGCTGGTGAGCACTTAAATATAGGCAAAGCTTTACAAAGCTTGGATGTTGAAAATTTATTCGTTATTGGCTCAGGTTTTTCTTTCCACAATATGAAGGCTTTTTTTGCTCCGGAAACCACCGAGACAAAGGCAATGAATGAAGCATTTGAGAGATGGTTAATAAAGACTTGTTCCAGTAATGAGATAAACGAAAGCGAAAGGGCGCAAAGGCTTATTAATTGGGAAAAAGCGCCATTTGCCCGCTATTGTCACCCTAGAGAAGAGCATTTATTGCCATTACATGTTTGCTATGGCTTTGCACAAGCACCTTGTTCGGAATATTTTGAATTGCGCATATTAAACAAAAAAACGAGTATGTATCTATGGGCAGCAGAATGCTAAGCCGGAATTCAAGCGGGACGCCTATCGGCGCCGCTCAATTTTACATTGGGCATCACGGGCGACGGGCCGTGAAATAGGGCCGATTGTCACGGTCGCACTGGCGAGGGGAGAATAACATGACATTGAACTGGAGAAAGATTCCTTTCCTGCGTTGGTCGTTTTGGAGACTCTTCTTCGGGATGAAGCATCTCACGACGCAATGGCAGGTCGGAGACGGGCGTGAGGCACGGCTCGCCGAATATGTGGTTGCGCGAGCACGCCGTGCCGACCCGGCGGACGTTATCAGGATCATCGACGAGTACTGCTACAACCAGAGCTTCCTGATCAACGTGGGAGACGAGAAGGGCCGCATTCTCGACGCGGCGGTCGCGAACGCCAGGCCAGCGCGTGTGCTCGAACTGGGGACTTACTGCGGATACAGCGCGTTGCGCATGGCGGTCGCCGCACCGTCTGCGCAAATTGTATCGATCGAGTTCAACGCGGCGAACGCCGAGATCGCCCGGCGCATCCTTGACCACTCTGGTGTGACCGAGCGCGTTACTGTGGTCGTGGGTACGCTGGGTGACGGCGGCAGGACGATTGACGCGCTGGGCAATGCACATGGCTTCGGCGCCGGCTCGGTCGATCTGGTGTTCATCGATCACGACAAGAACGCCTACCTGCCCGACTTGCAATTGATTTTGGAGCGGGGTTGGCTGCGCCCGGGCGCATTGGTTGTTGCCGACAACGTCAAGTTTCCCGGAGCGCCAGAGTATCGGCGCTACATGGTCGAAAACGAAGGCAAGCGTTGGCACACGATTGAGCACGAAACTCACGTCGAGTACCAGTCAGTGATCAAAGATCTCGTTCTGGTCTCGGAGTACCTCGCTCCAAGCTAGACTGGTGGCCAGCCCTTCCTTTGGAGAATACTGTGGCAAAAATAGTTGCAATTGCAATCGTGTTATTTTCGTCAATGTACGGGTGTGTACAGCAGACATTGGAGGTGAATCAAACAATGC
>CAZOFJ010000025.1:0-41299 GCA_964579005.1 uncultured Nitrospirota bacterium
TTCACCACACCAGGAGCCACTTCTCAATTCTCAACTAAGTTTAGGACATTCTCGTAATATTCGCATTCTGGAGATAACCCCAACGGATCACGCAAGTTAATTGGTGAGTCGTTTACATAAGAGACCGCATTCAGGGTCTGAGGGTTTTGCGTGATTGATCTGAGAGGAATGCTATTTGTTGCTCCGCACATGAGAGGATCAGGACTTATAAACCTCTGCATCTGTGGTGAGTAGTATCTGGCTCGATAGTAGTACAATCCTATTCCATCATTCTCCCTGCCCGTATACTGGAACGGATTGGACGATGTCCCCGTGATCGTCGTCTTTCCGAAGGCTTCATAGGCATAAGAGGTCGTCACAGACCCCGTCTGATCCGTGAGTGCCAACACGCTTCCCAGCGCGTCGGCATGGTAATACTCGGCCACCGCAGACGATCTTAGAAACGGCTCGTCAATGTTGAGAGAGCGCAGATAGGTCGCGGCGATCGCCTCGCCCTTGATCTCCGCCACGATGTCGTTGCCGTCGTACTGATAGTCGGTCCTCACTCCGTTGATCGTCTTGCTGGTTCTTCGGCCCAGGGGATCATAGACAAAGCTCGCCGAGATGTCCGGCCCGGCAATGCCAATCAGGCGATTCCGGGCATCCCAACTGTAGGTCGTCGTCCCGCTTCCATCCGTCTGACTGATCAGGTTCCCATTCGCATCATACGTGAGATTCGGCGTGCTGCTGTTGAACCGGATTTGTTGATTGGCCGCGTCGTAGGCGGCCTGGACCTCTTCGGGAAGATCGGCCTGCGGGCCGGTCCGGCCGACACCGACCCGGTTGCCGGCGGCGTCGTAGCGGTAGGTGAGGTCCTCGATCACAGCCGCCCCGCTCTCGTGCAGAATCCGGGTCAGACGGCTGGCCGGATCATAGGTGTAGCGGGTGTTCGTTCCGTTCGGGTAGGTCAGCGACGTTCTCCTCCCCGCTGCGTCGTATCCCAGTCCGACAATCTGGGTCCCCTGCGCGACCTGCGTCAGCCGAGAGGCCGGATCGTACTGATAGTTTACTGGAGCCTGGCCGTTCGCCACCATCGAGGTCCTTCGCCCCAAAGGATCATAGGCATAGTCTACCACGCCCTGCGGGGTGATCTCCCGGAGGAGCCGGTCGAGGCCATCGTAGGCCAGATCGATCGGACCGGAGACCGAGTCGCCGACGCGGGTCAGCCTGCCTACCGCATCATAGACAAATTCGGTCCGGCTCCCGTCGGCAAAGCTCGCCTGCGCCCTTCGATTCAAAGGATCATAGTTGAAGAGACTGACCTGCCCCTTCCGGTCGGTGAACCGGGTGAGGTTGTTGTTGCCATCGTATTGATAGGTTTCTGCCCGACCCAACGGATCGGTCCTCTGCGTAAGCCGGTCCATCAGATCATAGGCATGGGTCGTCGTTTGATTCTTCGCATCGGTCACCGAGAGGAGATTGCCGTTGCCGTCGTAGCCGAACCGGGTGGTCCCGCCATTGGCGTCTTGAATCTGGGTCACCCGGTTGAGGAGATCATAGTCGAAGCGGGTGAGAAACCCCATCGGATCGGTCAGGGCGATCAATCGGGAAACGGCATCGTAGGCCCGCTCTGTCCGGTTGCCCAAGGGATCGACCGTCCCGGTCAGGTTGCCTGTATTGTCATATTCGAATTGTGTGACGTTCCCCAAGGGGTCGGTGATCGAGACCGGCTGGCCGGCGGGGTTATAAGCCAGGGCGGTGATCCTTCCCAACGGGTCGGTCGTCTTCACCAGATTGCCTTTCGCATCATACTCAAAGGTGGTGATGTTTCCCAAGGCGTCGGTCAGATTGGTGAGCCGACTGAACGCAAAAGTCAAACTTCTAGACCTGGCCCCGATTTTTCTGCTAACTACCGGGGTCTGGCCGTTCACGATCATCGATGTCTTTTTCTTTTCCAAAAAATAGAAATATGCCCTCTCTGTTATCGGGCTACCTTACCAAAACCTACTTGCATCCGTGGATCTACCGGACTTAACACCGTCTTAAATTTTCCAGTCTTGAAATCTGCCACTTTTAGCGTTCCCATTGATTTCGGACCGACCAAAGAACTATTTCTCTCTGTCCATTGAGGTTTAGTTCCTTTTGTTGGCAATCCAAAATAAAGTACCAGGTTTTCGCCTACAAACGATATGGGGCCACCCCAATCTCCGGGCCATTCAATCAGTTGGGATTGCCTTGTCTTTACATCAACTAACCAATATTGCTTTTTTACATCTGAAACCAATACTGATCGCCCATCCAAGGATACGACAGGACCCCATCCTACGCGTAGGAAATGGTTCGTTCCCTCGGATAGGTCAAGGATCATCACGGCAGGAATCTTATCCCAATTGCCAAATTTCTCGCTAATCTCTTGGTTTGGCTGTTCTTGAAGGATTCGACTACGCGGTAAGAGTGTAGTGTAGGCAAGCTGATTATTATCTGGAAACCAGGACATTCCTCGGTCAACAGCATGCACATTCGTTTTGAGTGGTGTTTTCGCCTCAACAAGCCATACTTCTAATGGTCCGTAGTCTATTAGAAATCCCAATCTCTTATGCGAATCTATATTGAGTGTCTGGTGTTTTCCCACGAACGCCACCTTCTCACCAGACGGTGACAGAGCAATATCGCGGCCAATGACATCATCCCATATGGCATCCCCAGACCGCTCAAAGATAACAAGATCCGTCGAACCAGTTAAGTTAGTTGTTTTGAGCAAGTGTTTCTTCTCAATCTTGTGATTTTCAACATATACAATACGTCCAGACCGATCAGGACCCGCAATAGCAAAAATGCCTTTTTTACCTTTACGGTCAAGTATAACCTGCTTTTTCATGTCAGGTAATGACACCGCAATGATCTGTCGACCTAGCAAGACATGACGAACCTCATCTATGATGTCTTCCTCAGTAAGAATAAAACCATTAGTATTTTGAAGAACAGTGTCGTCTTCCGGTCCATCTACGGTTCGCAGTGCAGGAGGGTTCGAACTCGAACAAGATAAAGCAAAGATGCAGAAGCAGACCAACAAGAAAAACAAGGCGGATAGGCTGGTTAAATGTAGTCTCACACTACGAACAGGGTTTTCTCCCACCCGTCGGAACCTCCCTTGCCAGACAAACTAAAACAGCTCCATTACATGCATCACATTCGGTAGCAGATTCAGAGAAAATTGGATCATATCTCCACCAACTTGACTTATCACACCAGACAGTAGATTCCTTGTAACAATCATCGTGCTTATTACAACACTTCACAGCACATGGACTATCGAAGAAACCACCTCCTCCACCAACAACATCACATCCCGATGTCTGAGGAGCTGAAATCAGGCCTAGCGAATCTCTTTTGTTTACAGGATTATTTTCTGTATAAGTGTACAGGTAGAGTAGTTGCGGATTCGGAGCTAACGACGACACAACGAAGTAAAAGCGCAAGGCCAGCAATTGGCCTAAATTCCGGTCCCTCTCAATATATCGACTCACACCAGGGGCATAACTATCCTGACATTTTGAGGTCTTATACAAAGGCGAGTACATCGGATCTTCACTGATAAACCGCTGCAACTGTGGCGAATAGTATCTTGCTCTATAAAAGAGTAGTCCCGTTTCATCATTTTCCCTGCCGGTATACTGGAACGGATTCGTACTTGTCCCCGTGATCGTCGTCTTTCCGAAGGCTTCATAGGCATAAGAGGTCGTCACAGACCCCGTCTGATCCGTGAGTGCCAACACGCTTCCCAGCGCGTCGGCATGGTAATACTCGGCCACCGCAGACGATCTTAGAAACGGCTCGTCAATGTTGAGAGAGCGCAGATAGGTCGCGGCGATCGCCTCGCCCTTGATCTCCGCCACGATGTCGTTGCCGTCGTACTGATAGTCGGTCCTCACTCCGTTGATCGTCTTGCTGGTTCTTCGGCCCAGGGGATCATAGACAAAGCTCGCCGAGATGTCCGGCCCGGCAATGCCAATCAGGCGATTCCGGGCATCCCAACTGTAGGTCGTCGTCCCGCTTCCATCCGTCTGACTGATCAGGTTCCCATTCGCATCATACGTGAGATTCGGCGTGCTGCTGTTGAACCGGATTTGTTGATTGGCCGCGTCGTAGGCGGCCTGCACCTCCTGCGGAAGATCGGCCTGCGGGCTGGTCCGGCCAACACCGGTCCGGTTCCCGGCGGCGTCGTAGCGGTAGGTCAGGTCCTCGATCACCATCGCCCCGCTCTCGTGCAGAATCCGGGTCAGCCGGCTGGCCGGGTCATATGTATAGCGGGTGTTCGTTCCATTCGGGTAGCTCAACGACGTTCTTCTTCCGGCGGCATCGTATCCCAATCCGACCACCTGGCTCCCCTGCGCGACCTGCGTCAGCCGGGAGGCCGGATCATACTGATAGTTTACTGGAGCCTGGCCGTTCGCCACCATCGAGGTCCTTCGCCCCAAAGGATCATAGGCATAGTCTACCACGCCCTGCGGGGTGATCTCCCGGAGGAGCCGGTCGAGGCCATCGTAGGCCAGATCGATCGGACCGGAGACCGAGTCGCCGACGCGGGTCAGCCTGCCTACCGCATCATAGACAAATTCGGTCCGGCTCCCGTCGGCAAAGCTCGCCTGCGCCCTTCGATTCAAAGGATCATAATTGAAGAGGCTCACCTGTCCCTTCCGGTCGGTAAAGCGGGTGAGGTTGTTGTTGCCGTCGTATTGATAACTTTCAGACCGGCCCAACGGATCGGTCCGGCTCGAAAGCCGGTCCATGACGTCATACGTATGGGTCGTTGTCTGATTCTTGGCGTCGGTCACCGAGAGGAGATTGCCGTTGGGATCGTAGCCGAACCGGGTGGTCCCGCCGTTGGCGTCTTGAATCTCTGTCACCCGGTTGAGCAGGTCATAGTCAAAGCGGGTGGTAAACCCCCTCGGATCGGTCAAGGTGATTAGCTGGGAAACCGGATCGTAGGCCCGTGTTGTCCGGTTCCCCAGCGGATCGATCGTCCCGGTCAGATTGCCGGCGGTGTCATATTCAAACCGGGTGATGTTCCCCAACGGATCGGTGATCGAAACCGGCTGGCCGGCGGGGTTATAAGCCAGGGAGGTGATCCTTCCCAACGGATCGGTCGTCTTCACCAGATTGCCCTGGGTGTCGTACTCAAATTGGGTCACCTGGTTAAGCGGATCGGTGATCTTCGTCACCCGGCTGAAGAGCGGGTCGTATTCAAAACGGGTGATGTTCCCTTCGGGGTCGGTAACCGAGGTAACGTTCCCCTTGACATCATAGGTCGATGACCGTTTCCGCCCCAACGGATCGGTTGTCGATTTCACCTGATTGTTGCTGTCTCGTTCGTCCCGGGTGGCCTGCCCCAAGGGGTCGATCGTTTCAACCGGGTAGCCGAGGTTGTTGAACCGGTAGGTGGTGATCTTCCCGTTCGGATCGCGCACCGTGGTCGAAACGACCTTTCCGCCGGTGAGGCGATATCCCTGCTGATGAAGCTCCCACGACTCGGTGGTGGGGCAGGGGGGGAGGGTCATCGCCGCCGGGATGACGATGTTGTTTCCGGCACTGGTCAGGGGGAGGGGGCGCGCCGTGCAGTTCGGGCCGATGGAGGATCTGGGAGAGGGGACCTCATAGGAGAAGCGCCACTCCCCCCCGTCGGCCTGCACCTGTCGGAGAACCCGGCCGGAGGCCCCATAGAAGTTCTCCAGGAATGCAATCCCCTTCGGATCGGTAATCGTCGTGATCCCCCCGGTGGGGGTGTATTCATACCGGGTGACCCCGCCGGAAGGATCGGTGACCGTCGCCAAGCGGCCGGAGGCATGATAACCGTAAATCACCGAACGGCCTGTCGGGTCGGTGATCCGGGTGACCCTTCCGGACCCATTCGAGGTGAAGGAGAAGACGCGGTTGTCTGAATCGACCAGGCGGGCGATATTCCCATTGCCGCTCCGTTCCACCCCCAGCCGGTTGCCGTTCCGGTCGGTTTGTTCTACCAGAAGACCGATAAATCCCCTTTGCTCAAACCGCCAGGTCGCCCCATCCTTGAAGCGAAGTGCATGTGCTCCCCCGGTCAACTGCGAGAGGACCGCTCCCGCCATCGTCGGTTCGGTCTTATTGGCAAAGGTGCCGTCGGGCTGCTTGAGAAAGTCGACCCGGCTGTTTCCGGGGAAAATGATCTTCCGGAGATCGCCGGCCTCCAGCAGGACCACGTCGACCGAGAAGGCCCAGCCGAGGCCGAGGCTGAGTTCGAGTCCGGCGATCCGGTCGAACGGATCGATCGGATTGTAAGTCCGGGAGACGCGGACCGGAAAACGCCCCGGTAAGACCAGATCGGTTTTCTCGACAATCATCCTTCCGATCGCCAGGTCAACCGGATCTGCACTGCGGGCCCCACCTTTAAGAAGGTTCTCCTTATCCAACGTGTTGTTCAGAACGCAGAGGGTCCCGCAAAAGCCGCAGAAACGTTCGATGCCGACACCGGGGTTGGAGATCACGCGGCTCCCGTCGGGACTCACCGTTCCCATCCCCGCTTTGCGCCAGCCGGAGGGTCCTCCCAACGGCGAGGCATCGTAATACCAGATCTCCGCCTCCTCCCCCGGATCGAGATCCAGGTCATTCGGAAGGGTCACCGGAAGCGGCGCCGAAGGGACCCCGCCGTTCGGGGTCCCGAAGAAGACCTGATAAAGCGAGTGGGTTTCCCCCGGGGGCGGGAGGACCGGAATCCGGTCGGGGGAGAGCCGCTCCAGGGCGATCTTCGTCTTCAAGACTCCGTCCCAGCCGGTAATCGTCACGCCTGCTGGAAGCGTAATAGATGCGCCGGGATAACGCGGATCGGTGATCACCTGATCGGCTGCAGCGTTGTTGATCGGCGTAAAGGCCTCCGGCGGCGGGGGTGGCGTGATTTTCAACGCTGGAAGGGAATTGATCTGATTCTCAATCAGGAAGAGGTCGATGGCGTAGATCGGATACCCGGCGACGGCGGCGTTGGCGTCGACCATCAACTTCTGTGTCCCGGAGGGAATATTGGTGAAGAAAAAGTTGCCGGCGGCGTCGGTGACCACCACCCCTGCTCCCAGGTGTAACTCCACCCCTGGAATCGGGGCGCCATCGACCGTCAAAACCTGACCAAAGAGGGTGGTCGGCCCACCGGAGACAACACGCACCGTCAGGGAGGCCGATCTCGTGACGACCTTTCCATCCACCGTCGCGCTTGCCGTCACCGTGAGGGGAAGGTCTCCCGCAGGAACCGTGCTCCCGGCGGAGATCCTCAGAACCGATTGCCGGCCCGACGTCAGTTGAGGCGGCTCAAACAGCGCGGTCATTCCAGAAGGGAGACCGCTGACCGAAAGAGAGACAAGACCGGTGAAAAGCTCGGCGCCGGTCGAAGTGATCGAGAAAACCGCGGCGGCGCCGCTTCCCTGAAGGAAGGAGAGGGTGCCGGGGGCGGCCGAGAGGGAGAAGTCAGAGGAGGAGATCACTTCAAACGGGGCCGGACCGGTGGCGGCGCCGATCGGGGTGGTGACCGTCACCGGGCCGGTCATCGCCCCCTGGGGAACGGCGGTGACGATCTCGGTGCCGTTGGCTGCGGCGACGATTGCCTCCTTCCCATTGAATTTTACCCGGTTGTTGGCAGCGGCCGGATCGAAGTTCAACCCCCGGATCGTGACGACGGTCCCGGCCGGACCCCGCGCGGGGGAGATCGTCTGAATCACCGGGCCGATGACTTGAAAGTCGAGCGGATTGGAGGTTCCTCCCCCCGGCGGGGGATGGGTGACCCTGACCGGATAGACGCCAGGGGTGGCAAGCATCGCCGCCGGGAGCGACGCCGTCAGTTGGGTGGCGCCGATAAAGGTGGTCGAGATCGGCTGATTGTTGAATATCACCTGGGAGGTCGGGAGGAAGTTCGCTCCGGAAAGGGTGAGGGTCACCCCGCCCGATCCGGCCGGGGCGGATACCGGAGAGAGGGCTGTCAGAAAAGGGGCCATATTGCGGATCGTGAAGGTGAGGCTGTTGGAGACCCCGCCGCCGGGGGAGGGATGGACCACCGAGACTTCGACGAATCCGGTCTGGGCCAGGGCCTGCGGGGGGAGATCGACCTTTAGCTCTTCGTTGTTGACAAACCGGGAGGGGAAGGTCTGGTTTCCGAACCGGATCGTGGCGCTCCGGACGAACTTCTTTCCGGTCAGGGTCACCGTCAGACCGCTCTCCCCGGCGCCAGCCTGACTGGGGATGAGGGCGGTCAACTCCGGAACCGGGTTGGGGAGTGGGGTGATCGTGACCCCCTCCCGATCGGTGACGACGGCAATGTTCATGTAGGGATGGATCGCCACCTGCTCCGGCTGGGGTCCAACGGTGAAGGAGGTGGTGATCGTGTTGGTGGCAAGATCGACGAGGAGGAGGGTGTTCAACCGGTGGCTGACCACGGCGGCGATATTCGTCGACCGATCGATCGCCACCCCGGTTGGGGTTGGGAGAGGAGTGACGGTGGCGGTGACCCGCCGGGTGGCCAGATCGACGATCGAGAGGCTGTTCGATTTCCGGTTGGCAATCACGGCGATCTGTCTGTCGGGGTGGACCGCCACCGAAACCGGGTCTTTCCCAACCGCAATCGTCGCCACCGTCATCCGGGTCGTCAGGTCGATGATCAGGGCCTGATCCCGCTTCTCGTCGGCGACGACGGCGAGATGCCGTTCCGGATCGATGTCGATGTCAACCGGGCGGCCCCCGACCACGATCGTCCCGACAACCGCATGGGTGGCGAGATCGATCAGGCTGATGCTCCCGGCCCGGGCATTGGCAACGGCGGCCAGGTTCAATCCGGGGTCGATGGCGACGGCGGCCGGTCCCTTCCCGACCGGGACCATCGCCAGGAGGGTCCGGTTCGGGAAATCGATCACCGAGAGGGTGTCGGCCCGGAAGTTCGTGACGATCAGCTTCTTCGTCGACGGGTGGAGGGCGACATCCCGGGGCCCCCGGTCGGTGGGGAGGGTGGCGACGGTTGCCTGAGTCACAAGATCGATGATCGAGAGATCGCTGCTCTTAAAGTTGGCGGTGACGGCCCGATCGGCCTCCCGGTCGATCACGACCCCCTTCGGATCTTTGCCAACCGAGATCGGCGTTCCTGTCGGGGGACTGGAGAGGTTGATAAGGGTGACGCTGTCTCCCTTGGCGTTGACCACCAGGAGCAGGTTGATCTGGGGGATCACGGTCACCCCCCGGGGGTTCGGCCCGACTGGATAGGTGGCGATCACTCCGTTCGTCACCAGATCGATCACCGAAACCGAGTCTGAAAATTCATTTGTCACATAGGCCCGGTTGGTCACCGGATGGATGGCGACATCGGCCGGACCCGAACCAACCGGGACCGTCGCAACGACCTGATTGGTCCCGGCATCGAGGATCGTGACGGTGTCGGAGAGGGTGTTGGCGACGACGATTCGCCGGGAGGCGACCCGGATGTCGATCCCCGAAGGGGCCGATCCGACCGGGAGGTCGGTGATGACGGTTCGGGTAATCAGGTCGATGACGCTGACCGAATCCGATCCCCGGTGGGTCACATAGGCCCGGTTGCCAGCCGGGTAGACCACGACCCCTTCCGGGTCGACCTCCACCGGAAGATCGGCGATCAGGGTGTTGGTCGAAAGATGGAGGATCGAGACACTGTCGCTCTTACTGTTGGCCACGACCGCCAGGTTGGCCGCCGGGTGAACGGCGATCTCCCGGGGGCTCCCGCCAACCGGGATCGTCGCAACGATCTGGTTGTTCGCCAGATTGATGACGCTGACCGAGTCGGACCCCTCGTTGGCGACGTAGGCCCGGTTTCTCCCCGGATCGATCGCCACCCCAAACGGGGCCTCTCCCACAGTCAACCGGGTTGCCGTCCGGCGGACAACGTCGATTACCGAGACGGTGTTCCCGTTGTGGTGGGTGACAACCGCCTTGAGGCTGGTCGGATGAATCGCCAAACCGCGCGGCTCGTTCCCGACCGGAAGGGTGATCACGGAAGGAGATTGGGAAAAGAGATCGGAGGAGAATAAAAGGAGGAGCATCCCCACGGAAAGGAGAAAAATGAAACCTCTTAATCGTTCACTCGCCTTTAAACATTTTAAGGTGGCTGAACACCGGCCAACGATTCCGATCATCGAGGGCAAACCTCCCTGCGCGTGATTACCTTTGATTCTTCCGCCTTCATGGGGTCACCGTGACATTTTTGGCAGCGCCTGGAAGGGGGATCAATCCAGGAATGCCGGCCGACACCGTGGTGCTCCCGGCCACAAGTGGATCGAACGCGACCCCACCGGTTGTCACCGAAGTGGGGGAGTTGCTCTGACCCGGCTGAATCTGGACCGTCGCACTCTGGCCGGTTGTCCCGGTTGTGAGCAACTGTGCGACTGCCGCATTGCTGTTGGTAAAGGTGACCGTCTTGGAGACTCCCCCTGCTCGCACTGCTTGAAGTTCATTAAATCCGGTGTTGTTTGTGTTGGGGATGCCGATCTGGACGTAGAAGCCGGTGTTCGCCGAGAGGCTAGTGGTTGTGGCAGGCAGTCCGACGAGATCGAACGCCGGCTGGACGATGGTGGCGGTCGATGTCCCATTGGTGAAGCCGGGGGCCGAGGCGGTGATCGCAACGGTCGATGGCAATGGTGTTGCCGTCTCCACTCCCTGAACCACAAAGGTAGCAGCGGCCTGGCCGTTTGGAATCGCTAGGTCAAGCGTGGCGGCGCCCGGCGTCGTCCCGTCTGGGGAGAGGAGGATCTTCGTCGGATCGCTGCTCTCCAGATGAACGGTGACCCCTCCATGATTGGAAGCGCCGAGGAACATGACACAGCCAAAAGGACAGGAGGATTGTAATCCGGCTCCCACCGTATATGTTGACACGTTGAAGGTGACTGCGGGGGCGGTCACCGTGACATTTTTGGCAGCGCCTGGAAGGGGGATCAATCCAGGGATGCCGGCCGACACTGTGGTGCTCCCGGCCACAAGTGGATCGAACGCGACCCCGCCGGTTGTCACCGAAGTGGGGGAGTTGCTCTGACCCGGCTGAATCTGGACCGTCGCACTCTGGCCGGTTGTCCCGGTTGTGAGCAACTGTGCGACTGCCGCATTGCTGTTGGTAAAGGTGACCGTCTTGGAGACTCCCCCTGCTCGCACTGCTTGAAGTTCATTAAATCCGGTGTTGTTTGTGTTGGGGATGCCGATCTGGACGTAGAAGCCGGTGTTCGCCGAGAGGCTAGTGGTTGTGGCAGGCAGTCCGACGAGATCGAACGCCGGCTGGACGATGGTGGCGGTCGATGTCCCATTGGTGAAGCCGGGGGCCGAGGCGGTGATCGCAACGGTCGATGGCAATGGTGTTGCCGTCTCCACTCCCTGAACCACAAAGGTAGCAGCGGCCTGGCCGTTTGGAATCGCTAGGTCAAGCGTGGCGGCGCCCGGCGTCGTCCCGTCTGGGGAGAGGAGGATCTTCGTCGGATCGCTGCTCTCCAGATGAACGGTGACCCCTCCATGATTGGAAGCGCCGAGGAACATGACACAGCCAAAAGGACAGGAGGATTGTAATCCGGCTCCCACCGTATATGTTGACACGTTGAAGGTGACTGCGGGGACCGGATCGACCCGGACAGCGACGCTATCCTGGGTGATATCGGGAGCCGAGACGGTCACCGAGGTGTTGCAAGGGAGAGAGGGGGTTCCCCCGTGGCGAAGGACCACAGTGGTGTTGACCAACCCCGCCGGAATCGTCACGGAAGAGGGAACGGAGAGACAGCCGGGATTGGCCGCGGTCAGAGTCACAGTGACACCGGGAGGAGGGGCGGCAATTGCCTGTCCGGCGCTTTCCAATTGGATCGTGATATTGGTCGGAAAACTGGCATTTAAGATCACGGAGGGATTGAGAATATTTAACGCGGCGCGGGTCGTCACTTGGCTGGCCGCCTCCGAGTATTCTGGATGGACGGCACGAATGGTGGCAGTCCCGATTCCAGTTCCCCGTACCGTTGCATTCGCCGAGAGCTGCCCGGCGGGAATGGTCACGGTTGGGGTCAGCAGTTCCACGCGGGAGGGATCGCTGCTCGTCAGTGTGACGACCACCCCTCCGGGAGGCGCCGCGTTCGGCGCAATCGTTACCGGGAGGGCGGTGGTTTGGCCGAGCGGGACATTCAACGTCGCCGGAAGACTAATCACCTTCAGAGAAACGGCCACAATCAATGTCCCGTCAAGATATCCGGATGCCTTTCCACGAAGAAGGACGTTCCCCTGGGAGATGCCGTTGACCGTGATCTGACCGGTGTTTTCTCCCTCCGGGATGAAAACGGCGCCGGGAGAGGAGACCTGCAGAATTGCCGGGACCTCGCTTGTGAGGGTTACGGTGATTCCACCGGGTGGGGCCGGTCTGTCCAGGGTCACCCCGATCAACGCTGAACGCCCCACGGCAATCAGATTGACGGAGGAGGAGAGGGTGATCGTTCCAAGGACGGTGAAGGGTTGGGGAGAGACGGCGGTGCCAAGGGGGGTTACCACCGTAATCGGCCCGGAGGTGGCCCCCACCGGAACCGTTGTCGTCACACTGTTGGGACTGACTGACAAGACCGGCGCGGAAACGCCGTTGAAATCGATCTGATTCTCGGAAGGAACAAGGCTGAATCCGGCGCCGAAGAGTTCTACCCGGGTTCCGACCGTCCCCGCCGACGGATTAACAAATGTGATGCCGACCTGGCCTGAAATCGCTTGTCGGCGGATGGCAAGGAGATTCCCGACCGCGTCATAGTCGTAAAATACAGTCTCTCCCTGAGGGTTGACCTCTCCAATCAGCCGTCCCAGGGGATCATAAAGGTAGCGCTGTTCCTGCTGAGCAAGGGAAGGACTGCCTCCAAAAAGGAGGATTCCCAATATGGAAAAGAATAAAACCCAGCGGACAGAACGGAGCAACATGAAGTCCCTTGAAGGGGGCGAGATCGACTGATAAAGGGATTGGAATCAGGTATACAAGCGGAAGGCGAATCTGTCAATGGCGGGATCTACCCAAGGAGGATACCGTGCTTGTTTCCTTATAGACTTTGCGAAATCTAAAGAAAATTTGTCATTCCCGAAATATTTTATCGGGGATGACAGAAAACAAATTTCTATCTCTGTTTTAGGAACAGCCCTCATCCATTGCGCGAACCGGGGCCGCTCCTGTAGACTGAATCAAGATTAATCTTTCGATATCATGAGGAGAGAGATAAATGTCGCTTGATTTTGTCACCATCGAAGCCCTTTTGACCTACGCGGAAGCGCTTTCCCGCCTGCAGCGGACCGAGGGGGTCACCCTTCCCTCTCTTCCCATTCCCGACGTCACTCGAAACACGCGAGCGGAGGGGGCGCGCCCCCAGATCGATCGATTTATCAAACAAGCGAAACAGGGATTCGCCGGCGCGGAGGCGTATCGAACCGCACGCCAAGCGGTGATGGAAGAGGGGTGCGGCGGCGACCCCTTCGTCTTCTACGCCGCCTGGAATCGGGCCCTGGCCGAGGGGGTTCTCTCCCCCCTTCTTCATGCCCCGATCGGATCGGTTCGGAAACCGGTCGGGCGTCGTCCGGTGGCGATCGTCCCGCGGAGCCAACTGACCCCGGCGCTGGCGGAAGGGCGGGTCGTCCTCGATCTTGGCGACGACCGGTTCTGGCTCCTGCCCCGCGACCTGGTCGGAAGAACTTTCCTCTTCACAATGCGCCACGGCGTCTCGCGGGTCGAAAGCAAGACCCATCGCGTCGGCCGACGGCTGGCCAACTCCCTCGATCCGGAGCGAGGCATCCCGAAGGCCGATGCGATCGGGTCGGCCCTGGCGAAAATGATCGGTGTGGTCGGACGTCAGCTCGACTTCCTTCGCCTCGAAAACTACCTCGATCCACGCCGCTTCGGGCACCGGATCAGCGGCAGCCCGAACACGCGGGCGCTTTTCGAACGGGTCGCCGCCGCCCTGTTTCCAGGCGGAGAAACCCTTCCGGAAGCAACAATCGATCCCGTTCTGGAATCTCAAGATTTCGGTTGGGTGACCGGGGTGGAAAAGGCGATCGAAGCCGACGCGGCAGCCGGCGCCTTCGGGGTTGATATAAAAACAGCCAAACGGCTCTTGAAACATCCTCTCTATTGTTATCCGGGAGGAAATTCCTTCTTTGATCTCTATCTCGACGTCGTCGACGGCATTCACCGGATCGCCCAATCATACGCGGGCGGGGTGGCGGTCCTTTATACCCACAGCGCGACCCTGCGGGCGCTGATCACCTACCTCGATCCCCGGCCGTTCCATGAGGCCTATTCCGAGTTTGGCGAATACAAAGAGGGACAGGACAACGTCGTCCTCCTCTCCTATGAAAACGGGCAACTTTCAGGCTATTCCACGGCGGTCGGACTCTCCGAGCGGGAACGGACGATGCGGCAGGCATGGGTCACGGTTGAACAGGAACGAAAAGGGAGGGTCACCTTAAAACCGCGGCAGATCCGACAGATCGTCGCGCTCGTCTCCGGCGGCGACTTCGCCGGGGCGGGGGCGGCGCTGAAGGAACTTCGCGCGGCGGGAGACCGGCTTGGAATCTCGGTCCACTTCGTTCGGCACGGCTTTCTCGGATTGGCGAATCACTGGATCGAGCGGTTTTCCGAGCGGGAGATGCGCGGGTTGGCAAACCACGCCAGCAGCCCGATCGGAAGCAGCCGGTTCGAGGAGTTCAAGGCCGGAGAGGTCCAGCAGGCCGCGGTCCGCAACCTGGCCCCCTACCTGGAAAACGGGGCCCTGGTCGTGATCGGAGGAGACGGCAGCCTCCGGGGAGCGCGGGCCCTCTTCGAAGGTTTTGGCGTCCAGGTGGTCGGTCTCCCGGGAACGATCGACAACAACCTTGCCGGAACCACCTCCCTCGGCTTTCACTCGGCGGTGGCGTTGGCGAACCATTCACTCGAATCGCTCAAAGCGACCAGCGCGGCGATGGGCAGCATCTTCTTCGTCGAAGTGATGGGAGCCGGGGCCGGGCATCTTGCGCTCGCCTGCGCCTATCAGGCCCGCGCGGAAGGGATTCTTGTGAACGAGCACCCCGATCCGGACGCTTATATCGATCAGATCATCCTCGGCACGCTCAAGCGATCGATGGGGGTTCCGAACAAGAGTCATCTCTTCGTGGTGGCGGAGAAGACCCCGCACCGGCATCATCCGGCGGGCGGGGTCCACGGCTTGGTCGATTACATCGCTCAATCGATTGGGAAATGGCCGCCGCACGGCGGGGAGTCCTACGCCCTAACGGTGGCGACGAAGGCAACCATCTTGGGCCATACCTTGCGCGGCGCCCCGCCGGTTCCACAGGACAAAGCGCTGGCCCAACACCTTGCTTACGAAGCGGTTCACCGTCTCTTTGAAGAACCGGAAAAGGTGATCGGTTGTATGCTTGCTTGCAGGGGGGAAGAAGAATCGGTGGAACCAATCCCTCTCCACAATATCTCCGCGAAGCCGTTCGATTGGGCTCTTTTCTCGCGAATA
This sequence comes from uncultured Nitrospirota bacterium, assembly GCA_964579005.1. Taxonomy (GTDB): domain Bacteria; phylum Nitrospirota; class Nitrospiria; order SBBL01; family Manganitrophaceae; genus CAZOFJ01. The sequence continues at coordinate 15,501 of CAZOFJ010000025.1, forward strand.
CACGGGGAGGGTGTTCCTACGAACGGGTCAGTTTTTTGAGGTACTTCTCGATCCGCCGGGCGTTCGCCCCCACATCGCTTTTTCCGACGCGGGAAACCGATCGGACGTCGATCCGGCTCCCCTGCTCGACGGGGGTGATCCGAATGACGATATCGTCCCTGAAACCAAACCAGAAGGTGGTGTCGGTCGCCTCGATCCTTCCCTCTTCTTTATTGGCATCGATGATCTTCCACTCCATCGACCGGGCGACCACGAGCGCCCGGACAAACGCCTGATCGGGAGGAAGGGAAAGGAAGGCCGGGCCGAGTTTCGGATAACCGGCCCGCTGTTGCGCCGCGACCTCCGGGCCGCCATACTCCACCGGATTGGAGGCCGATTCGCGAAGCTTGAGAATCGCGACAAACGGGGGCGGATTTTCCAGGTCGGTGGTGATGTCATGAATGGGTGGAACACGACGGGCCGTCGCCATCCACTGCAGCGGAACGGCGAAAACGAACAGACCGACGACAAGGCCGATCGCCGCGGGAAAAATCTCCTGTCGGGTGGCCGTTTTTTCCTCTGGGCCGTTCGAATCGCCCCGTTTTGCCGCGATCAATCCGATCAGGGAGATCACCGCGCCGGTCGCCCCGCCAAGCGCCCCCCACCAGAGGATCGAAAAACCAACCCGGAAGTGCCACCAACCGAAACGGGTTCCAAAACCGGCGCCGATCGCCAGGATAAGCGAGAGAACCGCGAGAGAAACGCCGATCCAGACCGCATAGAGCAACACCGGCCGTCGACGTCGCTCCGTTTGCCTTGAAATGCCGCTGACAGAATCCAACATGGTTTCCGCGTCTACCTCCAACCATTTCCCGAAGGTCATAGAAGATCATCGTATCCATATGCGAGCATGATGTCAATTTAGAAAACGGAGGGAGGAGGGTAGGAAAAGCGTTCTTTCCACCTTCAGATCCATTCATTCGGGGGGGCGATTTCGTCGACCGGAGGTTCGCCGGTGAGAATTTCCGGGTTTTGAACGCCGAAATATCTGTAAATGCTCGATGCGATGGCAAACGGTTCGCATTGGTAGCTGTCGCCGGTCGGCGCAGTGAACTGGCGATTTTCGAACGGGGTTCCGATCCGTTGCGTCTTGCCGACGATTTTCCCCAGCGACCCGGGGGACCGGACGGCGGCGCCACCAAGGGTATAGAGATTCTGGTTGTTTCCATGGTCCCATCCCATCGAATTGTTCAGGTTCACATTCCGGCCAAAGTCGCCGAAGAGATGGAGGACGATCTCGTTTCGACTCATCAATCTCAAATGTTTTGCCGCCACATCGAGGGCGCCCATCAATTCCCTCATCCGCTCGGTATATTCCGGAATCGCATCTGAATGATCGTCCCACCCCCCCAATCCCCCGCTCCCCAAACTGATGAAATAGGTATCGGAATTGTTGATCGCAAGGCTCATCGCCGCCTTCAACCGACGGCCGAAATCGGTATTCGGATACTGAATTTTGACCGGATTGCTGTTCTGGTCAAAGAGAGGATTGCCGTTTGTATCGACATCCTGTGGAAGCCGCTGGTCTATCGATCCGCTGCTGAAGTTGGCCTTGATGAAAACATCAAGCTCCGCCCGTTTTTCAAAGGCTTCGTTGACTTTCCGATGCGGATCCCCTTGCCTCGCCGATATTTGCCTCGCCAGCGCCTCGATCACACCGTCCTGGTCCCCCACGAAACCGTTGTTCGACCGCTCATATGGATTCCGCAGTTCCGAATCGAGGGAAACCGGCCTGAGACGGGGCGAGAGGCTCAGATCGCCGGTCCTGAAGAGAACCGACTCCCCCTCGAAGGAGACAACGGGGAGAACCATCTCTTCAACCGGTTTCCCGAATGGCTGGTTCGCCGCCAGAATCGCGGTCAGAATAGCCCCGATTCCGGGGGCGTCAATATCGAGGCTTCCGGTCAAATTCTGGAAAACGCTCGGACCGTGGGCCTTCGAATCTTCTTTAATACGATGAATCGTTCGGTAGATCGACATCTCTCCGGAGGCGATCAGGCTTTCCATCACCTCTCCTCCGGCTCCCCCCCAGAAGGAGTTTCGGGTAACAATGCTGTTCTGATCGGTCGGGAGAAGATTGGCCGGATACCGATTTTGCGAGTTGGCATTGATCTCTTCGATGTTGGTCAGATTTCCGGCCAACTCCGACGGGCCGCCATAAAGGAAGACAAAAATCACTTTCGGCATCACCGCCGGCTTGATATAATTGACTTCTCCCAGGAGGGCCGCCTTTAAATTTCTCGCCACCCGCGTGGTGGGACGGGCAAGCTCATCAGGCAAAACGGCCGAGGCCGCCAGCAGACCGATCCATTTCATGAAGCCTCTCCGGTTCATTTATCCTTTCCTCCTCCCTCCTATCGGATGCCGCTGAACTGATAGACCTCGGAGAGGCGGGAAAGATAATCGAAAACGATCATCGCCTGCCCCTCCTTGTTATTCTGAAATCTCCGCCTCACGATCACGTCGTTCAATGTCTTCAACTCCTCGGCCGTCGCCTTTCGAGAAATGACGGAGAGAAAAAGATAGTGAATGAATTCGTCCCCTTGTAAGGAAACATTGATCAATTCCCGCTGCCACCCCCCGTCATTGGAGGCGAAGGCATCGGTTTTCCGATCGGTGAGAAGCCGTTCCCGGATCAGCTTGTGATAATAGGAAAAACCAAGCGAGTCCAACGGGACTTCCGGAAAACGGCCCAACTTATATACAAACGTCGCCTGACCCATGTTCCGAAGCGTCGAAAAAGTGGCGCCGGCAAAGGGATAACTTAAATCGAGAAAGAACCGGTCATATGGAACCCACTTGATCCGCGCGGCAATACTGAAGAAGGCTTCCTCGAGTCCCTTCGTCCGCTCGACATTCAATAGATACTCCTTGGAAAAGAGAATGATGGAGAAGAGCTGTTCGAATCTGGTCGGATTCGCGCTGACGATCGAGTTGATCAGTTCCCCCCGTTTCTCAGCCGAATACCCGACGAAGAAGTGGTCGACCAGGACGGAAGCAATACGGGAAATCAGAAGCGGATGTTGGGAAATTGCCTTGTAAAAATCGTAACAACTGACGACGGTGACGCCGAGAACCTCCTGTGGTTTGGTATTTTCATCAAAGCCAATCACCAACTGGTATCCTTGTTGGTCATCCGTCAAAGACCAGTTTTTACAGGCGATCGCCGCCTTCGGAACGTCGGCGTCTCGATCAAATAATCCAAGGAAGATTTCGATCATCTCCCGCGTGTTGTCTTCCGGAGAGCGGAAACGGCGCCAATTTTCTTGAGAAATCATATGTTCATATACAATCTCTCGAACCGGTTTTCCCTCCTCCATCATCCTGACCAACCGAGAATAGATATCTTGAATATCGGTGTAATCGACCGAATCGTTCTCCAGCGCCGGGGAAAAAAGAATCGTATTGGCCAATTTGTAGGCGATCCAACGATGGAAGAAATCACGGCTGACTGGAAATTCGAAGAGCATGGCGGCCGGATATTCCACCGGTTTTCGAAACGAATCAAAACGGTACTTCTCGTCGATCCGCGCCGTGTAGACCTCCTTCTCCTCCAAGGGATGAAAGAGCGCCGTTTCGGTCTTCACGAGAAAATCCTCACCCCCTTTCAGCGTCGGGCTTCCCAACCCCGCCGTGACATCGAAGAATTCGGAGACCGGAACCCCTTTGTAGAGGGTCGCCATCAATCGATCCGCAACGGCATATTTCTGCTCGCTTGAAAGAGCATTGTAGTCGGAAGGAGTCAGCTTCTCCGCCGCCCCCGATATAACCACAGGAACCGTCCCTTCATTCTTGGAAGGCTGCGGCACCTCCGGCCGGCAGGCAGCCAATCCACAGATCAAAAAAATAACCGGTGTGAAACGATTCCTCATATAAAAAGACCCTTTCCCAGATCAGTCTCAAGAAGCTACCATTAAGGTATTTTACCGTCAATGGAAGAACCTCCGGATCTAATGGAAAAGAGTAAGAGCCTCTCCCTTGCCGGAAACCATTCTTTCTGCCATAATTCGCGACAATCTCCTTGGAAAATCTGAACATGAACAGACAGCGCGATCCATTCGCATTTTCCCCGTTCTTTTCTCCGTTCTTGGATCTTCAAACCAAACGGATTCTTCAAAGCTTCCGGCGCCATACCGGACGCGACCTGATCTCCCCTGCCGGTACGGACCGTGAACAGACGGATCGGCTCTTCAACGCTCCCTTCGTTGTCGCTTCGCACGGAACGGAGCCCGACCCGATCTTTAACTATGGCAACCGGACCGCGCTCGATCTCTGGGAGGCTTCGTGGGAGAGCTTTACCCGCACCCCATCGCGGCTGACGGCGGAACCGCTTCTTCAAGAAGAGCGCGCCCGGCTTCTCGCGGAGGTGACCCAAAAGGGGTTCATCGAAAATTACCGCGGCGTCCGAATCTCTCGCACCGGCCGGCGTTTTTTGGTCGAGGGGGCATCGGTTTGGAATCTGTTTGACGAAGAAAACCGCTATTGCGGTCAAGCCGTCACCTTCGACCGATGGAGCGATCTCCCCTGAACCCCGTCACCCCCTTCCAACCGCCGATCTTGGACAGCCACCACGACATCGGTCGTCTGCTCATCTCCTGCCCCGACCGTCCGGGAATCGTGGCGGCGGTCTCGCGCTTTCTCTTCGATCAGGAGGCAAACATCATCGACTCCGATCAACATTCGACCGATCCCACCGATGGAACTTTTTTCATGCGGGTGGAGTTTCGGCTGGCGAATCTCATGGAACGAAGCAGTCAACTGGAAAGGGCGTTCGCCGACGTGGCGACGCCGTTCGGCATGACATGGCGCCTTGAATACGCCGGGCGGGTCAAACGGATCGCCATCTTCGTCTCCAAGGCGGACCATGCCCTCTTCGAACTCCTTTGGCGGCGACGGGCTGGCGATCTACGAGCCGAGATCGCAATGGTCATTTCAAACCATCCCGATCTCGCGGAGACGGTCACCCCGTGGGGAGTGCCGTTTTACCACATCCCGATCGATAAGAATAAAAAGGAGGAGGGAGAAAAACGGCAACTTGCATTGATGAAGGGAAAAATCGATCTGGTGGTCCTTGCCCGCTACATGCAGATCATCACCGGCGACTTCGTCCGACACTACCCGAATCGGATCATCAACATTCATCACAGCTTTCTTCCCGCTTTCATCGGGGCCGATCCTTACGCGAGGGCTTACGAACGGGGGGTGAAATTGATCGGGGCAACCGCTCACTACGTGACGGAGGAACTCGATGCCGGGCCGATCATCGAGCAAGATGTCGAACGGGTCGATCACCGACAGGAGGTGGCCGATCTCCGCCGGATCGGCCGTTATGTGGAGCGAACGGTCCTGGCCCGCGCCGTCGCCTGGCATCTGGAAGACCGAATCCTCGTGCATGGGAACAAGACCATCGTCTTTACGTGACGGCCGATCGGTCTCCCCTGGCGCATACGAAAGGAGATAAAAATGCTCTTCGGAATGGTCCTCAACATTGTTCTGCTGGTTTTGATCCTTTGGGGCGTCTTCAACGTCATCAAAAGAAGTTGACCAGATTCATGGCAATAAAAAAACCCGCCGGGACGCGGCGGGGTCTCTGGGAATGCCTTGCGCTTTTTTAATTTCGATTGCTCAGCTTGTAATCGGAGGAAAGCTGAAAAAGGCCATCGGAGACCGGCTCAAGCTTGATTGCCTTGACCTCCTTGACAAAACCGAAGATCGGTTTTCCCTCTCCTTCTTTCATCTTTTCCTCGACTTTCTTCTCAACCATTTTTCCGGCCAAACCACTCACGATCCCGCCGATCCCGCCGGAGAAATCGATCTCTTTCTCCTCTTTTTGCTCGACTTTTTCCGGTTCATCCGGCCGGCAAGCCCTGGCATCGGCCTTCCATTCAACTTTGGTCGAAATGGGGTAACCCTTGATCTTCCCAAATTCTTCAGCAGCCTTCAGAAGCGCCCGACGATTTTGCTCACTCATGACACCAAAGAAATAGGTAATGAGAATCTCATACGCTTCCTTTGGAAGAACCCGGCCGATCGACGCATCATCCATCATGACCTTTTGCGCAACCTTTTCAAGATAGGCGCGACGGTATGCCTCTTGGATTTTCACCACCTCCCGGATCTGAGCGGTTTCGGGGGTTGTCCAAATCGTGAAGGTGAACGTGCTGGTATCTTTCATTTTCTTTTCGTCTTCCAGGACCACCTCCCAGGTTGCGATATATTCCTCGGAATCGAACCCGTTCACCACCCGTTTTTCTCCGGTCGGATTGACTGAAAAAACATTTTTCTCCAACCGCAAAGGACAAGAGGGCTCCCGAGAGGACTCTAATGTTGTGGAACCTTCCTGGGTCGTCGGCTCTGGACGAGACTCTCCCTTCAGGAGGGGACACCCGCCAAGCGGACATTCCGTGTAACGTTTTTCCTTCTTGTCGAGCTCCCAAAGAAGGTTCCGGTCAACCCGTTCGATCTTCGCCGTAGAAGAAGACCGAGAAATCAACTTCATCACCGACCCGGTAAACGCGAACTCATGATCGGTCCGTTCCATCTCCGGCCGGGTTCGAACGATTTCGGTCTTCTCTGATGCAAACATCCCCTTGAAACCGAAATTGTGAACCTGGGACTCGGTCACCGCCGTCGGATGTAGAGGCGATCGGTCCTTTACCACCCTGTCCGGACCGCAAGCAGCAAGGAGAATCGCCATCATGAAAAACAGACCCCATTTCCCCATAGAATCCCTTCCTTTATTTCGCAAAGCGATCGACAGTCGGTCAATCACCGCTTTTCCCCATTATGCACATATCGAGAAATCGACGCAATCGATTTCTCGATAAAGATCGGCCGCACGAATCGAATACCGCAAACTCCGTGTTCACCGCTCCGTTCGGATTCTCAAACTCCGAGAGAAAGTTCGTTCAAAAGCTTCATCGATCTCCCTTGCTGATTTTGTTTCCCTACTATATTTTTTACATGCTCAATCAGCAAGTTGAATGTTAAGATACAAACTCTAGACTCTATGTCCGTAACATCTAAGTTTTTTCCGCAGATGTTACCTTTTGGAGTGCGGCGGCTTGCCGCCGCTTTCCGGCTCCGCCGGATGAGTGAAGCTATTTGCCAATGATGATGTCGTGGACAAAAGATCGGGTGGCGGAGGAGGTAGAGGCCTTGGCCCGTCTGGCAGCACTTGGGAAAGTCGGCGAGGCCGAAGCGTCTCGCCACTTTCATGATCGGCTTCAGAGGCTGCGCGATCTTTTTCGGGGAGAACCCGATCTCTTCACCCCGGCGCTGATCACCTCGCTCAAACGGTTGGCCACCGCGGTTCCGATCCCTCCTCCGGTTCCTGTTTCACCTCACTCGATTCTGAAATCGCTTTTCGGATATGCCGCGTTTCGCCCCGGCCAGGAAGAGATCATCCAAGCGGTTCTCTCCGGACGCGACTGCGTCGGGGTGATGCCGACCGGGGCCGGAAAATCGCTGACCTATCAGATCCCCGCCCGGATCTTTCCGGGGATCACCCTGGTCGTCTCCCCCCTCATCGCTTTAATGAAAGACCAGGTCGATGGGCTGACCGAACTCGGCATGCCTGCGACCTTTATCAATTCAAGTCTGACGTTCGATGAACGACGCGATCGGATCGCGCGTTTGAGAGCGGGCGAGTACCGGCTCGTCTACGCCGCGCCGGAAGGATTGGAAGGAGCGCTCCTCGATCTGCTTTCCAGATATCAGATCAGCCTGATCGCTGTCGATGAAGCCCACTGTATCAGCCAGTGGGGGCACGATTTCCGCCCCTCTTATCGAAACCTCTCCGGCCTCAAGCGCCGGTTCGGAAATGTTCCGGTCCTGGCACTCACCGCCACGGCGACCGATGCCGTTGTCTCCGATATCGTTGAGCAGATGGGGATGATCTCCCCCCTTCGTTTCCGGGGCTCTTCCTTCCGGCCGAATCTGCGCCTTCATATTTATAAAAAGGGAAATGGAAGAGACACCAAGGGAGAGATCCTTAATCTGGTCCGCTCCCGCGCCGGCCAGCCGGGGATTGTCTACTGCCTCAGCCGCCGGGGGGCGGAGCAGACGACGGAATTTCTCAGGGCAAACGGGATCCGAGCGCTGGCTTACCATGCCGGGATGGAGAGCGGCCAGCGGACCGCCGTCCAAGAGGCCTTCCGGAGGGACGATGCCGAAGTGGTGGTGGCGACCGTCGCTTTTGGGATGGGGATCGATAAATCGAATATCCGCTACGTGATCCATCGGGACATGCCGAAGAGCATCGAGGGATATTATCAAGAGATTGGACGGGCCGGACGGGACGGGGTCGGAAGCGATTGTGTCCTCTTCTACTCTTGGTCGGAGGTGATCAGCTATGATCGATTTTCAGAAACCTCCTCTGATTCGCGGGTGGACAAGAAAATACGGATGCAGGCGCGGGAGATGTTTTCCTTCGCGGAAGGGGAGGGTTGCCGGCATCAACGGCTGGTCGCCCACTTCGGGGAGAAGATCGCCGCCTGCGAAAGCGCGTGTGACCATTGCCGGGGATGGGATCTTCTTGAAGAGATCGGCCCGCCCCCCCGCTTCGAGCCGGAAAGGAGCCGTTTGCGTGGAAAGAAGGGGGTGTTCACCCCGAGCGACCGGTTCGGGGAAGAGATCGATGAGACCTTCATCCGATTGCGGGCGTTGCGAAAGCGGCTGGCCGATGAGAAAGGATTGCCGGCCTATCTGATTTTCAGCGATGCGGTCCTGCTTCAAATGGCGACGCAGCGACCCCGCAACGGCGACGAACTCCTCCAGATCAACGGCATCGGACCGAAGAAACTCGCGCAGTACGGCGAGATTTTTCTTGATGAGCTTCAGAAAAAAGGAGCGGCAGATCGGTGATTTCAATTTTGGTCTACTCGGAGGAGGAAGGACACCGTTCCTTTGATCAACCTTCGTTTCTCCCCTCTCTCTTGACGGACAAAAAGAATCGGCTCTGGATCGATTTAGAGGCGCCGACCTCGGAAGAGGCGGAGATCCTCTCCCGTGATTTCCATTTTCATCCGCTTGCGATCGAAGACTGCATTTCCGAAACCCCCCTTCCCAAGATCGACGATTACGGCGACTACATTTTTCTTGTCCTGCATGGATCGCGCCCGATGACCGATGACACTTTTGTCACCGCCGAAATGAATTTCTTTCTCGGAGACCGCTACCTGGTCAGCTACCACGATGAGTCCTCCCGGAGCATCAACCGGGCCAAGGAACGATGCCTGCGGCAAGGCCCGTCGATCACCCGCGGCGTCGATTTTCTCCTTCATGAGATTCTCGACGCGATGGTGGATAACTACTTTCCGGTGCTGGATCAATTCGATACACGGATCGATCGAATTGAAGAAGAGGTTTTTGCCCGACCCGATCGTGCGACGCTCAATCAGATCTTCAGCCTGAAAAAGGAGGTGATGCACCTTCGGAGGGTGGCCGGCCCACAGCGGGAGATCCTCAATCGCCTCAGTCGCGATCCCTTTCCGGTTGTCAGTTCCAAGGCGACGGTCTACTTTCGGGATGTCTATGACCATCTCGCCAGAATCACCGATCTGTCCGAGTCGTATCGCGATCTGGTTACAAGCGCCCTGGACGCCTATCTTTCCGTCGTATCGAACCGCCTTAATGAAATCATGAAGCTCCTCACGGTTTTTACCGCGACGCTGATGCCGCTGACGGTGATTTCCGGAATTTACGGGATGAATTTTCAGAACATGCCGGAGCTTCAGTCCCGGTATGGCTATTTCGTCATTCTGGGAGTGATGGCGGCGATGACAATCGGGATGCTCTTCTTCTTTCGAAAAAAGAAATGGCTTTGAGAAAAAGGCTGTGCTTAGATTCTGTATTTGCCAGCCTGTGCGTCCCCTCCGCTGGAGGGGGCGACGCAAACCCCCGCTTTCCGGCGGAGCCGGATTTGATAGGCTCTAAGCCGTTTAAGAGCCGATTCGATAGAGATAGACCTTTCCAACCTCTTCCTGCCCTTCAGAAATCGAATAAGTCGGCGCTCCGACGAGGAAACCTGTAAAGCGCTTCGAAACCAAGAGAGCCGCCGTATCGCCGAAGAGGGCCCGCTCCCGATTCTCGCCGGAGGAGGTCCAGGCCGGCGTGACGGCCAATCCCTTGGGACCACCGAGGTAGAGGAAGACTTTACCCGATTGGACCCGCCCGTTTTCTTTCTGTTTCGATCCGATCAAAAGATCATCGTAGCCGTCCTGGTTGATATCCCCCAACGTGGTCACGCTCGTCCCATATTTGGCGTCAATCAAATCGTCTCCGGAAGAGGTCGAAGAGGGGTTTTTCGAAAAACCGGAACGAGATCCGGGAAAGAAGAAGGCCTTTCCGGCGTCGGTATGCCCGGGGGTGTCTTGAAAATAAGCGCCCACGGCAAGATCGATCAGCCGGTCTCCGTTGGCGTCGAGCGGGGCCAGCGTCAACCCAAATGCCGCTCCTCCCTGGCGATCACCGGAGGAGACCCAAGACGGAGCTTCGGAAAGCCCCCCCGCCGAGCCGGAGTAGAGAAAGACCTTCCCGGTCAGGCGGGGAGCCGCCACCAGGACATCGGCATATCCGTCCCGGTTGATATCCCCCGCGCCGGCGATCTTGAAACCATATCCCGATCCCGGGGCACGATCCCCCATCGACGTCCAAACGGGTGAACTCCCCGGCCCATTGCCCCCCCCCAGGTAAAGGTAGGCCTTTCCGACGGCCCGTTCTTTTTCCTGATAACCGCTCGCCCCCACCAAGAGATCATGGAAGCGGTCACCATTGACATCCCCGGCATCCGCAATCGAGGCGCCAAAGAAGGCCCCGACCTGTTCTTCTCCGGAAGAGACCCATATCGGTTGACTCCCCAAGCCGGCCGGTCCCCCGGGATAAATATAAACCCTTCCGATAAACGCCCCCGATTCCCCTTTCCGGTGGTTGGGCGCCGCGATCACGGCATCATCGAATCCATCTCCGTTGAGATCAACCAGGGCAAGCGACGATCCAAAATAGGCCCCCTCGACATTCTCCCCACTGTCGCTCCAAACCGGCCGATCGGAAAGACCGGAGGCGGTTCCCAGATAGAGATAAACCTTTCCGGCATTCGCCCGGCCGGTGTTAAAGGCACTTGCGGCAACCAACAGGTCGGGAAATCGGTCGTGATTGACATCCCCGGTCGCCACCGCGGAGCCGAATCGGGAAAAAGAAGACGCCTCACCGGTCGTGCTCCAAACCAGTTCAATCAGAGGAAGCGGAAGAGGATTCCGCGCCGTTCCTTCCCCGGATCGATTACACCCGATGATGGCGATCATCATCGAAAGCCGGAGCGCCATTTTCAACAAAAAGCGCCATTGGACTGGAACCGGACAGATCATGATCACCCTCTCCTCAACAAATGGCGCGAATGATATCAATCGCATTCAAAAAAGAAAAGTGCTAAGATGCAAAAAAGGCAGTTTAGAGACTGATCGGGAGGAAATAACGAACCTTTACGGAGCAACCACCGGTTTAAAACCGCAGCAGTTAAAACGGTTGGAGCAGATCGGTCGTCGGAAGATCAAATCGGATCAACCGATCACCCCCGAACTGGCGCTGCTCATGACCGCCCTTTCGTTCGAAATCGGACGGCAGATCGGCATCCTGGTCGGACGGGAAGGGGAAATCTACTCCGTCCTGGTTGGAAACGAACGGGAGATCATGATCCCCGATCTGAGCGAGCTTCGCGGAAATCCTCGTGGGCTCCGTGGGGTCCGTCTGATCCATACCCACCTCAAGAATGAACCGCTGACCGACGACGACCTGACCGACCTGGCGCTCCTCCGTCTCGATCTGGTCGCCGCGATCGGCGTCGTTCAAGAAGGGCTTCCGGGAACCGTCTACCTGGCCCACCTCCTTCCCCCCAATCCGGATGGGAAGATCTACGAGACGCTTCCCCCGACCTCGATCCATCGCCTCAACATGCCGTTGATGCCGTTCCTCTCGGCACTCGAAGCCGAATTCGATTCCGGCGAGCGAACCCGCGCCGTCGACAGCCGGAAGGAAAAGGCGATCCTGATCAGCGTTTCAAACATGCCGCGGCTCGACCAAGAGGCATCAATGGAAGAGTTGGCGGAGCTGACCCGGTCGGCCCGCCTCCTCCCAACCGATCGGGTTTTTCAACGACCGAAACGATTCCATCCGAAATACCTTCTCGGCGTGGGAAAACTAAAAGAGATCATCATGAAGGCTCAGCAACAACGGACCGACCTTTTGATCTTCGACCAAAACCTCACCCCCCTTCAAATAAAGGCGATCGGCGAGGTGACCGAGATGAAAGTCCTCGACCGGACCCAACTGATCCTCGATATCTTCGCTCAACGGGCGGTGACCCGGGAGGCGAAGGTTCAGGTCGAACTCGCCCAATTGCGATATCGCCTCCCCCGGCTGGCGGAACGAAGCACGGCGCTGTCGCGCCTTACCGGCGGAATCGGCGGAAGAGGGCCGGGAGAGACACGATTGGAGGTCGACCGCCGCCGGGCACGCGATCGGATCACCCGATTGGAACAAGAGCTCGAGTCGCTCGCCGAAGCCCGCGCGCGGCGCCGGGTCCGGAGGGTGGCCCACCGGATCCCCATCGTCTCGATCGTCGGCTATACAAACGCCGGAAAGTCAACCCTCCTGAATGCGCTGACGAAAAGCAACGTGCAGACCGAGGATCTCCTCTTCGCCACCCTCGACACCTCCACCCGGAGGCTTCGTTTTCCCCGGGAGCGGGAGGTGATCATCACCGATACGGTCGGATTCATCCAATCGCTCCCGCCCGATCTCTTGGGCGCCTTTCAGTCGACACTCGACGAGCTGCGGGACGCCCATCTCCTGATCCACCTGGTCGATATCGGAAATCCACGTTTCGAACGACAGATCGAGACGGTCAACGAGATTCTCGGAGAACTGGGTCTCATGGAAACACCGCAGTTATTGGTCTTTAACAAAATCGATCGGGTCGATCCGGAGACAGTGAAACCTCTCTGCGAGCGGTATGGCGCCATCGCCCTCTCGGCGATTCGGCCCGAAACATTAGGACCGCTCTTTTTGGAAATGGAGAAGAGACTCTGGAGACTGTGAATAAATCCTCTCCCGTCGTTGTGAGCAAACCTGGACACGCACGCGCGTCGCAACGCGTGTTCACTTATCTTTGCGAGAATCGTTTGACTCCTGCTTTCTTGGCTGCCTTCCGCAGGTCTTCATCCAGCGTCGCCAGAGGAATCCCTTCCCGCAATGCCAGTTCGAGATAGGAAGCGTCATAAGCGGATAGCCGGTAACGTCGGGCCAACTGAAGCGTGTCTGACAATGACCGCGAAAAGGTCTCTTCATCCACTTCGATATCCACCTCTTCAAGCATCCCGAGGAACGCCTCGCTGCGAGCCTCTGTCACCCATCCCTTTGCTTCCGCTCTTGCGATCACGTTAGACACTTCGAGCCCCCATGTGACCGGTACGAGAGCACTTCCGTCCCCCATTGCATCAAGCACTTCTCTTGCAAAGGCGAGTTCTTGGGGTTTACCGTCACCAAAGAACCAGCGCATCGACACAGAGTTGTCGACAACAAACCTCATGCGCGCCCCTCTTCGATCAGTCTCTTAATATTCACTCCCCGGACCGGATTCTGCAGCATAAACGCCTTCATCTTTTCCACCGCCGTTACTTTGTCTTTCGTCTTCGCCCCGACGCTCGGAACAAGGTCCGCAATGGCCTCACCGCGATTCGTGATCGTAAAACTCTTGCCTGCCTTTACTTGCCGTAATAACTCTGGCAATTTGGTCTTCGCTTCGTAGGAACCAATTTCGGTTTTCATCTTTTCCCCCTCGGTTGCATCGCTTACAATAGACCAGTATATAGACCAGTCTTATCTCGGTCAAGGAGAAAGTGCCTCTACGGTCACGTCAAAGTCCGCAGCGGATCGTCATTCCCGCGAAAGCACGGTGTAACAGTGCAGGCGGGAATCCATAAGACCTTGATTTTTCACATTCTGGATTCCCGATTAAACATTCGGGAATGACAAATTAAATTCTTGTAAGAAATTCCGACATTTCAAACAATTCAATCAGAGAATGACATGACCCTGTTGGGGCTTCGGGGCTTCCCGTCTGTTTGCTTGTCCGACAAAGATGTGATATAGTTCCATCCCTAATAAATGGTGACAGGACTTCCCAACAACGCCGCGCCGCTTCGTGTCGTTCCCCTCGGCGGATTAGGTGAGATCGGCATGAATATGATGGCCTTCGACTATGAAGGATCGGTCATATTGGTCGATGCGGGGTTGATGTTTCCGCAAGAAGATCTACTCGGGATCGATATCGTCATCCCCGACTTTTCCTCCCTTCTCGATCCCGGCAAAAAGGTTCTTGCCCTCTTTCTTACTCACGCCCACGAAGACCACATCGGGGCAGTTCCCTATCTCCTCCGCCATCTCGACATTCCAGTTTATGGAACACCGCTCACCCTCGGATTCCTCGCCGAGAAGCTACGGGAGCACCGGAAGGAGGTCCTCTCCACCCGGCTCGTCTCCATTAAACCGAGGGAGGCGATCTCGGTCGGACCCTTTTCGGTCGAACCGATCAGCGTCACCCACAGCGTGGTCGACAGCGTCGCCTACGCGATCACCACCCCGGTCGGCTGCCTGATTCATACAGGCGATTTTAAGATCGATCCGAATCCGGTCGGCGGGAGCTACTTCGATCAGGAGCGGTTCGTTGAATATGGAGAAAAGGGGGTCTTGGCCCTTTTTTCCGACAGCACCAACGCCGAACGGGAGGGACACACCGGTTCCGAGGCGCGGATCGGGGAGAATTTCGATGCCCTTTTCCCCGAGGCGGAAGGCCGGATCATTATCGCGACCTTCTCGTCGAACATCCATCGGATCGACCAGATTGCACAGATCGCCCAACGTCATGGACGGAAGCTCTTTCTCACCGGAAAGAGCATCATCGACAGCATTCGGATCGCCCGGGAACTCGGCTATCTCGCTTTTCCGCTCGATGGGATCACCCCCCTCGAGGCGCTGAACGAAACCCCCGATCGAGAGGTTGTTCTGGTGACCACCGGAAGCCAGGGAGAGCCGATGTCGGCCCTCTACCGGATGGCAACCGACGACCATAAGCAGATTCGGATCAAACCGGGAGATACGGTGATCCTCTCCGCCCGCGTCATCCCCGGAAACGAAATCGACATCTCCCGAGTGATCAACCACCTCTTCAAGAAAGGGGCGCGCGTCCTTCACGAGAAAAACGCCCCCGTTCACGTCTCCGGCCACGCCAGCCGTGAGGAACAGCGGAAGATGATCGGGTGGGTAAAGCCGGAATTCTTTATCCCGATCCACGGGGAGTACCGCCAGATGGTCTCCCATGCCGCCTTGGCCGGACAGACCGGAATCGATCCCCGTCGCATCATGGTGGTCGAGGATGGAGACGAGATTCTTTTCGGCCCGCGAGAGTGCAGAAAGGGAGAGACCCTTCCCCTTCGTCCGACCTATATCGACGGGAAAGGGATCGGCGACGTGGAACAGACGGTCTTGAAAGAACGCCGGCATCTCGGCTCGGATGGGATGATCATCGTGACGGTGGCGGTCGATCGGGAATCGGGAAAGGTTCGATCGGGCCCCACCCTCCTTTCCCGGGGCTTTACTTTCGACCGGAGCGCCCAACCTGTTTGGCAACCCCTTTGGATAGAAATGGAACGCGCCCTCGATACATTCATCCAGGAGACGGCTGCCGATCCGGCCTGGAAAGAAGAGATCCCGATCGCCCTCAAAGAAAAAATGGAAACGCGCATCAGACAGATTTTGAAAAAGATCATCTCAAAGCGGATGGACCGCTACCCGATGATCATTCCAAACGTGATTATGATTTAATGTAGGGGCGGACCTGTGTGTCCGCCCTGTTGCAATCGCAGAAAGCAGGGCAGGCACGCAGGCCTGCCCCTACCGTTTTTTCGTGGGAAGAATCATGGCTTCTGACCGGCCCGACAACGGCTATTCCGATGAAATCGTTGGCATTCTCCTGATCGTGATCGGACTCTTGATCGGCATCAGCCTGCTGACCCACCACCCGGAAGATCCCTCCTTTTCGACCATTGCCTCCCAACCGGGGGTCCGGAACGCCATCGGCCGGGTCGGGGCAAATCTCTCGGAACTTCTGACACAACTCTTCGGGGTTGCTTCGTATCTCCTCCCCCTTTTTTTTCTCTTTTTCGGCGTTCGCATTTTTAGGGAAGGACGCTTCCCGCTCCCCCCCCGAGGCCCGATCGGATCACTCATTCTCCTCCTGACCGTTTCCTCGATCGCGGAGCTGGAATGGCAAGAACATGGGGGGATCACCGGACGGTTCCTCTCCCGATTCTTCTTGGATTATTTCGCTTCGATCGGAAGCCATCTCCTTCTCTTTTTCTTTTTCCTGTTGGGTTGGATGTTGATGACTCCTTTCTCCCCCCGTTTGGCATTCGATCGACTCCGGGAACGCCTCGCCGACCTTCGGGAGCACTGGGACGAACAGATGACGATCCGCGAGGGAAAAAAGCAACGCCGCGCCGTTCCCCCGCCGCCCCCTTCGAAAGCGCCTGAAATTGCTCGAACCCCCGCCGCCGACCCGGATGCAAAGGTCACTCCTCCTCCGCAACAAGAGGCCTTTTCCTTCGCCAGGGAAGATGAAGGGGACTATCGTCTCCCCCCCCTTTCGCTCCTGGCCAATCCTTCCGGAAACAGAAAACGGGTCACGGAAGAAGAATGGGTTGCCCAATCCCACATTTTGGAAAGGAAACTGCTCGATTTTGACGTGGAAGGAAAGGTCACTCAGGTTCATCCCGGCCCGGTCGTGACGATGTTCGAATTCGAGCCGGCCCCCGGGATCAAACTGAACCGGATCACCAATCTCTCGGACGACTTGGCCCTGGCAATGAAGGCAATGCAGGTCCGGATCGTCGCCCCCCTTCCAGGAAAATCAACCGTCGGGATCGAGATTCCAAACCACATCCGTGAAGAGGTGATATTGAAGGAGATCCTTTCGTCTCCCGCCTTTCACCAGATCGGGTCGAAGCTTCGGCTTGCCCTCGGAAAAGATATCTTCGGAAATCCGGTCGCTGCCGACCTTGCCACCATGCCCCACCTGCTGATCGCCGGTTCCACCGGATCGGGAAAGAGCGTCGGTCTCAACGGGATGATCCTCTCCCTCCTCTACACCGCAACCCCATCGGAAGTGAAGCTGCTGATGATCGACCCGAAGATGCTCGAATTTTCCCTCTACGACGGGATCCCCCATCTGATCACCCCGGTCATCATCCGGGCAAAGGCCGCCTCCGAGGCGCTCCGGAAAATGGTTGCGGAGATGCAGCGCCGATATCAACTCTTGGCGGAGAGGGGGGTTCGAAACATCGAAGCTTACAACAAACTCTTTAAGCCGCCCAGGGAAAAGAGCGGTCAATCAAACACCCTCGCGAACACCCCCGCTCCCGACAAAAGGAGGCCGGGCGAAACGGAAGGAACGCCGACCCCGGTTCAACTGGGGCCACTCCCCTACATCGTCATCTTCATCGACGAGCTGGCCGACCTGATGATGGTCGCCCCCCGTGATGTTGAAGATTCGATCACCCGCCTGGCGCAGATGGCCCGCGCCTCCGGCATCCATCTGGTCCTCGCCACACAACGCCCCTCGGTCGACGTAATCACCGGACTGATTAAGGCCAATTTTCCCGCCCGGATCGCCTACGGTGTTTCATCGAAGATCGATTCGAGGACGATCCTCGACGCCAACGGCGCGGAGCAGCTCCTGGGAAAAGGAGACATGCTCTACCTTTCCGCCGGGACCGGGAAGATCGTTCGGATCCACGGCGCGTACGTCTCGGAGGAAGAGACCAAGAAAGTGACGGCCTTTGTGAAGGACCAGGCTTCTCCTCATTATGAAACCGCCCTCTCCGAAGAGGCTCCCTCTCCGGAGGGATTGTCTGGGAACGAACGGGATGAGCTTTACGAGCAGGCACGGGAACTGGTCATCTCCACCGGCCAGGCCTCCGCCTCTTTCATTCAACGGCGCATGCGGGTCGGATATCCCCGCGCCGCCCGGATGATCGAAATGATGGAAGAAGACGGGGTCATCGGGCCGGCCGTCGGCGGCAAGCCGAGAGAGATCCTGGTCAAGAAAGAAATCCCTTAAACTCTCAAACACTTAGAAGGAACATTATCGTGAAAAAAATCTGGATGACATCCCTTCTCCTCTCCCTTCTCCTCTCTCTCCCCTTAACCCCCGTCGACGCCGCCCCGGAAGGGGGAGAAAAGACGAAGGAAGATCCGGCTGCAGCCGCCTCCCAAATTCAGATCGCCTATGAAAAACTCACCGATCTGCAAGCAGACTTCGTCCAGACAGTCCGTTTTCAAGACTTTGACACCCCCTATGTCTCGAAAGGAAAACTCTTCCTAAAAAAGGGGAAGATGCGGTGGGACTATCAAGAACCGACCCGGCAACAGATCGTCGTGGAAGGGGAAAAGGTCACCTACTATGTTCCCGAACACAAACAGGTCATCCGTAGCCGGATCGGCGGAGGGTCGGACAGCCACCTCCCCCTCCAACTCCTCTCCGGGGCCGGCCGCCTCGACCGCGACTTTCAGATCTCCATCGATGAAGGCTCCCCGGCGGGGCCGTCACGTCCACTTCGTCTGGTACCAAAGAGCAAGGAGGCCCAGGTCACAAAAATCGTCGTCTCGGCCGCCCCTTCCCGGCAAATTGAAGGATCGGTAATCGAAAAAGTCATTCTCTTCGAAGAGAATGGAAACGTCTCGACCTTCACCTTTGACAAAATCGAGATCAATAAAGGCTTTCCGGAAGATCTTTTCTCATTAAAGATCCCCAAAGGAACAGAAACCGTCGACGCCCCCTAGAAATATTCGCCCAGTAAAAACATACTGGAGCGAACCACCAGGAGAGGAGGGCTTATTTTCCCGCAAGGGTTTTAACCTGATTTTCCCGTTCGATCCGGGAAAGTACCGGGAAAATCGGATGACAGATGGTTCCAGCTTGAGTATACTTTTATAACCTCTCTGGTCAATTTCGGGTCGATATGTCTGCAAAAACGGGATTGAGGAAAAAAATCGTTTCCGCGGTGGTGGTCATGGCGATCCTCCCGGTTTTTCTCGCCCTGATGGTCACCTCCTGGCGCGGAACGACCGAGCTGAGAAAGGCGATTGGAAACAACTTTGAAGGGCTCGCACGGGAAGCCGCCAGCAAAACCGATCTCGGGATCGGAAGCAAAATCATTGAACTTCGTTATCTCGTCGAAGAGGAAGCGATCCAATCTGCATTGAAACAGGCCCGGCGGACGACCCCGCCACCGGCCGATCCCTTGGAAAAGGGGACGGCCACCCGATATCCAGAGATCGTCGCCCTCCTCGATCGCACGGCTCATCTTAATGAAAATAAAGCGGTTCAATCGATTATGTTGACCGACGCCACCGGCATCCCGATCAGCGCTTCTTCCAGCAACGCCGATGAGACCTCTTTTTTCGGGGAAACAGATTGGTGGAGAGAAACCGCGGCGCGCGATAAGGATGGCGCTTATGTCGGCAACCTCTACCGGAGCGATAACGATCTCACCGATTTTCTCTTCGACATCGCCGTCCCGATCCGACAAAGAGAGACCGGCCTTTTCCTGGGGGTGATTAAGGAGACCCTCCACCTCAGACCTTTTTTAAACCCGTTCATCGATCCGATCCGTTTCGGCAAAACCGGTCATGCCATGCTGATCGACGCTTCAGGAACCGTCCTCATCTGCCCGATCCTCGCAACCGGAAGCCACGTGACCGATTCAGATCTACTACAAAAAATCGTCTCGGACCGTCCCGGCTGGATCACCGCCCACAACGACGGCCATGGCGGGACCAACGCAATCGTCGGGTTCGCGCCGGTGCCTGCCGTCAACCGGTGGATTCCACAAAGTACGGGAAAACAGTGGCACAGCTTCATCCGGCAAGAACCGAGCGAAACTTATGCGCCGCTTCAGTCTCTTCTTAAAACGGTTTTTCTTTATGGAACGCTCCTGGTCGGCGCAACCTGTTTCTTAGGCTTCGTTGTCTCCAGAAGACTGGTGGAGCCTCTTCTCCTTCTCCATGAGGGTGCCGAACATATTCGAAAGGGGGATCTGGGTCACCGGCTTCGGATCAAGACAAACGACGAAATCGAGGCGCTCGCCGACAAATTCAACGAGATGGCCGAGAAGCTGTCGGAATCGTACAGCAATCTGGAGGAAAAAGTCTCCGCCCGGACGCGGGAGCTCTCGGCCCTGAACCAGATTGCAGCCACCGCGAATCAATCGTTGGCGCTACAGGAGATCCTCGATTCAACCCTCCAGAAGGTGGCCGAGGCGACCGGCTTCGAGTCGGCCTATGTCGAACTGATTGATTCCACCGATGGGCCCGCCGATGGCAAACTGATCCTGAAGAGCCACTTTGGAATCTCCCCGCTCCTGCTCGACCAAGTTCACAACGCGGCGGAGGATCGCCGCGTTTGCAAAGAAGTGA
The DNA here is from genome assembly GCA_964579005.1 of uncultured Nitrospirota bacterium. Classification (GTDB taxonomy): domain Bacteria; phylum Nitrospirota; class Nitrospiria; order SBBL01; family Manganitrophaceae; genus CAZOFJ01. The sequence goes on from CAZOFJ010000025.1 coordinate 36,069, forward strand.
TCGAGACACGGGCGCCGGTGATTCTGAAAGAAACCGGAGGGGGTCAGGAGCGGTCTCCCATCATTGAAGCGGGTTATCAAACCCTGATCGCCTTCCCGATCCAGTCAAAAAACAGGATCGTCGGCGTCTTCACCCTCGCGGCTCAGACCCCCCGTCACTTCACCGCCGAAGATCTCCAGTTTCTTTCTTCCATCGGAAACGAGATCGGCAACGCCGTGGAGAACGCCCGCCTCTATCAAAAGGAACAGGAGACGGTCGAGAAGTGGATGGAAACCGACCGGATCAAGTCGGAGTTTCTTTCGAATACCTCCCACGAATTGCGAACCCCTCTCACCTCGATCATCGGCTTTTCCGAAATCCTCCTCGACCGGCTGGCGGGCGATCTCACGAAGGAACAAGAGACCTATATCCGAAACATGCACACCAGTGGGCAACACCTCCTGGAGATCATCAATAACTTACTCGATCTCTCGAAGATCAAAGCGGGGAAGATGGAGCTCCACCTCCAGCCCTTCCGTCTCCGGTCGTTGGTGGAAGGGATCCGTCAAACGATCCTCCCGATGATTTACAAGAAGAATCTCCGCTTCCAACTCACGATGGAGGAGGGAATCGATTTGATCGTGAGCGACGAAGGGAAGATGAAACAAATCCTCCTCAACCTCCTCGGAAACGCCGTCAAATTCACCCCCACCGGCGGTACGATCGACCTCCGGATCGGATCGGGTGAAATTGCCGAGCGGCCCGCGGTCAAAATATCGGTGCGAGACACCGGGATCGGGATTCCGCAAGAGGCAGTCGACAAGATCTTCGATGAATTCCAGCAGGTCGACGGTTCCTACACCCGGGACCACGCCGGAACCGGACTCGGGCTTGCGATCACGAAACGGTTCGTCGACCTGCTGGGAGGGACGATCTCGGTCGAAAGCCGATTGGGAATGGGGAGCACCTTCACTGTTTCGATTCCTTTTTCCAAATCGGAGGAGATTATCCCCCTTCCCCCGCAGGACCGGATCGATCGCGAACCAGCGGCCCCCGTTTCTCTCTCTTCCCCTTCTCCCCCTTCGGAAGGGGAACAACCCTCCATTCTGGTGGTCGAGGACGATCCGGCCGTTGCGAAATTGCTGGCCCTTTATCTGACCCAGGAGGGATATACCGTGGTCCATGCCTCCGACGGCGAAGAGGCCGTGGAAAAAGCGAAAGAAATAAAGCCGTTCGCCATCACCCTGGATATCATGCTCCCCCGGATCGACGGGTGGGAGGTGCTTAAAAAACTAAAGTCGTTCCCCGCGACGCGGGACATTCCGGTCATCATCGTTTCGATCATCGAAAACCCGACCTTGGGCTTCAGCCTCGGGGCGGTCGATTATTTTACTAAACCGATCGATCGGCAGGGACTGATCGAGAGTTTGAGAAAATACAGCGTGACCGACACTCACGCCCGCAAGCCGACCACCTTCCTGGTCATTGAACCAGGCTTGGAACCAGGCTTGGAGCCGAGCGCGAAAGGAAGCATGGAACCGAACATCGCGACGCGGGAGCGGATCGGAACAATCTTGGTCGAGGAGCGGTTCGGCGTGATCAAAACCGACAGCGGTGAGGAAGGACTCTCCCTCGCCGTCGAGATTCAGCCCGACCTGATTTTGATCGATCTCATGTTGGAGAAGATCTCCGGAATTGAAACAATCCACCGTCTCAAACAACACCCGACCGCGAAAAATATTCCGATCCTCCTTTTTTCGTCGCGAGAACTGACCCAGGAAGAAAAACAGATTCTCGACGGCCAGGTGCGCGAAATCCTCTATCAAGGACCGTCCTTAAAAGAGGCCTTGATAGAGGAGGTTCGTAAATTCGAAAAACTCTATCCCGACAAGGCCAAAATGGTCGATGGACTCACCGGCCTCTACAACGAACGTTATCTGGCGAACCGTTTGGCCGACGAGGCAAACAGGGCCGTCCGGTACAGACGGCCTTTTTCCCTTCTTCTTTCGAATCTCGACCAGTTTCGCCTTTTTAATCGACACCACGGGACCGACGCGGGAAACCATCTCTTGAAAGAGATCGCTCTCCTTTTCCGAAAAAGCACCCGCGCCTCGAATCCCCTCTGTCGCTGTGGCGGGAGCACCTTCGCTCTCCTGATGCCCGAAACGGCACAAGAGGCGGCCGTTTCCGCCGCGCAAAAACTTCGCAGACTGGTGGAAGGGTCTGACTTCTCCATCCCGGGAAGACAGACCTTCGAAGGGGTCACCGTGAGCGTCGGAGTCGCCACCTTTTTTGACAACGCCGACACCGCAGAAAAAATGATGGTCCAAGCCGGCGTCGCCCTCAAACAGGCCCGGGAGCAGGGGGGGAATCGTATCATCACCTTCGATCGGATTGAGGCATGAACCCGAAAAAAGTCCTCGTCGTCGATGACGAGGAGTTCGTTCGACAATTGATTCACATCAAGTTGAAATTCAGCGGGATCGAAACAATCGAGGCGGGTAACGGAATCGAAGCGATCGAAAAGGCCCTTTCCGAAAAGCCAGATCTGATCCTGCTCGACGTCATGATGCCGAAGATGAACGGATTCGAGGCCTGCCAGCGGCTCAAAGAGAACAAAGAGACCGCCCACATTCCGATCGTCATGTTGACCGCCCGCGGCGATCCCTCCGCCAAAGAACGGGGGGGGCATGTCGGCGCCCTGGAATATCTCACCAAACCGTTTTCTCCTCAGAAACTCGCGGAAAGAATTCTTGAGATCTTGAATCAAGAACCGGAAAAAAAGGGGATTGACGCCGACAGTCAAACGATTAAAAAACCCTAACGAATGCAAGGAGATTCTGATGGCGGAAAATGTTTCATTCGATGTCGTTTCGAAGATCGATATGCAGGAGGTGAAGAATGCCGTCGAACAGGCGATGAAAGAGGTCCGTCAACGGTTCGACCTGAAAGGAAGCAAAAGCGAGATTCGGCTGGAGGAGGAAAAGGAGCTGATCGCCACCTCCGAGGACGAATACAAACTCAAGGCGGTCCTCGATGTCCTGCAAACGAAACTTGTAAAGCGCGACGTGTCGCTCAAGGCGCTGGTCTACGAGAAGGTGGAAAAGGCGCTCGGCGGAACGGTCCGGCAAAAGATCACCCTCCAACAGGGGATCGCCTCGGAAAAGGCCAAGGAGATCACCAAGGCGATCCGGGACGGCAAGTTCAAAGTACAGGCTCAGATCCAGGGGGATCAGGTCCGCGTCCAAAGCAAAAGCAAGGACGAACTTCAATCGGTGATCGCCTTTTTACGTTCGAAAGATTTCGGGCTCGATCTGCAATTTATGAACTACCGGTAAGCTCGGAATGAAAGTTGAAGAGAGGCGGGAGGGGGTTCGACATGCTGAAAGCTGTAAACAAATCCTCTCCCGTCGCTGAGCGACCGATGCACGGCGCATCGCCGCGTTGCTCCTCCTCAACGTAGCCGCTGGCTACGCCTCGTCGTCGCGTCTTGCGCTGCTTGCGCCTCAGCCACCCAGCTCGGTCCAAGGATTTATTTACAACCTCTCTGTTACTTGGAAGCCCCTTTCTCCCAATCGGAAAGGAACTTGGCCAATCCGATATCGGTCAAAGGGTGCTTGAAGAGTTGTTGTAAAACGGCGAAGGGGATCGTGGCGACGTCGGCCCCGATTTGAGCCGCTTCAACCACATGGATCGGATTCCGAATACTCGCCACAAGCACTTGGGTTTTGAAGTCATAGTTCGAAAAGATGGTGACGATCTGATCGATCAGATCGATCCCGGTCTGGCCGACGTCGTCGAGGCGGCCGATAAAGGGGCTGACATAGGTTGCCCCCGCCTTCGCGGCAAGAAGGGCTTGGGCCGGGGAAAAGACCAGGGTGACATTCACCCGAATTCCCTCTTTCGCAAACCGCCGGGTCGCCTTGAGACCGTTCGGCGTCATGGGGACTTTCACGACAATATTCTTATGTATCCGCGCCAGGGACCGTCCCTCCTCAACCATTCCCTCTTCGTCGGTGGCGACCACCTCGGCGGAAATGGGACCGTCGACGATCTGAGCGATCTCCTCGATCAGGGTTTTGAACTCCCTCTTTTCCTTCGCCACCAGCGAAGGATTGGTCGTCACGCCGTCAATTAATCCCAACGCGACCGATTCTTTAATTTCGGAAATATTCGCGGTATCCAAAAAAAACTTCATCCCCTGACTCCCTTAATGCGGCTTACCCGATGCCGGCTTTTGCTTGGCGGGCCCCTCTTTTAATTCGGCGATCTTCTTCTTCAGCTCCCCCGACAGGGGATCGTTCGGTTTAATTTGGATCAACTTTTCCCATGCGGCGGTCGCCTTCGTCACATCGTTCTTGTCGTTGAGATAAATAATACCGCTGTTGTAGAGGGCCACCTCGTGTTTCGGATCGACCTTCAACACCCGATCGAGCTCTTCCAGTGCCTTGTCGATATCGCCGAGGTTTCTGTAGGCGGAGGCCAAATCGGTCTGCACGTGGGTATTGTGGGGATCGGCATCGAGGGCCTGGAGGTAAAACTCTTTCGCTTTCTCAAATCGCTGAATATCGTAATTTGCGTTTCCCAAAAAGACGAGGGCTTCCACATCTTTTGGATTTTTGTCGAGACGGGCCTTATACTCGTTCAATTTCTGCATGAACGGAACCGGCGCCCCCGATCCGTGCTGCGATTCGGCGGGAACGCCGGTCTCGGCCACCTGTTGATTCGGAACGGCCGGCGACATGGAGGGGGGGGGAGGAAGCGAACCGGCGCCGCCGTTTTCGGCAATTCCTTCTTTTTTTTGACAGGCGGAAAGGAAAAAAATCAGAGAAACAAAAAGAAACCGCTTCATGACTCGTTGCATCCAAAAGCCCTGTAAACCGGCCCCATCTTAACCAATCATCCCCTTTGTGTCAACAAGATTGACTCGTTTTACCGTTGACTTCGAAGGCAGAAATTTCTAAAGTAGCCCCTCTAAAAGGACCTCCCCATGAAAAGAAAATGGCACATCATCCTCATTTCGCTTCTCCTCTTTTCTATTTTCTCCATCTTTTCCGTCTTGCATGCCGAATCGGTGCGCGGCAACGGGAAGATCCATTCGTTCACGATCCTCCAAATGAACGATGTCTACGAACTCTTCCCAGTCCCGACCGAAGTCGACGGCACGACCGCTCCCCGCGGCGGAATCGCCACCGCCGGAACTCTCCTTCAAGAGAAACGCAAGCAAGGACCCACCCTTGTCCTTCATGCGG
>CAZOFJ010000026.1:0-38856 GCA_964579005.1 uncultured Nitrospirota bacterium
AAAGCGGGGGCTTGCGTCGCCCCCTCCATCCGGCAAAGCCGGACGGAGCCTCCCCCTCAACGCTCTCTTCGTTCGCTGGATAAAAGACCTCCGCCGCAGGGGGAGTAACCATCCCCGTTTCGGAATCGCTTTCTTGACTCGGACCGTCAAAGCATTGACGACGCCCTCTTCTTCCATCCCCTCCAATATCGGAACCGAGGGAATAGCAAGAGCGAATCGATTCAACTCTTCCCCGGCAATCTCCGGCACCCTTCTTGCTTATACCAAAATAGAGTTTAAAAAGAGGTCCCGTTGCTGAAAACATTAGCGATACGATGCTTGGTGATCCTCGGTGGGTTATTCCTTTCCGTGCCGATCGTCACCGCCCAAGACAGCGGGTCGGACAGTCGGTTACCGATCTTTCCGGAAAACCGAGCCGGTCTATCGAAGCCGGCTCCGCCGGAAAGGGGGCTTGCGTCGCCCCCTCCATCGGCAAAGCCGGATGGAGCCTCCCCCTCAACGCTCTCTTCGTTCGCTGACTCACCCGCTGAATCACTCGCTGGACCGCTCCGGGAGGATCCCTTCGAGCCAATCCTCCAGGCTTATCACGCCGGAGAGTTCGCGGAAGCCGTTTCCAAAACGAGTCATCTGTTGGAATCGCTTTCGGTGGGCCCCCTCGCGGAAACCGCTTCTTTTCTGATCGGGGATCTTCATCTCGCATGGGCGGAGCGCGACGGTGCCGAACATTTTCATCAAGCGCTCGCCGCCTTCCGGAATGCGCAGCGAACCTATCCCGACACTGAGAATACCGTTCGCGCTTTTCTTCGAACTGGCCAAGCCTATCTGGGGTTGGGGCTTTATTACGAATCGATCGGAAGTTTTAAAAGGGTTCTGACGAAGCATCCTCACAGCCGGTTCGCCCCTTCGGCCAAAATGAAAATCGCCCAGGCTTACCAGGCATGGCAAAAATGGAAAGAAGCCGATGCGGCTTATCGCCAAATCGACCCTTCTTCTTTTTCAGGAGAGGAAGGAAGCTGGCTTTCCTTCGGTCACGCCGAGGTCCTCTTTCATCTCGGTCGGTACGAAAGCGCCTACAAGAAATATGAGGGAGCGGTTCCTCGTGGAGAGACCGGAAACACCCCCGTTCCATTGAGACTTCTCCCGATCCTTTTCCAATATGGAGAAGTTGCATATCGGACCGGCCGGACCGCCAAGGCGCGTGAAATTTTCTCCCGTTTTCTTAAAACAGCCTCCCAAAATAAAATGGCCATAGATCAAATGGCACCAGATCCGCTCGTTCCGATCGCCTTGGCCCGGATGGGTGATGCCTGGAGAATGGAAGGGAAAGACCAGGAAGCCGGTCAGGTCTATCAACAGGTTCTTTCTCTCGGCGCCTCCCATCCAAACGCGACCGCCGCGAGGATGCTGGCGTCGGCGGGGCAACTGGCGATGCGGCCGTGCGGGGCCCATCCGGGTCAAAAGGCATTTCCCGACTGCCTCTCCGAGCAATATCGTGAGGAGATCCGTCCTCTTCTCGACACGATCGAAAAAGAGGGGTTGACGCTCTTACACGCGCCTCCGGTTTCGCCGCTCCATCAAGAACTGATCCTGGAAACAGTCGAACGGCTCCAAGCATACGGGGCTTTTCCAACCACCGTCGCCCTGGAAGAAGCATTTTTACCGATTCCCCTTTCCCCGCCGCTCCGGCTCCGTCTGACCGTCCTCTCGCGCAAAACCATCATCAAGGAGATCGATCGGCTCTCTGGAGAGAAAGAAGACCTTCGGATTCTTTCCATTTTCCATTCCCGTTCAGCCGACTTCATTCCCTCGATGTTAACCGGCCGGACCGGTCTTCAGGTCGCCCTCAGTCATGTGCGGGTTGGACTTCATGCACAGGCGATCGAACTGCTTGCTCCGATCGCGGCCTCCCCATCAAACCGGTTGGCCGAAACGGCGTTGTTTCATCTCGGAAGAAGCCTCCTTTCAATGGGAGACAATCCCCGGGCGGAACAAAAACTCAATCAGTTTCTCCGTCGTTACCCGAAAAGCCGGCATGCCCCCGAAGTACTCGCCGATTCAGCAATCGCGCTCGACCGCCAGGATCGCCTGGACCAAGCGATCGCAAGGTACGAAACATGGTTTCGCCGTTATCCGGAAAACCCCGACCGGGAACGGATGGCATTCTTCCTCGCCAAGGCTTATCAGCGCAAGGGAGATTTTAAGAAGGAGGCCCTCGTCTATCAAACATTGCAAACCCGGATCAAGGGAAATTCATTGAAATCACTTGATCTGACGCTTGCCATTGCGGAGGTCTCCCTTCAACTTGGAGCATTCGCCAAAGCACTCCCCGCATATCAGGCGGCGCTGAAGGAAAAAGGGGAGGGGGAAGAGGCCGACTGGATCCGATTCCAAATGGCGAAATGTTACCGGGGGCTGGGAGAAAAAGCACGCGGTCGGGCTCTCCTCGATTTATTGGCCCAAAAAGCCCAAGACCCCTCCCTGCGGGCCTGGGCGGCGGAAGAAAAAGAACTCCTTCATTTATTGGATGCGACGCATGACACTCGAAGAAAAACAAGCTGACCCGCAAGCAGATCCAATGGACCCAACAAACCACCTCTCCGAGGGACAAAAACGGCCCTTGCTCACGCAAGATCCAAACCTCCTCAAACTGTTAAAGACGGCCGAGGTGGTCGCGGCAAGTCAAACCTCAATTCTCATCGAGGGAGAGAGCGGGACAGGGAAAGAGCTTCTTGCAAGATTTATCCATCAACGGAGCCTCCGCGCCGATCGGCCTTTCGTCGCCATCAATTGCGCGGCGGTGCCGGAGACACTCTTGGAAAGCGAGCTCTTCGGCTATGAGAAGGGAGCCTTTACCGGCGCCGCCGCCCGGAAACCGGGCCGGTTCGAACTGGCCCACACCGGGACGCTCCTCCTCGACGAGGTCAGCGAAATGCACCTCTCGCTCCAAGCAAAACTCCTCCGCGTTCTGCAGGAACGGGAGGTCGATCTGCTCGGTGGAAAGGGTCCCCTTCCACTCGACATTCGGATCATCGCCACAACCAATCGCCCCTTATGGGAAGAGGTCAAAGCCGGACGCTTTCGGGAAGACCTCTATTACCGACTGAATGTCTTTCCCCTCCGGCTTCCCCCGCTTCGCCTGCGACCGGTTGATATTCCGCTGCTGGCCGACCACTTCGTTAAGAAGAGATCGGCCCGAAACCGGCGATCGGTCGTCTCCATCTCTACCGAAGCGATCTCGATCCTGATGGGACGCGAATGGAGGGGAAACGTCCGGGAGTTTGAAAATGTCATCGAACGGGCGGTCCTTCTCGCCGACCGGGGGGTGATCACTCCCGATCATCTTCTTTTCGAGGAATCGTTTGTCTCGGCTTCCCCTTTTCACACCTCCCGCTCGACCCCCCGGCCAACCACCGTTCGGGAGGCGGAGCGGGAACTGATCCTCGAGACCCTCCAGCGGGTCGGAGACAATCGAACCCATGCGGCCCGGCTCTTGGGAATCAGCATCCGAACCCTTCGAAACAAGCTGAGGGAATATCGCGGCGAAAAAATAACAAGCGGCAATTTTTGCGGAAAGGGAGAGACTGAAAATGATCAACTTGTTTAGCAAAACGATCGGCCTGCTCGAAAAAGCCCTCGACCTTCGGAGCGAACGGCATCGGGTGATCACCTCGAATGTCGCCAACCAGGACACCCCCGGATACCGGGCGATGGAAGTCGATTTCAAGGGAGCGATGAACGAAGCGTCGGCTTCCGCCACCCTCTCGCTCCATCGGACCGATCGATCTCACCTGGCATCGGGCGGTTCCCCCTCTACCGGAGCCTTTTCTGCCGGCTCACACGCCGTTCCCGCGCAAGGGAAATCGAACCGCCTCGACGGAAACACGGTCAACGGAGAGCAAGAGATGGCCAGGTTGGCCGAAAACACCCTCTTTTATACCGCCACGACCCAGATCATCTCTTCGAAATTAAGGGGGATACGAAACGCCATACGGGAAGGAAGATAGTCGGAAGATAATCGGGAGGTCATCAGATGGATATCGAACAGGCATTCGCCATTTCAGCTTCCGGGCTCGATGCCCAACGGGCTCGGCTTAACATCGTTTCGAGCAATCTTGCGAACGTCGAATCGACCGAAACCCCGGAGGGGGGGCCCTATCGGAGAAAGGATCTGGTCTTCTCCGCCGCCCCGATCGGTGGGTCGTTCGCGGAAACCCTCCAATCAACACTTGGAGCCTCCTCTACCGGAGAAGATCTGCCGGGGGTGGAGACGACCCGGATTGTTGAAGACGAGCGCCCATTTAAACGGGTCTATCAACCGCAACATCCCGGCGCGGATCAAGACGGTTATGTCCTCTATCCAAACATCAATCCGATGGAGGAGATGGTGAACATGATCACGGCGCTCCGTTCCTACGAGGCAAACGTCACGGCGCTCAATGCCACCAAAAGCATGGCGATGAAAGCGTTGGAAATCGGGAGATAACCGAAGGAGAAAATATGGCAATTCAACCGATCGGGCCGGAACAAACCAGACTTTCGTTGCCAAGCAATTCAACCGGAAAAAGCGACGGCTCTTTTGCGGAAAACCTGATGAAATCGATCCGGAATGTCAACAACATACAATCACAGGCCGATCAGGCGATCTCGAACCTGTTGACCGGCAAGCAAGAGAACCTCCATCAGACGATGATTGCCATGGAAAAGGCAAGCCTCTCGTTCGAATTGATAATGCAGGTCCGGAACAAGATCCTCGCCGCTTACGATGAGATCTCCCGGATGCAAATTTAAGTGCGAATAAATTCGCACCTACAAATGATGAAAAAGGAAAAATTCGCACTCACCGAAAGATGTAGGTGCGAATTTATTCGCACAAAAACGCCTCATTAGGAAAGACTCCTCGTGGCCGACCTTCTGGAACAGATGAACCGACAGATCACGACCCTGCCGATCGGAAGAAAAATCGCCCTTCTCCTCCTTTTGGCCGGAACGGTGGCCGGAGGGATGGTCCTCTGGCTTTGGATTCAGAAGCCCGATCTTCAGGTCCTCTACTCCAATCTTTCATCCGACGACGCCGCTTCGGTTGTCGCCAAATTGAAAGAAGGACACGTCCCGTACACGCTCTCCGCCGACGGCAGCGCCATTCTCATCCCAGCGGAACAGGTTCACGAATGGCGGCTCCAGTTGGCGGGCCAAGGACTCCCCCAGGGAGGGGGGGTCGGATTCGAAATCTTCGACAGGAACAGTTTCGGAACGACCGAGTTCGTTCAGAAGCTGAACTATCGCAGGGCCATTCAGGGGGAATTGGGCCGAACGATCGGCCAACTCGCCGAAGTCCATAAGGCGCGGGTCCATTTGGCAATCCCGGAACGGTCCCTCTTTTCAGAACGGCAAGAGCCGGCCCGCGCCTCGGTCGCCTTGACCCTCAAATCGGGCAAGCGCCTTTCCGAAGGACAAATCCAGGGGATCGTCCATCTCGTTTCAAGCAGCGTCGAGGGATTGAGCCCCCAGGCGATCACGGTGATCGACCAGCACGGCCAGATCCTTTCTAAAACGACCGACGGGCCCTCCGCAACCGGCCTGACGTCGACCCAGCTCGATTATCAAAAAAACCTCGAAAAAGAGACCGAGGGAAAGATCCAAAGCATGCTCGAAAGGGTCGTCGGCTCGGAAAAGGCGGTGGTCCGTGTGACGAGCCTCCTCGACTTCAGACGGGTCGAATTGACCGAGGAAAAATTCGATCCCGATACCCAGGTGGTCCGAAGCGAACAACGGGCGCAGGAGCAAGCGAACGGAACGTCGGCCAACAGCGGTCCCTCCGGCATCCCCGGCGTTCGCTCCAACACTCCCCCGGGAAACCAGGCGGCCTCGCCGACCGGCACCACCGCCTCGAACAACTCCCAAAAGAAGAACGAGGTGATCAATTACGAGATCAGTAAAACGGTCAGCCGGATCGTCGAGCCGGTCGGAGCGATTAAAAAACTTTCGGTCGCGGTGCTGGTCGACGGAACCTACGAACCGGCCCAAGGAGAGACCGGTCGAAAATATCTCCCACGGAGCGAGGAGGAGATGAAAAAGCTCGAAGAATTGGTGAAGAAGGCGATGGGGTATTCCGCCGAACGGCAGGATCAGGTCGAGGTGGTCAACATCCCGTTTGAAACCGGCCCGGTTTCTGAAGGAGAGACGCCGGAAAATCCTTCCCTCGTCCAAACATGGACCCAATGGCTGCCGCTGGCTCGACTCGCGGCCGGCCCGCTGCTGGCGGTGATCATCTTCTTCCTCGTCGTCCGGCCGATCTTAAAGGCGCTGCTGGCACCCACGGCGCCGCCGGTCCTCGCCTCGTCTTCCACTTCTAATATGGCGTTCCCGGAAAACGCCGAACCGAGAAGGATCGAAACGTCGAAGGACGATCAGACATTAAAGTTGGCCAAGGAGAACCCCCAGGTGGCGACACAAGTGATCAAAAAATGGATCAAAGAGGGATAAGGACCCACGACACAGATGGCCGGCAAGCTGGACGGTTATGATAAAGCGGCGATCCTTCTGATGACGTTGGGGGAGGACCTCGCCTCCCAAATCATGAAAGGGCTCGACCCCAAGGATTTGAGAAAGATCAGCGGATTGATTTCGAAGTCGTCCAACATTCCCCAAGAGGATGTCGACGCGGTCCTCCGGGAGTTTTCGGATCAAGTCCGAAAAGGAATGGGGGTGAGCGTCGAGGGAAAGGACTACCTTCAGAAAATATTGACCAAGGCGCTCGGCGAGGAAAAGGCGGCAAAGGTCCTGGAAAATTTGACCGCTCCGGAAGAGGGGGGGCTCGACGCCCTCAAATGGATGGACGCCAAGGCGATCGCAAGCATGATCCGAGGCGAACATCCCCAGACGATCACCCTGATTCTGACCCACCTCGATCCCGGTCAAGCGGCTCAGGTGCTGGCCCTTCTCCCCGCCCCGCTTCAAGCCGATGTGATGTTGAGGATGGCGACATTGGAAGAGATTCCCCCCGGCGTGATGAAGGAAATCGGAGAGGCCCTCCGGGGAGAGATGAGCCTTTCCGGGAACGGTTCCAGCCGAAAGGTCGCCGGATTCAAACTGGCCGCCAATATTTTAAACCAGGTCGACCATACCACCGAAGAAGGAATCTTGAGCGCGATCTCTCAAAATCAACCGGAGACGGCGGAGAAGATCCGCCAGTTGATGTTCGTTTTCGACGATCTGATCCAGATCGATGACCGCGGCATGCAGGAAATCATGAAGGAGGTCAGCAAGGAGATGTTGGCGCTGGCCCTCAAGGCGGCCAAGGAAGAGTTGAAACAAAAAATCTTCCGAAATATGTCGGAACGGGCGGTTCAACTCCTCAAGGAAGATATGGAAGCGCGCGGCCCGGTCAAGGTCAGCGAGGTCGAAAAAACCCAGCAGGCAATCCTCAAAATCGTCCGGCGGCTTGTCGACGAGGGTAAAATCGTGATCGGAGGAAAAGGAGAGGGAGATGCCGTCGTCTAATCCGGCGGAGCCGGAAAGCGGGGGCTTGCGTCGCCCCCCTCCACCGGCAAAGCCGGATGGAGCCTCCCCCCTCAACGCTCACATCCGTTCGCTGGCGACGAGCCCGGAGGAGGCAAAATGATCTACTCAAAAAACGCAGATATTACGGGCCGAACGCCTAACGTCGTTCGGCCGGGGGAAATTTCTCCCTACCGGCTGCAAGAGGTCTTTCCGGCCAACCCCAATGGCCTGGAGAATGGGTCGGCCGCCGGTCAGATCGGAGGAAAACTTTCGGAGATCGAACGCGAGGCCTACGAACGTGGTTTCGCCTCGGGCGAGCGGGCCGGACGGGAATTCGGGCTGAAACAGATGGAGGGCTCACATCAGGTTCTCACCCGGCTGATCACAGAGCTTCAGGAGATCACACATGCCGCCCTCCTGGAGGCTGAAAAGGAGATCCTTCGAATCGCCCTTGCCGTCGCCCGCCGGATCCTGCGGGAAGAACAGGGGCAAACAGTGAATCTCCCCCCCGACCGGGTCATGCGTTATATCCGCGAGGCGGTTGAGAAAATGAACCGGATCGGCACGCTGGTGATCCACCTCCATCCTCAAGACCTGGAGCGTCTCCGGCAAGAACGGGACCGGGTGACGGAATGGACAAAAGGGATCGAATGGCTCCAATTTGAAGCAGACGCCACCCTTCGCCCCGGAGAGTGCGTCGTCGAAAGCCAGCACGAGATCGTCGACTTTCGCATCGACAGCCAGCTCTCCACAATCGAAGAGGCGATTCGGGAAGGAACGCCAAAAAATGGATGAATCGGCCCTTCGCGCCATCGACCTGATTCAAGAGATCGACCCGGCCCCCCCTTTGGGACGGGTCGTCCAGGCGATCGGACTCCTCCTCGAAGGACACCTGCAGACCTCCTCGATCGGAGAGGTCTGCGAGATCGCCCCGCTCGGAAACGCCGCCCGCTTACCGGCGGAGGTCGTCGGCTTTCGGGAAAACCGGGTCTTGCTCATGCCGCTTGGCGATTTGAACGGGATCGGGCCGGGAAGCGCGATCATCCGCCGCGGCCGTCACGCGACGGCGCCGGTGGGAGAAGGACTCTTGGGGAGGGTGATCGACGGTCTCGGAAACCCCTTGGACGGCCTGGGGCCGCTGAAAGGGACCGAACATCGACCGCTCTATCCCTTTCCCCCCGGACCGCTCGAACGACAACGGATTAAAGCTCCGCTCGATCTCGGCATCCGCGCCATCAACGGATTGCTCACCTGCGGCCGGGGCCAACGGATGGGGATTTTCGCCGGCAGCGGCGTCGGAAAAAGCGTTTTGATGGGAATGATCGCCCGATATACCGCCGCCGAAGCAAATGTGATTGCATTGATCGGCGAGCGGAGCCGCGAGGTGAAAGAGTTCATCGAAAAAGACCTCGGTCCGGAGGGGCTTCGCCGTTCCGTCGTGGTGGCGGCCACCTCCGATCAGCCTCCGCTCGTCCGCCGCCGGGGGGCCTTCTTGGCGATGGCGATTGCGGAGTATTTCCGCGATCGAAACCGGCAGGTTCTCTTGATGATGGATTCCCTCACGCGACTCGCCCATGCCCAACGGGAGATCGGCCTCGCCATCGGAGAACCGCCGACCACCAAGGGATATACCCCTTCCGTTTTCACCCTGTTGCCCCGGTTTCTCGAACGGGCAGGAACCGGCGCCGGCAGCGGGACGATCACCGGCCTCTTCACCGTTCTCGTGGAGGGGGACGATCTGAACGATCCGATCCCCGACGCCGTCCGGGCGATTCTCGACGGCCACATCGTCCTCTCCCGCGATCTGGCGGCCCAAAATCAGTATCCGGCGATCGACCTTCTCCACAGCGCCAGCCGGGTCATGATCGACCTGATCGATCGGGAACATCTCGATCGGGCGCGGGGTTTCTCCGACCTGATGGCGACCTACGCAAAAGTGGAGGATCTCATTCATATCGGGGCCTATAAACCGGGGAGCAACCCGAAGGCCGATCAGGCGATCGCCCGATGGGACCGGATCCAGGGGTACCTGCGGCAGCGGGTCGATGAAAAGGTTTCGTTGCAGGAGAGCATTCAAGCCCTACGCCACATTTTTGAGTGAGAGCTTGAGGGAGGAAAGGAGGCCTCATGTCTAAATATCGTTCCAAACTCGACGCCGTTCTCCGGGAACGGGAGCGGAAGGAAGAAGAAGTCAAACTCCAACTCCTTGAAATGCAAGATCTTCTGGCGGAGGGGGAAAACCGTCTCTCTCGATTGCGGCGGGCGATGGAAGCGGTCTTGCGCGATCTCGGCGAGCGACAAAAGGAAGGGATGGTCTCGACCGAACTCGACCTCTACCATCAGTTCATCAAACAACAGTCTGAAAAATGGGAAGAGGAGCGCACAACCGTCGAAGATCTCACCGATCGCTGTGAAAAAAAACGCGAAGAGGTCCTCGAGGCGAGCCGTGAGAAAAAAATGGTCGAGAAGATCGAATCGAGCCGGAAAGAGGCCTATCTCAAAGAGACCAAGAAAAAGGAACGGGACCTTTTCGACGACCTGGCCGGTCGAATGAAGAAAGGGCCGCCGGTCGCATGAAGATGATCTTCTCGACCCTCTCCGGCTCGATCCTCTCCAGCCGAAGAGAAAAATTCCTCTTCTTGCTCCTCCTTTTTCTCTTCCTTCGGCTTTTCTGGGCTGCCCCACCTGTTCCGGCGGAAACCTCGGAGACCGAACCGGCCCTGAAAAAAGGGGCCATCATCACAACCGATCCTGTTCCGAATCCTCCGGCGCCGGCGGCACTGATCCGGGCGATCGAGGAGAGAAACGCCGAACTCGACAAGAAGGCCGCGGCGCTTGCCCAAAAGGAAGAACGGCTCCGCCTGCTGGAGAAGGAAATCCAAGCGCTGTTGAAGAAAAGCAGCGCCCTCCGGGAAGCCTTGGAAAAAAAGGAAACAAAACGGAAGGAGATGGAAGGAGAACAGTTCGCGAGGCTGGCCAAAATGTACCAGGCAATGCCCCCCGAAGAGGCCGCCTCCCGGATGGAGCGGATGGAGGAACCGTTGGCACTCTCCCTCCTGGCCAAGATGAAAGAGAAGAGCGCCGCCCAGATCTTGATCGGAATGCCTCCCGCCAAGGCGGCCAAGCTGACCGAGAAACTCGCCACCCCCCCCCGCTAATTGCCCCCATTTATCGAATGAAGCAGGGGGCCTTGAAACCCCCGACCCCCTGCCTTATGTAGTGGGTGTTGCTGCAGAATTTAAACATGCAGAACCAACCCACTTTTCGGAGGATCAATCAATGAACTGCCCGCGATGCAAAAGCATCATGGTTCAGGAGCGATTTCAAGACATGAAAGACGACACCGGGGTGATCCACTTTTTCGGTTATCGGTGCCTTTCCTGCGGCGAGATCCTTGATCCAGTGATCGCCCATCACAGAATCGAGCGGCCGACCCGGCCGCTCCAAGGGAAAGGGAGACACGTCAAACCGGTCGCGGCTTGATCCGCTTTTTCTCCCACAGATTCTCCCGTCGAAGAATTCGGGGGGTCTCCCCTATTTTGCCTGCCTCCCACGCCCTGAGACAGTAACGCTGCCACACCCATCTCTTATGCACCCCGGGGGTGGGCACCTTGTCATCCACACCCTCCGATAAATTATCCCCCTAAATCAAATCAAGAACTCAAATTTTTATCTGCTTTTAATCCTTACCAGCCCCCAGATTTTCAAACCGCGGTTATATTGTATATGGGAGTTTTATACATTGCTGTTCATTGATCAGCCCGACCGGTCACCCCCAACCCTTCCTCGATCGTGAAGAAAGAGGAATCAAAAAATATGGAGGAGCGCCATGCAAAATACCGTTACATTTCAGCGCCGGAAACATCCGCGGTATCAAGTGCAATTGAAGGGAACACTTCTTTTAACAACTCCTGAAGGACGGATTGCGGAATATCCCTGCGAAGTCATCGACCTTTCCCGGTATGGGATGCGCTTCAAAACCACGCCGGAGGTGGCGCAAGGAAACGGCGGATTAAAGATCGAATTGGCCCTCCCCGGCGTCTCCTCCGCCACGGCGGGAATCAAACTTCTGCGGCAGGAACCGGCCGAGGGGGATGGGCTCTTTTATGCCGGAGAACTGTCGTTTCCCAGGGAAGACGGAAGGCGTCGGATTCACACTTTCATCAGAACACTCGGAGAAGACCAACTCATCGACCGGAGGAAAGGAGAACAACCTGATAGCAACCTTCAAGAACCGGAAAGAAGAAATAGAAACATCCGGAAAAACTTTGGTATATTTACAGAGTGCGCCTCATTTGCAAGCCGGGTCAACAGTTGGAAAACAGCTTACACTTATTATCAAAAGGCAGAATCTAAACGTCCCGGATGGATTACAATAGATGGCAAAGAGCTTATCTCACTTGGATCGAAAGATTATTTAGGATTGGCCCATAACCCCCGCGTAAAGGATGCGGCTGTTAAAGCAATCGAACGGTACGGCACCAGTACAAACGGTTCCCGGGCCTTAAATGGAACACACCCTCTACATGAAGAACTTGAAGAAACACTCGCACAATTCACTGGAGCAGAAAGCTGCGTTATTTTTCCTGGAGGGTACTTCTCCAATATTGGAATTTTATCCGCATTGCTGAAAAAAGATGATGTAGTATTTTTAGACGAGGATGTTCACGCCAGTATTATTGATGGTTGCATTACGGGAGGGGCAAAACGCATCCTTTTTAAACACAACTCTCCCGAAGACTTAGAAATAAAAATTCGGCGTACGAAGTCCCCCCGTAGCTTAATTATTACCGAAGGGGTTTACAGCGTAGAAGGAGACCTCGGTTCTTTACCACAGCTTCTCGAAATTTCCAATGTACATCATATTCCCATCATGGTTGATGATGCCCACGGAATCGGTGTAATGGGACCAAGCGGAGCGGGCACACCGGAGCACTTTGGTTTGAAGGGTCGGTTTGATCTAAACATGGGGATCTTCAGCGCAGCACTCGCAGGCATCGGTGGTTTCGTATCCTGTAAAAAATATATCAAAGACTATATTCTACACTTTTCAAGAGGCATCTTATTCACAACCAGCTTAACGCCTCCGACTACGGCCGGACTTCTCGAAGCTTTAAAAGTGATCCAAGAGGACCCGTCACTTCGTGTTCGGCTTTGGTCCAATATTAAAAGACTTCGAACTGGCTTACAGGACCTCGGTTATCAACTCGGCCCGACCGAGTCTTCAATTATGTCGATTCAGATTGGAAACGAACAGACCGCATATAAGGCGGTACACATGTTGGAATCACACGGAGTATATGTCAATGCGTTTCGTCGCCCGGCAGTCAAAAGAGGCGAGGCTAAAATACGGATCTCCGTATCGGCCGCGCACTCCGAGGAAGAAATTACAACCGTTCTTGAAGCATTTAAAGAGATTAGAACCGCATTGATCGAGGAGAACACTTTTCCTCAATTTTCACTCAGTCAATTCTAAGGGAGTCGCGTGCCTTATTCAAATCTCCAAATAGCAATCGTTGCGAGTGCACCGATCGCATGTATTGTGATTGGTCTCTTCGTATTGTTTAAAAATCCTCGTAACCCTCTTAATCGATATTTTACCTATTTCAATATGACGCTTGCTCTTTGGAACATCGGAGATTTTTTTGCCCTGTACCTACGCGATCATCATTCCCTGGCCCTCGGCGCCTATCGAGTCAGCTCGATCGGTGGCGTTCTATTCTCTGTCTTCTGTGTTCGATTTTATTCCACTCTGGCAGGGCACATCACTCCCCCCAAGCTGGCACGCTGGACGATAAATATCGCCGCTCCTCTATTAACGATTCTAGTCCTCTCCCCATTGGTCATACTGGACATTCGTTATGAAGAGAAGGGGTTCTCCGAAGTTCCAGGTTCAGGGTACATATTTTTTGCTTTGTTTATACTCTCAGGCTTATTGTATGGACTATATCAACTCATTAAGACATACCGGCATGTCGATGCTGCGAAACGCATTCAAATTCAGTATGTACTCAGCGCATTCGCTTTTATTTGCCTGGGTGTTCTCACCTATTCTATATGGAGCATCCTGTCTGTTACAGACGGTTTACCTCTTTATTTTCTATATTATCTTTTTGAAATTGGATACAGTTTGATAATGGCCTATGCAATCATTCAGCACGGTGCCCTGGACATCCGGACCGTCATTCACAAAACGGCCCTCTGGCTTCTCACCTCTTCCGCTGCCGTCCTCCCGGCCGCTCTTGCTTTCTGGTTTTTGCGCCACTGGCTGATCGAACACCCCGCTGTCGAAATAAGCCTGATCGTCGTCTTCTCTCTCGCCCTCCTTATCTACGCGCGTCACGTCCAGCCCCGGATCGACCATCTCTTTCAGCGGCGCAAGTACGACATGCAAAAAATACTTCAAGGGATGGTGAAAGAACTGGTTCAACTGAAAGATTTGCCCGATCTGACGCAAAAAATCGCGTCGACGATCCGCGACGCGCTCTACGTCTCTCGCTCCTCGATTCTCCTTTGGGGAGAAACGAAGGGAACCTATTCGGTGATCGGAGAAAACATCAACGTCGATCCGGCGAGTCACGATTCTTTTTTGAATTGGATGAAAAAAGAAAACAGGGTCATCGAATGGATCGAAATCGAGGCCGACCCCCGTCATGACGGCATCCGGGAACCGGCCCGGCGCTATTTCGAGGCGTTCGGAGCGAAGCTCGCCCTCCCCCTGCTTCATGACGGGAGTCTGATCGGGGTGATCCACCTGGGGGAGAAAGACACACTCAAATCGTTCACCTCTTCCGACATCGCCTTCCTGGCCGATCTCCGGGCGGAGGCGTCGATCGCCCTCTCAAACTCCCTGCTCTATGAAAATGTGCAACAAATGACCCGGACATTGGGCCGCTGGGCCAAGGATTTGGAAAAAAAGGTTGCAGAAAGAACAGAGGAACTCACCGACAGCAAAGCGGAACTGGAGCGCTCGTACCAAAAACTCCAAGAGCTCGATCGTCTGAAAACCACTTTTTTCGCCAACATCTCCCACGAACTACGGACACCGCTGACCTTGATATTGGCCCCCCTCGAATCATGGGTGAAAACGAAGGAAGAAACCGATCCGTCACGGGGCCCAAACTGGGGCCCGCAGCGGCCATCCTGGGAACAGGCCGAAATCATGTACCAAAATGGCCTTCGCCTCCTCAAACTGATCAACAATCTCCTCGACCTGGCCAAGATCGACGCCGGAAAGATGCGGCTTTCCTATTCAAAAACCGATTTCGTTCCGTTTGCAAAGGGAATCATCGCCTCCATCTCCCCCCTGGCGGAAAAGAAAGGGATCACCCTCTCGTTCACCTGCACCTGCCGGGAGATGATGAAGCTCTCTGGCAATGGGGAGAACGGTGACGGATGCCTCTTCAACGGATTTTACTTCGACCGGGACAAAATCGAGAAGGTTCTCCTCAATCTGATCTTCAACGCCATCAAATTCACCGATTCCGGGGGGAAAGTCGTGGTTTCCTGCGAACGGCAGGATGACCAGGTCCGGGTGAAGGTGTCGGACACCGGCATCGGGATCGCCAAGGAGAACCTTCACCTCCTTTTCAGCCGTTTCACTCAGGTCGACAGCGCCTCCAACCGTCGTTATGAAGGGACCGGAATCGGCCTGGCGCTGGCAAAGGAGCTGGTCGAACTCCATAAAGGAGAAATCGGTGTCGAAAGCGAACCGGGCAAAGGGACGACGATCGCCTTCACCCTCCCCTATCTGGAAAATCCGATCTGCCTCCCGGAAGAGGCCGAAGAGCGGGGGGGAGACGGGAAGGAAGATTGGACCCGCTCGCTTCACCGGACCGCCGAATACTCCTTATCCGGAATCGCGGAGAAAAACCGGGCCTCGGAGAAAGAGGAGGCCCCCTCCCGCCGCACCGGGCCGAAGATTCTGATTGTAGAAGACAATCCCGACATGCTTCGCTTTTTGACGATGGAGCTGCAGGGGGATTACGAGGTCGTCACCGCCCAAAACGGCCAGGAAGGGATCGAGAAGGCGAAGGGGGAGTTTCCCGCCCTGATTCTCTCCGATGTCATGATGCCGATTAAAGATGGATACCAACTCTGCCGAGAAGTAAAAGAGGGACAGACGACCAAACAGATCCCGGTGATCTTGATGAGCGCCAAGGCCGACCTTTCGAAGAAGATCGAAGGGCTTGAACAGGGTGCGGACGACTACTTGGCCAAGCCGTTCAGCTTCGACGAGTTACGGGCGCGGATCAAATCGCTTCTCCAACAACGCGGTCTCGAATCTCAGTTGGTTCACTCTGAAAAAATGGCGGCGGTTGGCCTATTGGTCGGCGGCCTGGCGCATGAGATCAACAATCCGGTCACTTTTGCCAAGGTAAGCCTCGAAAACCTTCGCGGTGCGATCGGATCGGCCGAGAAGTTGATCCGGGAAGGGGTGGAAATCAACCAGATCGAAATCAACCGACAAAAAGGGAAAATCGATCGGGCCCTTTCGATTATCGGGACGGCGCTCGACCGGACACAGACGATCATCTCCGACCTCAAGGCCTTCATCCGCAAAGACGACCTCCACTTCAGGCCGACCGATCTTCATGAAGGGCTCGATTCGACCCTCAACCTGATGCAACATGACTTCAAAGAGAGGATCGAGATCGTTAAAGAATACGGCGAGATCGGGCCGGTGGAGGCGGTCGGGGGCCAAATCAATCAGGTCTTCATGAACCTTCTCCAAAATGCGGCCCACGCCATTCCGGGCAAGGGAGAGATCCGGATCAAGACCTGGAGGGAAAATAGCGTGAATCACGAGTCGTCGAACGGAAAAAACGAGGGGCCGGAGCCGGCCCAGGAGTGGGTCAAGGTCTCCATCAAAGACAGCGGCGTCGGAATCCCTTCCGAACACTTAAAACGGATCTTCGAACCCTTTTACACGACGAAAGAGGTCGGAAAGGGCACGGGGCTCGGCCTTTCCGTGAGCGATCGCATCATTCAAAATCACGGCGGAAAAATCAGCGTGACGAGCCGGCCCGGAGAGGGAACGGAATTCATCCTCACCCTGCCGGCCCTTAAAATAAAACAGACCGTCCCAACACCGATGGAAGCGGTCCGGGACTAAAAGAAGGAGACAATCCGTGGCATCCGCAATCGATCCAAAAAACTATCCGGTGCTTTTCGTCGACGACGAAGAGATGGCCCTCATCAGCCTCGCGGATCGTTTTGATGAAGAGTTCACGATCCACACCGCCAAAAGCGGCAAAGAAGCACTCGACATATTGGAGCGGAATCGAGAAATCGCCGTCATCGTGAGCGATCAACGGATGCCCGGAATGAGCGGGATCGAGTTCTTGGCCCAAGCGAAACAGATCGCTCCTTCGGCGATCCGGATGCTCTTTACCGCTTATACCGAAATGGAAACGGTCATCGAAGCGATCAACAAAGGAAACATCTACCGGTATATTTCCAAACCGTATGATTCGACCGATCTCCGCTGCACCCTTCTTCAAGGAATCGAATACCATGCCCTTCTCAAAGAACGGGACCGGCTCTATGCGGAGAGAATCGAGACCCTAAAAAGGGTGGCCCAAGCCAACCGGTTGACCGCCATCGGAACCCTGGCGGCGGGGATGGCCCACGAAATCAACAACCCCCTCGTCGCCGTTTCGACCTTTTTGCAGATGCTTCCGGAGAAATTGAAGGAGCCTCAACCCGACAAGGATTATCTTGAAAATTTTTACGGGCTGGCTCTGAAGGAAACGGAACGGATTCGATCGTTGATCCGAAAACTCCTCGAATATTCAAAAGGCTCCACACAGGAAGCGCTGGTCCTCAAAGAGACCGATTTAAACGCGCTTGTTCTGGAAGTGACCGGTTTTTTGAAACACGAGGCGACCAAAAAAGGGAACCGATTCGAACCGCAATTGAAAGAAGGACTTCCACATGCGAAAGCCGACCAGGAAAAGGTCCGGCAAGTGATCATGAACCTCCTCTTGAACGCCCTCCACGCCACGGAGAACGGCAAAATCACCATCGCCACCTCTCTCGGTAAAAACGGGCGAGGCCAAGAATATCTCCTCCTCGAAATCACCGACACAGGGGCCGGGATTTCCGAAGACGATTTGGAAAAGCTGTTTAATCCCTTCTTTACCACCAAAGGCCCTTCCGGCACCGGACTCGGCCTGATGATTTGCCGTCATATCGTCGATCGGCATCGCGGCACGATCGACCTCCAATCAAAGCCGGGTGAAGGAACCCGGATCACCATTCAACTCCCGCTCGATCCAACCACCTACGAACGGCGCAAAACCGAAAAAAGAATGACGCCGGCAAAAATTGCTTCATTGGGCCCGCCGAATTAATTAAGACCGTTCTTTCTTTCCGAATCAATCTTCCCGCCTTGTCCGCCACGGTCACATCATTCTCTGATTCAATCATTTGAAAAAGCAAAAATTCCAGCGGGAATTGAACTTGTCATTCCCGAATGTTTTATCGGGAATCCAGGGTTTAAAAAATCAACGCCTTATGGATTCCCGCCTTCGGGTCAATGACAATCCGGCCGGGACTTTGCCGTGACCGTGGCCTTTTCCTCCTTGACAAGATCGCCATCAAATACCATGATAGTATTGCGTCCATCGTGATCGGCGCGTGATCGGCGTCGATCGGCTCGCGGTGGGTTCTTTGTCTTCATCTTACGGGAGGATGATATGTCCGCATCACTGAACGTCAACGGCCAGACCGTGGTTCACAAGGAGAGCGGCGGCATCGTGGTCGCCGCCTCCGATGTCTGTTACACCCCCACCCCCGGCGGACCGGTCGCCGTTCCCTACACCAACGTCGCCGACTCCAAAGAGATCGAAAACGGGAGCCAAACCGTCTTGGTTGATGGCCACCCGATCATGCTGAAAGATTCCTATTTCGCCAAGAGCACGGGAGATGAGGCGGGATCTTTGGGCGGGGTGATCTCGGGGGTCACGGGGGGAAAGGCCCGGTTCGTAAATTATTCTTTTGACGTCAACGTCGAGGGGAGGAACGTCTGCCGGCGGCTCGACCCGATGGTGAGCAATATTGGGAGCGTCGGCAACACCCCTCCCGTGGCCGAGATGCAGCCGCCGCGCGATCCGCCAAACATGGAAGAGGTGATGGCGGAGGAGTGGCACCTTCTGATCCTTGCCCTCGGCTACAAACAACCGGGGTGGATCAAAGCGCGGTGGGTTGCGCCGCAACTCCAAACCGGACACCGGGTGACCGGACCGGAGGAGCGGTTCTACGACGGTGCGCCGGGCGACAACGGGTTTGTCTACAAAGATGTCAAAGAAGGAGATTACGATCTGACCTTCGATCCGTTCGACCTGGAAGAGCCGGCCTTTTTGAAGAAAAGAAGATAAACGAGGGGTCTTTCCCATGGCGCTGCCGTATCATGACATTCACATTCACTGGAGCGGGATCTTCAAGCCGATCCATGGCTTGAAGACCGACCATCAGAACAACCTCTTCATCGAGCGGGAGATCGTCCCGATCATCCTTGTCCCCGGAATCATGGGCAGCCGGTTGAAGAACAAGGAGGGGAAGCGGGTCTGGGACCCGGATGATATCTGGTTCATGTTCGCAGGGTACGGTCGGCGTAAGGCCACTTCCGCGAAGCGGAAGGCCCTTCTCATCGGTAAGGAGTTCCACCCCGACTCCCTTGTCCCGATCGATGAGACCGACCGGGACCAAGAGGAAGAGATCAAACACCGCCGGCGCTTCTGCACCTATCCGGGGGCCGTCGAGCGGGGATGGGCATCGGTTGCCTGGAAGAGCTACGGCTCGCTTTTGAAGGCCCTTCAGAACGAGAGTTGGAGCGAGCCGACCCGCCACTGTTTTGAATTTCCGGTCCATGCCTTCGGCTACAACTGGACCGCCTCGAACAACGATTCCGGGAAGAAGCTGGCCGATTATATCGACGAAGTGATCCAGAAGTATCGTGACAAGGAAAGATTGTGCGAGAAGGTCATTCTGATCACCCACTCGATGGGGGGCCTGGTGGTCCGGACCGCCTGCAAAAACCACGGGGCGGAATCGAAGGTGACCGGCATCTTCCACGGGGTCCAGCCGGCGACCGGTTCGCCGGCCGCCTACTGGCGGATGAAGGCCGGATTCGAGCGGCCCGGTCCGGGGCCGACCGGAAGCCTTTGGGACTGGCTGAAAAACCCGATCAAGATGGCGATCCACAAAGGACTCGGAACCGTCGCCGCCTGGGTCTTGGGGAGCGACGGAGAGGAGGTCACCTCTCTGTTGGGGAACATGCCGGGGGGCCTGGAACTGCTCCCCAACAAGCGGTATACCGACAACAAGGGGAACCGTGAGTGGCTGAACCAGACCGATTCAGAGGGGAGAGCGGTCACCCTCCCGAAGGGGAACCCCTACCGGGAGATCTATCTGGCCCAGGAGGTCTATTACAGACTGGTCGATCCAAAATGGCTCGATCCGGGAAAAAGAGAAAAATCCTCCAAAAAGTATGTTGAAGAAACTCCCTGGGACGGATACGCGGAACATCTAAAAACTGCCGAACAATTCCATGACACCCTGGGCGACTACGTCCATCCGAACAGCGATCAATTCTACTCCACAGGGGTCTATACGACCGGACCGGATCGTCTACAAGCGGGAGGCCGATTCAGGGGGGCCGATCAGCCGGTCTGCCAACCGGGGCGGATATCAGGCCCATGTCGACTCCCAAAACAGGGTCATAGAAGAAAACAACGAAGAAAGCCGTTTCGGAAAACGCCTTGATCTCGTCACCCTGCAAGAGGCAGATGGCCTGGGAGACGGCACCGTCCCGGACGCTTCCGGCAAGGCCCTTTCGGTGAAAGAGACGGTGGAGATCACCCAGAAAGAGATCGGTTGGTTTGATCTCTGGCATGAAGGGATCTACAATGCAAGAGAGATTCAAGAGATGACCGTTCGGGCGGTGACCCGGTTCGCCCTCCGCCGGATCAAAGAGGTGGTGAAATGACTTTAAAACAAAGAGCGAAATGGGCCGGCCTTTTGATCCTGTTGAGCTCTTGCTATGGGATCATGATGCCGTTATCGAGCGATGGAAAGGGGAAGAAGATGACAGAGATGGAGAAAAAGAGTCAGGAGCAGTGGAAGACAGAACGGATCGGCCGGTTTGCCATCGATCTCCCGGCGGTGATGCACCGGGCAGGACAGCGCTTCTCGCTTCGATATGCCGAGATTGAAGAGATCGTCTGGCCGGAAGGAAAAAAAGAGGAGGTGCGGACAGCAGCTTGGGAGACGAACCTGGCGAAGATTCAAAAGAAGACACCGCCGGAAGGGAAAGAGAACATGATCATCGAGGTGAAAGAATTCCCGACGCTGAGTTTCTGGGCCAAAGGAGTTCTACACTATGGGAACTCTACCAGCGGGAGGAAAGCACAGTGGGATATCTTGACAGATAGGGGGGATGTTGGGTTTTGGTTAAGGTTATTCGGTTTAGCAGGGTATTCAAATGAAATGGTGAATGACATGATCGAAATTGCCAAGGCCTATCGGGTGGTTTCAGGTAGCGATATTGTGGATCAGGAGGGAAATTGGTTTTATCTGGAGCATGGTGCGATCAACCTTCCCTATTTGGAAGATGAAGCGCTCTACGTCCGGTTCGAGGGCCATCCGCTGAAGGTGAAGGTGGAGATTGAGATGAATGCCGTTCAGCAGGTGGAACAACCGGGGCTGATCGACCGGACCGAGGCCGCCATCATCGGCAAATTCGCCCCCGGCCTCAAGGTCGACAAGATCCGATCCAGAAAGAAAACCGTCGCCGGGCTAAAAGGGGAAGAAGAGATTCTGCGTGGGAGAGTCGGGAATGACCGGGAGCTGAGTTTCGACTGGATGTATTTAGGGAAGGAAGACTCCGGGGAGTATCCCGAGATCCTGATCAGCATGGACTCGTTCGACGACACGCAACTGGAGGCGAAGACCCTCCTCTGGGATCGGATGCTCGATTCGATGAAGCCGATGTACCAGCCGTAGAAGGTCTCCCCATGAACCTGATCAACCGCACGCCCTTCGTCGCCGGACCGGCTTGGAACAAGGCCACGTCATTCTCTGATTCAATTCTTTGAAAAAGCAAAGGTTCTTCCGATAAAAAGTCGCCATTGACTTCTTCTTCCATTCCATATAGAGATAGAGCTTGTGAGGAAATCCCAGCGCGAAGCGAGAGCGTCACTGGGTGTGGCTGGCAAGGCGCGGGGGTGCACAAGATCTGGGAGTGTAGCAGCGCTACATGACCAGATCTTGGGGGCCCCGCAACGCAGCCAGGCGCGCCCAGAGGCGGTCGCAGCCGTGGGGGGATTTCCTCACAAGCTCATAAGGGAACATCTCTAAAATTCCCCCAACAAGGAGTCAAAGAAATGGACCCGGAAACACGCGCATTCTTAGAAGCGAATTTTAAGACCCTTGACGAAAAACTCGCCTCTCAAGATGGAAAATTCGCCTCCATCGACAGAAGACTCAACTCGATCGACGAAAAACTCATCTCCCATGATGGAAAATTCACCGCCATCGACAGAAGATTCAACTCTATCGACGAAAAACTCATCTCTCATGATGGCCAATTCACCGCCATCGACAGAAGATTCAACTCTATCGACGAAAAACTCATCTCCCATGATGGCCAGTTCACCGCCATCGACGAAAAACTCATCTCCCATGATGAAAAATTCGAAGATGTAAAACGGTATTCTGGTGTGGTCGCGGAAAGCCTCCGGAATGACATCCGTCAGATTGCGGAAGGACATGCGTTCCTGATTCAAAGGGGAGACCTTCTTCAGGAGCGGCTCGATACGGAATTTGCCGAGATCAAGTCGATGATCCGATTCTCCCATGCCGAGTTGGAACGCCAGCTCCTTGCCATGAAGAACCGAATCGATCAACTGGAAACCCATTACGCGGACCTCGCCTCCCGGCTCCATCGGTTGGAAAATGGATTATAAGGAGATGACTCAATGTCCAAACAGGAAGTCGCGCTCGCGGGCGACCCCCTCTGGTATAAAGATGCCGTCATTTATCAAGTTCATGTCCGCTCTTTTTACGACGGAAACGGCGACGGCATCGGCGATTTTCAAGGACTCACCGAAAAGCTCGAATACCTGAAAGACCTCGGCGTCACCGCCGTCTGGCTCCTCCCTTTCTACCCCTCTCCCTTGAAAGACGACGGTTATGACATTGCCGATTACTTTGACGTCCATCCCGATTATGGAACGCTCCGCGATTTTAAAACCTTCTTAAACGAGGCCCATCGGGCCGACATCCGGGTGATCACCGAGTTGGTATTGAACCACACTTCCGATCAACACCGGTGGTTTCAACGCGCCAGAAGGGCGCAACCCGGCTCCCTCTGGCGCGATTTTTATGTCTGGAACGACACCCCCGAAAAGTACAAAGAGGCGCGAATCATCTTCGGCGACTTCGAGAACTCCAACTGGGCCTGGGATCCGGTCGCCCGGGCCTACTACTGGCACCGGTTCTATTCTCATCAGCCTGATCTCAACTATGAAAATACGCACGTTCAGAAGGCGATGGTTCGGGTCATGGAGTGGTGGCTTGGAATGGGGGTCGACGGGATGCGCCTCGACGCCATCCCCTACCTTTACGAAAGAGAGGGAACCTCGTGTGAGAATCTCCCCGAAACCTACACCTTCCTGCAACGGCTCCGGCAACAGATCGACGGGACCTTCCAAAACCGAATGCTCCTGGCGGAAGCGAACCAGTGGCCGGAAGACGCCGCCTCCTACTTCGGTAAAGGGGACGCCTGTCATATGGCCTTCCATTTCCCCTTGATGCCGAGAATTTTCATGGCGGTCCAGATGGAAGAGCGCTTTCCAATCGTCGACATTTTGGAGCAGACCCCTTCCATTCCCGAGAACTGTCAATGGGCGATCTTCCTCAGAAATCACGACGAGCTGACCCTGGAGATGGTCACCGACGAAGAGCGGGATTATATGTATCGGAGTTACGCCCGGGACCGCAAAATGCGGATCAACGGCGGCATCCGGAGGCGCCTCGCCCCCCTTCTCGAAAACGACCGGAGGAAAATCGAATTGATGAATGCCCTTCTCTTCTCCCTTCCCGGAACGCCGGTGATCTACTACGGAGACGAGATCGGAATGGGAGACAATTACCATCTCGGAGATCGCAATGGCGTGCGGACGCCAATGCAGTGGAACGGTGATCGGAACGCCGGTTTTTCGAAGGCCCATCCGCAAAAGCTGACCCTGCCGGTGATCATCGACCCGGAATACCGCTACGAAGCGGTCAACGTGGAGAATCAGGAGGAAAACCAGTCGTCGCTCCTCTGGAATATGAAGCGGTTCATCGCCATCCGAAAACAGCACCCCGCGTTTGGAAGGGGAAGTATGACCTTTCTCTTTCCGGAAAACCCGAAAGTACTCGCCTTCATCCGCGAGTACAAAGAAGAAAAAATCTTAATGGTCGTGAATCTCTCGCGCCATTCTCAAATCGCGAATCTCGACCTTTCAAACCTCGCCGGATATTTCCCCGAAACCCTCTTCAGCCGAAGCCGCTTTCCCCCGATTAAAGAGGGGTATTACCCGATTACCCTGGGCCCCTACGGCTACTATCGTTTCCTCCTCCGCAGAGAAGAGGAGGGAACCCCCCTTCCGGGAAAACGTCTCTTTCCCGAAGTGGCTGTTCAAACCGACTGGAAAGAGATTCTTGAAGAAAAAGGGAAGAACTGGTTGGAAAGGCAGGCCCTCCCCTCCTACCTGCAAGGATGCCGATGGTTTGCCGGAAAGGCCGACCAGATCGAACGGATCGAGGTGATGGAGGCGATCCGGATCGGAAAAGACGACGAAGCCGGCCGACTTCTCTTTCTAAAGGTCGAGTATGTCGAAGGGGTCGCTGAAATCTATCTCCTTCCCCTCTCGTTCGCCCAAGGCGAGGGGGCGTCGCGAATGACGACAGAGAACCCGAAAGCGATCATCGGCCGTTTGAAAATCGGTCAGGCGGAAGGGGTCTTGTATGATGGCGTTTACAACCCGGCATTTCGTGACCGTCTCCTGACGATGCTCCTCAAAAGACAAAAGCCGAAGGGAGATCAAGGAGAGTTGACCCCCTTTCCTACAAAGCGATTCAAGGAAGCGGCGGGAGAGGCCCCCCCTTGGCCCTCCTCCCGTGTTTTGGAAGGAGAAGAAACCAACACCACCCTCCTCTACGGAGAGAGCTTCCGGCTCAAACTCTACCGGCGCCTCGATGAAGGAGTCCATCCGGAGGTGGAGATCGGACGGTTCCTGACGGAAGAGGCCGGTTTTCCCCATGTCCCCCCTTTTTCCGGAACGGTCGAATATACAAGACCAGGCGCCCCGCCGATTGTCATCGCCCTCCTTCAAGGTTTCGTCCCAAACCAAGGAGACGCCTGGCGATACTCCGTCGACGTGGCGACCGGTTATCTCGAACGGGTTCTGTCGAAAAGAAAAGAGGTCGAAGCGCTTCCAGAAACACCCCCCTCCCTCTTGGAAAGCGCCTTTTTGGAGATCCCTCCCCTCCTCCGTGAGCTGATCGGGAGCATCCATCTGGAGATGGCTGCTCTCCTGGGAAAACGGACAGCCGAGTTCCACTTGGCGCTCGCCTCGAATGCCGAAGACCCGAACTTCACTCCGGAGCCGTACACCCTCCTTTACCAACGTTCCTCTTACCAGGCGATGCAGAGCCGCGGACGGCAGGTCTTTCAACTCCTGAGGAAAAACTTAAACCGTCTTTCCGATGCGGCACAGCAAAAGGCGCGGGAGATCCTCGATGCGGAGGGAACCATCATCGACCGGCTGAAAAGAATCTACAGGAAGCAGATCGCCACGACGAAGATCCGAATCCACGGCGACTACCATTTGGGACAGGTCCTCTACACCGGCAACGATTTCTGCCTTGTCGATTTCGAAGGGGATCCGACCCGGCCGTTGAGCGAACGGCGGATCAAACGCTCCCCTTTCCGGGACGTCGCCGGGATGATCCGCTCCTTTCACTACAAGGCCCACACCGGCCTGATCGCCCCGGCGTCAGTCCGGCCGGAAGACATCCCCGTTTTGGAACCGTGGGCCGACCTTTGGTTCACCTATACCGCGGGGGCCTTTTTCCGCGCCTATCTTCATGCCGCCGAAGGGGCCTCCTTCTTACCGAAAAACCGCGAAGAGATCGCGATCTTGCTCGATACCTTTCTTCTCGACAAGGCGATCGGCGAGATCGCCGATACGCTAAACCGCCACCCCGAATGGACCCCCGTCGCTCTCCGAGGGATCGGGCGGCTTTTGGAGATTCCCGCATGATTTCCCGTTTTGATCTTCTCACCGACCATGACATCTATCTTTTCAAAGAAGGGAGTCACTTCCGGCTCTATGATCGACTCGGCGCCCACCTTGTCAAACAAAACGGAGGGCAAGGAATTTTCTTCGCCGTCTGGGCGCCAAATGCCGAATCGGTTTCGGTCATCGGCGATTTCAACCACTGGGATCACACGGCTCACCCATTGAAAGTCCGGGAAGACAGCTCGGGCATCTGGGAAGGGTTCTTCCCCGACGTCGGAGTTGGGGCGATCTACAAGTACCGGATCACCTCCCAACACCATGCGTATACGGTGGAGAAGGGAGATCCGTTCGCCTTCTGCTGGGAAGCCCCTCCCAAA
Source organism: uncultured Nitrospirota bacterium (assembly GCA_964579005.1). GTDB lineage: Bacteria > Nitrospirota > Nitrospiria > SBBL01 > Manganitrophaceae > CAZOFJ01. The sequence goes on from CAZOFJ010000026.1 coordinate 26,171, forward strand.
ACGGCCTCGGTCGTCTGGGACCTCGACTATGAATGGGGAGACCAGGCATGGATGGAGCGGCGTGCGCAACACAACCGGATGAATGGACCGATCTCGATCTACGAAATTCACCTCGGCTCGTGGCGGCGGGTCCCGGAAGAAGGAAATCGCCCCCTCACCTACCGCGAGATGGCCCAATCCCTGACGGAATATCTTTTAGAAACAGGGTTCACCCACGTCGAATTTCTCCCCCTGACCGAACATCCCTTCTACGGCTCCTGGGGCTATCAGACAACCGGTTATTTCGCGCCGACCCGGCGATACGGAACGCCGCAAGATCTGATGTATCTGATCGACACCCTGCACCGGAATGGCATCGGCGTGATCCTCGATTGGGTCCCCTCCCACTTTCCGACTGATGAACACGGACTTGTCTATTTCGACGGAACCCATCTCTACGAACATGCCGATCCCCGAAAAGGATTCCACCCCGACTGGAACAGTGCCATCTTCAACTACGGAAGAAACGAGGTCCAGGCTTTCCTCCTCAGCAGCGCCCTCTTCTGGCTGGAAAAGTATCACATCGACGGGCTTCGGATCGACGCCGTCGCCTCGATGCTCTATCTCGATTACTCCCGAAAGGAGGGGGAATGGATTCCGAACGTCTACGGCGGGCGGGAAAATCTGGAAGCGATCTCGCTCCTCAAGCGGCTCAACGAATCGGTTTACGCGAACTTCCCCGACGTCCAAACCTTCGCCGAGGAGTCAACCGCCTGGCCGATGGTTTCCCGCCCGACCTATCTCGGCGGCCTCGGCTTCGGAATGAAATGGAACATGGGGTGGATGCACGACACATTGGTCTATTTTTCAAAAGATCCGATCCACCGGCAGTACCACCAAAACCTCCTGACCTTCAGCCTCTGGTACGCCTTCTTTGAAAATTTCGTCCTCCCCCTCTCCCATGACGAGGTGGTTCATGGAAAGGGGTCGCTCCTCGCCAATATGCCGGGAGACGATTGGCAGAAATTTGCCAACCTCCGGTTGCTGCTCGGTTACATGTACACCCACCCCGGAAAAAAGCTCCTCTTCATGGGGATAGAATTCGGCCAGTGGCGGGAATGGAACCATGAGGAGAGCCTCGAATGGGACCTTCTCCAGTACCACTCCCACCGGCAACTGAAACGGTGGGTGGAAGACCTCAACCGGTTTTATCGGGAAGCGCCGGCCCTTTCTCAACGTGACTTCGATCCGGCCGGTTTTGAGTGGATCGATCTGAGCGACGCCGCATCGAGTGTCTTCTCCTTCCTCCGCCGGGGGGATGATCCAAACGACCCGGTGGTGATCGCGTGCAACTTCACGCCGGTCCCCCGACTCGGCTACCGTTTCGGGGTTCCCTTCGAAGGATATTGGCGGGAGCGGCTCAACAGTGATTCCGGTTTTTACGGTGGGAGTAATGCGGGAAACGGCGGCGGGGTGATGGCCGAACCGATCCCTTCCCACGGCAGGCCCTATTCCATCTCGATCACCCTCCCCCCCCTGGCGATTGTGGTCTTTCGGAGAGAGGTTGTGAGTAAATCCTTGGACCGAGCTGGGTGACTGAGGCGCAAGCAGCGCAAGACGCGACGACGAGGCGTAGCCAGCGGCTACGTTGAGAAGGAGCAACGCAGCGATGCACCGCGCATCGGGCGCCCAGCGATGGGAGAGGATTTATTCACAGCCTCAGAGGATAAAAATGCAAGGATCGAAAATTCCACAGGTCTTGACAGTCGCCGGGTCCGACTCCGGCGGCGGCGCCGGGATTCAGGGCGATATCAAGGCGATTCAAGCGAACGGCGGCTATGCCCTCTCGGTTTTGACCTCGATCACGGCACAGAACACCCGGACGATCACCGCGGCGTTCGATCTCCCCCTCAGGGTGATCGAGGCGCAGATCCGGGCGGTTTTTGACGACTTTGAAATCGCCGCCGTCAAAACAGGGATGCTCTCGTCGAAAGGAATCGTCCGCCGGGTCGCCGGGCTGCTGAAGTCATTCGATATTGGCAACCTGGTCGTCGATCCGGTGATGGTCTCGAAAAGCGGTTATCCCCTCTTAAAACCGGATGCGATCGCGCGGATGAAAGACGACCTGATCCCGCTCGCAACCCTGATCACCCCCAACATCCGGGAGGCCGAAATCCTCTCCGGGATAAAAATTGGGACCCTCTCCGAGGCGGAAGAAGCGGCGCGGCGGATCTGCTCCCTGGGATGCCGGTCGGTCTTGGTCAAGGGAGGGCATCTCCTCGAAGAACCAGGGTGCGACCTCCTCTTCGACGGCAATGAAGTCGCTCTTTACCGGACCGAATTCATTAAAACACAAAACACGCACGGAACCGGCTGCACCTACTCCAGCGCCATCGCCACGCAACTCGCCTTTGGAAAACCGCTGAAGGAAGCGGTCGAAAAAGCAAAAATTTACGTTACCGAGGCGATCCGCCACGGTCTCGTCATCGGCCACGGCCACGGCCCAACCGATCATTTTTACTTTCTGAGGTCGTGAATCAATCCCCTCCCAGACGCGATCCACTCTGACCGGGTGATCCCGAAAAGATCAAGATCCACCAAAGCCCCCTTCGACGACAGCCGTCCCTGAACGCGCGCTTCCCGCCGCATCCCTATTTTTTCCAAGACCCGGATCGACGCCGCATTGTTTGGAAGGGACATCGCTTCCACCTTCTCCAATCCCATTCCCTCGAAACCGAAGGCAACTACCCCTAGACAGGCCTCGGTCATATAGCCGCGACCGGTGTGGATGTTCATCAGGATAAATCCAATCTCCGCCCGGCGCCCCTCCCGATCCCAACGGATATAACCGATCGTCCCGATCGCCTGATTGGTTTCCTTCAGATAGATCTTCCAGTTGCTCGGAAGGCCCGGAAGCGCTTGAAGATCATGAGCGTTCCCGGCAAACGCCGGTTGCGGGGCATCGTCTGGCGCGGCAAGGGTGAGCCGATCGGTCTTTAGCAGAGGGGGGATCCAAGGCATCTCTGTCTCTACTCTTTTATCTCGCCCTTTGCCACGCGCAACCCGGCCGGTTTCACCAGGAAAACCGGGCAAGGGGCCTGCCGTACCACCCGTTCCGCCACGCTCCCCATCATGAAACGATCGAGGCCGCTCCGGCCATGGGTCCCCAATACGATGAGATCGGCCTTGACCTCCTTGGCCGCATTGAGCATCTCTCGATACGGAACCCCCTCTTTTAACAGCGGATGGGCCTTCACCCCCTCTTTCTTCATTTTTTCGGCCAGGGCCTCCAACTTTTTCCACCCCTCTTCTTTGAAACCTTGAATCCAGGTGATGATTTCCGGTCCGACACGACCGTTCACCCCCGGCATGAAAACCGGTTGTTCAAACGCATGGAAAAGATATAGCTCAGCCTCGAAACTCTTGGCTAAAAAGAGGGCATAATCGAGGGCTTCTTTTGAATAATCGGAAAAGTCGGTGCCGAGCAAAATACGACGCGGATTGTCCATGTCTCCTCCTCTGAGTCAAATTGTCGTGTTTTATTTTGGAGTGTTTGGAAGAAAAAGACAACCCCCCGGAAGGGGGGCTCTTCACGAGGGAGACGATCCGCCCGATCTGTTTCCGGGCGTCTATTGAATTTGGATTCCGGGCTCCGGGGAAGGTTCTTCCATCTTGAAAAAAACACGCATCTGTGTCGCCAAGAATTCCCGCGCCTTCGGTTCCCGGAGGTTTAACCGGTATTCGTTAATAATCTTTACCGAAAGGTCGTACCATTCCTTCCAGCAGACGTTACAGACCTTCGCCTTTAAATTTTCGCCGACCTTTCCCCCATACGGGGTTCCTTCAATTTCGGCGCGGGTGAAACCGCACCGAACACAGGTGACATCCGCCATGCGCCAAACCTCCTCCCCAATCCCGATTTAGAAAACCAATCGGGATTGAAACTGACCATCCATCCCGAAATACGGCGTTCTCGGGGATTTTGCTCCTCACCGTACAGGGACAGTACGCCTGCGTCGCAAAATCTCCTGCGGCCTTGTCTTTCGGGCGTCTTGTCCGTTTCCCAAAAATCCGAAATCGGATTTTGGGATCTCCTACTCAATTTTATTTAACCGACTGAAGCAGTTCCGATTTTTTCTCTTTATAATCTTCTTCGGTAATCAGCCCCTCGTCCTTCAACCGCTTCAACCAACGGAGTTTCGCCTCTATTTTCTCTTCCTCCAATCTTGCCCCCTCGCTTTCCTGAACCGACCCTCCCCCCTCCGGCAAGGTCGGCCCCTCCTTCAAGGCTGCCAAGTCGGCAAGGTCAACGGCGATCGCCGGTTTCCCCCTGCCAACCCCATCCGAAACCTTCCGCTGATGCGGTCGGATCACCAGATCGAAGCGCCCAGAATCGTAAGCATAAAGCGCCTGGTCGCGCGAAATGTAGGGATGACGTTCGGTGGAAACGGGGGCGCGGACATTGGCAAAAACAAGATAGAGCTCATTCCCTTTTACAAAGGTAACGCCCGACGTCACCTCGGTCGTTAAGGTACTCTTACGTCCGGTGAAAAAAAAGGCAACCCATTCATCCGCCGTCGCACGAGCCAAAGCGATTTTCAATCGATCGGCCAACAGTGCCGTTTCGTCGGGCGTGAAGGCCCGCTCCACGGTCGCCTTTTGTTCGGTCAACAGACGGTTTAAAAAGGAGACCTCATGACGGGTGACGACCGACCCCAACGCCGCCCGGAGAAGCGCGGCCTCCAGGTCGACCGGATGGTGGTATCCCCCACCACCCCCAGCTCGTTCCAAGCGGATCAGGTGGCGTTCCCCCTCATCAAGGTAGTGTGGGGGCTCTTTCGGCCCGAAGCACCCCCCAAGCGCCAAGACCATCAAGCCGAGCAACGGAGCGATGATTGGACCGGTCCGCAAGGAAACGGTTGTTCGAAAGGTTGCCCCCAAACGAAACGCGCAGATGGGAAAACCGAACCGAACCAGATCTCTTCCCGTCATGAAGATCGGGGCCTTCCGAGGGTGGTGACATAAACCACGATCTCATCGAGGGAGAGACCGAAGAGGGCGTTCACCTCGTCGTCGTAAAACCCGCCGATGCCGCTGACCCCCAGGCCGAGCCGAATAGCGGCGAGATTGATCCGTTCTCCAAGATGACCGGCATCGAGATGGAGATACCGGTAGGCGCGGTCGCCGTAACGTTCGACCGCTGCCTTGAGGTGGGCGATGTGGATGACGAGCACCGCGGCATCCCGGGCCAACTCCTGCCCCAGGCAAAAATGCCAGGTCTGCTCTCGAAAGTCTCCCGCCGCCAAGAGCCTGAGTTCGTTCTTCCGGGGGGCATAATAATAGGCCCCCTCCGATAGTTCGACAACATTTTGAACCACGAGATAAGTCTCAAGAAGCGAGGGATCGAAAAAGGGTATGGGACGGGCATCGAGCGGGAGATAGGCATATCGTAATATCGCCCCCAACTCTTCCTTCAAGAAAGCTTGGCCTGAATAAGCCCGGGTCGACCGCCGAAGAAGGATCGTCTGCCCGATCCCCTCTCCCCAATCGATCGGCGTTTCCGGAAGGGGAAATGATTCTTTGAAACGATATTTCGAATCAAGCGGATCAAGGTCGGGAATAACTTCCAAAATCGGAAGCGCGCCTTTTTCTCTGGTGGCTGTTCCATTTTCTAAGCCCTCTGGAAAAATAGAGGAGGCGCGATGAAGCTGAAGTTGGAGCATCTTGGGATCTTCCTCTTTTTTTGGAAACGATTTTGAGGCAACCGCGGAGATCGGTCGGACCCTCTCTGGATTCACCTTCTCCCGTTGCGGGAGCGCCGTTACCACAAGGACCCCTTCCTCTTCCTCATCTAAAAAAAGGAGCCGATTCAAGGGGGTATCAAAGAATCCCCCGATCGGATAGGCAACGAACCCTTCCTCCGGGGCATAAACAGACAAGTTCCCAACAATGTGACCGGTGTCCAGGAGGATACGGCGGTAGGCCCGTTCTTGATACCGCCATGCGCTCCTCCGATAGATCGCCGTCATAATCACCAAGAGATTCGATTTCTCGATCGCCTCATGATCGATACAGCAACGGCTGAAGGCCTCCCAAAAGTTCCCTTCCCAAACCAGGATTAAGGAATGGTCCTTGACCTCAAAGTTGTAGATTCCGTCCTCTAAGCCGGAAAGTCCCCGGACGGCGATGTAAATCTCGGTCGGATAAAGTCCCCCCGCGGTCGGCGCCGCCCGAAGCGTTAAAGTCTGACCGGTTGGATATTGCAGAATACCGGTCACCCCGTTTGTGAAATAGAGGAGTCGAGAGATCTCTCCGATCCCGAAGGGGTAGCCTCCCTGCTCCTTGGCCGGCACAAGTGGCTCTCCGGTGAAGGGATTATTCTGAAAAGGAAGATACGGGATCAGATCGATTTTCCGCTCGCTCTGATACTCTTTGTGAGGCAAAGGCTGGGTCCCCCAGTCAAGCGGCCGTTGAAACTTGGCCATCCCGGTTTCATGATATTTGGTCTCTTCGTGGTAGATCTCGGCCAGCCCTTTTTTCACCATCCAAATAGCTCCAAATAAGTCGTTTTTCAAACAAAATCGGCCTACTGTAATATAGAAACCAGACGGTGTCAAATGGCGGGAAAACGGAGGAAAAACCGCTTGCCTTGAACCGCTCTTTACTGTATAAGGACTCGTGACAGAATAAGCTATACATAAAGAGCCGCCGAGACGCTTGGCTGGCAAGGCGTGAGAAGCGCGCATACCCTTTGGTATGTAAGCGACGAACAACGAAGCCAGGCAAGATGGATCGGCGGCACGACTGTATAGCTTATTCTGTTACGAGTCCTCATAAACATGGGCTTGTCGATCGTGTCATTGGAACATCCCCATGGCGAAAAAGAAAGCAATCCTCCTCTCCGTGACCGGCCCCGATCAACCGGGAATCACCGCGGCCCTGACCGAAATCATGGCCGAATCGGATGTCAAGCTGCTCGACATCGAGCAGGTCGTTACCCGCTCCATTTTGTCACTCTCAATCTTGATTGAAATCGGCCCTGAAGAAAAGGGAGAGAAACATCTTCTCCGAGACCTCCTTTTTCGCGCGCATGAATTCGGCCTTTCGTTGGAATTCAAGGTCGTTCGCCCTTCCGAAGTTTTAAAGAAAACCCCAACCCAGAATTACGTCGTCACCTGTTTGGGACCGGCGGTGACCGTTCGCGTGATCTCCAGGTTGGCGGCGCTCCTTTCAGAAGAGCGGGTGAACATTCAAAAGATCAACACCTTGGCCCGGAAGCAGTTGGACTGTATTGAACTGACCCTTGCGGCCACCCGGCCGGTCGATCCGCGCCTTTTAACCCGGAAACTGCTTCACCTCAACGCCGAGTTCGGGGTCGATATCGCCGTCCAGGAAGAAAACCTCTTCCGGCGCGCAAAACGCCTCATCGTGATGGATATGGATTCCACCCTGATTCAGGTAGAGATCATTGACGAGCTCGCCAAAGAGGCCGGCATCGGCGAAAAGGTCGCCGCGATCACCCATCGCGCCATGAACGGCGAGATCTCCTTTCCGGAGGCCTTGCGGGAGCGGGTTCGTCTTTTAAAGGGACTTCCGGTCGGTGTCCTCCAACGCGTTTGTAAGCGAATGCCTTATACCCCGGGGGCGAAGGAGTTGGTCTCCGTTCTCAAAAAGCTCGGTTATAAAACAGCCGTTCTGTCGGGGGGATTCGACTATTTCACCTCTCGCGTGAAAGAGACCTTGGGACTCGACTATTCTTACTCCAATACGCTTGAGATCAAGGAAGGAGTTGTCACCGGCGAAATCGTGGGAGAGATCGTCGATGGCAAGCGAAAAGCGGCCCTCATGGAAGAGATCGCCCGAAAAGAAGAGATCACCCTCGACCAGGTCATTGCCATCGGCGACGGGGCAAACGACCTTCCGATGATCACCCGGGCCGGGTTGGGGATTGCGTTTAATGCCAAGCCCCGGGTTCGCGCCGAAGCGCACTATAGCATCACCCAGAAACATCTCGATTCGATCCTCTATCTTCTGGGAATCAATGAAAAAGATCTGGCGGCAATCAAGGGAAAAAGTCGGCCTCGCGGGGCCGCATCTCTATAGAGGGAAACCGGTTATGTCTCAATACGAAACGAAGAAGACTTTTACGTACGAGCAGGCATTGAGTCTCTTTCCCCTTGTCCAAAAAATGACGACCGAGGCGGTTCAGGAGGTCAACGTCCTCGGGGCCCAGATTTACGCCCTACGCGATGATGAAGAGACGAAAAAACGGTATGAGAAGAAGCAGGCGTTGATCGTGAACCGGTGGGTTCAGAAAATCGAAGCGTTGGGGTGCGATGTGAAAGGGCTCTGGCTGGTCGACTTCGACAACGGAGAGGGGTACTACTGCTGGCAATACCCCGAAGCGAATCTCGACTATTTTCACGGATACGCGGAAGGGTTCTCCGGACGGGCAAAACTCTTTTAATGCGGTGACAATAACCCTCCGCCCGCCTATTCCCCCATCCCCTCCAGGTGTCGTCCCACCGATCGGGCCAGGGCGGCCAGATGGTATCCTCCCTCCAGACACGAAACGATCCTTCCCTGACAATGGGTCTCCGCCAAAAACCGGACGATCCGGGTCATCTCGAAAAAACCCTCTTCTGTCACCGTAAGCCCGGCGAGCGGGTCGTCCCGATGCGCGTCGAAACCGGCGGAGATCAAGATAAAATCGGGCTGAAACGCGGTGAGGGCCGGCGCCATCACCTTCTCGAAACAATCGAGGATCTCCTTGTCCCCCGCCCCGCGCGGAAGGGGGCAATTGAGCGTAAACCCCTCCCCCGGCCCCTCTCCCCGCTCCCGTTCGGAACCGGTCCCCGGATAGAAGGGGGATTGATGCGTGCTGAAATAAAAAACGGTCGGATCGGAATAGAACATATGTTGCGTTCCGTTGCCGTGATGGACATCCCAATCGAGGATGAAAACCCGTTCGAGACCGTGCCGCTTTTGCAGATATCGCGCCCCGATGGCAACATTGTTGAAGAGACAAAACCCCATCGCCCGGTTTGATTCGGCATGATGACCGGGGGGCCGAACGGCGCAGAAGGCATTTTGAACCTCCCCCGTCATCACCCGATCGATGGCGGTCAAGACCCCGGCCACCGCCTTCTCCGCCGCCGCCAGCGACATCGGTGAATAGGGGGTATCCGGATCGAGATAGATCCGTTCGTCACGGGGAACCATTTTTTTTAACGCCTGATAATAATCCGGATCGTGGACCGACTCGATCCAAACAGCCGGGTCGAGATCATCGCCCGGCGCGATCTCCACCAGCTCCGAGAGGAGCCCGGTCTTTGCCAGATATCCCTCGATGGCGGCAAGCCGATCGGGTGATTCCGGATGCCCCGGACCGGTATCGTGCCTTCGGTAAATGGGATGTGTCACAAAGCCTGTTTTCATTCTTTCTTCTTTCATTCCTTCTTGCGCACCCCCCACTCCGCCGTCGATCGGGTATAGGCGATCACCGGTTTTCCGCAGGCGGTGCAAGGGGTTTCCTCATGAACCTCCCTCGTCTCCCCGCTCGGAACAAGAGAAGGGGTATCGGGAACCTGAACATACGCTTTCCGCTCACAATAAGGACAATTGACGCCATAAAGGGTGCTCACGCGCTTCCTCCTTCTTAGGGCCTACACCAGGAACGGATTGGTTTGCCTCTCTCTTCCGATTGTGGTTCGGGGTCCATGACCGGGATAAACCGCCGTCGCATCCGGAAACGAAAGAAGACGTTTTTGAATCGACCCGATCAACTGCGGATAGGAACCTCCCCAAAGATCGGTCCGACCGATGCTGCCGGCAAAGAGGGTGTCCCCCGTCAACAGACCGAAGGCCGGGATATAGAAGGAGACACTTCCCGGCGTGTGGCCCGGCGTATAGACAACCTCCACCTTTTCTTTTCCAAAGGCGAATGAATCGCCATGACGCAGGAACCGGTCGATCACCGGAACCGGAGGGGCCGGAAGACCGAAGAGGTCGGCCTGGACCTGGAGGTTCTCGCAGAGTATCATATCCTCTTCGTGAAGTGCCGTCACCGCACCGGTCTTTTTTTGAACCGCATCGGTGGCGCCGATATGATCGAGATGCGCATGGGTGTGAAAGAGAAAGGCCGCCGTCAAGCCCAGGGCGGCGAGACGCCGAAGGATCTCATCGGCTTCCTCCCCCGGATCAAAGACCGCGGCGGTCCGCGTCTCTTCGCAGGCGAGGATAATGCAGTTGCACTGGAATGGACCGACCGGAAACCATTCAAAGATCATCACAAATCCTTATTCTCTCCCTGATGCGAGCGCAATCCCCGCCCCTCTGGGGCGGGGTTCTTCAAAACTAATCCGGCTCCGCCGGAAAGCGGGGGCTTGCGTCGCCCCCTCCACCGGCAAAGCCGGGTGGAGCCTCCCCCTCAACGCTCTCATCCGTTCACTGGTGACGAGCTCGGAGACAACAATGATCTACGCAAAAAACGTAGCCGTTACAGACATAGAGTCTATCGCGCGTCACGCATTTCAATCAGCCGTTCACCCCGTTCTAACATCTGTATCGCCAGCGGTAAACTTTTTGTCAAGATTTCTTTTAGCCGGGCGTTGGATGTGTTTCCGCATGCAACCCACAAAATTTGTGGCGGGGGTCCATACCGGTCAAGCAATACGAGAAAATCGGTATCCTTCGTCATCACGACTGCTTTTCTTTCTCGCGCTGCCCAAAAAATTTGAAGATCCTTTGCATCACGGAAGCCCAAATCGCGGAGAGCATGCGCCTGGATATTGAACGTCACGTTGATCCACAGTGCGATGGCCGGCGATAGTTGGGCGTCAATCCAGAGAATCAAGCGGCCACCACAGGATGGTCAAGACGGTGACTTGCAAACCGAAGGCAGGCGCGGATATCGTCCGTCTCCAGATCGGGCAACTCCTCAAGGATCTGCTCGGGGGTTAAGCCATTTGCAAGAAGATCGAGTACATCGCTGACCCGGATTCGCATGCCGCGAATGCAAGGTCGGCCACCGCATTGTTCCGGGTCAACCGTGATTCGTTCCTCAATGATCGCCATTTTATCGCTCCCATCTATGGATGATACGATGATTTTCCTTGGCCGCCCATTCGATTGATCTCGCTCGGTTAGAACTTCCTCTTACTCTGAATAAGCGTAAGGATATCATCCGACACGTAAACACGATGTTCATCCGTGCGTGGATGCAGGGCATAAAAAAACAAAACCAATGAAAATGCTGCAAATATGACCACAAATTGCCCGAGGCTAACCTCCTCGCGAAGGAAGGTAGGGGTAATAGTAAGAATGCTTTTTTCAGTAAAGATGGCCAAAACGGTATTGCAAAAGATAAGCAGACAAAGCAATAGGAGAAGAAAATGAAAATCCAGCGTTTTATCGAGAAGGCTAAGTTGACCAAAGTGACTGGTAGCTTGAACAGACTTTCCCATCATTTCCTTCCATGCCACAACGCTGCACAGAGGGATCTGCTGCACCTCCCAGGTTGGCAACGCCTTTATTCTTTTGGCAGCGGCTCCTTATTTTTTCCCTCATCCGGCTCCGCCAGAAACAAGCCTCACCCTTACATCGCCCTCATATTACTCTTCTTTTTTTCGTGTGATATACCACATTTGTCCATCATTTTAAATAAAAATTTCCCCCGCCGCCGGGATCGGTCAAAGCAGGGTGACCGAAAGTCTGGTCGGCGCGCCGATTGACGAGGCACTCCCCTACATTTTTAATTTGCTGCGTGATGAAGGGCTCTGCGTGTAGGCTCTCCAGGAATCAACGTCGCCGGGGCGGTCCGGTTAGTTGGGACCGGGCCATACCATCGTGACGATTCTGGCCGATAACGGCTTGCGGTATCAACGGAGGCTCTTCAAGCCGGCCTTCTTACGGGAGCAGCGATTGCCGGTTCCGAAGTAGTTGGAAGCCGGATCGCACTGATTGTGTGTTTGTAAATCTCAAATTTCTAGGCCCCAAGAGCACCAAGAGAAATGTCGGCCGGAATCATTTTCATAACGGTCTCCCCCTCACAGAAAATATGCATTTTTGCATATTAGTCCCGAAGAATATGTAATGAAAAGAATCGCATACGTCTTCCTTGCACTTACATTCAGCCTGTGCTAATTTTTGGCACGGTCGTTCAGATAATCACTGGTTGGGCTTCATCAATCTAGGAGAATCAATGTGTCAAACTTGAACAAAATCCAATCCTTCTTTGAAGCTTATGCGCGCAAAGATGTTGCCGCAGTTCGTGGCGTCATGGCAGATGACATCGTTTGGCGAATACCAGGACACCATCCGTTGGCTGGCGAAAAACGCGGTATCACTGAAGTGCTCGCATTTTTCGATCAACTGGCCAAAGCAGCATTTCAAGCCAAGCCAATCGTCGTGGCGGAGCAAGGCGACTACGTAGTTGATCATCATCGGGGCTGGAGCACCGCCGGCAGCGGCCTTGACCTGACATGGTGTTTGGTCTTCCGCTTTGAGGCAGGCAAAATCAAGGAAGTCACGAATTTCTGTGCAGACCAGCACAAGGCAGATATTTTCTTCCATGAAATCTACAAGCTCAAGCCCATCCCGGATCGCTTGGCCTGAGTATGGCGCCCAACCCATCATCAGACTGTGTGAAAACTCCTTTCAAAAGATACCATGTTTGATATAATGACTCCATCAAAAAATCTTGAGAG
>CAZOFJ010000027.1:0-38708 GCA_964579005.1 uncultured Nitrospirota bacterium
CGCGGGGAATAATCGAAATCTTGGCGACCCGATCGGCATGAGGGCGGCACTCGGCGACCAGGGCATGACCCGCCTCGTGATAGGCGACCGTCTCTTTCTCTTTCGGGTTCATCACCCGGTTCTTCTTTTCCAACCCGCCAATCAACCGATCGATCGCCTCGTCAAAATCGGCCGCTTCGACCGCCTCCTTCCCCTTTCGGGCCGCAAGCAGCGCCGCCTCATTGGCGAGATTGGCAAGGTCTGCCCCGACAAATCCGGGGACCTTCGCGGCAATCGAGCGAAGATCGATCTCCGGCGCCAGCTTGATCTGCTTAACATGGACCTTGAGGATCTTCTCCCGGCCATTGAGATCGGGGCGGTCGAGCGCCACATGCCGGTCAAACCGGCCGGGGCGAAGAAGCGCCGGATCGAGGATCTCCGGCCGGTTGGTGGCGGCCATGATGATGACCCCCTTGGTGGTGTCGAACCCGTCCATCTCAACCAGCAATTGATTCAAGGTCTGCTCCCGTTCGTCATGCCCGACCATCGGGCTGATCCCCCGCGCCTTCCCCAAGGCGTCGAGCTCGTCGATGAAAATGATACAGGGGGCCTTCCCCTGCGCCTGGGCGAAGAGATCGCGGACACGGGCGGCCCCCACCCCAACGAACATCTCGACAAATTCGGAACCGCTCATCGAAAAAAAGGGAACCTTCGCCTCGCCGGCCACCGCCTTGGCAAGCAACGTCTTTCCGGTACCGGGAGCCCCGACGATCAGGACCCCCTTTGGGATCTTCCCCCCGAGCCGTCGATATCGCTCCGGTTTCTTGAGGAACTCGACCACCTCCATTAGCTCCCCCTTCGCCTCGTCGATCCCGGCCACGTCGTCGAACGTCACCCCCGTTTCTTTTTCCATATAGACCTTCGCCTTGCTCTTTCCAATCTCCATCATCCCGCTTGCCGCCCCCATCCTCCGGATAAAGAAACTCCAAAGGCCGATGAAGATGAGCGCCGGGAGAATCCAGGAGAGGAGGGTCGAAATCCAGGTGCTTTCGACCGTCCCGGTAAATCGGATCTTCGCCTTTTCCATCTCTTCAACCAACACCGGATCGTCGACCCGAATCGTCACAAAGCGAGGCGCCTTGTCGCCGAAGCGCTTCGTCATCTCTTTTAACTCTTTCACCTTTTCCTCCGGCAGAAGCCCCTCCAATCCTTCCGTCGAAAGCCGTCCCAAAATCTCTTCTTTGCCAAGGGTCAAATCGGAAACCTTTCCGGTCCGGAGGAGCACCTTGAAGTCGCTGTATGAAAGAGTTTCGGCATGAGGGGCAAAAAAAACCGCCTGGATCGCCAAGAGGGCCAGAAGGGCGAGCATGAAGAACCAGAATGAAAAGGTCTGCTGTTTCTGCTCCATGGAAAGACCTCCATTTCCGATGATACGATCGATTTCTTGGTTTATTATCGTGGGAAAAGGAGAGAAAGGGCAACCCCCCGAAAGGGGGATACCTAACGGATGGAGGTGTATCGGTTGTGATAGATAAAATGTCCTGTTACCGTGTATTGGTCTTCTTTCCATGAATCCGGCAGCGGGGCAAACGGGGCGGCCATCTTCACCGCGCGGACGACTTCTTGGTCCAAGATTTCGTGTCCGGACGTCATCACCACCCTGACATCGCTCACCTGACCGTCACGATGAATCGTGAAGGTTAAGAGAAGCTCTCCTTGCATTCCCCGCTCCGCCGCGCCCTGGGGATATCGCCAGACATATTCAATTTTACTCACCAGCTTCATGTTATAAGAGAAATATTTCAGATCGTCGGTATTCAGGGAGATCGGGTCCTTCGGGGCACGTTCCTGATCCGAAAAAACCTTCGCCAATTGATCGAGCCGCCTCGCATTGGCAAAAGGAAGGCCCGGCAAGCCGTTGGGACGGGGAACCGATTCCCCTTCGCCGCCCCCATTGCGGCCGGGCCCGCCGCGACCACTCCCGCTTTTAACTTCTTCTCCTCCGGGTTGTGACGGAAGGGAGGGAAGCGATTCCCCTTGGTTTAAATCGGCCTCCTCTGAGGGAACCGTTGGGGCGGTGAGTGGAGGAACACGAGTCAATTCTTCCTTTTGTCCTTCTGGAAGCGCTGTCGGAGGAAGAGAGGGTGCGGGGAGCGATGCGGGCGGGGGAAGCAACGGGGTGGATGCCGGAGGGGAAATCCCGCCTGGAGAACCTCCTTCATTGGAGGCCGCTGGTGGCGGTGATGGAAGCCCTGGAAAATCCGATTTCGGAATCGGTGGAAGGTGTGTCTCCTTTCCCGGAGGGATCGCCTTGAGGTCTTCCGGCCGGTTGGTTCCGAATAACACCTTCGGCGGCTTCTTCTCAGGGGGTGGGGCGACTGTTTCCGGAGCGACCAAGTCAATCACATTCTCTCGCATACTCTCTTGCGGCCCGATACGAGCAGGTTTGCTGCTCACCCACTGTCGAATCACAAGAACCATCGTGAAGTGAAATAAGAGGGAAACCAAAAGGAAGAAAAAGGGAAAAGATCCGGGCCCCTGCCGGTCACCGCGATCACCCTCTTTTGCAACAGCGTCGTAGAGATGCATAAAACGGAGTATAACATAAGGTTTTTCTATCTTAAAAGAGAGTGGGGTCTCAAATCATCTCAGACATTTTCCAACCATTGACAGATTTGTTTCTTTTTCATAAGATCGCTCCGATGCTGAGAGAGTTTGTGAGTAAATCCCAACGCGAAGCGAGGGCGTTCCTGGGGGTGGCTGGCAAGGCGTGGGGGGGCACAAGATCTAGGAGTGTAGCAGCGCTACATGACCAGATCTTGGGGGCCTCTCGACGCAGCCAGACGCGCTCAGGGGCGGCCGCAGATGTGAGGGGATTTACTCACAAGCTCACACTTCTTCCCATCTATTTGGCCCTCTCGTTGGCCACCTGGATTTTGCTTTTTTCTCCGGAATCGCGCGCCGCCGAAAAACCCTCCGCTCATCGGACCATCCTCTTCCCCGGCGGAACGAAAATCAACGCCGAAGTCGCCGACACGCCGGAAACCAGAGCGCGCGGCTTGATGTTTCGAGAAACCCTACCTCCCGGCGGCGGGATGCTCTTTGTCTTTCAAGAGCCCCGTCCTCAGATTTTCTGGATGAAGAACTGTAAATTCCCGATCGACATCCTCTGGCTCGACAGTGAGAAAAAAATCATCTTCGTCTCGGAAAAGACCCCCCCCTGTAAGGCCGACCCCTGTCCCAACTACGGTCCAACCGACAAAAACGCCCTCTATGTCATCGAGGTCGCATCGGGTTTCTTCCAAAAGGAAAAGCTCGCCCTCGGCATGACGGTCCGGTTTTAAAACCGATCCGGTGACATGTCATCCATTCGGACACCGCTCCTCCTTTCACCAAGTCGATCGATAAGTCATTGACCGATCAGCTTTTTTAAAGGATCTCCCCTCCTCCTTCTTCTTCCTCCGGCTGTCCGGAAGCGTCACAGCCTGTCGGAACACCAAACGTAAAAATATCATAAAAATAGAGAGTTAGATCCAGACATCCCGATTGCTGTCTTATAGAAGCGTAGTGGAATGCGAGCAACAGCAGGTTCATGATTCAGAGGAAACTCACCAGCATGGAGGGTTTGAACTGGAGGTACTGAAGATGAAGCAAATAAGCACCTTCTTATCGCTTCTCTTTTCGTTCCTTTTGCTCCTCGGTGCGACAGGAATCGCCTCTGCGAAGGTCGATGTCTTGGCTCATGTGGATAAAGACATTACCGTAAAGGAAAATTTTTTCATAAAATCCAACCCTTTTCCTCTCCCCAGCAAGCTGGGGGGTATCCAAGGGTTGGATTTTATGAAAAATGGCCTGGCGCCGCTGAAAGCGGCGCCAGGCCATTTTGGTGTGGATGAATGCGACAAAAGCGGGGTTAGAAAAGTCTGAAGCTCAATCAGCCGCCGAGGTTTACCATCGTGGTTAACTTCTTTTCCTCCGGCAGCATGTCCAATTCGTGATATTCCGGTTTCACATATAACACTTGATCAAGGAGTCCTTCAATCTCTTCATCGGAACATCCATTCCGAAGGGCCTCCCTAAAATCAACGGCGATCTCGGAAAAAAGACAAGGACGGATCTTTCCATCGGCAGTAAGACGAACGCGGTTGCAAGTATCACAGAAATCATGGCTGACGGCATGGATAAAACCAACCACCCCCGGGGCTCCCGGTATCTGGAAGTTCTCGGCAGGACCATTGTTATTTTCATTTGAACCGCCAACCGGAATCAATTTTCCAAATTGAGTTTCCACTTCGTCGACCACCGCGGTGAACGGTTTATACGTCTTCATCCAGGTATCCCAATTCGCACATGGCATGTATTCAATGAATCGGACATGATACGGTTTCCGGAGGGTGAGGCGAACGAAATCCATTACTTCATGGTCATTCACCCCCTGTTGAAGAACACAGTTAATTTTGATCGGCTCAAACCCTACACGTTCCGCTTCTTCTATTCCTTCCCACACTTTATGGAAGATATCGCGCCGGACGACCTGAGCAAACGTTTTGGGATTGAGCGAATCCAAACTAATATTGATCCGTCTTAACCCCGCTTTGTAAAGATCGGCTGCAAGCTCTTTCAAAAAGACGCCATTGGTTGTGACAGCCAATTCGTTTAACCCTGAAACTCGGCTCAACTGTTCGACAAATCCAACGATCCCTTTCCTGACAAGAGGCTCCCCACCAGTGATACGAACTTTGCGAAGTCCCCTTGTGGCAGCGACGGTGATAATCCGTGTCAATTCATCGTAAGTCAAAATTTCTTCTGCGGGTGTCCACTCCAGACCTTCTTCCGGCATACAATAGACACATCGAAGGTTACATCGATCGGTAATCGACACCCGCATATACGTAACCGCCCTTTTATAGCCGTCTACTAAGGGATTCATTGGACCTCCTCAAGATGACATGGATAAAATCGTTTTTAAAAAAATGAAAAGTAAGGTCAAGTTCGGAAGTATCTCCATATACTCCTAAGGGGCAGTCTATAAATAAAAAGGGTCGTGTGTCAATAAAAAAAGACACGTCTCAATTATTTTTACCCACTCGTCAAGGGAGTTTTTCATTAGCAGGAATCGGTTTATTTTCTCGAAGAAAAATGCAATGTGCCATCTTAGTCTTATTACCTTACTCCATGATTTCTTACTGCTTCGGGAGTATTTAATCGAAGGATAACATACCGTGTTGATCTGTCAATGTTTCTTCTTAATAAAATATTACCATTAAACGGTGATGTTAAAAGACTTGAGAGCGGAGAGAACAGGTTTCCGATGCCATGTGCGTATTATTTTAGAAATAAAAACGGATGGCCCCGTTAATTTGGAAACCATTGAGGTCAAGTTTAAGCGGATGGCCTGCGGGACTGCCGGCTTCTCGTTGAGCACAGGTATTGGGGTTGGTCTGACCGTCGGGAAGCCCGGCCGGCGGAGTGCAAACGTCGGTAATACCGTTCAAGGTTTCGATTTGAGCCCATCGGAGTTGTTCCCCATTTTCGGGAACCGCCGGAACGTTCTGAAAATTGGTGGTTTCCGGTGGAGGAGCCGGGATATCAAAGAAGCTCGAACGAAAATGTCGTTGGACTTTCACGTGAGCGCTGCTCCCGATCACATAGTTGGCGTTAACACCAAAGGAAAGCCAGGACGTGATGAAGTATTCCCCCCCGACCCCGAGTCGAGAAGTAAAGGCAATCCCTTCCGCTTCGGTGGAGCTGATGGAGGCAAAACTCAGTTCGGGGCTATTCACCCGTACCAGGGAATCCATCGTTAAGTCAACAAAGGAGATCCCAACCAATCCGACATTAATAAAAAACCTTCCCTTTTCCGGGTCTTGGTAGAGGGAATATTTCCATCCCAACCAAAACTGATTAACCGTCACGGTATAAGTTGCGGTTCGTGGTGCTGCCACCGGAGGAAGGTCCTGCCGAAGAAAAGTAGTGATGACGTCTTCCGCCATCGATCCCCCCTGCCATAAGGAAAGGGCGGCGACCAAGGAGAAACGGTCGGTTGCTTCCCATTGCGCTTCGATTCCGTAATTGACCTTTCCGGAAATTTCAGGGGCAACGATATTACGAACCTCCACGGGAAGAAGCCGATTGCGGGGAAGAAGGTAATTCGGATCTTGCAAGATTGCAAGATGAGGGTCTCCCAAAACTTGGTTGAGCATCTTCAGGGAAGGTTGATACGTGCCAACCGTGAGGGAGATGCTAAGACGAGACTCTTGAGCGAAACCAACCTGCGAAAGGGGAAAAAAGAAAAAAGCGATAACAAAGAAAAAAAAACCTTTCCCTTTTCCTTTCACTCGAAGAGTCTCCAGACAAAGGGATCGGAAATATCTTGGCGGATTATTTCGCGGTTGGCCTCAGCATCGTCGATACTTCTCGGCCATCAAAAACAAACTTCGGTTTAAAGATAATCACCAATGCCGGAAGAACGGTCAACGCGCCCAGGCTGCTTGTTAACATTGCCAGGGGGACCAGGACCCCTTCCATATGGAGATAATAACCGGTAAAAGCAAGTAGACCATATCCGGCTGAAACCGCGATCGCTACGAAGATGATTGCCTTTCCCGAAGTTTGGAGCGCGGTTCGGATCGCTTCCTCGATCTTTCCATTTTTTCTGAATTCCTCTCTGAGCCTGAAAATAAGATAAATTTCATAATCAGCTCCGATTCCGACCGCCATCGCGGTAATCGCCGCCGTTCCGATCCCAAGCGTGATGCCGCTGAATCCCATTATACCAAAATTAATTAAAACCGAGAGGGCCAGCGGGATGATCACAAAGACTCCTCCGAGAAGGGAACGCCTTACGATGGAGGTCATTAAAAAAGTAATCGTGGAGATCTGGACAATATTCCATGCTTTTCCCCGAACCATCTCTTGGTTCAAGGCAACGACGACCGGGGAACTCCCCGCCACGCCGAGGGAGACGTCGTGGGGGGCGAAATCAGAGTCGCGCGCTTTTTCGACAAGAGCGATTAATTTCTCAGCCAGCCGAGTGTCATCACTCTTGAGAAAGACCCAAATAACCGCCTCCTGCTGTTGCGGGCGCATCAATCGGGCGAAATCGGCCGGGTTTCCGGAAACAGAATAAAGAAAGAGAAATTGGGCGATCTCTTCTTGAGTGTCAGGAACCTTATTGAATGCCGGATTACCCCCCTGGAGGGTTTGATTCATCTGTTTGATGTAATCTACATACGATTCGGTTTTTCCAACCTCCGGAAGGGTCTCTAATTGTCTTTGTAGACGATCGACCGCCAAAGCGATTGCAGGTGTTTTAAGCGCATTCTCTTTTTTCGATTCCAGGAGAATGTAGAATGTCGACGTCCCCGCAAATTTTTCGTTGAGGGCCCGCTCATCCTGTCGAAGGGTGGTCGAATCAAAAAACTGAGAGCGGTTACTGTTGCTGACCTCGATACGAAAGGCGCCGAAAAGGGCAACCATTGAAAAAAGAGAGACTCCGATGAGTAATTTTGTCCGGCCCGGACCGATGATCTGAGAAGCAAGGCCACCTAGAAACCGATCGAGCAGATCCGGTTCTTTGACAATCTTCTTTTTTTGAGATGGTTTTAGAATCGATCGGATGGCAGGGATAAAAATTAACTCCAAGGCCAAGGCGCTTAAAATCCCGAAAGCGGTAAAGAGACCGAACGACTGAAACGTCTTCAGTTTGAAGGTGATTAACGATGCAAAGCTCGCGGAGGCGATCAGTCCCGCCGTCACCATGGCAAGGCCGACCTGGGTGGTTGATTCAATCACCGCCTGTTTTGTATCTCCCAAACGCTCGTATTCTTCGTAGTATCGCTTTAAAATCTGCACCGAATGGCCGGCGGCAATCGCCAGTATTAAAATTGGGGTCATGGCATTCCATGGATCGAGCGGTGTCCGGGTCAATCCCATCATTCCCATCGCCCAGACAACGGCTAAGAGCGAGGTTACGAGAGGGATGAACAGGCCTTGCCAAGTTCTAAAAGCGATGTAATGGAGGATGCCAATGATCAAAACGGCCAGTGGGAAAAGAACCACCAACATACGAAAAGCGTCAGACTCGAAGAAGGAAAGGACGATCGGCATGCCCCCCAGATAGACTTGATGGTCGGCATCTCCGTATTTGGTGGCAATATCGAGTAACTTGCAGTGAATCGTAGAATCGGAAAGCCAACTTCCAGGCCATGTCTGCTGCCAGGATTGACAATGCGAACCGCTACCCCCTCCCTGCCACGCTTGCCCCTCTTTTTGGGCGCCTCCGGGTGATCCCGTGTTCCCCTGCCACGACTTCTCATCCCCGCTCCCTTGCCCCGACTTTTGCCACGATCCTCCCTGTTCCGAACCGGGCCAATTCCCCTTTTTGTCCGAAGAAGATGGACCTCCCGTCCCCTCTTCCACCGGAACCATGTTGGAAAAATCGGTGATGATCGCCGCCGCGGTGCCATCTTTCGAAACGAGGCTGTTTAGATAAAGGGGGTTGGAAAAGATCCTTTCTTTTAAGGCCTTTAACCCTTCAGGAGTGGTCGGCACCCCCTCCGACATCAATTGGGTAATCTTGATTTCATCCGCCGTCCCCACGACATATTTTATCTTTCGATCGGCGATGGAAACAACATTTTCCTCCTTGATTCCCCCTATCTTCTTCACATCCTCGGTGATTCCTTGAATTTTGGAGAGGGTCGTCGGATTAAAAATATCTCCTTTTTTATGATGGATACCGATGACCACCACCCGGCTTCCCCCGAATGCCTCCTCAATTTTATTATTTAGTTGGACATAAGGGTGATCCTGCGGAAGAATCGACTTGGGGTCAAATTCCATTTTAAGGTTTTTAAACTGAAGGGAGAAAAAGAGGGTGACAATCACGATGGAGAAAATCACCAGATAGGGATACCGAACGATCGTCTCGACATACCGCCTCATTGCGATCTTCTCCAAAAAAAGAGGGTTACTTTATTATCACTGAGGTTGGTGAAATCGCGTCACTTATTTCCGTGGACCGGTCTTGAGTGATCGCTCGGTGAAATCGTCGTCTTGCAACCCTCCATTGACTTGGAGGTCGCTCACTTCAAAGATCGTTCGATGACCGTTTTGAACGTTGGTGACCTCTGTTTTTTTCCAAACGCTAAATTCTTTCAACGTTTGCCACTCAATCGTCTGCCGCTTCAAAAGCTTGCCGTTTCGATCATGATAGTCAATCTTTAAGACGGTCCAATTGTCCTTTGAAATCCATGAGACCTTTTTCCCGTAAAGACTCTCTTTTTCCTTCGGAGTGCTCTCGACGACATAGGTTTGAACGTTGAGATATCCCTCTTCTTTCAGAAGGCGGTGTTCGTCCTCGTCAAGCCGTCGTTGGCCCATATCACCGAAAGTAAGATCCGATCCGAGAAAGGCATCATTCTGATCTTGTGCGGAGATCCGTCGAACCATCCGGAGGGCCGGGAGATAAAGCCAAAGGTCGTCGGTTTTATTTTCCTGGGAATAGTCCCAAATCAAAAAAGAGATCCCGCGCGAGTCGGGCGGAAAATCGGTCACCAAAAGCATTTTGCTATCGAGGCCTCCTTCTCCTCGATAGTTCTTCCAATACCGGGTCGCTTCGATTTTTTTCTTCGAACCATCTTTTTCGATCAGGGAAAGAATCACCTTATTTTTTTGGTCCTGAATCCGATAGATCAGTTCCCGCGATTTTTTGATAATCTCAGGGCCGGTGAGTGTTCCGGCAGAAGGGGCCTGCTCTTCTCCCATGGCAGGTGCTGCCAATAAAGTCGCCACGAACAATAAAAAAAAAGTCCGGTGAAAGTTTTGGCTCCAAGTCATTGGAGGACACTCCTTATGGTTTTTCCCCGACCAGGACGGTAAAAGGGCTGGGCGAAGGAAGTGCAATCTGTCGAATTTTCCGGAATCCGGTCTCTTTCATCCAATCTGACAGTTCTTTTTCGGAATAGGCTGCACCGCCGGGCGTGTGGATCAATTGATTCACACCGATCAATGCCGAGAGCATCGGTCCGGTCTTTTCCCGATTGAGCATCTGATCTTGAATCAAGATCAGCCCTTTGGGCTCAAGTGCCTCATGCGATTTCCGGAAAATCTCTTTGATTGTCTGAGGTGACTCCTGATTGAACATCGACGAAAGGAGCAGCGCGTCGTACCCTTGTCCGAAGAGGTCCTCCAGATAATTTCCCGGTTTAAGGGTAATCCGGTCGAGCATATTGAACGACCCGACAATCTCGCGGCTCACCGCCAAGGTTTGAGGGAGATCGAAAACGGTCGCGGAAAGTTTTGGGTATCGCTCACAGAACTTAATGCAGAAGGTTCCCGGTCCACCCGCAACATCGAGGAGGCGTCTTTTTTTGGAAAGATCGACTTTCTTCGCCAAAAGCTCTCCCTGGGCGATTGCGCGATAGTGCATTCCATAGATATAACCTCGAACCGCTTCGGAGCCCTGATCGTGCGGCTTATCGATCACCGGCTTTCCGGTTTTGACCGCATCATAAAGATTTCCCCAGGCGTCGTACCAGCGGTCGAACATCGAGACAATTCCACCTTGGTACCGCGGACTTTCCTTCATCAGAAAAGTTTCGGCAAAGGGGGTGTTCCGGTATTTTCCGTTTTTCCGGTTGAGGAGTCCCATCGAGGTCGCTGCGATGAGCAGGATTTCCATTCCACGCGGGTCGGCCCCGCAGGCCTCAGCCAACTCTGCTGCGGTCGCTCCCCGTTTTTTCAGGTGATTGAAAAGATCGAAGCGTTGTACCGTGTGAAGGACCCGTGATTGCCAGTATGCAGAGCTGATTCCCATTACCTGCATCGGGTCAAAGGTTTCTTTGCTTTCCTTTGAGCGGCCCGTTGCACTCTTCGATGTTTTAGTTCTTTGATTTGGACGATTCTTCACAGGATTCTCCTTGCAGATGAGATGGGTGTCAGGATGTCATACGTTGTTAAGATCGCGGGATGGCCGATGCCGGTCGCAACGAGAAAAAGATCAGGTTCGGCCAACTTGCCGTATAGTCAATCTGGGTCAATGAGCAAAAACCGACCACAAGTCGTTTATGGTTTTGGATAGTCATCCCCAATGCCGTTGAAACAACCATCCGGATCGGACCGACATGGGTAACCACAAGGATCGTCCGACCGGCGTGGCGGTTCATCAGAAGTTGGATCGTCTCATCCACTCTTTTGGCAAATCCGATAAGTGATTCTCCCCCCGCCGGCACAAATTGAATCGGGTTGCTCTTCCACGCCGACCATTCCGCCGGAAACCGCTGTTGGATCTCTTCATTCGTGAGTCCATCCCAAGATCCAAAACTTCTTTCTCGCAGATCATTCACCGGCTCTATCTTCAGACCAAGGCGTTCGGCAGTCGGTCCCGCCGTTTCCATTGTCCGCCGCGAGGGGCTTGAATAGATCGCCTCGATCCCTTTTTCCTGAAGCCGATCGGGCCAAAAACCGGCCTGTTCCATTCCGATTGTGTTGAGCGGGGGATCCTCGACGGCGTCGCAGTAAAATCGATTTTCTTGAAAATCGGTGGCACCGTGGCGCAAAAAAAAGAATGTGGTCGCCGATTCTTTCTTTTTCATTTACGTGCGGTCCTTGCCGAAAATCGATACCGCAGAGATGACCGAGGCAACCATAAAAAGGGCAAGCACTCCCATGCTGGTCCAGAAAGCGGAATCGAATGTTCCCCGATAACAGGCCCGAACCGCCTCGACCCCATAGGTCACCGGGTTGATCCGGCTGGCCATCTGCATCCAAGCCGGCATAAACTCGGTTGGAACCAGGGCGGGAGAAAAGAAAAGAAGAGGGAGGGTGAGCATGTTCCCCATCACCACCAAAGGTTCTTCCTTTTTTAGAATCATGGCAAGTGCATTTGAAATACCGGAAAAAGCGAGGGCGAGAAGGAGCACCACCGCCCAAATCCAAAAGAGACCGGCATCATAAGGAAGGCCTGCCCCAAGAAGAGCGGCCACGCCGATCAAAAGAATCACTTGAATCACTACCGTCAACCCGGTATGAAGCAATCGGCTTAAAACGATGGCTGTCCGTGAGATCGGGGCGACCAACAGTTTTTCCATGATACCAAAATTTAAATCCCGAAGAAGGCTTACCCCGGACCAGGACGAACCGAAGAGGACGGTCATAACAATCACACCCGGCGCAAGAAACCGGACATAATCGGCTTCCGGGAAACCGGGAAGACGGGCAAGGTTTTTAAAAAGCTGGCCAAAAATGATCAACCAAAGGAGCGGCTGAACCAGGCCAAAGAGGGTCCAAATCGGCATCCGCCACGTCATGAGCAGATATTTGTCCAGAAGGGCGGCGGTATCGGCAATCAACCATTTTATCTTTGTCCCGGAGGTCGGGAGGGAGGGGGAGATCACTTCTTGTTCCATTGCGTATCCTTCTTCCAATCACCTTTGGGCCACTCCCCTTCGGGCGGTTTTCCTTTTGCCCAGTTTTCATTCGGCCATTTTTCCTTTGGCGATTTTTCTTCGGGGGACTTTTCCGCGTTGGCCTTATCCTTCGTCTCTTTTGCTTTTGCCTCTCCTATGGGAGTATCTGCAGCAGGAATCGGGCCCTCCTTCTTCCACTGCCGGCCCCAATCTTCCTTCTTATTCTCCCCCGCTTTCCATTCGGAACCCCATTCTTGACCGGCGTTTCCCTCTTTTTGCCACTTCTTGGCCCACTCGTTATTGCCGTCCTCCTTATTCCATTTCTTTCCCCATCCCCATTCGGCCGACGCGTCTTTCTTTTCGTCCTCGTCGGAGAAGTTTTTCCCGGCATATTTCAGAAAGACATCATCAAATGTCGGCCGGGTCAGGGTCACCGTCTCGGCCGTCAATCCCTGTTCATCAATCCACTGAAGGACGCGGGGAAGCATCCCTTTCCCGTTTTCAAGATAAAGGCGGAGCCGGTTTTCATGGCAAATGATGTTTTTAATCGGCTCTTTTTGTTGAAAAAAGGCAACCACCCCTTCGGAAAGTGGCTGTTTAAAGGTCAGTTGAATACAATCGGCTCCGAGGCTGTCTTTCAATTCATCGGGAGTCCCGATTTTTTGAAGTTTTCCGTGATTGAGGATGCCGACCCGGTTGGCCAATTGATCAACCTCATCGAGATAATGGGTCGTTAAAAAGAGGGTGACCCCTTCTTCCCGGTTGAGGCGACGAAGATACGACCAGAGATCTGATCGGCTCTGTGGATCGAGACCGAGTGTCGGTTCATCAAGAAAAAGGAGTTTGGGTTCGTGAATCAAGGCCATCGCGATATCAAGCTTCCGTTTCATTCCCCCTGAAAGCGTGCCGACCCAAAGTCCTGAAATTTCTTTTATCTCAAGGACACGAGCGACATCATTGATCCGCTCTTCAAGGACGGAGGAGGAAAGATGATAAAGCTTTCCCTGCAACAACAGATTTTCACGAACGGACAAGGAGGGATCGACACCGCTTTGCTGACCGACATAACCAAACGACATCCGGACGGCGAACGGGTTTGCCACGACATCGTGTCCCGCCACCCGGGCCTTTCCGGTGGTGGGACGAAGGAGGGTGGTCAAAATTTTGATGGTGGTCGTTTTTCCGGCTCCGTTCGGTCCAAGAAATCCGAAGATTTCACCCGTTTTAACATCGAAACTAATGTCGTCGATCGCTTTCTTGCCGGAGAGGTATTCTTTTGTGAGATGTTCAATCTGAATCATTTCGGGAAGGGGTCCGGCCGGGTGTAGGTCCCCGATTTACCCCCCCTTTTCGAAAGGAGGCCGATCTGCCCGAAGCTGATTCCTTTATCGATCGCCTTACACATATCATAAATGGTCAGCGCCGCCACCGAAACGGCAGTCACCGCTTCCATTTCGACCCCGGTTTGACCCGTGGTTTTAACCGTCGCGTTGATTTCGATGGCCGCCGGTTTTCCATCTTGCGAGGGATGGATCTTAAAATCGATATCGACTCCGGTGAGAAGGAGAGGGTGGCACATCGGGATGAGGTCGGGGGTTCGCTTCGCCCCCATCACCCCCGCCACCTGGGCGACCGCCAGGACATCTCCTTTGGCAATCTGCCCCGCCTGGATCCGGGAGAGGGTTTCGGGTTTCATATAGACGATCCCGGTTGCCACAGCGACACGCTCCGTTTCGGCTTTCCCCGATACGTCGACCATCCTCGCGCGGCCCTCTGGATTAAAATGAGTCAGTTCAACTTCTGCCATTGTTGCTCCTAAACGAATGAATTCGGAAGGTTTGATAAGAATCAGAAATTCCGGCGGAAGCTTAACATAGGAGGGGGGAGGTGTCAACCAAATCAACCCCGAATTCCTTATAGAAAGGGCTTCCGTAAAGCCTTCTTTCGTTTCCGATCTTGTTGACAGAATAGGGATAGTTAGATATCATTCCGATCGGTCGCCGGACAGTTACCGGTCGTTTTTTTTCAGGAGAATCAGGGATGTCTTTAAAAGAATTGATCCACACCGATATCAAAAAAACGGGACCGACCACGTCGCTGATTGAGATCGCGCGGATGATGCGACATGATCGGATCGGTTCCGTTTTCATTGAGAACATGGAGAACGCGGGAAAATATCTTGGTATCGTTACGGAAAGCGACCTTGTTCGCAAAGGATTGACCAAAGCGGTTCCGATCGAAGCGGAGGCCGCCTCTTTGATGCACGCTCCCCTCATTGAAATAGATATCGAAAAATCTCCGATCGAAGCGAACCATTTGATGCACCTCAATGGGATCCGGCATCTTGCCGTGTCCGAAGAAGGGAAGGTTGCGGGGATGATCTCTGTAAGGGATCTGGTCCGACACTTCTCGATCGACAAAAAGGGCCCGTTGAATGCGATGGGAGAAATTGTCAAACCGTTGACCGTTCTTGTTCGCCGGGAAATAGAGACAATCGCCCCCGGAGCGACCGCTCAGGAGGCCGCTCGTAAGATGGATCTGAAAAAGATCGGATCGTTGTTGGTCAACGATCATGGCCAGTATGTCGGAATCGTCACAGAAACGGATCTTGTACGGAAGGTCATCGGCTACGGGCTTTCCGCTTCCAATGTTCCGGTCGGCGTTATTATGAATACACCGATTATTGATATTGATATCTCCAGAACGCTTCAAGAAGCAAACGAGATCATGGCGGCCAAAGGGGTCCGCCATCTCGCCGTGACCGAAGGAGGACAGATCATCGGAATTTTTTCCATTCGGGATCTGATCGGCATGATCTCGATTCGGGATTTTCCTCGCTTCCTTTCGGAAAAAAAATAATAAACTTGGGACGGGTAAGGCAAGACGAATAAAGAATGACCATGGATCTTCCGAGAGAACAGCGACACGAACCGGAATATATGACGCCGATTTATCGAATGGCGGTGTCCCAGTTCGATAAGGCGGCCGATCGGTTGAACCTCGACCCAAACCTGCGGAAGCGGCTTGTGGTTCCGAAGCGGGCGATTTTGGTCAGTGTTCCGATCCGGATGGACGACTCCCACATCGAGGTCTTTCACGGCTACCGCGTCCACCATGATAACACGCTCGGTCCTTCCAAAGGAGGCATCCGTTTCCATCCCGACGTGAATCTGGGAGAAGTCTGTGCATTGGCGATGTGGATGTCTTGGAAATGCGCCTTGATGGGCCTCCCCTTTGGCGGGGCCAAGGGAGGGGTCAGTTGCGATCCAAACCAATTTTCAAGGAATGAACTCCAACGGCTGACCCGCCGATACACGGCTGAGATCATCCCATTTATCGGACCCGACTCCGATGTTCCCGCCCCCGATGTCGGGACAAATGAACAGATCATGGCATGGATGATGGACACTTACAGCCAATTCAAAGGGTACTCCATTCCAGAAATCGTCACCGGAAAACCGATCGTGATCGGTGGTTCCCTCGGACGGGTTGAGGCAACTGGGCGAGGCGTCGTTTATTGCATTTTTGAAGCGATGAAACATCTTGGGGTCGATCCGGCGGGAAAAAAGGTTGCGATTCAAGGGTTCGGAAACGTCGGCTCAAACGCCGCCAAGATACTTCATCAGGAAGGATGCCAGGTGATTGCCGTCAGCGACGTCCGCGGGGGAACATACAATCGGAATGGACTCGATATCCCCACTTTAATGGAATATCTTTCGCAGAGCCGTTTTATCGAAGGATTTCCCGGAGGCGACGCCATCACCAACCATGAGCTGCTTGAACTTCCCTGCGACGTGCTCCTTCCTGCCGCCCTCTCCGGTCAGATTACGGAAGAAAATGCTCCACGGATCTCTTGTACCCTCCTGGCCGAGGGTGCAAACGGGCCGACCACTCCCGCGGCCGATCAGATTCTTCAAGACAAAGGGGTTTTTGTGATTCCGGACATCCTCGCCAATGCCGGCGGGGTGACTGTTTCTTATTTCGAGTGGGTCCAAGACCTGCAGAATTTTTTCTGGAAAGAAAAAGAGATCAATGAGAAGTTGCGGGAGATTATATCGACCGCTTTTCAGGCGGTATTGGCCCTCTCTCAGGAAGAGAAGGTCCCGATGCGGATGGCAGCCTTGATGTTGGCTGTCCGAAAAATCGCCGCAGCCAAGTTGGCACGCGGCGTCTTTCCATAAAATAGCCCTCCGTTTCGCAATGATTGTCTCTCAATAAACTGGTTTCGGTACAAGATTGATTCACGGTTTTTCGCTTTGTACCTGTTCCAATTTTTCCAAATAAGCGTAAAGCCGAGGATTCTTTTTTTCAAGATCAAGCAATTCGATCCCGACCGCACGTTCTTTTCGATCTTCAACCGGCGTGACCCAGGCAACCCGTCCAATCAACGATCCGGTGATCACCTCTCCCTGATCGGTTTTTATTGAAACCTTGACCAAGAGGGTTTCCCCCTTTTCATAGTGACCCCGGGCATAAACACCGATTCCTTCCGTGGAAACATCGCGTACAAGGGCATCGACCGTGTTTTGAAGCCCATGTGGAGTGATACGAGCCATTGTCATTAGCGGAACGCGTGGATGTTTTCTTCTGTTTTGCATTTTCTCTCCCCTGATGGGAACCGGTCGTTTGACAAATTCCGATACGGTTTAAACGCCGCAGTTGGATGGTTCAACGCGGAAAAACTCTCCTGAATGGACGTGATTACAAAAGAGATGCTCGATTTCAATCGGGGTGTCGAAGATAGATTCGGTCGGAATTTTTTTGTGGACCCGCTTTGAAAACCGGCGGAGAGTCTTCGCCTCGGAGAGACGTTGACTTCCGATCGGGTCATATCGATAACAAATCGAGTCGTCCGGTCGGTTTAAGACATCGACGATCAAGCCAAGACACCGCCGGTTTAACAAGACGACCTGTTCTTGAGAAACATCCCACCTGGAATTACGAGAGACCAGTGAAGTCGCTTCCCGACGCCTTCCCAATTCATACAGCTTCACCACCTGGGTAAAAAGCCGCTTCTTCATATCAAAGGAGATCAGCTCTCTCTTAACGACTTCCTGAACGAACCGATCGTTGAGGTCGTGATGACCTTCCATGATCCTGAGAACCTCTCTCCAATATTTTCGATCGGAATATTCTTCGGCGCGAAACTCCCAATAGATATGGCCCCACTTCGTGGTCGAAGCGGTGAGATAGAGTTGGTTGGGAACATAGACATTGTGGGCGATGATATCGGCTGCCAGGTGGGCCAGATAGCCGCACGCGAACGCCTCTAATCGGGGTTCGGGTGCCTCTCGAAGCAGCCGACGACCGACCGACCAATTGTGACAATGGTCGGCATGGTATTTGGATCCCTTGCCGATGAAGATGTCGGCGCTGATGCAACCGTATAAAAAATCACGTGGAAAGGCGCGAATGATTTCGGCCGACGGTCCGGTCAACCAATGAAGATTTTCCAAGAGGGTCGCGCCATGCATCATGTGCATTCCGACCCCCCAGGCATAGGCTTCCTTCACATAAAACAAAATGGCAAATGTCACCCCCCAGAAGAGGATCCCGATGTTCAGACGGTTTCTTATTCCCTGTACGATATTTCGCTTCATTCTCCGCACCGTTCTCTTTTGCCGCCGTGGCAATGGTGTGAATTTGTTTTCATCTGACAAAAAGTTTCCTCTTCCTTAGAATCAAACCGGGCCAGATCGTTCCGCCACGCTTCAAACCGAGCGGAGACCGTCTGATAAGTCGCCTCATCATCGATGTCAATCGCCGCTCCCCCGATTTCGGTTGTCACCGCCTTAAATCGAGTTTGAAGGAAACGGCTCGCCTCTTTTTCCACCGCCGATAAGGTCAGCGGTTTTGTGAAAAAAGAGGTCAGCCTGCGGAAGCCCCGTTCATGAGAGAATGCCGCCGCCTGCGCCAAAAAATAAAACAAAAGACCTTTCGCCGTTCCCTTTGAGCGAAGAATCTCCAGGGCGATTTGAATCCGGTTGCCGAAATATTTCTGGTAACGGCGATCATAGAGTCCTTGAATCCGCTTGCCAAGTCCGATTCGAAAGGGGCGGGCCAAATGGAGGTTGTTTAAGCGATATCCCTCCCCTTTTATATAAACATAAGGCATCTTGATTCCGGGGCGACCCGGTTCCGGATAAAAACGGAGGAGCGCCCGCTCCGGGGTAACCCCAAGACAATAATCGTAGCGATCGAGATCGGCTGCGGAGATAAACGCATCGACCTCCGCCGCCGTGAGCAACGGGATATCTACCGGAAGAAACAGCCCGGGTGGATCTCCATGATCGAGGCGGCCTGGATCGACTCCGTCACGATATCCGGGAAGAGACCGCGTGTAGACGGAAAGGATATTCTCCGCCAGAGAGTCTTTTTCTTCAAAAACCTCGACCTTCTTCCCGAACAAGAAAAAGGGAAGCGCCCGTTCGATCTCTTCCATGATCTTTTTTTGGGGTCCAATCATGTAGATACGATCAATTTTTCGAGAGCGATCGAGAGCCTTCAGAACATGGAGAAAAAGAGGAACCCCCTCGAGTTTGAGGAAGGCTTTGTTCATTCCGAAAATCGGATGACTTGCGCCGCGATGACCGGCCAAAACGAATGCATTCATTTTTTATCGCCTCTGATCACCCCTTGGCGTCGAAAGAATCATAACATACTCCCCGAACCTTGTCGATTTGGCTTCAACGGTTCTCCTTCCATTAAAGGGAGACTCATTAGTATATAAAAACGCCTAAGTATCGCGAGTATATACATCTTGATACGGTGCGTATCTGTCGGGATACAGTCGGACAGATAATGGTAAGTTTTCCAGTTATACAATTTAAAATCCAGATTCCATTTTATTTGTGTTTTTACCTCAAAAACAGGCTTTATTTGGAAAAATCTCTTCCAAAACAAGAGACAAAATAAATCTTGGCCTTCATATTGCTCAGGCCCCATCCAAACGAGACCCATTACGATAATGAATCAACGGATCTTTCACCTTTAACCACAGGGGGGCAGGCAAGCATATGATATACACGATCAAGTATTTGTCTCGGTTGATTCTTTCAATTGCAATGATATTGATATTCTCAGAACATGCATTTCCGGACCAGGGGGAAAGCACAACTCCGCCAGCCGGTAAAAATAATTTTGATAATTTTATTATTTCATTGAAACCGGGATTGAAGTACAGAGCAGAGAACGACTTTCAAATAAAAGTAACCGTGGATCACCCAGATTCGGAAAGAAAATGCGATAAGGATCCTTCAAATAAGGATGCTTCAAATAGGAAGGATTACATCGGCCTGGCACTGAGTGGGGGGATATCGAAAGGGTTCGCACAGATCGGAGCGCTTCAATTTCTCGATCGACTTGGAATCAGGATTAACGGGATTGTCGGCACCAGTTTTGGAGCGATCGTGGGAGCATTTTATGCCGCAGGCTACTCCGCCGATGAAATCGCAGAGATAGTGACCAACGATATAGAATGGCAGAATCTCTTTACTGATCTTCCCTCTCATAACCTCTTAGATGCAAACCGCCAAATCATATGGGGCCTGGATGGAGGAAATAATATTATCCCCAGGTTGAATCAGGATGGGTTGAGGAGCGGGCAGAATATTTATCCGATCTTTAATCGATTTCTCTTGCCGGCGACGATGATATCGGGAAATTGTTTCGATCAATTGTATATCCCCTTTAGGGCAACTGCCACCAATCTCTCGAAAAAAATTGGAAAAGATACACAAGATCCTTTGGATCGAGGAAACTTGATCAATGCGGTTAAGGCAAGTTTTGCATTTCCGATTATCTTCTCCCCTGTTTTTATAGAAGGGCAACGATATCGGGATGGCGGCATTCAAAAGAATCTTCCGATCGAGGATGTCAAAAATATGGGGAGATACAAAATCATTATTGCGGTCGATACGACAGATGATGACCCGCCTGAACTTAGTCCGAAACGTATGTTTCCGATAGCGTCCGTTTTTGATGTGATAAATGAGGGGGGAGGGAGCATCGGGACGGCATTGACGCAAGAAGTCTATCGGCAGACAAAATTGGGAGGATTAAAAGAATGTGGAAAAAAGGATCTAACCGGTCTGTACGAAAAAAAAGCGAACGATACAACCGACTCAAATCAAAGTTCGAGTTCGAGGCCGTGTCTTATACATATTAAAATTAAACTAAAGGGAGGTTTTCTCGATTTTGAAAAAGAGAAAATCGAAGATGCAATCGCCCTTGGTTTTAAAAGCACTGAAGAAAAATTCTGCGAACTGGCTTCCGAGGATCCATCCACTGCGAAATGTAAACAGGTAGAGAACCTACCGAAAGATAACCAAAAGCAAAATCAGTTCTACAAATTTATAGAACAGTGCTGTTTTTGGAAAGGTTCAGGATCGCCCAAGGAAACCAGAAATCAGAATGAAGAGAAGTCTGTTGTCGAAAAAGTAAAATCGGAAATATCGATGGGAGATCGGGTCTTTTCCGAGGCCGAACGTCAGAAAGTAGACAGGGCCCTTATTGAAATAAAAAAACTTAAAGAACTTTATAATGAGAATCATCCGTCTTTAAAAAGGCAGCGTTGGACCGATCACGATGAACTTGGAGAAAATATTCTCCAGGGTGTCGAGCTCTCCTACGGACCGGATGGTTCACTAAAGATACGTGTGGATGAAAAGCTGACAAATCAAGAGGAACAAGAACTTGTTGGACCGTCTCTTGATCTTTTGATTAAAACGATAGAGGCATCAAAAAGCTATTATCCCTCTACGGATCTTCCTTTTTCTTCCGCAAAGATTGTATTCAACAATGGAACACTGACCGTAAAGCTATACTCCTGGCGTTATTCTGTCGAGAAAGGGGTGTTTCGAACCGATTTTACCGAGAAAGGGAACCTCGAACTCCCACAAGAACCGTCTCTCGACGGCTCATCTGAGATCCTATTTGGATTTAAACCAGAGGAAATCGACACAGAAGTAAAAGAGATCAAAGAGAACTATTCAATCGATTTATGTACGGATCTGCAATCGGAGGTAAATGAAGATCCGGTATTTATACTCAAGACCAAAACAACGAAGAAAGATTCTTATCCTTGCCTGTCTCAAAATGAAGAATCAAAAACTAAGTTGAAAGGGTTACAGCAGTGGAAAGAAAAAATCTTTTCAGAGCTTAAGTCTTTAGAGCTTAAGACCGAGCTAACCAAGCCAGATAAAATCGGACAGTTCCTCAACGGCACCTTAGAGGACTATTATGCGAACGGCCATATTGAATATGTCCGGGTTGAGAACGTCGAAAGAGGCAAGATTGTTCTATCGGAGAAAACCAATTATCCAGATTCGGGAATGTTGTATTTTAACTATCACTTTGATACTGAGAATGAACATACCTTTTCATCAAAACTTACTGATCATTCCAATGAAGGCAGCTTCTTTCAATGGTCTGTCGCTCTTTTGGATCGTTTCCAGGAGGGAGATGGAGGAAACGCGAACGGAATATATGCTGGATTGTTCACGAACATCTTCGGGAATCACACAGGTGGTGCAACCTCCGATCTTTATTATGCCAAAAGGGTTCAGAACATACGAAACGAAGGAAGCACGAAAAATGATTTCTCACAGTTGATATATTATCAATTAGGAATACAAGAGACGTTCACAGATTTAATACCGATTAAATTCTTTCCGGATTTTAGACTTGAATTATATAAAATTTCCTCTGTTGAATCGAATTATGTGCCCAGTGATGATTCATCAAGAATACAAGAAAGCGCAGAGTTACTCAACGTGCGTAGGGTATTCAAACCAAGCATCGGATTAAAGAAAGTTACATTTACTAAAGACGGGGTTGAATCACATGATCGTTCGTTGTCTGGAATTTTTTCTTCACAGGAGTGGTCCCCAAGCCTCTTTCTGTCCTACTCATCAAGAAAAGATCGCGAATTGAGTTTGAAGGGGGTTTTTGGAGCAATCATTAGCAAAAAGGAAGAAAAATTACCGATCAGTGAATTATATAGTTTGGGCGGATATTATCCTCTTCGGGAAGAAAAGGTGTGGGGAGGGAACAGATTCGACTTCATCGGATCGGGACTCAATGAGGAATGGGGCCAGTATCTATTTCTTTTAGAGGCGAGATATCCTCTTTGTTATTATCAGGGTCTGAAGATCATTCATCGGAACTGGGATACGAGCTTGAGTTTTGTTGCAAGCTTTGGAAATACAGCGAACACCTTTGGCAAATTATTTGATCGAACGAATCTCGGTTTCGGATTGGATTTGAGTCTTTATCTTCCGATTATCAGCACCCTGCAACCGAAGTTTAATATAGCATGGGGAATGGATCGCTCAAACTATTCGCATGAAAATTTGATCAGTCTGATTCGAGATGACTCCATCCTTTATTTTTCAGCAAGCATTCTTTTGTAATGGCGATGCCAGTAGAAGTGATTCTCTTCCTCTCCTCATGCTAAAATACAAGGCATGCCGAAACTTCGTCGACTGCTTCGATGGAGATCCCGTGTCTGGTCGCGTGTCTGGGTCTCCGGGAACAAGATCGGTCTCCTCAAAAATGGCCGCGAGATTTATCCCGAAATGCTCCGTGCCATTGGGGAAGCCACGGAGAGTATTTGCCTTGAAACCTATCTCTTCCGAAGTGACCGGATCGGATGGGAATTCGCAAAAGCCCTCGCTCAAAAGGCGAAAGAAGGGCTTTCTGTCAGACTCATTTATGACTCGCTCGGTTCATTCACCACGGAGCCCGAACTGTTCCAGTATCTGGAAGAATCGGGCGTCTTGGTCTTTGAGTACCATCCGGTTACTCCCTGGAGACGGGGGTGGCGCCTCCGGTCGAAATTAAAGCGGCGGGACCATCGGAAAATTTTGATCATTGACAACCGGTATGCATTCGTCGGCGGGGCGAATATCGGAGATGAATATAACGCCGCTTCGGAAGGTGGAGAAGGATGGCGGGATACCCATCTAAAAATCGAGGGTCCTGCGGTCACGCGACTCAAAAAAGTCTTTTTCTCAACCTGGTTGAAAGGGGGAACAGAAGAAAAGAGATTGATCTCTTTTGGTTCGAACGACTTGCCACGAGCGGGAGATCTGACCACTTCGATTGTGGCATCGAACGGCCTACGGGGCCGGAACCAGATTAAAAAAGCCTATCTTCGGGCCATCCGCCGTGCACGCCACCGGATCTGCATGACCAACTCCTATTTCGTCCCCCCGCATTGGTTTTTACGCGCATTGAGGAAGGCGCGCCAAAGAGGGGTTGAGGTTTCCATCCTACTACCAAGACATTCCGACGTTCGAATCGTCGACTATGCCAGCCGGGCCCTCTACGCCAATCTCTTAAAATGGGGGGTTCGTATCTTCGAATGGGAGGGACCTGTGCTTCACGCAAAGACGGCCGTGATCGACGGCCGTTGGAGCACCATCGGGTCATCCAATATGGATCGATTTAGTTTTTTCTATAATCTGGAGGTCAATGTCGTCGTCATCGGTTCCCCCTTCGGAAAAGAGATGGAGGCAATGTTTGAAGCCGATCTGAAACAAGCCCGGGAGATCCTTGCCCCGGAATGGACCCGCCGCAACTGGTTCCAAAGACTCTTGGAAAATATTTTTTACTATCTTTTAGAATGGGTTTGATAGGGAAAAGGGAGATTCGATCAGCCCTTTTTGATCTCAGAGGCGAGGACGATCGCTTCGGCGATTTCGCGCATCGTTTTCCGGAGATTCATGCTCTGACGCTGAATCAACCGAAAAGCTTCCTCCTCGGAGATTTTCGCCTGCCGCATTAAAATCCCCTTGGCTCGCTCGACCGCTTTCCGCGTCTCAAGCGCCTCCTGCATCTCCGATGATTGCTGCATGAGATTGGTGTTTTCGAAGGCAACCGCCGCCTGGTTTGCCACGGTCTGAAGCAGGTTGACCTCTTCCGGGGTGAAATGGTGTTCCTTGGAAGTATAACTATTGATGACGCCGATCACCCGATCTTTCACCCTCATTGGAACGGAAAGAAGGGAACAGAGCCCCTCCCGCTTGGCAAGATCGGGGAATCGAAAATGTGGATCAGAGGTGACATCCAAAATGGCAATCGGTCGCCGTTCTTTGACGACCCGACCGGAGATACTCTCCCCGACTTTCACGTTGGCCTTTCGCCGATACTCCTCGCTCAGACTCTGGGTGGCGACGATCTTCAACTCCCCCTTCTCTTCTTCGAGAAGCATGATCGAACAGATCTTCGAACCCATCATCCCGGCGGTCATCGTCACGATCAGATTGAGGATCTCCTCCAGATAGCGATTCGAGGCGATCGTATGGCTAACCCGGGAGAGGGTCTCCAACTGCATCGCCTTTTTCTTCATCTCCTGATAAAGGCGCGCATTTTCGATGGCGCTTCCGACCTGGTGTCCGATCGTCGTCAACAAGGTAATCTCCCCTTCCGTGTAAGGATGGGATTTTTTATGTTGAACGTTGATCACACCGATCACCCCTCCTTTGGTAATCACCGGCACGGAGAGAAAGGCGTCGTAGCGGTCTTCTGGAAGGTTGTGAAAGAACATGAAGCGGGGGTCCCCCGACGCGTCTTTCGGAATGGCCACCATTTTCTTTTCTTTAGCGACCCATCCGGTGATCCCTTCTCCCAATTCGAGCCGGATCCGTCCGATCAATTTCGGGTGGGGATTTTTCGATGCCCGAAGGACCAACTCTTTTTGCGATTCATCCAAAAGATAAAGGAGACAGGCATCGGCCCGGGTCACCTCCACCACGATCTCGATGATCTCTTTTAAAACTGTTTCAAGATCGAGATTCGAACTGATCTGTTCCGTGATCCGGTGAAGGACCGCAAGCTCGCGGCGCTTCTCTTCCAGCGCTTCTTTCAATGAGTTTTTTTTGGGGGGGATTGTTTTCGGAGTTCGGGTTGGCATTGCGAATATTTTTCTCCCTTCGAATGGCGGGAGAATATAGCATATTTTTGGTTTTTATGGCAATAAATTAGATGCTGGACTACTGGTTAAAACAAGCCGGCCAAGGGAGAACAACCCCCCTTGGCCGGCTTGCAAAAAGAGACGATATTCATTTTTTTGGGCCGAATCAGCGAACCTTGATCTGGCCTCGAATTTCCCCGGGAGGATGTTTGATGGAGTGGACGTTGACGTAGGCCGCTCCCCTCAGAATTGCCTTAACGAACTCTTCAAACTCACCGGGGGCAATTCCCTGCCCTGTAGGACCGATGACATCCCCAGCCGTGAACTTTCCCTCCAAGGTTCCACTCGCGGGACAGAGGGGAAGACCTCCTGGAACAGACGGCGGCGGCGCATCCCCACAGAACCAGACAGAGATCCCTCCGTTGGTATGTTGCTGCCCGAAGTGGATATGGGCCATAAAAATAGTCCCTTCTGTTCCATCATAACTCAACGACCAACTGATTTCGGTTCGATCCGCATTCATTGTCGCCTTGAATTGACCGCTCCCGATGGATGACACCGACGGAACCTCGGGCAGCCCGCCCAATCGGGCTGAAAGTCCAATCGGCCTTGGCGTTTGAACAGGCGGCGGCTCATCGTCATTCTCTTCGGATGAAAAGGCGGGCGTGGTTTGAATCAGGATGAGCGCCGCACCTGCCAAGAGGCATGCGAGATATTTTTTCATCGTTTTCCCTTCTACATAAAGGTTGAGATGGTGGGTGAACAATCTGACTGGATTAACCTTGGCATGCCAGACCGAGTTTATGCGATCGGTCGCCTTTGAGCGTAGTTAAAATCGTTTTAAAAGGTCAAGGTTTATTTATGAGGAAGGGAAATCAAAAGCTTTATGGGTGGGAAAGTTTACATGAAAGCTCACCGATTTTCATACGCCACCATCGATCCCACCACCGACCGATCCTTCGCCCAGCCGCCAAGCAGGTAAATCGCCCCATCGATCACCGCGATTCCCATTGCTGCCCGGGCTTCCGGCATCGGTGGGAGTTTCGACCACTTCTTTGAGGTAGAATCCAAGACCGCGCCGTGGGTGCCGATTCCTTCATCCCCACGGAAACCGCCGAAGAGGTAGAGTTGATCGTTCACCACACAGGCCCCCTGCCCTGCCGAGCCCCAAGGGAGTTTCAACGGATTGACGGTCCACGTTTCCGTCTTTGGATCGAAGACCTCAATCCGGTCGTATTCATTAAATCCTTGCGGCGTGAAGGCAACGCCGCCGAGCACCCAGAGCTGTCCGTTCATCACGACAGCGGAGGCGGCAAAACGCGGCGTCGGCATCGGGGCGATCTCTTTCCACCCCTTCATGCTGGGAGACCACCGTTCGGAAAACGAAAAGGCCGGGTCGGTCTGCGGCCCCCCTTCGGTGGCGTTCGGGTGGTGGCCGCCGATGATATAGATTTTTCCATCGAGGATCGTGAAGGCGGGATAGTCGTGCGGTTGGAGAAGATCGGGGCTGGTTTCCCATCGGTCTTCTTTTGGAAAGTAGGCCTCGACCGTGGTAAGGAATTTAAATTTTCCGTCGGGCTTTTTGAATCCGCCACCGATCACATAAATTGCATTCCCGACCGTCACCGCCGCCGCGCCGGAGCGAAGCGTCGGCATGGGTCGAAGCGAGGACCAGCGGTCGGTTTGAGGATCGTAGACTTCGGAGAGGTTCAGGCTCTTGAAAGCGGGACCGCCCCCGCCAAAGGAATAGATTTTACCGTCGTGGACCGACACCGCCGGATGGGAGCGCGGGGCGCTCAGCGCCGCTTTTACTGTCCATTCACCCGATGTGGTTCCCATGATTTCCGCTTTAGATTTTTCCGGTGATATAACTCTCCGCCTGCTCGAACTTATCGTAAGGGCTCGCATTGGTGGAGACGCGGTTGAATTTTTCGATGACGGCCCGCTCGCGCGCCGTCGGCTGGGCGAGGTAGGTAGAGGGGTGGAAGTAGTCAAGCTGCATCCCGCGTCGGATGGCAGCGCGGAAGTTTTTCTCGATCCGGGCGAGGTCGATCCGGTGCGGCGAGACGATCCGGTACGACCACGCCATTCCGAAGCAAGGCATCCCGACATGGGCGGTGAAAATGTTTTCGCCGAACACTGATTTAAGGGTGTTATAAATCGTCCCATACGATTCGGGAAAGAGATCGAAATTATCGGTGTGGAGGCCGATTATTCCGCCTTCCGTAAGCCGTGAAGCAAGAAGGTGATAGAATTCTTTCGTATAAAGCATCTTTGACGGGCCGTGTGGTTCGGTCAGATCGACGATGATCACGTCGTATCGATTGCGCTCTTGCTCCAAATCCTTCAGTGCATCGACGCAGCGAAGGTCAAGCCGTTTGTCGTCGAAGGCGCCGCGCGAGATCTCCGGAAGGTATTCTACCGATTTATCGATAACAACCCGATCAATCTCGGCCATTACGATCCGTTCGATCCCCGGATGTTTCGCCGCTTCTTCGATCGCCCCACCGTCGCCCCCGCCGATGATGTAGATGCCCTTGGGATTCTCGCACGCCAGCAGCGGTCCTTGAACGAGGTATTGATGATAACGCTCTTCGTCGAGATCGGAGACCTGGATCTTTCCGTCCAGGAACATGATCCGCCCAAATGTCTCGGTCTCGTAGATTTCAATCTCTTGCAGGCCGGTGTTCCCCTTATAAAGAACCCGCGACGGGACGTAGACATGGCCAAAGTCGGCGGTAACGAATTCGGTTTGACCTTGTTTGGATTTGGAGATGGAAGGAGGAAGAGAAATCGGCTCGGTCATGATGTGATCGCCCCTTCCGAAGCCGACGACACGTGTCTTGCATATTTTGCCATGACACCACTTTCGTATCTCGGCGCAGGCGCTTTCCAATTCTTGAGCCTTGTTTGGATCTCTTCATCGGAGAGGGCAACGCTCAACTGACGGGCCTTGATATCGAAGGTGATGGTGTCGCCATCTTTCAACGCGGCGATCGGTCCGCCGACCGCCGCTTCGGGGGCAACATGTCCCGCCATCAGACCCCGCGTGGCGCCGGAGAAACGGCCGTCGGTCATGAGGGTGACCGAGTCGCCAAGACCGGCTCCCATCAATGCCGCCGTTACGCCGAGCATTTCGCGCATTCCCGGTCCCCCCCTCGGTCCTTCATAGCGGATCACAATCACATCCCCCGCTTGAATCCGACCCGATTGGACAGCGGCGAAGGCATCTTCTTCACAGTCGAAGACGCGCGCAGGTCCGCGGTGAAGCGTTCTTTCGTGACCGGCCACCTTCACGACACATCCTTCCGGCGCAAGGTTTCCTTTGAGAATCACCAGCCCGCCTGTCTTCTTGATCGGATCGGAAAGCGGTCTGATCACCACCTGCCCTGTTGTTTCTTTTGCCGAGGCGGCCTCCTCCCCGATCGTCTTTCCGCTTACCGTCATTTGAGAGGCGTGAAGGAGTTGGGCGTCGAGCAGCCGCTTGGCGAGAAGCCGAATCCCTCCGGCCCGGTGCATGTCGGCGGCGACATATTTCCCCCCCGGCTTGAGATCGCACAATAAGGGGGTTTTGGCGCTAAGGGAATCGAACTCATCGATGTTGAGCGGGATGTTCATCTCACGGGCAATCGCAAGAAAATGGAGAACGGCGTTGGTCGAGCCGCCGCTTGCCGCCACCGAGACAATCGCATTCTCAATCGATTGACGGGTGATAATTCGGCTGGGACGAATGTCGCGTTTGAGGGTCTCCATCAGTTGACGTCCGATTTCAAAGGCAACCTGATCTTTTTCGGGATCTTCCGCCGCCACGCCGGCGCTTCCCATCAACGACATTCCCATGATTTCTACCGCTGTTGCCATCGTGTTCGCTGTGAACTGGCCCCCGCAGGCGCCGGCCCCGGGGCAAGCGTGGTCTTCCAGATCGGCCATCTGAAGCGCGGTCATCTTTCCCTTCGCGAAGGCGCCGATTCCCTCGAAGACATCCTGAATCGTCACATCATGTCCCTCGAAGCGCCCGGGGGCGATCGATCCGCCGTAGAGCATGATCGAAGGAAGATCCAAACGGGCGAGCGCCATGATCGTTCCGGGGATCGTCTTGTCGCAGCCGGAGAGGGCAACAACGGCGTCGAAGAGATAACCACGGGCGCAAAGTTCGATCGAATCGGCGATCACCTCCCGGCTGATCAACGAGGTCTTCATCGCCTCGGTTCCCATGCTGATG
Organism: uncultured Nitrospirota bacterium; assembly: GCA_964579005.1. Lineage (GTDB taxonomy): Bacteria > Nitrospirota > Nitrospiria > SBBL01 > Manganitrophaceae > CAZOFJ01. Next base: position 29,528 of record CAZOFJ010000027.1, read on the forward strand.
CCGTCGGAGATGGCGATCGTGTTGTACTCCATCGGCGTCCCGCCGCCGGCGCGAATCCCCTCCTTCACCTTCGCCGAGAGCCGACGGAGATGAAAGTTGCACGGCATCGCTTCGATCCAGGTGTTTGCCACCCCGATGATCGGCTTGCGCAGGTCTTCTTCTGTAAAGCCGATCGACTTAAAATAGGAGCGCGCGGCGGCCCGGTCGGGCCCGTCGGTGAGGGTGTGGCTTTTATGCTTGAGATTGGAGATCATCAATTAATACCTTTCCTAAAGACCGTTCATGGTGAGCCTGTCGAAGCATGAACGGGATGTTGCTTTGATGAATTCTAAGCAAAATGAGAAGCGCGGTACTTCGCGACATTGTCCCGGGAGTTGGTACAGCCGATTTCAACTTTGTCGCGGGCGGCGCCGATAAACATAGTACTCGAAAAATCTCCCTCGCCATAAGGCGAAACAGAATAATCGCCGAGAACGTAGACCGGCACCTTTTTCTCCGCCAGTAACGGGAGATAGGCCTCTTCGATCGCCAAAAACTCGAACCCCTCGGGACCGATTCCCCAGGCGGAATGTTTCCGAATGTCGTTTGGCGATTGATCTTTGTAGGTCGATCCCAATCCCGCTTCGTAGTCTTTCGGGAGGAGTTCTTTGATATAAAACCCTTTTGGGCGCGGCGCGGCGCCGTCCCGCATTTTGATTTTGGGCCGGTAGAAATCAAAGCGCGACGGATCGGCTGGTGTCGGATAAAAATCGACGAAACGGGATTTCTCGATATGCTGCTTTCCGGCAAGATAGGTTGCAAAAATATGTCCGGTCAGGAAAGGATCGGCGTGGCCCTGCCCGTCATCTCCAAAGCCGTAAAAAAGACGGCTCTTTCCGGTCAATTCCTTCAATTTCGGTTCGATCGTCTTGAAGGCTTCATCTGGAATGGCATCCTTGGCGAACTGTTTTTTGATCCATTCATTCAACTCCCGCCATTTCTCAAGCTGTTTTTTCGGATCGGAATAGACGTTCGTCACACTCATCGAATTGCCTCACTTTTTATCCTGTTAAAAGCGGCTAGATGATGACGAATTGCAGACGAAAAGTCAATATAAAGTTCGAAAACAAGGCGAAAATGGGGAGTGTTGCGGAATGAAAAAGACAATCTCCGACGGCCTGACAAGGGCGGAGATCGATGGGAGAGGATTGCTCCGCCTCCCTCCGGAACTATCCTTCGATAATCTTGGCTCGGAGAATCATGATCTCCAGCGTCATCGCCGTTTTGGAAACGAGGCTTTTGATTGCGTGGATGTAGGGAATGGTCCGTTTTGAAAAGAAATTATCGCCGTAAAGAACGCAGGCCACGTGTCCCTGGATCAACATTGGGATCACGACCACCTGTGGGGGAACCTGAATGTCGAGGGCATCGATTAGCTTCTCCATTCCGGAAGAGATCATCGGACCGGTATAAAATGTTTTGTCGTTGATCACTTGTTTGAAAAGGGGGAGATCTTCGGTGGAGATGGTGAGGTCGGGATTGTCTTCGTCGGGGATACTCATCCAGAGGGTCAGTTTTTCTTTTTTGATCGAAAAACAGTAAACCCGTTCCAAGAAGAGAGAGAGATACCGCATGAGCGCCCGAATCGCCTGATCGCGGTTTTGCATGAGAAGGAGATCTTTCTTGGCGAGCTCCAAGTAAAGATCGACCTTGGATGGATCGAGGGCCTCACCGGATTGAGTCGGTTCTCCTTTTACATTGGAGCGTCCCTGCTCCTTGTGAAGGAGGGAGAGGAAACGCATCTTGGCATCGGCCTGATAATATTTTTTTAAAAAATATTGGATCCGAATTTCTGAAGCGACATGAAATTGAACTTCAAACGGTTTAAAAATCGGAAGATTTCCGATTTCAGGGGTATTGGTTGGATCGGCGACCGCGATCCGTAACAGTTTCTCTTGAAGGGCAAACGGAATCATCTCGTATTGAATCGCAAGACTCTTTGGAACGATCTGAATGACTTCCTTTGGAATTTGGGCCAAGACCACCTGCGGAACGATCGGAAGCCCGAATTTTCCACTCAAGAAATGGGTCAGCTCTTCCTCCGTCAGATATCCCATTTCGATCAAATTGGTTCCAAGACGCCCCCCCTCGGTGATCTGCCGTTCCAATACCCGCTCAAGTTGATCTTCGGTGAGCTTCTTCGCTTCGATCAGATATTCGCCGAGGAGTCGATTCATTAAACCCTCTTTTCTGGTAAACTCCCAGAAAACCTAGCACAAAAATGCCTATTGTCAAATGGGTACGGCAGGAGGGGAAAAAAGCGGAGCGGAATCGATCAAAAGAACTTCTCGAAATGGATTGCCTTTCGAGACATCCCTTTTTCGATGAGAAGGGTGCGAACCTCTTTGATCATTTCCCCGTTGCCGCAGAGGTAGGCGTCGAGATGCTCGACCGATTGAATCGCCTTGGGGAGAAGATGGGTGACCCGCCCCCGCGAACCGGTCCAAGCATCGGTCGGCTGGGAAAGGGTGATGACGAAGTGAAAAAAGGGATATTCCTTTCCCAAGGCGGCGAAGTCCTCTTGATAATAGAGATCGGCTTCGGAACGGAGTCCCCAATAAAGAGTGATCGGACGTCGGCTGCCGCTTCGGAGGAGATGGAGAATCATCGACTTGATCGGGGCAATGCCGCTGCCGGTTGCCACGAAGAGGAGATCGGTATTTGCTGTATCGTTCACCTGAAAATAACCGAAGGGGGAGAGGAAGCGCAGTTTATCTCCCACCCGGAGAGAATGAAGAGAGGTCGACCCCGGCCCCCCCTTGATGAGACTGATACAAAGTTTGACGACCTCTTTCTCCTCCGGCGGAGAGACGATCGAGTAGGGACGGTTGTTCTGCCGGGGATGCCCGTCTCGGATTTCGGTGACTTCGATGGCAATATATTGGCCGGCAAGAAATTCAATCCGCGGCGGGTCGATCATTTTAAGGCTGATCTCCCTGACATCCTGGGTCAATGCCTTTGTTTCAATCACTTCCGCAGTGCAATGGGTCGATGGCATTTTTCATTCTTCCCCGTATTTTTTAAGATACCGGTCGATGAGCACCCCTTCTCTCAAGCCGTCATCGCTCACCCAAACCGGATCGTACCCAAAAAGTTCCATGATCCCGATCAAGATCAGACTCCCGGCAAGAATCAGGTCCTCCCTCCCCTTTTCCAGTCCGGGAACTTTTCTCCGCTCCGCGAGCGACATCGTTGAAAGCGTTTTGAAGATCCGATGGATGGCGGCCAAGGAAAGCCGATAACCGTTGATCTTTTCCGGATCGTAGACAGCCATGCCTTGATCAATCGCCGCCAAGGTGGTGACGCTCCCCGCCGTTCCAACAAACAGCCCCTTCGGCGGAAAATGATAACCGATCGGCTTGATGACCTTATCGATCGCGACCTTCAGCCTCTTTATTTCTTCCGGCGTCGGAGGATCGGATTTAAGATATTTTTCGGTTAGATGGACAACGCCGAGTTCTGTACTGAGGAGGAAGTTCGGCGTCTCTCCCTCCGCCCCGATGAATTCGGTGCTTCCCCCGCCGATATCGATCACCAGCATCGGATCACTTTCATTTTGAATCGCCATATTCACGCCGAGAAAGGTGCAGAGGGCTTCCTCTTCGCCCGTCATCACCTGAATGTCAAATCCGGTTTTCTCTTTTACCTCTTTCAAGAAAACCGCCTGGTTTTCGGCCTCCCGAACGGCGCTTGTCCCAACCACAACGAGATCGTCGATCGGATATTTTTGCGCATGTTTTTGGAGGGTCTCCTTAAAACGGGTCAGGGCCGAAACGGCCCGTTCGATGGCCGACGGAAGGAACGCCTTCTTCAGCGAAAACCCCTCTCCCAGCCGGACAATTTCATTTTGGGTACAAAGCTCTTTTACGATTCGACCTTCTTCCACCTCCGCAACGAGAAGGCGAACGGTATTGGTACCGATATCGATTCCAGCGAGCACCGCCATCAGGTCTGTCTCCTCATCGGTTCACTTTTTTGATCGTCTGATTGAGGTGATGCTTCCAATTCAGAAATCTCTTGTTGAAGTTTTTTTTGTTCTTCGATCAAAAGCCCGATCCGGCTAAACTCCCGTTTCCTTTCCTCCTCGCTCAACCTTCCCTTTCCAGCCCATTGATCGAGGACCCGTTTGGCAAGGAGCCGATAGGCCTCATGCAGCTTTCGATCGGTCCGGTCGAGGCGATAAAGGAGCCGAAGCCGCTCTCCTTCGGCGATGGAACGATCGACGACCAACCCCTTCCCCTCGCGGACCACCTGCCATCCCCGAAGGATCGACTCTTCCCATCGTTTTGGAAAAAGCCCCGGTTCCCATCGCCACCATTTTTTTGAGAAAATATTCCATGACGATGCCATCATCACCCCTTTCAGCCTGTCGTCAACCACTCGATCTTCCCCTTCCACTTTCTCTCCAAAAGGGCGCGGAGGGGACGGCTTTTTTCCTCGGCCAATCCAGGATCTCGGTCAACCCAGGTAAAAGCTTCTTTTCGGGCAGCCTCTAAAATAGCGGTGTCCCTTATTAAATTTGCGATCTTTAATTCAGGGATTCCCGACTGCCGGGTGCCGAAAAATTCTCCCGGGCCCCGAATTTCAAGGTCGATCTCGGCGATCCGGAAACCGTCATTGCTCTTGACCATGGCATCGAGGCGCCGTTTCGCCTCGGTGCTCAACGCAAATCCCGCCGCCAATAAACAGTACGATTGGCCCCCTCCCCTTCCGACCCGGCCTCGCAGTTGGTGGAGCTGAGCAAGCCCGAATCGCTCCGCATGTTCAATCAGCATGACGGTGGCGTTTGGAACATCGATGCCGACCTCGACGACGGTGGTCGCCACCAAGAGGTCGATCTGTTGATCCTTGAAGCTCCGCATGATCGACTCTTTCTCATCCCGCTTCAACCTCCCATGCAGAAGACCGATTCGACGGTGAGAAAAGATTTCCTCTTGGAGCCGCTCCGCAAATGCGATCGCCGCCTTCAGATCGCTTTTTTCCGACTCTTGGATCAACGGACAGACAACATAGACTTGTCTTCCTTGAGCGATCTCCTCTTCGATCAGAGAATAGACCCTTTTTCGCTCCCTCTCATGGAAGACCGATGTTCGGATCGGGGAGCGCCCAGGAGGAAGCGCATCAATGACCGAAATATCCAGATCGCCGTAAAGGGTCAATCCCAAGGTTCTGGGAATCGGGGTCGCTGTCATGATTAAAATATCGGGCGTCACCCCCTTTTCGATCAGCTTTGCACGTTGCAAGACCCCAAACTTGTGTTGCTCATCCACCACCACCAATCCAAGCCGATGGAACCGGACCCCTTCTTGAATCAAGGCATGTGTTCCGACGATCAGATCGGCCTCTCCCCCCTCAATCCGTTCAATCGCCTCCTCTTTGTTTTTCTTTTTCATGTCGCTCGTCAAAAGGAGAGCCGTTTTTCCCAGCGCTTCCAGGTATCCTTGAACAGAGAGGAAGTGTTGTTCCGAAAGGATTTCCGTGGGGGCCATCAGGGCCGCCTGATAACCGTTTTCGATGGCGATGAGGATCGCTGTCAAAGCAACGAGGGTTTTTCCAGAGCCAACATCCCCTTGCAACAGCCGACTCATCGGACGGTCGGAGGACATATCGCGTTTGATCTCTTCGATGACCCGTTCTTGCGCATTCGTCAGATGGAACGGGAGTGAGGCACGGAGCCGTCCGGGAAGCGATCCGGAGAGATCAAAGGAGATACCGGTCTCTTTCTTCGAAAGCCGTTTTTTTCGAAGTGCCAAACCGGTTTGAAGAATAAACAGTTCGTCGAAGGAGAGACGTCGGTGAGCGGAACCCCGGCCACTGTTCAGCAACTCCAAAGAAGAGCCCTCGGGAGGGAAGTGCAGTTCACGGATCGCTTGAGAAAAAGAGAGTAGACGATATTTCTCGATCAGTTGTGAGGGAAGGAGATCGGGAAGAGTGCTTGCATATTGATTTAATACCCGCCTGATCAAAGAACGGATCTGTCGGCTCGTTAACCCCTTTGTTTCATGATAGATCGGGACGATCCTTCCCAAATGGATCTGCTCCTCCTCCCCCTCTTCGATTATTTCATATTGGGGGTTTTCGATTTCCAAACGGGAACCCCCATAATAGCTTTCCTTGATCTTCCCTCCAAGCATCACCTTTTCGCCGACTTTGAAAAGCTCTTTAAGATAAGGCTGGTTAAACCATTTCGCATGGATCAGACCGGTTTCATCGGCGAGGGCAATGTCAACGATCTTCATTCGGCGACGCGGCGTCTCCACCAGCGAAACCGCTTTCACCTCTCCCATGATTGTCTGTTCTTCCCCCGGGCGAAGATGGGCGATTTTTTTAAGGGTGCTTCGATCTTCATACCGAAAAGGAGGAAAAAGAAGGAGGTCTTCCAGGGTTTCGATGCCCAGTTTCGAAAAAAGAACCGCTTTTTTCGGCCCGACCCCTTTCTGAAATTGGATCGGTTGATCCCATCGGAAGGAAATATCATCCGGCGGTTCTCTCGACAGATCTCCTCTCCTTTCCGAGAATTGATTCGAAGCTGGTTTTTCAGCGGTTTTTGTCATTTTTTTCTTGCCAAATCGCGGAGTTCATGATAACATGCACTTGCTTTTTTATCAACGACCTTTAAGCAGCGCTGTATAAAAACATGAAAGGATTTAACTGCGATGGCAAGAGTTTGTGACGTTTGCGGCAAGGGACACCAGGTTGGAAATTGGGTGAGTCACGCGAATAATAAAACCAAACGGCGCTTTAATCCCAACCTTCATACCATCCGAGTCTTGATCAACAAGGCGGCAAAGCGGATTCGGGCCTGTACCAACTGCATTAAAGCAGGGAAGTTCGTTAAGGCATAATCAGCCAAAGTCACTTTCAAATGACAATTTACGTCCTTCGAGTAAGTAATCCTCTTCCAGTATCCCATAAATAACTATACTTTTTTAGCGTCTTTATCCACTCCCTGTAATCAAAAAAGACAGGCCTCTTCTCCTCATTCATCGGATGAAAGGTTAAATTCTTTCCGGGAAGCATGCCCTCGCCGCTGACGGCATTTACCTTGCATTACCTAATGGTTCAGGTAATTTCCTCCGTCATTGTTCCTTACAAGAGGAGAGGCGCATGCATAAGACATATGGACCGAAAGCAGTGTGTCAGTTGGTCGGAATTTCCCAGAGACAGCTCGGTTATTGGGGGATGATCGGAGTGATTCAACCCGAAAAACAGATGCACGGGGCAAAAATTTTTAACCGGTACACGGAAGAAGATATCGCAACCTTGAAGAAAGTAAAGGGATTGATTGAAGAAGGGTTTTTCGTCAGCAAGGCAGCAGAGAAGGTGCGCCTTTTAAAAGAGGGAAAAGCAGCGGGTACGACAGCAGCGCTTCTGATGGGGAAAAAAGAGGAGACCAAGCCCCTTAGCACCGACAACAGCCAAGTCCTTTTCACCCCTCTTCATTTGGAAGTGTGGTTGAACAAACAGGTGGCTAAATTAAGTCGAGGGCCCTTTCCGTTGACCTGCATGGCGAGTCAGGTCGTCATTCCCCCTTTTATCAAGCTCCTTCCTGAAAAAAGCGACATTCTGTTCAAGTTGTCGAACGAATTCATTTCAATGAAACGGTCAGAAGAGATCATCGGATATCAAAGGGATTGTCTCTTCCTCTGGCTCATGCCAAATCGGTCCATTGAAGCGGCGCGTTATTTTTCGGAAGAATTGAGGCGACTGATGGAAAATCGAACCTGGGAAGTCCAGGGGAAACGGCTTCAATTACAATTCCTTTTTGGATTTAGCGATTTTCAAAGTCTTTCGAAGAGAGAAGGAACGCTCCTCATCGAGGCAGAGAAAGATCTGACCCATCAAAGTCTTCAGAAAAAACCGATCCATTCTATAAAAAATGGGGTGACTGGTCCATCATCCCCATTTTATGGGAACAAATAGGTCAACCCGGTGTTGATCAGGTAATCGGGACTGTCTTGGGTTAAACCGATCCCCCCGGAAGCGTCGATACGAAAAGCGCGATCGATCCTGTAAACAATTCCGCCCATTAAATTTAAAATATCGTTTTTTGATGCCCCCTTCCCAACGGAGGTGAATCCAGATAATTCTGTTGTAAGAAAGAGAGCCTCTTCGACTGTCTGAAGCTCAAGCGCCAGCCCGTAGCGAAGCTGATCTTGAACCTCTGCAAAGGGAGGATTTCCAATGTAGACGTAACCAAGGTTAAGATGCGCGGTGATAGGGGCAAACTCTTTGCTCGCAATGCCGAAAAATCCAATATCCGCCTCCCCGGTTGTGTCGAAGAAAGGGTCCCGCTTCGCGGTCGGTAGTTTAATGATGACTTGACCGGAGATGGAAAGAGGATTTGCTTCTCTTCCTTTCAAAAAACGGACCTTACCACGGAATAATAGATCTCCGATCTGATTATCATGTTCCCCCCCCTCTTTACGAAAAAGGTAGGGAATGAGGAGGCTCACCTCCAAATTTTGGATCAAACCGTATCGAACATCAATCGCAAGGCTGGTGGTCTTTGTATCGGACGAAAAGCGGTTAAAAAGAAGACCGGTCTCCAACCGATAGTTTCCTTTTTCAACGGGAGTACCTCTTTCCGTCAGCAAAAAAGGACGTTCGGCGAATACGGCATCGACAAAAAAAAGAGAAACGAAGAGAGATAGAAAAAAAAATAAAATGATTTTTTGCTCTTTATTTTTCACCCGCATGATTCTAAAGTTCGTCCGAACTTTTGTCAAGAGCTTAATCAGTCCCAAGAACAGAGATAGGAATGGGTTGTGGGACCCTCTTGAGGGGAGTGGCCGTTTTTCAAGACCGATCCCTTTGCATTTCAGCGACTCGGAAGATCCACAAGCCCTCTACCGTCTCAGAAGAACGCGCCGGCGCATTTTTCCCATCTGCGGACGGAACCTTCCCCTGACTCCTTTCAATGCTCTTCTGCGACTGCCGTTTCTAGACCCACTCAGGTGGCCTGTAAAAGTCAAGATTTGATCAGACAAGTGGATGTTGGGGTCCTGGATGTTTGATTTCTCCTGATTGTCAGATTGTATTATTGTCAAGTTTTTTTTCAATGAGACAAAAATCAAGGATTTAGTGAGTCATTTTTTCAAGGGTTTTCCAGTATTCTTTTCTTTTTTGTCTTGCCTCTTTC
>CAZOFJ010000028.1:0-38040 GCA_964579005.1 uncultured Nitrospirota bacterium
CACCACACCAGGAGCCACTTCTCAATTCTCAACTAAGTTTAGGACATTCTCATCTTCCATCTTCGTGACAGGTTCTTTCATCTTTTCAAGGGTAGATGTTATATCACGATCGAGGGTGCCGATGATAATATCATGTTTTTTCTGATGATCACCGATGATCCGCTCGGCCAAAAAATTGAGGCCGCGGACAATGGCTTGGGGTTCTCTCAGTTTTAAGCTGACGACAGCCAGCGGGTTCGATTTGACGTCGACTTCAATCGCCCTTCTTAACGTTTGAATGTCAATATCATCTCCGATATGCCCTTTCATCTGTTGGAGTGTATCATTGCTCAGCAAGATGGTTTCGAAACTTTTTGGATCTTCGATCAGCTCCATCTTTTCCTGTTGATCGGCTCTCGTGACACTATAAACCTTTCCCACCTCCAAGACCATCGACCCTTGATAAATGTTCGGTAATAAGAGGCTCGCTCCAAAGGCTGCAGACATCGAAGCGAGCGTACCGGTCAAAATCAGCCGCTTCCGCTTCCAGATCACCCGAAGATAATCGATCAGCTCGACTTCCCCACTGTCGTCCATTGGAATCCCTTCCAGCAGTAAATGAAACTCCTCTTTCGAACAACCCAAAGTAAACGGGGAGGGGTCTCTCCTATTCGATGTTACATCTCGCTTCTCTCCACAACCTCAAACATAGCCTCCCTGCCCTGCCTCGCGCTTCCGGAGCCATCCTGTTCCAGATACGTCAGAAAAAAACATCGCCGTCATAAAAAGCCCGAGGAGACCCGCCACGGCCATCTTCAACCGCCCCTCACCTCCAGCCGCTCCACGCGGGCCTGAAGGGAGAAGACCACCTCTTCGAGGGTGCGGATGCGACGGTCGAGCTCCGCATAGGAAAACTTGATGGCAGACAGAATGTCCCGATGCACCCTCTCATTTTCCTCAACATGGCGATCCAGCTTCTCATTAAGGCTCATAACTCCTTCTGCAACCTGCTCGATCTTACGCTCTAACCCCTCTGCGACAATACCGAAATATCGCCTCGTCTCTTCGAATTTTCCATTAATGGCATCGAACTTTCCATCGATCGCTGCAAACTTTCCGTCGATGGCATCGAATTTCTCATCAATCGCTGCAAACTTCCTTTCTAAGAACTCCCGCATCTCTTGATCCATAGATCCTCCCTCACCTCGTCGCTTCTCATGATCACTTGGAGTGAATCAACATATAAGAATATCAACGATCATGCCCTGGTCGGTGATTGCCGGACCCGCTCCAGATACTCCAAGAAGAAGGAGAGCATCAAGGTCCCAAAGAGCCCCAAGACCCCCGCCACCGCCATGTTGAGATTGATCTTCGGGCTCACATGTTCTTTTGGGAGAACCGGCGGTGCCACCAGCTTGGTATTTTCGGTCGCCATCGAGGAGGCGTTATTGATACGGACCTCTTTTAATTCTTTTTTAAAGGTCAAGAGTTGCACACTCTTCTGTTCAAGCTGCGCCTGCAGAAGGATCACCGAGGGGGCATTCATGGTTGAAGTGAGAGACTGCTTCTTAATCAGCCCTTCAAGATCGTGGATCTGCCCCTCGATCCGTGGCACCTCCCGCTCGAGGTCGTTCTCATAAGCCCGGTATTCCTTCAATCTCTCCTCAAATCGTTTCTGATGTTCTTCAACGAGGAGGCCTGCCACAGTATTCCCGATGTCAACCGCTTCCTGGGGTTTTGGGGAGCGGATCAGAACATTCAGCAGAACGGGTAGCTTCTGACCAGCCACTCCCCCTTCGAACACCGCCATCTCAATAATCTTTTGTTTTTTCATTTGATACGGGGTGATCGGGAGATGGACCCGATCGATCACCTTCATCAAGAAGGCATCGCTGCCAACCAGCGCACTAGCAAGGTATGGGTTCTCTACCTCTTTGTCCCAAACGCGGCCTATCCGGATCTGGGCAGTTGCTTCGTAAACGGGCGGGAGAAACAGGCTGATCACCCCGGCGACAACAACGGAGAGCACCGTCCCCAAAAGAATGAGCTTCCGCCGCTTCCAGAGGACCCGCAAGTAATCGATCAGTTCAATCTCCTCATCGACTCCAGGGGCGGGACGGTTCATTTCATCCACCGCATCGTCAAGTCCCACCTCTTGCACAAAACCCTCTTCCTTAGAACCTCGCCGTCCCCTCAAGAAAACGCTCCTCCTCTTTTAACTTTTAACTCGTTTTAACTGGCGCCGGCCAAAATCCCGTTGACATATTCCCGTATCTTCTCCAACCGGTCAGGCGAATTGGCCTCAAATCGCAACACGAGGGCTGGCTGAGTGTTCGAGGCGCGGATCAAGCCCCACCCGTCGTCGAAGAGAATCCGGACACCGTCGATATCGACCGTTTTATGTTTCTTTGAAAGATATTCCCGGCACCGCTCGACCACCTGAAACTTTTGGTCATCCGGACAATCGACCCGGATCTCCGGCGTCACATAGGTCTTTGGGAGATTGGAAAAATAGGAAGAGAGGGGTCGGCCGTTCTTCGCCACGATTTCAATCAATCGACAACCGGCATAAATAGCGTCATCATAACCGAAGTATCGATCGGCGAAGAAGAGATGTCCGCTCATTTCTCCGGCAAGGAGCGCGCCGGTTTCCTTCATCTTGGATTTGATCAAGGAGTGACCGGTCTTCCACATGACACCATTTCCACCGAGCCGGCCGATCTCATCATAAAGGACTTGGGAGGCTTTGACCTCGGAGATGATCGTCGCCCCCGGGTTCGACCTTAAAATATCGGCTGCGAAGAGAAGCGTCAACTTGTCCCCCCAAACGATCTCCCCCTTCTCATCAACAGCTCCGAGACGGTCGGCATCCCCATCAAAGGCAATGCCGAGGTCGGCCCCCTCTTCCCGAACACACCGGATCAGGTCGGCGATGTTCTCGGGGACGGTTGGGTCTGGATGGTGGTTTGGAAATCGTCCATCCGGCTCGCAGTAAAGGGGAATCAACCGGCAACCGAGCCGCTCCAGAATCCGGGGCGCAATGAGCGCGGCGGCGGCGTTCCCACAGTCGACCGCCACCTTCTTCGACTGAAATGACCCGAAGTGCTTCACGAAGTAGTCAAGGTACCGGGAAAGAAAGTCGGCCTCGAAGGTCACCCTTCCCTTTCCCGAATCGAACTCGCGTCGTTCGATTCTCTCTCGGACCTGCTGAATCTCGGCGCCGAAGAGGGTCCCCTTTCCACGGCAGAGCTTGAATCCGTTATACTCGGCCGGATTATGGCTGGCGGTGATCATCACCCCACCATCCACTTCAAGTTGAAAAAGGGAAAAATAGAGGACCGGCGTGGGACAGGCACCGATATCGACGACGTCAAGACCGGTGGAGAGAAGCCCCGATAACAACGCTTCACGGAGAGAGGGGCTGCTGAGTCGAATATCATAGCCGAGCGAAATTCTCTTTCCCCCCGACCTTCGGATCATTGTCCCGAATGCCTTGCCGATCTCTTCGGCAATCCGTTCGGTCAGTACGGTCCCGTAAACACCGCGGATGTCATATTCCCTGAAGATCGACATGGTCAGCCCTTCTTGGCCTCCAGCCGTCCGTAGTCATCCTGATAACGGACGATGTCGTCTTCTCCGAGGTAATTGCCGCTCTGCACCTCAATGATCTGAAGCGGCTCGTCCGTCGGATTCTCCAATCGATGCTTCACCCCCATCGGAACGAAAGTACTCTGGTTGGCGTGGATCGTATAGACACTCTCCCCGCAGGTCACCCGTGCGGTCCCGGAGACAACCACCCAATGCTCGCTTCTCTTCCCATGCATCTGAAGAGAAAGCCGGGATCGTGGATTGACCATGATCCGCTTGATTTTGTAGTCCCCTCCCTCTTCCAACACTGTATAGGTTCCCCAAGCCCGGATGACCGTCCGATGGACCCGGTGGACATCCCCGTTTTGTTTCTTCAATGCCTCGACGACTTTTTTGACCTCCTGCGCCCTCTCCTTGGCGCAAATCAGGGTCGCGTCGTCGGTATCAACCACCACGAGATCTCTCAGACCAACCACCGAGACGACCCGCTTATCGGCGTAAACGATGCTGTCGCGGGAATCGATGTTGATGACATTGCCGGTCAGGATATTTCCATCGGCATCTCGCTCGATCACCTCATCCAAGGCGCTCCAGGAGCCGACATCCTCCCACCCCATTTCCGTCGGAATCACGGCAAGCCGGTCCGATTTTTCGAGAACGGCGTAGTCGATCGAAATAGAAGGGAGGGACGGATAGACCCGCTCCACCGTTTCTTTTTCATCGGAAGAGCCGATCTTCTCGCCGATTTCCCGGAGTCCGGCCGAAAGCTCCGGAAGAAAACGCCCGATCTCATCCAGAATCGTCGACACCTTCCAGATGAAGATCCCGGTATTCCAAAAATAATCTCCCTGTTTCAAATAGGCCTCGGCCGTCTCTCGATCTGGTTTCTCAACGAACCGTTCTACCGCCGAAGCGCCCGGCTGTTTCTCAAACGGCTTACCCTTCCGGATATAACCGTAGCCGGTCTCGGGCCGTGTCGATTTCGCCCCGAGCGTGACGAGATGCCCTTCGTTCGCAAGCGTCTCTCCCAGACGAAGCGCATCGATGAAGGTGTGCGGCGCTCTGATAAAGTGGTCGGCGGAAAGAACCACCATGACCCCATCATGAAAGCGCTTGTGTAAGTAACTCGCGGCCAAGCCGATCGCGGCGGCGGTGTTCCTTCCGATCGGCTCGAAAATGAAATGGAGACCTTCAGCAGACGGCTTTAACTGAAATCGAATCTGCTCCGCCTGCGGCCGATTCGTCACGATATAGGTGTGGCTTTCTGGAATCAGACCAGAGACCCTGGAGAGGGTCGCCTGGATGAGGCTTTGATTTCCAAAGAGGGTAAGGAGCTGTTTCGGATACTCTTCCCTGCTGAGCGGCCAAAAACGGGTCCCACTTCCCCCCGCCAGAATCACGCCGTAGATCTGCATTCAACCTCCCTGAGAATGGGGCGGACGACAGCATCAAAAACATAAAAATATCTTTATGAAAGTAGCTTGTGAAACCGCTGCGTTTCCGGATGGATTCACACTATATCAAAAATTGGCCGAGACTGCAAAAAAATCACGATGATCACCGATTCGCGACGCTCTAAACAAGGGTCGCGTCGGGTCTTCTCTCAAAGGATTTTCCAGGACTTCCCCATATTATACTTGACCCCTCTTTCTTATTTTTGTTACTTTGCCGGAGATTTGAGGAGGAATCTGTATGCGTATTTTGGTAACGGGAGGCGCCGGTTTTTTGGGTTCCCATCTCTGCGAGTCTCTCCTCAACGAGGGGCATGAAGTTCTCTGCTTGGACAACTACTTCACCGGCTCAAAAGAAAACATTCGGCCCTTTCTTCAACACCCTTTATTTGAAGCGATCCGGCACGACATCATCCATCCGATCGACCTGGAGGTCAACCAAATCTACAATCTCGCTTGCCCGGCGTCGCCGATCCATTATCAATTCGACCCGGTCCGAACCGTTCAAGCCAACGTCCTGGGGGTAACACACATGCTGGAGCTGGCCTGGCGGACAAAGGCAACGATTCTGCAAGCGTCCACCTCCGAAGTCTACGGCGATCCCCGCGTTCATCCCCAAACGGAATCTTACTGGGGGCACGTCAACCCGATCGGAACACGAAGCTGCTACGACGAGGGGAAACGGGTGGCGGAAACCCTCCTGATGGACTATCACCGGCAATACCGGGTCGACATCAAAATCGTCCGGATCTTTAATACCTACGGCCCCCGCATGGCGATTCATGACGGACGGGTGGTCAGCAATTTCATCGTGCAAGCGCTCACCAACCGAAACTTGACGATCTACGGGGAGGGAGCGCAGACCCGCTCCTTTTGTTATGTCAGCGACATGGTCGACGGAATGATCCGAATGATGCGGAAGGGACGATTGACCGGACCGGTCAATCTGGGGAATCCTCACGAATTTTCCATTCTGGAATTGGCCGAAAAAGTGATCTCCATCACCGGAAGCCGGTCCAAAATCGTCCGAAGACCCCTCCCGGAGGACGATCCAACCCAACGCCGCCCCGACATCACACTCGCAAAAACAAAACTAAAATGGGAACCTCGGGTTCAGATCGACGAGGGACTCCCAAAGACAATCGCCTACTTCGAGAAACTCCTCTCGCAAAAGAAGAAATAGGGCAGGGGTTCGGTCTACATATTGGCCACATCCACCGACGTGCGATCGACGGACGCTTCTCAAGTACCGTCACCGTAATATCGACTCCCCACCGTGGTCACCAAGGCAAAAAAAATCCAGAGAAATGGGCCAGAATTTCCCGACAAAAAAAGAGGTTCGGTCAGACCCAAGGCGAAAATTAATAGAAAGAGAGAGGGTAGGATCGGGTAGAGTGTGGGGTTGCCCCGAAATCGAACGCTTCCGGCCGCGGCACGGGAAAAGAGAAGAAGGTAGGCCGCCAATCCAATGATTCCCGACTCAAAGAGGAGCTCCAGAATCAGATTATGGGCATGGACCCAATTTTCGGGACGGGCGTTCAATTGAGCGGTCTTAGAAAATAAGTTCACCCCGTATCCATGACCGACCCAGGGGCGCTCCTGAATCCACAAAATTGTGTCTTTCCATATCTCTTTCCGTCCCATCCCGCTTGTGTATGTTTCCGGGTCCAGGATCGTTGTAAGACGGCTGAAGAAAGCCTGTTGATTCAGCCCCCAAAACAAAAGAACCGCAGCCAAGGAATAGGCGAAGATCGTCTGAATCCGCCGCATCATCAAAAGGAAACAGACAGTTCCGATCACCACGGCCGCGATGGCTGTCCGGGATTGCGATAGGAGGATGAGGGCGAGTTGGAGAAAGAGCACGACCCCGAGCAGAAATTTCAAACGATTGTCTTCTTCTCTCCAAAAAACAGCCAGGGCAACCAAAAAATGGTAAGCCAAATAGTGACCGAACGCATTGTAATATTTGAACGGTCCCATCACCTGGCCTCCCGCCATGACGGTCGCGGACCAATCAAAAAGGTAACCTGAAAAGCTGTAGAAGGTGATCGGGACGGCGGATGCGACCAAGCCGTAAAAAAGCCTTTGAACCGCCGCGGAATCCCGATAGACTCGAACCGCAAGAACATAAACCAATACGACCTTGGAAAGATCTCCTCGCAATGCGCGGAGGCTGATGAGAAGATCTCTTGAGAAGAAAACCGAGAGCAGAATTGCTCCGATGTATAAGAGAACATACTTGTTCAAGAATCGCTTGTCGGAGAAACGGTCTTTCTTCAGGAGATAGCGTTCCACTCCCCACACCAGCATCCCGGAACCGAGGAAGAGGTTTTTCCAAAGAGACGTATGCTCCCACGGGAGCAAGAAAAAGTATCCCAAAAGAGAGATCTCCATGATCTTGGGCGCCCACGCTTCACGGGCGGGCCAGAGGCGATCGAACCACATCTTCCCTCCTTTGCCATAATCGCTCTATCTGTTCCATCACCTCGTTTATCTGAATCAGCCGCATGCAATTGAGATCTCCCATGTCGCATCCCGTGTGAGCGCAGGGGCTGCAAGGGACCTCTTTATATAATACCCGATGGCTTTTTCCCCAGGGTCCCCATACCTTGGGATCGGAAGAGCCGAAGAGGGCGATCACCGGAGTGCCGACGGCCGCGGCAATGTGCATCGGGCCGTTGTCGTTGCCAATGAAGAGGCCAGCCCGTTTAACCAGGGCAGCCACCTGGAGAAGGGTCAACCCCTCCGCTGCAATGACCGGCCGACTGGAATGGCGGCGGACCTCTTCAAGCGCTTCTTTCTCTTTCTCACCCCCCAAAAAGACCGTTTCAAGACCATACCGCTCGAAGAGTTTCTCCGACAACGCCGCAAACCGCTCCAACGGCCATTGTTTGAACCACCAACGGGCTCCCGGGTGGGCGACGATAAAGGGGCGCTCCATCAACCCCCTCGCCGTCAACCACTGTTCGGCGAATCGATCCTCTTCCTCGCCCCATCGAAGAACCAGATGATCGGTCTCAACCTTCAATCCCAAGGCCCGGATCGCCTCCAGTTGATACTCCACATTGTGAAGGCGAGGCCGAGACGGGGAAATAACCGGAGAAACAACCATGGTATAGAGCCATCCCCGCATCTTCTTTTCCGCATTGTAGCCGAGGCGAATCGGGGCGCCACTCAAGAAACTCAAGATCGCCCCCCGGTCCCCGTCGGTGAGGTCGACCACCAGATCAAAACCTCCCCCTCGAATCTGCCGCACATAATCGAGGGCGCTTCGGATCCGGGCCAACAAACCTCCTTTGATTTGGCTCCGGTCAAGGTGCAGAACCTCGTTGAGGTGAGGATTGTGTCGAAGGACCTCTTCGGTTCCTTTGTTGACGACCATGGTGATCCGGGACTCGGGAAAGTGATGGCGCAGGTTGGCCACCACCGGCGTCGAGAGCAACACATCCCCGATATACCGGAGTTTGATGACCAGAATCTGACGGACCGATGAAAGATCGATCATCTCCTACCCCGCTTCCTTATCTCCGACCCCTCGGCCACATCCAAAAAAGAGAGGGCCGCCTGGAAGACCTCCTCCACCTCGATCCGCCTCATACATTCCTGCCGTTCCCGTCCGGCCTTTTTGCAGGGATCAAACCACTGCGGACAAGGGCTGCACAAGAGGTTCTTGGTGATCGTGACCGCATTCCCCCTCCAAGGGCCATATTTGATCGTATTGCCGGGGCCAAAAAGGGCAATCGTGGGGCGACCGAGGGCAACGGCAATATGCATCGGCCCCGTGTCGTTGGAAACAAACAGGTCCAGCCGGTCAATGAACGCCATCGTCTCCCGGACCGACCGCTGAATCAAGGTCAGAGGGAGCGCCCCCATTCTTGAAGAGACCTCCTCGCAGACCGACTGATCGCGCACGCCACCAATCAAAACAATCCGGACCCCCGGCATCTTGGCGAGGCGATCCCCAAGTGCTGCAAACTTCTCCGGAGGCCACTGCCGGTATTCCCATCCGGCTCCCGGGAAAAAACCAACGACGATATCGTCTCGTCTGACGCCATGCCGCTTTAACGATCGAACCCCGCGCTCCTTTTCTTCTCCGGTCAGGAACAGCTCCAGGGCAAGATCGTCTTCAAAATGGCCGATGAAAGATCGAACGATCTTGAGTTTTTGTAAAACGAGCGGCTCCCCCTCTCGACTCACGGCGGTACGATGATTATAAAGTCGGCTTCGAAAGTCTCCGGGAACCTCCTCCCCATATCGCCGCGGCGCGCGCGAAAGCCAGGCCATCAGGGCCGATCGAGGCCCGCCAAAGAGGTCGACCGCAACATCGAACCGCTTGCGACGCAGCCGGTTGAAAAACCCGATCTCCATTTGTATCCGATCGATCAAAGGCAGTTTTCGGTTTTGATTCCGGTCGATCACAAGCATTTGATCGATATAAGGCGAGTTAAGGAGAACCTCGTGACCGATGGCATCAACAACAAGGGTGATTTCAACCCCGGGCTGAAATGTCTTCAGAAGACGCAGGATCGGCGTGATCAAAACCATATCTCCCATCGCCCGTAAGGCGATCACGAGAATCTTCATGACCTTCCCCTCTCTGCAACGAGGCGGGTATAGATGTTTTGAAGCCCCTCAACCTGCTGTCGCAGAGAAAAATACCGCAAAACCCGCTCTCTCCCCGCCCGTCCCATCCGAGCCCTTTCCTCCGGCCGCATGATCAGATCCTCAATTGCGATCGCCAGGCTTTCGGGCGACCGGGGTGGAACCAGCCGACCGGTCACCCCTTCCAAAACAAGCTCCGGGATACCACCGACGGCAGAAGCAACCACCGCCTTCCCTTCCGCCATCGCCTCAAGAATAGAAAGACCCCAGGCCTCTTCCAGAGAAGGAAGAACAAAGAGGTCGAAGAGGGGAATCCATTGCCGGCCGCAGGGCTGAAAACCGACAAAGCGAACCCGGTCGGCGATCCGAAGGTCTTTTGCCAGAGAAAGGAGTTCGTTCTGGTAATCCGCATCTCCCCCTCCCACAGAGACCATCCAGAGATTTTGAAACTTCTGAATCAAACTGGCGACCGCTTGCAAGAGATAAGGATATCCTTTTAAAGGAACCAGGTTGGCGACCGTTCCGATCACAAAAGCTTCTTCCGGGATCCCGAGGGAAACCTTCCGGATCGGCTCCACTGCAAGTTTCTCTTCAACCCCGGAATAAAGAACAACACTTCCGACCCCCTGACCTTCGATCTGTTTCTGATGAACCCGATTCACGGTAATCACGCAATCGGCTTTTGCGAAGTCATAGTATCTTACTTTTTCTCCCAAGATATCGCCGCTCCGAACGGTAAAGAGGGAGATCGCACCGACCCCTCTGGCTACACGGGTCACATAAGGGACATCGTTGTATCCCCCATTGACATGGATCAGATCGAATCGGCCATCCGAAATAATCTTCCGGAGCTTCCGGAGGACGAAAGGAACAAAAATACGATACTTCATCTTCCGCCAGGGAGGGAGAGGAAGACGGTAGATTTCGATATCGTCGATCTTTTCTTGTGCAAGAAATCTCAGAAAAGAATCGTCTCCGGTCAGGAGAAAGGCCGGGGTGAATCGCGACCGGTCAAGGCCCTTTATCATCCAGGCCAGGTCCTTCGCCGCCCCGCCGAAGACCGTGGTCCCTCGCTCTTCAACGGTGTAGAGGACACGAACCGTCATTTCTTCACCGCCTCCACAAGAAGAATCTCGCCGTAGAGGAGGGTCTTCGAACCGAGGAAGCGGCGAAGCGCGGCCTCTTCGGGGCGATCCTGTTTCATGGCCCTCCTTCTCACGAGGAATCGGCTGATGATTCCATAGCGAATGGGGTGGCGCTCCTCGAAACGGTTCGCCTCGACCCGCCGGATGAAAAACCCGTTCTCCTCCAGAATGTAGCGAATCTCGATGAATGAAATCGGATTCAGATGCTGGACGGTCAGTCCCCCCCCGATCTCCTGTTCTTTCTTGATCATGAGATCAAAGTGAACGGGGTAGCCGAATCGAAGGGTGTAATACCTCGACTTTAAGGAAAGGACATTGGGGGTCGAAAGAAGGAGCCGTCCCTCTGGACGGAGGATTCGTCTTGCCTCCCGGATGAGGTGATGTGGATTTTCAATATGCTCAATCCCCTCGATGCAAACCCAATCATCAAACGAATGATCGGCAAAGGGAAGTTTCTGATTGAGGTCGACCTTTTCACAGAGGAGCCCCGGCACCCTAAAATGATCCAGTTCGATATCGGCACAAATGGGTGAATACCCCTTCTCGACCATGGAGAATGCGCTGGCCCCTTCTCCACAAGGGAGATCCAATGCCTTCCGATCCTTCTCCTCCCTTGATAAAAAAATCTCCATCGCTTTTTCATGGACACCCAAGGCGGCCTGGGGTTTTGGAGTCGAATCGGATCGGTTGTTCATTCTCAATCTCGCTCCCTGTACAGCATCTTGTAAATGTATTCCCATTCTCGGACCTGTCGCTCCAATGGGAACCACTCCCTCACCCTTTGCCGACCGGCTTTTCCCATTGCCTCTCTCAGCGGAGCGTTCCGAGCCAACGACGCAACCGCCTTTGCCAGGGCCTCCGCATCGGCAGGTGGAACCAATAATCCGGTCTCCCCCGGAAGAACGATCTCGGAAGGGCCCTGAACGTTTGTTGCAATCACCGGCTTTCCAAGTCCCATCGCCTCAAGCAGAACGATTCCAAAACCCTCGTGGAGAGACGCCAGAATAAAAATATCCATCGCCGCGATCAAAGGATAGACGTTCTCTTGAAATCCGACAAAACGAATCTGTTCCGCCACGCCGGCGGCAGCCGCTTGGGCGGCCAGATCTTTCTGCATCCCATGATCGTCCGCGCCGACAATCAGACAAAAGAGGAAAGAGTCACGGGCAACCATAGAAAACGCTTCCACCAGGTAACGATAACCTTTCACCGGGGCGAGGTTCGCCACGCTTCCAATGACAAGTGCATCGGGTGGAATCCCCAGTTTCTCCCGGGTCGAAAAGAGGCGGGCCTCTTTTTCGATTTTCCCAAGGTCGACGCCGCTATAAGAAATCTCGATGTGGCTCTCTACCACCCCGCCCGCGATCGCCGCCTGCCGTACCCCATCGGAAACGGCAATGACCCGGTCGGCCCGATCGACCCAGAGCTTCTTGAACTTATTCGTCTCCATCTCGCTTCGGACATGGACAACAGAGGGAATGCCGACCCATCTGCAAGCCAGGATCATCAAGGCCGCGTCGTCGGTGTCATTGAGATGAACCAGATCGATCCCCTCCCGTCTCAGAAGGCGGGTCAGACGATAAACCGCAAAGGGAATTTTCGGAAACGACTTTCCCTTTCTGAAAGGAGGAAGAGGGAGGTGGATCGTCCGAATACCGATCTGGTGAAACATCTCCGCATGGAAATCTCCCTGAGAAAGAAGAACGATCGGCTCAAAGGCGCGCCGGTCAAACCGTTCCAGTACCCGGAGAAGATCGACGAGGGCCCCGCCGTAGCTCTTTCCGGCGGCGCGATGGACATAGAGGATCTTCATCGGTATGGTATCGTGCCTCATCAATACTCCAACTCCAACGAGCGACACTTCATTACCGTTTTCCTTTCCTGCCGGCGCGGTTTTCTGTTTTCCGCCCTTGTTTTTGTGCTGGTTTAACTTCCGACAATTCCGCCTCAATCTCCTCAATCGAAGGGAGGCTAGACTTGAGCTTCTTGGGCAGGGCGCGCGTTAATTGGTATTTCGAGACGCCAATGGCTTTGGTCATACCACGCAAGGCGTACTCCGCCAGCACTTTATCCTTTTCCTGGCAAAGAATGAGTCCGATGCTGGGCTGATCCGATGGGTGCCTCAGCCGATCATCCACCGCATTCAGATAAAAGTTCATTTTGCCGGCATAGTCGGGCTTGAATGGTCCGGTCTTCAGTTCTATGACCACGAAGCAGCGCAGTTTGAGATGGTAGAAAAGCAAGTCGAGGTAAAAATCTTCTTTGCCGACTTCCATGTCAACCTGCCTGCCGACAAATGCGAAACCAGCACCCAATTCCAAAAGAAACTTCTCCAAATGCCGCACAAGGCCGGTTTCCAATTCGCGCTCGTGGAAGGGTTGCTCGATCGTAAGAAAGTCAAAAATGTAAGGGTCCTTGAGAGACTGCCTGGCCAGATCCGATTGGGCGGGCGGCAGCTTTGCATGAAAATTGGTGATCGCTTTTCCCTGCCGCTCATGGGCGCGGCTGTCGATCATAAGGTTGAGGATATGGCGACTCCATCCGTTTTCCAAAGTGTTTTGCACATACCAAAGGCGATCCGGATGATCCTTCACTTTCTCAATGAGCAGGATATTATGACCCCACGGAACATGGAGAAGCAAAGATTCAAGGGTAACCGACTCATCCGGCCTTCGGCCTTTTTTTGCCACGGGCTGTGGCAAAGATGGATCGACTTCGGTTTTTGCCACAAGCGGTGGCAAAATTTCTTTCAATCTGGGATATTCGCGGAAAAAGGCCAGCATCCTGCCGATATTCCGTTCGGAAAATCCCTTCAGCTCCGGCAATTCATTGCGTAAATCCTTTGCCAAACGGGGAATGACCGCTGAACCCCATCCATACTGCTTCTGCATGGCATCCAAACGATAGCCGATTTCCCAGTACAACAGGATCAACTCACGGTTGATTGACAACGCCGCCTTGACCTGGGCCCGCCGGATACGGGTTTTAACCTCTTTAAGAAAATCGGCATATTCTCTGAGGTTGATCGGGCTGTTGTATGTCAGCGTTGCCACCAGCAATCCTCACCCCGAGTCAACTCCCAGAGCTTTACATACCGGACAAAGGTGTAAAGGCTCGAAAGGAGACCATAGATACACCCTTCCACCCCATCCCGGAATCCCTTCTTTAAAAAGTAGATCTTCACAAAGGTGGCCAGGGGCCGAATGAACAGATCGGACCCGTAAACCTTCTTCTTCGTCGCCAGGCGCTCTTTCGCTTTATAGTCGGTTTCACGATTTATTTTCCGAATCCGCTCCGAAATTCTTTCTCCGGTAAAGTGATCGAAGGGCGCGTCAAGCACCTTAGAAAGCCCATCGATGACGGGGGTATCGAGGGTCGCTTCGTCATAGCGAATCTTTCCCCTCTTAAAAAGCCGCCATTGGTAATCAGGATAGGCTCCACCGAACCGAAGCCACTTTCCGAAGAAGTAATTCCGCCGCGGGACCTGGGCGGCCGCATACTCCTGGGACTCCGGCGACGCCAGCCAGGTCGCAATCTCCCGTTGGGCCTCCGGCGTGACCCGCTCATCGGCATCGAGGATCAAAATCCACTCCCCGGTCGCCTGGGCGATCCCGAAGTTTCGTTGAGCCGGGAACCCGGGCCAAGGACGGACAAAAATCCGAACGAAAATCCGGTCGGTAAACTCGCGCGCGATCGATACGGTCCGGTCGGAACTCTGCGAATCGACCAAGACAATCTCATCGACCCACCGAAGGCTTTCAAGACACCCCCGGATGTTTCCTTCTTCATTATAGGTAATAACCACCGCGGAAATTGTTGCCCTACCCCTTGAAGCCATGCCGGAGGACCTCTTGATAAAAACGGAGATTGAGCCAGCGGTTTCGCCGGGGGGCCAGCCTTGGAAAACGGCTCAGCCGTTCGGCCATGACCGCCGGATGGCTTCCTCGAAACTCCTTGAGGATATCATACTTCTCGAAGGCGTACGATTCTTCCTTGAAAAAGGATTGATCGTGTTCCGGGATCGCATTTCCATGATGAAAGGCGATCTGGACCCGTTTTTTCTGAACCAAGGTCCGGGGATCTTTGACCCAGCCATAATGGAAAATACGCCCATCGGCCGGCCGCCAACGCCCGGTCTCTTTTTTCAAATTGATCCCACGCTGATCCGCGGAGAGGGCAAACCCAGTGGCGTCGCCGGAGGAGCGGACGAGGCCGTTGTTTCGAACGATCCTGATCTCGCGCCGGTACATCCAAGGGTCGATCGAATGATAATCTCCCTTAAAATGGAGATACCGAAACATCAGGCCGAAGACCTCCGGATCTTCAAGATATCGCTCCATGGCCCCTCGGATCTTCATGAGATCGTCTTCGTGAATCACCTCGTCGGCCTGAAGATAAAATGCCCAATCGCCAGTGCAGTGCGCAAGGGCGATATTGGTCTGTTGGGAAAAAATCAGGCCGTCTTTTCGAAGCGATTCATCCCAGATCGATTCGACGATCCGGATCTTTGGATCCCCAATCGATCGAATCCGTTCCAGGGTCCGGTCGTCTGACTTTCCGACGTTGACAATATATTCATCGACCATCGGAAGAATCGATCGGATCGATTCCACCACCGGATAGTCAAACCGGACCGCATCCCGGCAAAAGGTGAAGCCGCTGACCTTCATCTCTTTTCCCCTTGAGAAGCAAGCCTCCGAAGCTCCCAGAGCCGGGCCAGCCGAAGGGCGGCGAAATAGGCCCCGCCCAGTGAAGCGATCAGCCCATGGAGGCCGTCGAGGCATCCTCCCTTCCAGAGATAAGTCTCCAAGAATTTTCCGGCGAATTTTCCGGTCAGCGACAGGGAGGTCACCCTTCGGGTCCTTCCGCTTTTGCCGCTTTTGAAAAGTTCCTCTGCTCCGATTCGGCTGTAGGCATCTTGCTTGATAAGATACTGGTCAAAAGAGGTATAGGTCAGATGCGTGATCGGATAAGGAAGCGCTCCCACCTTGCCGGAGGAGATCATCACCTTGTCGTGCGGGTTGATCCCCCCAAAGTGCCCTTTCGATTTCCGAAAGAGACGCAAGACCCGGTCCGGATACCACCCTCCATGCCGCATCCATTTCCCTAGAAAGTAGTTCTTCCGTGGAAAGGCATAACCATCCATGCTGTTTGGATCAGAAACAATTTTCCGGACCTCGCGCTGAATCTCCGGCGTGAGGCGCTCATCGGCATCGACGCTGAAAATCCATTCGTGGGAGGCCACCTCCACCGCCACATTCTTCTGCTCCTTGTGGCCCGGCCAGGGATTGGTTAAGACACGGCAACCGAAATCTTTTGCAATCTGCACCGTCTGATCCCGGCTTTCCGAATCGACCACCACGATTTCGTCGGCCCATTTCAGTGAATCAAGACAGGCCGGAAGATTCGCCTCTTCATTCAATGTAATGATGGTCACCGAGACTTTCGACATCTTTCCGTTTCCTATGGAGATAGACCTAACCCCCTGCCCCCTTCCCGAAACGGGAAGGGGCTAAAGCGTTCCCAGCCACCAGGCCCTGATGGAAAAAAGCGCGATCCCACCCGCCAGCCCCCACCAGGTATTCAACTCCCGATGGGCCAACACCTGCGTCCAATAAAACCCTCCCGACAGAGGACGGGAAAAACGGGGAAAGAATCGTGGAACTTCACGCAGATAAACCTGATACTCTTCTCCGAAGCAGCGTGTCAAATAGCGCTCCTCCTCCAAGACGGTGGCTGTATAGATCGATCCCCATCCCCCCATGAATAACATCCCTCCGAGAAGGCTGTTTCCGACAATGGCAAAGCCAAGGCCGATCAGGAAATTTCCGACATAGAGCGGATTTCGGGTCAGGCTGTAGGGACCGCGAATTTGAAGGACCTTGTTCTTCTGAAGATATCCGGAAGACCAAATCCGTACCCCTTCGCCCAGCAGAATAAACGGAATTCCCAAAACCAACGATCGCCATTCCGGGGCGGAGAAGAGAAAAAGTCCCACACCGAGAACGATACTCAGGGGAATCCGATTATACCCGATGACGCGACTGACCGATTGAATGATCTTTTGCTCCACCTGATCCTCGCTTACTTCTCCCACCGGGTGGCTTCCTCGATCAACATCACCGGAATCTCCTCCCGAATCGGATAAACGAGCTTGCATCGTTCACAAATCAACCCATCCCCTTTTTCGTTTAAATCGATCTCCCCCTTGCATTTGGGACAGGCCAGGATTTCCAACAGGTTTTTATCGATTCCCATCCTCTTCTCCTCTCATTTTAATTTTATGAATGACGTCATCGACCGAAATGGCGTTCATACATTCATTCCCCCGGACACAATGGTTTCGGCTGCAACCGATGCAGCCGACCCCTTTCCGGATCACGATATGCCCCGGG
This sequence comes from uncultured Nitrospirota bacterium, assembly GCA_964579005.1. GTDB lineage: Bacteria > Nitrospirota > Nitrospiria > SBBL01 > Manganitrophaceae > CAZOFJ01. The sequence goes on from CAZOFJ010000028.1 coordinate 17,161, forward strand.
CCATAGGGGCCGACCTTTTTCGGATCGGTCGGTCCGAAGAGGGCGACGATCGGTGTCCCGACCGCCGCGGCCAGGTGCATCGGCCCGGAGTCGTTACAGATGAACAACCGCGCCCGGCGGGCCAACTCGGCCAGCTCCGGGAGCGTCGTCCTGCCGGCGAGATTGACCGTCGGTTGCTTCATACCCCGAACGATCCGATCGATCTCTTCCCGTTCATTCCCGCTTCCGACAAAAAAGAGAGGAAGCCTTCGGCCAAGAATCACCCGGTCGGCCAACGCCGCGAATCGCGCCGGCTCCCATCTCTTGTTCTCCCACCGGGCCGTCGGATGGATCAAGACGAAAGAGACCGATCCGGAAAGCCCACACTCGGAGAGGAGATCGGTCACCTTCTCCGCCACCTCCGACGTGGGAAGAAACCCGAAACGAACCTCGTTTACATTACAGCCAAGGGCCCTTGCCAGCCACCGATAACGATCAACGGCATGAACCACCTTTTCCGGAACGGTAATGGGATCGGTATAAAACCAGCGTGCCCCTTCCCGGGCCGCCGAAAAACCGACCCGGACTTTCGCCTTCGTCGCATAGGATAGGAGGGCGCTTCGAAGAAGCCCTTGGAAGTCAATGACCAGGTCAAACATTTCTTTTCGTACCGCCCGAACCATTTGGGGAATCGCCTTCCAAGAGAAAGAGACGGCGATCACCTCATCGACGAACGGATGCCCTCTTAAAATCGGCGCCCATTCCAATTTGACCAGCCAGGAAATCGTCGCGGAGGGGAACCGTTTCCGAATCGCCCCGACCGCGGGAAGGGTATCTACGATATCTCCGAGGGAGCTCGGTTTGACGATGAGAATCCGCCGGGTCATGATGCCGCAACCCATCTCCTGTTTTCAAGGTCTTCCAAGATCCAGTCGACCGCCGCGACGAGATCATCTGCAACATGGGCAACAGGAGGAACATGATCGAACCGCTTTCCCGACTCCATCATCTCCCGCAGCGACGCCTCGCCGTGTCCGGTACGGACCAAAACCCCCTTCGCCCCGCCCCGCGCCAGCGCCATGTCGAGGGACTTATCGCCGACAATATACGATCCGGAGAGGTCGATCCCGCATTCCGCAATCGCCTGCTCGATCATCCCCATCGCCGGCTTTCGGCAGGCACAAAGAGAGATCTCCGGATGATGTGGGCAGTAATAAATCGCATCGAGGCGGCCCCCCTTCTTGGCAAGAAGTTCTTGCAAATGCCGATGGATTTCGCCGACCGATGCTTCCGGAAAGATCCCCCGCGCCACCCCCGACTGATTCGTCACCAAAATCACCGAAATCCCCCGGCGATTGAGCTTGACGATCGCCTCCGCCGCACCGGGAATCATCGAAAACCGATCGACCGAACCGACATAACCGACGTCATCGTTGATCGTCCCGTCTCGATCGAGAAAGACGGCGATCTTTCGTCTTCCAAGCCGCTCCCACTGCCGTTCCGCCGCCGCGATCACTGCATCAACCGAAATCCCCTCCATGCAGCGATGATCGATCGGACACTCGCGGTGTCTGCAGGGGGCGCAATCGACTTTATTTTGGACGATTCTATTTTCTTTGCCGGCCGGCCCCGTCGCATCGGGATTCGTCGGACCAAAGACGGCAACAAGCGGAACCCCCAATGCCGCGGCGACATGCATCGGCCCCGAATCGTTGGTGATAAAGAGCCGGCAGCGGGCAATCAGCGCCATCATCATCCGGACCGACATCTTCCCGGCCAGAACCACCGCGGGAGAGGCCATGTTCCGTTGAATCTCTTCCGCAATGGAAACTTCCCCAGGGCCGCCAAACAGAACAATCTTCGCGCGATATTGTTCCGCAAGGCGGTCGGCCACGGCGGCGAACCGCTCCGGAGCCCACCGTTTCGCAGAACCATACGCAGCCCCCGGATTGATTCCAATCACCGGCTCCCACCGAACAACCCCTTCGGCAAGGAGAAGATCGGCGGCGGCCTCTTGCTCCTTCTCGGTGATCACCAGGTAGGGAGCGCTTTCCGATACTTCAAACCGATCCCCTTCTTCACTCGGCCCATCCTCGGAAAGGGCTTTCCTCACCAGACCGATCAGACGGAGATAGGCTTCCCGTTGGTGAAGGGGGGCTTCTTTCTTCGAGAGCGTTTTTGTCAACAGGAACCGCCGGCCATCCGCCGCGTAGCCGACCCGCTCCGGGATTCCCGCCGCCGCCGCGATCAACGCCGCCTCGAACGCATTCTGCAGAAGAAACGCCAGATCAAACCGCCCCTCCCGAACCGTCCGGACTAACCGGAAGAAACCGCCCAAGCCGGCATGTCTCCCGGAAGACTCATATATCAGAAGCCGATCGATATCGGGATGATGTTCAAAGAGGGCCGCCACCGGTGGTTTCGCCAACAGAGTGATCCGGCTCTCCGGAAAACAGGCCCGGAGGGTTGAAATCGCCGGGATCGCCATCACCGCGTCACCGATCCAGTTCGGGGCCCGGAGCAAAATTTTTTGATACATATCAGATATCCATCGGGCTCAATTTTCTCCCCTCTGGGTCTTCCAGCGCCGATGAACCCAAAGCCAATGATCCGGGTAGCGTCGAACGGCCGATTCGATCGTTCGAGTAAAGAGGGCCGTCGTCTCGCGGAGATCCCGGTCGAGATCCCCCGTTCGCGCCATCTCCAGCGGTTTCTCGATGACGATCCGATGCCGATCCCTTTCACGGATAATAAAAATCGGTAAAACGGCGGCCCCTGTTCGATGCGCCAGGATCGCAAGCCCCTTGTGCGTTGCCGCCGGCCTCCCGAAGTAATCGACGAAGACCGCCTCTTCTTTAGCGGTGTTCTGGTCCAAGAGAAAACCGACCGCTTCCCCCCCCTTGAGAAGTCTTAAAATCTCCTTTGCCGAGGTTCGTTTGTTCAACACCCGATTCCCGGTTCGCTCCCGCCAGGTTCTGATCATCCGATTCAACAGAGGATGATCGAGGGGCCGGGCGACGACATAGATCCCCTTTTTGATTTGGAGCGAGAGGGCGGTCGCCATCCATTCCCAATTGCCGAAATGAGCGGTGAGGAGGATGATCCCCCTCTTCTCCCGTACCGCCGCCTCATAATGTTCCAGACCCTCAAAGGATGTCCGCCGCATTACCGCGTCAAGCGGCCTTGCTTGAATCGCGGCGAACTCGGCAACCGACCGGCCGAGATTTTCGAAGACCCCGGCGGCGATCCGTTTTAACTCCGGATCGCTGCGATCCCGGCCGAAGGCCCCTCTGAGATGCTCCAGGGTTATCTCCCGATGACGACGATCGGCCAGGTAAAAGAGATGCCCCAAGAAAGCGCCGATGGCAACGGCGGCTCGAAACGGGAGCACCTGAAAAAATAAGATCAGAACACGGGCTGTAACATATTGGGCGGTCTCTTTGAGTTTTCCGTTCATTTTAAGACCGCCCCCCCAGCAGAAGCGGCTCCCACTTCTCTTGCCCTTCCCAAAAGACAACTTCGACCTGAAGGGCCCAGACATCCAGATCGGCCGGGATGAACCCCTTGATCTTCACCGCATCCTTCTCGGTCGTCACCACCCGCTTCGCGCCATGAACCCCGGCTTGTCTTTGAATCTCCTCAAGTTCGATTGCCTGATAAACATGATGGTCTCGAAAGATCACCTGGGCCCGCAGGTCAACCCCAATCCGATGGAGAAGTGCCGAGAACGATTCCGGGTTTCCAATTCCGGAAAAGCCGACGACCGGCTCCTTTGCCAACGCCGATGGGGGGAGGGTCTCTCCCGTCTTCAGCCGGACCCAGCGGGCGGGGATAAAAGCCGTTCGGATACAAGGGAGGCCCAACCGTTCAATCTCCCCGACCCATTCCGACGCATCGAACGGATCCTCGGACCGGGTAAAAATCACCACATCGGCGCGACGAATCCCGGAAAGCGGTTCGCGAAGCGATCCCCGCGGGAGGAGGGCGCCGTTCCCGAAGGGATTGGTCGCATCAACCAACAAGAGGTTCAAATCGCGATGAAGACGAAGATGCTGAAATCCGTCGTCAAGAAGGATCACGTCGGGTTTAAATCGTTCCAACAACGCACGGCAACCCTTGAAGCGATCGGCGGAGACGACGACCGGAATTCCGCTCAAGCGTTGGGCCATGAGATACGGTTCGTCTCCCACCGTCTCCGGTCCCTCCAAAACCTCCCGACCGTCGGAGACCCAACGCACCGGTCCTTTGTAATTACCGCGATACCCTCTGCTGACAATCCCAACCGTGTATCCGCGCTCCCGCCACTGCTCGGCGAGAAAAATCGTAAAAGGGGTCTTTCCGGTTCCCCCGACCGTCAGGTTTCCAATACTGATCACCCGGCAGTCGACCTTTTTTTGAGACAACACCCCTTTGCGGTAAAGAAAAATCCGGAGGCGGCAAACAACGCCATAAAGGGAGGCAAGAATCGTGAAGGGAAAGAGGACAGTCTCAGCGAGACCTCGCCCCTTGTTCCAGATCCATTTCCAGCCGGCCCCATCTCGGCGAACTGGTTTCTTTTTCCGCTTTAATTCGGCAACCACCGCGCCACCTGCTCCATATTTCGCAGGACCGCCCCCCGGTTCATCAAAACAACTTGATAAGCGTTCTCTCCCCGCTTTTTCATCTCATCGGGATGGGCAATCAGCCAACACATCTTCTCCCCCATCTCTTCACCGTTGGCAATCTCGATTCCTCCTCCCGATCCCTTGAGCTGATCGGCAATTTCCCGGAAGTTCGACATCTGCGGACCGAAGAAGACCGGCTTTCCCTGCGCGGCGGGCTCCAAAACGTTGTGCCCGCCGACTGGAATCAAACTTCCCCCCACAAAAACCAGATCGGCGAGGGGATAGAACCGATCCAGCTCCCCCAGGGTATCCAGGAGAATGATCGGGGGAGAAATTTGGGATCGGCTGAGGGTCAATTTATGAATTGACCCTACCCTTGTCTTACGGACGGTAGGGAACCCTTTTTCCAAGAGAAGCTCCTCGATTCCCTCCAATCGCTCCAAATGCCTGGGTGCAATCAGAAGCCGGACCGGTCCGACAACCTCCCTCACCATCCGATAAGCCGACAAAACAGCCACTTCCTCCCCTTCGTGCGTGCTTCCGGCGATTAAAAGTCGTTCGGTCTCCTGAAGGCCGATTTCAGCACGCGAGACAGGTGATTCTTCTTCGCCCCGCCGCAACGCGGCCTGGTCATACTTCATGTTTCCGGTCACGAAAACCCGTTCGATCGGCGCCCCGATCGCCTTGATTTTTTCGGCATCCCGCTCCGTCTGCATTAGAAACAGGGAGACCTCCTCAAGCACCTTCGACATAAAAAACCGGACCCGGCGGTAACGGAGAAATCCCCGATCGGAGATCCTTCCATTGACAAGGATCGACGGAATCTTTCGGTTCGAAAGGGTCTGAAGAAAAAAAGGCCAGAGTTCGGTCTCGAGAAAAATAAAGAGCGTCGGCGAAATCCGATCGATGAGCTTTCGGATGGCCCAAGGGAAATCGAGCGGGAAATAAATGAATCGGTCGACCCCCTTCAAGCGTTGACGGGCCGCCGCCTGCCCGGTGGGGGTGGTGGTCGAGAAGACAATCGCCGCTTCGGGGTAGTGCTCCTTCAGAGAATGGAGGAAAATCTCGGACGAGATCACCTCTCCCACCGAAACGGCGTGAACCCAAATCACCTTCTTCCCCGACAGTCGCCGAAAAAAGTCGGAAGGGTAAAACCCCAACCGCTGCATCATTCCGTCCCGGTAAGACGGCCGCATGAGAAACCGATATGCTAGGAAAAAAAAGGTCGCGGGAAGAGAGAAGAGAATCAACCCCCGATAGAGCCCGAAAAGGAGCCGTTTCATTGCGTCTCCAGAGCCTCGCGAAACTGCATCCGGTAAACCTTCCGATAAGGACCGTTCCTGCGGACCAACTCCTCATGGGTTCCCGTTTCAACAATCCGGCCTTGATCCAACACCACGATGCAGGTGGCGCGCTGAACGGTCGAAAGACGGTGCGCAATGACAAAGGTGGTTCGATCCTTCATCAAATTAACGAGGGCCTTCTGAACGATGAATTCCGACTCGGCGTCGAGGGCGGAGGTCGCCTCATCGAGGATGAGGATCGGAGGGTCTTTCAAAATCGCCCGCGCGATCGCCAGACGCTGACGTTCCCCGCCGGAGAGGTTGCCCCCTCCCTTTTCCAAAACGGTATCGTATCCTTTCGACATCTTTTGGATAAAAAGATGGGCATACGCCGCCTCCGCCGCCCGAACGATCTCCTCTTCCGGCACATTCTCAAGACCATAGGCGATGTTCCAGCGAACGGTGTCGTCAAACAAGACCACCTCCTGGCTCACAATCCCAATCCGGCTTCGAAGTGACGAAAGCGAAACTTCTTGAATCGGGATACCGTCGATCAGGATCATCCCGCTGTGCGGCTCGTAAAAACGGGGGATCATATTGACGAGGGTTGTCTTCCCGGCACCGCTGCTTCCGACCAGAGCGATCATCTCCCCCGGCTTTGCCTTGAGATTGATGTTTGAAATGGCCGCTGTTTGGATTCCTTCATAATAGAATGAGACCCCTTTGAATTCAATTTCGCCTCCGACATTGGCAGTCGCAACGGCAAACTCTCCGGCAACCTCGCGGGCAATTTCACGATGCCCGGTATCCAGGTCCCGCTCGTTTTTTTCGTCAAAGATCAAAAAAACCCGCTCCGCCGCCGCCAGGGCCTGTTGTAAAACATTATTGGCGGAAGAAAGCCCCTTTAAGGGAGCATACATCATCATCGTGGCGGCCATAAACGAAAAAAAAGTCCCCGGCGTCATCTGATCGTTTAAAACCTGGTAGCCGCCATACCAGATGATCCCCGCCGCGCCGATGCTTCCGAGCGTCTCCATCAACGGGCCGGTCAACTCCGAAACGGAGGTCGCCCGCATGACATTTTTGAAATAATGCACATTCTTTTTTGAAAAACGCTCGCCCTCGAAATCCTCCCGGCCGAAGGCCTTCACCACCCGTATTCCGGCGAAGGTTTCCTGAAGGATACTCGTTAACTCTCCGATCTTTTCCTGACCGGCCCGCGCCACCTTTCTAAGCCGCTTCCCGATCCGGGTCAGGGGATAGGCCGAGAAAGGGATCGTCAGAATGGCAATCAGGGAAAGCCGCCAGTTTTGATAAAAAATCACACCGATCAGGGCGATCATCGTCAAACCTTGCTGAAAAATATCTTTCACCACGGTCGAAACCGCCGTCTGCATCAACCCAACATCGTTGATCACCCGCGACATCAGCTTTCCGGTTGCATTCTTGGTGTGAAACCCGATCGGAAGGAGAAGCATGTGATGATAGAGATCCTCCCGGATATCGGAGATAATCCGATTCCCGACATAACGGACCAAATAAGCTTGACCGTAATTGAACACCCCCTTCAAAAGGGCCACGACGAAAATGGTGATTGGAAGGATCGTCAACATGGCGGCATCTTTTCGAATGAAGACATCATCCAGCACCGGCCGCACCAGCCAGGCATGGGCGGCGGTCAGGAGTGCCACCATCGCACTCGAAAAAAAAGCCCCCGCCAAAATCCAGCGATACGGTTTGAGATAAACCAATAGTCTAAAATAGAGCTTCACTGCTTCTCCAACAGACCCCGAACCAGGGCCGCGGCCCGGCCGGAGGCCCCGGCGGCGCCCAATCGTCCCACCACCTCTTTTAAGTCTTGTTTCATCTTCTCCCGCAGGGGAGGATCGTTCAAGAGACGGGCGACCTCGTCGCGAATTTTAGAGGGCTCCGCCTCCTCTTGAATCAACTCCGGCACAACCGATCTTCCCGCCACGATATTGACCAGTCCGATCGACTTCAGATGGATCAAACGGCGGGCGATCCAATAGGTCAACGGCGAAAGCCGATAGACGATCACCATCGGCGTCCCGGCCAGCGCCACCTGAAGCGTCGCGGTCCCGGAGGCAACAACGATCGTATCGGCGGCCCGTAATACCTCCTGGAACTCCCCCTCTACACACCGCACCGGAACAGAAACAGATCTTGTCAACGCCTCTACTTCCGTCCTTGGAAGAGACGGGGCAACCGGAATCAACAGTTGTAGACCCGGGATCTCCTTCGAGAGCAAAACCATTGCATCGAGCATCGCCGGAAGGTGGGTAAGAAGCTCGCGGCGGCGGCTTCCCGGAAGAAGACCGACCGTTGTCCCCTCCGGATAGAAGCCCTTCGCCTTGAGGTAGTCCGATTTCGAACCGTGCTTCAATTGCGTTGTTTCGACTTCGTCGAGAAGAGGATGACCAACGAACGCGCAGGGAACCCCCGCCTGGGCATAGATCTCTTTTTCGAACGGAAGGATCACCAGCATCAGATCAACCCGTTCGGCGATGATCTTGACCCTCCCGGAGCGCCACGCCCAGATTTGGGGGCTGATGTAATAGACCACCGGGATGCCCCGCCGCTTCGCCGCCTTTGCCAAACGGAGATTAAAATCGGGGTAATCGATCAAAATCAGGAGATCGACTCCCTCTTCCAAGGTCTGGACCGCAAGGCGATACGCCTGCCAGACCGATCGGAGATGAAGAAAAACCTCTACGATCCCGACGACCCCAAGACGGGAGATATCGAAGATGACTTCGACCCCGGCCCGCCGCATGGCGGTTCCACCGAAACCGACGATCTTTAACGAGGGATCTTGCGCTAAAAGGGCGGCAGCGAGCGGCCCGCCATGCAGGTCTCCCGATGCTTCCCCCGCGACCATCATGATCCGATGCGATTTGGAGAGGTCGCGCGCCATGGATGTCTCTTCCTTTCCCGCAAAATTAAAGGGATGGGGATTGATTTTTAATCAGGTCGACCACTTCCAGCGCCACCGCCAGCGCCTTCCGCCCGTCCTCCCCGGAAACCTTTGGCACCGTTCGGGTTCGGACCGCCTCGATAAAGGCGGCCAGCTCCGCCTTGAGCGGCTCCTCCTTCTCGATCGTGATCTTATCGATCGTGACCTCGGGCCGCGATCCCCCCGGGGAGGCCATCCGGCGGCAGATCACCAGCTCCTGGAGGAGATAATCGAGCGAGAGGTAGGTATCGGGCTGGAAGATGCGAATCTTACGCAACCGCTCCCGCGAAACACGACTGGCGGTCACATTGGCCACGCAGCCGTTTGCAAAGGCCAGGCGGACATTCGCGATGTCGATCTGGGGGGTGAGGACCGGCACACCGGTGGCACGGATCTCCGCCAGCTCCGAGGGAACCAGCGACAGGATGATGTCGATATCGTGAATCATCAGATCAAGAATCACATGAACGTCGGTCCCCCGCTCGACGAACGGCCCCATCCGGTGGCATTCGATGAAGCGCGGCTGGACCAGACCCTCCTTGAGTTTTCGAACACCGGCGTTGAACCGCTCGACATGGCCGACCTGAAGCATCCGTCCCTTCCGATCGGCAAGACCAAGAAGTTCATCGGCCTCTTGGAGCGTCGCCGTCATTGGTTTTTCGAGGAGGAGGTCAACCCCGTTTTCCAACAAAGCCTTCGCGACACTGAAATGAGCCGGCGTCGGAACGACGATGCTCGCCGCATCGACCTTGCCGAAAAGATCGGAGAGATCGGCAAAGGCGCGGCATTGCCGCTCTGCGGCGACTTTTTCGGCCCGCGCCCGATCGATGTCAACCACCCCGATCACTTCGACATCGGGAAGCTCGGAGTAAATCCGGGCATGGTGACTGCCAAGATAACCGACGCCAACCACCGCAATCTTAATTTTTCTGGAATTCGTTTCCATGAATTTGTTACGCCCCTACATTTACGGATCCTTCATACCGACCACCGCAATTCCGGCGGCTTTCGCGCTCTCAAGAAATTTTTCTTTTTCCAATAACAACGTCCTCCCCGCCTCGACAGCGAGAACGGTCGCTCCAACTTCGGCCATCACCGCGATCGTCCCCGGTCCGATCGCGGGAACGTCAAAACGGAAATCTTGCTGCGGTTTGCAGATCTTAATGACAACCGCCTTCTCTTTTCCAAGGGCGCCTCCCCGCCGGATCGTCGCATCGGTTCCTTCAATCGCTTCAACCGCCAGGACAACGCCGTTCCTCACCACAATACACTGTCCAATGTCGAGGGCGCCGATCTGCTTCGCCAGCGGCCATCCCCATTCGATATCTTCCCGCTCCTCTTTTTTGAGAGGACGGGTCATCTCCCCCTCCTCGGCGAGTAGAGAGATCAGGTAGAGGGTCGACTCCCGGACCTGAATCTCTTCACGTTCCAACTCCCCCGCAAAGGCCCGGAGGAGCGCATCGTCTTTCTTTTCTTTCATCCGGGTTAAGAGAGAAAGCGCCCGGAAGTCGGGGCGCATTTCGAAGATCCGGGTCTTCCGGATCCCTCCGGCCATCACCGCATCTGAAACACCCGCTTTTTTGAAGAAAGCGATCAGCTTCCCGATCTGCCCAACCCGAATCCAGAGGATCTCATCGACCTTCTCCGACAATGCCGGTTCGGTCTCTCCCGTATGGGCGACGGCAATCACCGACAGCCCGGCCCGCTTCGCGTTTTCGGCGAAGATTAAGGGAAATTGACCGTTCCCGGCAATGAGACCGATTTTGTTGGAATTGGACGTTTTAACGGCAAACCCCCCGCTCCGATTGCTCTACAAACGAAACAAGCGACTCGACGTCGGCAATCTTTTTCCATTTCTCCCGCGCCTGCTTCGCCGCCTCGCGCAAGGTCAGCCCCGACCGGAAGAGAAGCTTATAGGCCCCTTTTAATCCTTCAATCTGTTCTCTCGAAAAACCCCGCCGTTCCAATCCGATCTGATTCAAACCATACAGTTTGGCCCGATTCCCAGCCACGCAGACGTAGGGAGGAACATCCTGCGCCACCGCGGAACATCCTCCGATCATGACGTGGGCCCCGATCTTGACGAATTGGTGAACGCCGACCAACCCTCCGATATAGGCATGGTCGCCGATGGTAATATGCCCCGCCAGGGTCGCCGCATTCGCCATGACCACCTCATTGCCGATATGACAATCGTGCGCAACATGGGCATAGGCCATGAAAAAATTGCCGTCCCCGATCACCGTCTCACCGCCCCCCTTCTCGGTTCCCCGATGGATCGTGACGAATTCTCGAAAGGTATTCCTCCGTCCGATTTTCAAACGGCTCGGCTCCCCCTTGTACTTCAAGTCCTGCGGCGGCTGACCGATGGAGGCGAAAGAGTAGACGATCGATCCTTCACCAATCTCGGTCCAGCCATCGATGACGACATGCGGACCGATCTGGGTTCCACTTCCAATCCGGACATGCTCGCCGATGATCGAAAAAGGGCCGACCTCGACCGATGAATCGAGTTCCGCCTTCGGATGAATGATGGCGCTTGGATGAATGCTCACTTTTCGATTCCCCCCTTTCCTTCCTGGCCCAACATCGCCTTCAATTCGGCCTCGGCCACCAGTTTTCCGTCGACGTAACTCATCCCCTGAAGCCGCCAGAAGGGAGGTCGTTCTTGAACGACCTCGACTTCAATCCGCAATTGGTCTCCGGGATAAACCGGCTTTCGGAATTTGGCCTTGTCGATCCCGAGAAAAAAAACCAACTGCCCTTCGCTCCCCCGGGTCGATTTGAAAGCCAGGATGCCGCCGACCTGGGCCATCGCCTCGATGATCAAGACCCCCGGCATGATCGGATGCTTGGGGAAGTGTCCCTGGAAAAAAGGTTCATTGATCGTCACATTTTTAAACCCGACAATCCGTTTTCCCGGATCGATTTCCAAAATACGGTCGACCAACAAAAAAGGATACCGGTGCGGCAATATTCTGGTGATTTCTTCGATATCGATCAACGCTTCCTTCCTTTCCATTCGTCCTTCCCCTCATCCAATTGAGCATTTTCCGATTGAGCATCCTGAGCCTGTTTTCGTAACGCCTCGATCTCTTCTTCCAATTTCTTCACTCTGGCCCGCAGTTCGGGAAGATGCGGAAAGGAGGCTTGAGCCTTGAGCCATTCCCGGTGAGAAAGCGTCGGGAAGCCGGAGACAACCTCCCCATCAGGAATATCTTTTGTCACCCCCGACTTCCCCCCGACAATCACATTGTCGCCAATCGTTAAGTGACCGGCGACGCCGACCTGCCCCGCCAACGTCACACGGCGGCCAATCGAAGCACTCCCGGAAATACCAACCTGCGCCACCAAGATCGAGTCGGGACCGATCACAACGTTATGGCCGATCTGAACGAGGTTATCCACTTTCGTTCCGGCGCCGATGACCGTGTTCCCAAGCGCGGCCCGATCGACCGCGACATTCGCCCCCAGCTCGACGTCATCTTCGATGATCACCCCTCCGATCTGAGGAATTTTATGATGTTTCCCCTGATGCGGGGCAAAACCGAATCCATCACTTCCGATCACCGTCCCGCTGTGGACGATCACCCGCTTTCCGATGTTCACCCCTTCCCGAATCGTGACATTCGGATAGATCAGGCTCTCTTCCCCAATCCGGCTCCCCTCTCCGACGAAAACGCCGGAACAAAGCCGGACCCGGTTGCCGATCTCAACCCGGTCTTCAAGTGTGACAAACGGACCGATAGAAACCTCATCTCCAAAAATCACATTCTTTCCAATCACCGCCCTTGGATCGATTCCAGGGGGGTTAGGTCGGGGGGGATGAAAGCGCGAAAGGAGCCGAGAGAAGGCATAGTAGGGATCCCGGACAATGAGAAGGGCACAGGGAAGGCCGGATGTTCTTTTTCCAACCAGGATCGCGGACGCCCGTGTTTTGAGGGCCTTGGAGAGGTACTTGGGATTGGCAAGGAAGGTGATCTCTCCCTCCTTTGCTTCTTCAATCGAGCCGATTCCGCTGATTTGAAGATGCCGGTCCCCAATGACCTCCCCTTCCACCCACCTGGCAATCTCGCCGAGCGACGCTTCCATGGTTCACCCTTTTGTTTCTATTTCGTCCCGTTTTTGTCAATCTGTTCGGTCACCTTGGCCGTGATATCGAACGTCTCTTTTGCGTAGAGGACCCCTCCCCCTTCCGCATTTTTATCGAATACAAAAGTGTACCCCTCCTTTTCGGCCACCTGTTTGACCGCCTCTTCCAATTTTTTATTGAAATCACGAAGGGTATCGAATTTTTTCCCCTGGACTTCCTTGTTCAGTTCTGTCGCTCTCTTTTGATACTCGACCAACCTTTTCTGGAAATCGTCCTGTTTGACTTTCTTGGCCTCGGGGGAAAGGAGCGCCCCCTGCCGGGTCAGATCTTCTTCTATCTGCTTTAGCTCTTTTTCCTCAAGGTCGATAATATTCTGACGGCTCTTGACGAATTCCTCCATGTTGGCCTTGACCCGCTTTCCCTCCTTGGAACCTTCGAGAATCTTCTGCGCATCGATCACCCCAATTTTAAGGGTTTGGGCATGCCCAATTCCAATTGTCAGCCCGAACACAATCATCCCGATACAGAAAAACTGTTTGATCATCCTTCTTCCTCCTCAAGATCTGTTAAAAAAGCGTCCCGATCGAAAACTCTGGAAGGAATTTCCGGCTTTCCCCTATTTCTTCTTTGGGACGGAGATTGGCCCCAAATTCAAGCCGAAGCGGACCGACGGGAGAGATCCACCGGATGCCGAATCCAGCCCCTTGCCTGAGTTCGGAGAGCCGGACCGGCTCTGAATCGTCAAAGGAACGCCCGATATCATAGAAAAAGAGCCATTTGATTTTCGCCTCGGGAACCAATGGGATGAGATACTCGACATTGACAAGAAGCTCTTTGTTTCCCCCCAAGATTTCTCCGGTGCTGGTGATGGGGCCGGCCCTCCCAAACTTAAAACCTCTGATTGTATTGATCCCGCCGACGAAAAACCGCTCGCCGATCGGCAGCTCCTTGTCCCCGATTCCGGCCGCATATCCGAAGCGACCGTGGATCGACAAAACATGATCTCTCCAGAGCGGGAAAAACCGGCTTGAATCGAGGATGACCTTGTAATAATCGTTGTCTCCCCCGAGGAATGTCCCGGCGTATTCCAAGGAAATCGAATTCCGTCCACCCTGCCGTGGATCGAAGGCAAAATCGCGCGTATCCCGGGCAAGAGAAAAGCCGAGGGCGCTGGTCAAGGTCCGTCCCCGTTCGGCTTGGCGCCTCACTCGAAGCGGGATGTTTGGATCGACGGCTCCGTTGATCTGACGCAGGTCGAAAATATTCAATGTTTCCAACGTATAACTGACGCTGGCACTCACATACTCACCGAAGAAACGGCCGAGGATCAAGTCCGCTCCGATCCGTTTCTCTTTGTAAGAGTTGAAATTCCGCACGGTGTTAAAGAGGTTGGTTGTGCCGGAAATGTTCGTGTCAAAAAGATACGGCTCCCTGAATGTGAGGGTATAGGTCTTCCGGCGCTTCCCCGATTCCACTTTTCCACGCAAGAGCTGTCCCCTTCCGAAGAGATTCCCCTGAGTGATATCGATCATGGCAATAAGGCGATCGACGGAGCTGTATCCGCCGCCGATGCTGAACGTTCCGGTCGGCTTTTCCTTCACCTGCACATCAAGATCAACCCATCCCGGTTCGACCTGTTGCGGAACGATTTCGACATTTTCAAAGAAGTTCAAATTGTTCAATCGCTGGAAACTCCGACGGAGCAGTTTGGTATTGACCACTTCCTGCTCATTCACCCGGATCTCACGGCGGATCACCTTATCGCGGGTCTTGTCGTTGCCTGCGATATGAATTTCCCGAACCTTAATTTCCGCGTCTTCGCTGACCTGAAAAGCAACATCGACGACACGCTCCTCGAAACGGGGATTCAGTTGCGGAACAACATTGGCGAAAATATACCCGCGTTCCCCATAAAGGTCGACCATGCTTGCAATGTCCTGCCGAATCCGACCTCGATTGAAGAGTTCTCCACCTTTGCTCTTCGTCACGGCGGCAAGACGTTCGGTACCAAACAGCGTATTCCCTTCGTAACGGATCTCCCGAATCCGGAACTGCTCTCCCTCCACAATCGGAAAAGTGATTGCAAACCACTTCTTATCTTCGCTCAATTCAACTTTTGGCTCGGTAATTTGCATCTGAAGATAACCGTGATTAAGATAAAACTCCCGCAGCTTTTCAAGATCGGCTTGAAGGGCCTCCTCTTTATAACGCCCCGACTCGGTCAACCAGGAAGTCAGCCAGAAATAAGGGGAGATCTCGATCTGTTTCTTCAGTTCTTTTTCTGTAAAAGCCTTGTTTCCCTCCATCCGAATGGTTCGGACATAGGCCTTCTCTCCTTCCCTGATCAAGAAGGTTAACACCGCTTGGTCTTCTCCGATGCGCTGGGTGACCGGCGTGACATCGGCGTTGTAATAACCATCCCCCTCATACAATTTCTTTATTTTTTCGACGTAAGCGTGGACCTCTTCCACATCGAGAAAAGTTCCGAGTTTGATCGGAACTTTCTCTTTCAATTTCTCCTTATCGAACTGTTGGTTTCCCTCGTAAACCACATCGACTAAAAATGGTTTCTCACGGACCACAAAGGTGACGGCCAGCCCTCCTTCTAATCCTTCCGTCTCGACCTCAACCTGATCGAAATAGCCCATTCGATAAACCGCCTTGACCTCTTCGCGAACGCGATCAGGCGAAAAGAGATCTCCCTCTTTGAGACTCATCTTAGAAAGAATCGTTACAGAATCGATTCTTTTATTCCCCTTCACCTCGATCAATTTGATTTGAATCGGTTTATCCGCCGCGAAGCCGAGGGAAGAAGCAACCAGTGAGAGAAACGCCAGAAGAAGAGCGACAGGGCCGTACCGCTTTAACAAAGGGCAACCTTTCCTCCATGAGAAAAATCTTAGTAATTTAACATTTCCATGTCGACCTGTAAATAAAAAACCCGTTTCACATCCGCAGTTTTAACCCAGAAAAACCAGGCAGATCAATACTCTATCTAGGTAGGCCGGTACAAAGGGGCAAGGCACAGAGGCGCAAAGAAAAGCGAAAAACGGCAAATAGGCAAGACACCTCTCCGCCTATGTGCCTGAGCAGTTATTTTTTTTATCAGCCAAATATTTTTTGATCTGTTCGAGCGGGAGGGTATTGATGATGTCTTCCTTCGAAAGCCACCCTTTCCTGGCAATTCCAACCCCGAAAGAAAGACGGGAAAGGCCATCGATATTATGGGCATCCGGATTCACGCTCAGGAGAACGCCGGCCTCTTTTGCAAACTTGCAGTAGCGCCAATCCAGATCAAGCCGATACGGGTTGGCATTCAACTCTACAATCACGTTGTACCGGCTCGCCTCTTCCAGGATTTTCTCAATCACCACCGGATAACCTGGGCGGGAAAGGAGAATCCGGCCGGTGGGATGGCCTAAAAAAGTGACCTTGGGGTGCCGGATTGCCTTGAGAATTCGATCAGTCATTTCTTTTTCAGACATGTCAAAATGGGAATGGACCGAGGCAATCACAAAATCGAACAGGGACAATACCCGATCGTCATAATCAATACCCCCATCGGGAAGGATGTCGACCTCGATCCCCTTAAAAACATGAATCCCCTTGAACCGACTTCGAAGCCGCTCGATTTCTTCATGTTGCTTTCCGATCTGTTCACCCGTCAATCCGTCAGGATGAGATGAAGCCGGTCCGTGGTCGGAAATCCCGATATACTCCAAACCAACGCGTTCCGCCATCTCAACCATTTCTTCTATCGATCCGGCACCGTCGCTATACGTGGTATGGACATGGAATATTCCCCGTATATCTTTCTCTTCAAGCAGAATGGGAAGGCGATGCTCCGCGGCGGCCTCAATTTCACCCCGGCCCTCCCTCAGTTCGGGTTCGATATAATCAAGCTCGAGCATGGAAAAAATCTCTCGTTCCTCTCGGCAAGGGAGAAGATGGTCTTCAAGAAAAAGACCATATTCACTGATCCGAATACCAAATCGCTTTGCGCGCTTTTCAAGCGCGACATGGTATTCCTTGCTTCCGGTATAATGGTGGTGAAGGTAAGAGAATCGGTCATCGGTCGTCACACAGAGATCGACCGCGATCCCTGATTTTAATATGATTCGCGCCTTCTTCTCGGAGCGTTCGATCTCCCGTTCAATCTCCGGCAGCGAACAAAAGTAGGTGATCACATCGGAAGGACGATCAACACCCACCACGAGATCGACATCCTGAACAACCTCGTTTCGTCTTCGCAGGCTTCCGCCGAATTCAGCTCGGACCACCCCCTGATATAGACGAAGCTTCGCTAATAAAGCTTCCCCTTCGCGTCGGGCTTGATGGCAATGATAAAATCCCATCTCTTTTCTCAAATAGGCGCCGATGGAATGGCACACGAGATCTCCCGCTATAGAGCGGCGCGACATGGCGCAGCGCAACAAACACCCATGATCAGCCGGCCTGCTTCTTTTGCTTCCGCTTCACCATCCAGGTGACCAGAATATAGAGACCGTAAGAACCGAAGAAAGCCCCTATCAGAAAATAGGCATTCCCGACAATATGAGAGTAATGCTCGGCCAGATAGAAGACGGTAGACAAAATGATGGTCGATGAAAAAACCAATATCCATAATACGGCAAGCGGGTTCATAATCCCCCTTCCACATTTAATATTTTATGTCTCTTTCCCAAAAACAGCAACGTTTCCGAAAGCATTTCTTATTTCTCCGGCATCGGCAAAACTGAAATAACCATTCTCTCCGACAATGAGGTGATCGAGCACTCGAACACCAATCAAGTCTCCCGCAGCCACCAATCGTTTCGTTAACTCCCGATCCTCACGGCTGGCGGTAAAGTCACCGCTGGGGTGATTGTGCAGGAAAACCACGGAGGCCGCCGAATCCCGGATGGCGGGATTAAAGACCTCTCTCGGATGAACGACAGTCAGTGTCAGACTTCCTTCCGAGACAACCAAATCTCGAATCACCCTGTTTTTCTGATCGAGGAGAACCGTTTTGAAGACTTCCTTTTTAAGGTGCCGGAATCCAGGGGAGAAATGCCTGAAGACATCCTGGCTTGAACCAATCTGGATCTTTTGAGTCATTGGCGGGATAAGCGACCTTCGCCCCAATTCGAATGCCGCCATTAACTGAGCCGCTTTTGCCGGTCCGATTCCCCGGACGGTACAAAGTTCTTTTATGCTGAGCGCTGCAAAACTTGGAAGATCATGAAACCGGCTAAGGAGATCGATTGCAAGTTGAACCGCATTCGCCCGATCAGAACCGGTTCGAAGAAGGATTGCCAAAAGCTGCGCATCGGAAAGAATCTGCGGCCCTTCTTTGATCAACCGCTCTCTCGGCCTTTCCGTCAGCGGCCAATCTTTTATCTTGGCCTTCGATCTTTCTACCCCGGCGATTGAATTTTTCGATAGATCCTTACCCATCCAAGTGACAAAATTTGTCTACAATTGTGGTTTTTATTCGAATCCCATTTTTAAATCAAACCAGTTTCATTATAAATCAAGTAGTTATAAAGTTACATTTTTTGGCACGGCCATTGCTTGTTCATGTATTACCCGATTCATCGACCCCTAAACCGAGGAGCGAAAAATGAAATGCCCAAAATGTGATGGCTTGATGTATCTGGAACGACTTTCCGACTTTTTCATTGTTTTTCACGCTTGGAAATGTATCAACTGCGGTGCTCTAATGGACAAAACCATCCTGGACAATCAGAAAAAAAGTACACCCTTTCTGGAACCGGTTGGAACAGCCGTCGGAGGAGAAGAATAGAAGGCTTGGTTGGATAGGAACTGATCGAAGATACTCCCTTATCAAGGCTCTCCGCAAGAGAACGGGAAAGAAAATTCTTTGGTCTCTCCAGAACCGGTGACAGCAACGCTTAATTTAAGGACCAGCTCTTTACATTGCCGAGGGCTTATCTTTTTAAAAAAGATGAGCCCTTCTTTTTTTTCTCCGGGGGCGATTATTCCTCCCTCCATCCTCGCTTCAAGAATCTTTTTGGTTTCAGCCTCAACGATCGCTTTGGATTTTGGGAAAATGGTAAAGACGGGTTCCCCGCTGCCGGTCATGTAATACTGGACCGCCTCTTTCCCGTTTAAAACGGGAAAAACCGATTCCTCCCCTTGGTAAAGGCGCGCACGGTCGGGATCAAAGGCTATCTCTTCCGAGGTTTTATTGATGATTTTGACTTCAAACGTAGTAAAATAGGCGGAAAGGTCGACCCCCCACTTTTCTTCATCCTCCGATTGGAAACCACTCGTAATAACCGGTTTTACGACAACTTGAATGACCTCCGAATTGGTCTGGGCCGCTCCTTGATCGAGTGAAGACAAGGAAGGAGATTTTGGGACACACCCTGGAATGGAAACAAAAACCAAGAAAAGGGTAATGGGAAAAATGAGAAGAGATCCGGAAAAAGAGGGGAAGCGTTTCATCAGATGCTCCAAGTATGTTATTATATTAAAACCTTGAAATAAAGTCAAAAACCGTTCCATCGAAAAACAACCGACGCGGGAAATAGCAATCATGAGAATCAACTCCGGCACATTAAAAGGGAGACAACTACACGCGCCGCCGGGGCTTGCGGTCCGCCCCACCTCGGACAAGGTAAAACAGGCCCTCTTTAATATCCTCTCCGCAAGGATCGAAGGGGCTGTTTTTCTTGATCTGTATGCAGGAACCGGTTCGGTTGGAATCGAGGCGCTCAGCCGCGGGGCAAAGCAGGTTTTCTTCGTTGAAAAAAATCGAGAACCGATCGAATATTTAAAACGGAATCTCTCTTTCCCCTCTTTTCAGGATCGTTTCTTATGCTTCTGCACGGACGCCGTCACGTTTCTCAAAAGAGACGAGGGAATCCCTTTTGATATTGCTTTTCTTGATCCCCCTTACGAGGGGAATGAGATTGAAAAGACATTGCCATTGCTGGGGGAGGATGATATGATCACCGATGGCGGAAGGGTGATCGTTCAACATTTTCATAAGAAAGCGCTCCCTGAACAGACAGGAAAACTGAAGTTGTCAAAAAAATACACCTACGGAGATACCCTCCTCTCCTTTTATGAAAACTGCGGGAAAACTTAAACTCGCCGTTTATCCGGGCACTTTCGACCCGATCACAAACGGACATATCGACATCATCCGGAGGGTTCTTCGGATCTTTCCGAAAGTCGTTGTTGCGATCGCACCCAATCCGAAAAAAACCCCCCTCTTCTCGTTTGAAGAGCGCATCGAGATGATCCGGACCGCAACAGAGGGAATGCCCGGTTTGGTGGTCGAACCGTTCCACGGTCTTCTCATCCACTATCTACGTAAAAAAGGGGCAACGGCGATCATCAGAGGGGTTCGGGCAGTCTCCGACTTTGAATATGAATTCCAAATGGCGATGATGAACCGCAAACTCGATCCCAAGATTGAAACACTTTTCCTGATGCCGAGCGAAGAATACTCGTATATCACCTCGACCTTGATCAAAGAAGTGGCGAGTTATGGGGGAGAGGTCTCCGAGTTCGTCCCGAAAGGGGTCTCCGAAAAATTACGCGAAAAAATTCCGACAGGCGGGAAATGAAGTTCGCAAAACGAATCGAGCAGATCAAACCCTCTCCCACGATGGCGATGGCCGCCAAGGCAAAGGCAATGTCTTCCAAAGGGATCCGAATCACCGATTTCGGTCTGGGAGAACCCGACTTTAATACCCCTGAAGTCGCCTCCAAAGCGGCGATTCAAGCGATCCAAGAAGGGTTCACGAAATATACCGCTCCGTCAGGAATTGAAGAACTGAAAGAAGCCATCTGCCGAAAATTAAAAACGGAAAACCGCCTTGACTATCAAAAAGGGGAAGTCATCGTTTCCTGCGGGGCAAAACATACGCTTTACAATATCGCTCAGGCCCTCTTCGAACGGGGCGATGAAGTGATCATCCCGGCGCCTTATTG
>CAZOFJ010000029.1:0-37770 GCA_964579005.1 uncultured Nitrospirota bacterium
CTTCGGCCTTTGCCGAGGCCATCATTGCTTCTTCTTCCTGTGTCATCTTTTCAGACAGAAGCGGAACGGTCTCTTCCACTTCTGTCTGGGTTGAGCCTGAATCGGAACAACCGACCGACAAACCGGCGGCCAGAATCATCCCGGTCAAAAAAAGAAAATATCGTTTCATCGTGATCACCTCCTTCGGGTTTAATCATGCAGGCCAGTTCACGTCTCCTCAAAAATCTCTCCCGCACGAATGACAATTTAAAACCGAACCGGCTTTCCAACAATCCCCCCATGTCGGGGGATCGGCAGGACCGCCGGTTCGATCAAGGGCTTGATCTTTTTTCAAGCAGAGGTTAGGATCACTCCCCAATGATTGTTTGGAGCCCTGTTTAAATGGAAATATTCGACCCCTTTCTCATTTTTCGCTGGTTTCCGGCGCTCTTTTTTATCGGATGGCTCATCGATGACCTGATCGATATTGCGATCTGGTATCGAGCAACCCCGCGATTCACGCGACGATGGATCTTGCTCAAACTCCTTCGGTTCCGCTCGCGTCCGTTTCGAACGGAGCTTGCAATGATCGCCCTTCTGATCATCATTCAGGGAGGGCTGGCCCTCCTATTTTTCAACGGGGGATAACCATGCCTTGGGAAACATTGGCGAAGATCGGCAAAGTCTTCAATCCTTCCTTGACCGATCGGGTGGTGGGTAAAGTTCAGGAAAAAACGGATCGTTACTTCGACCAGAAACGGGAAGAGTTCGTCGCCCATGCCCGGATCGAGGCGGAACAGTTCATCACCGAACAGATGGTTCTGATTGAGGCAAAGGTCGATGCGAAGATGAATGAGATCGAGCAGCGGCTCGACGCGATGATCGAAAAAGAGGTCCGGAACAAACTTCGGATTCTGATCTACACACTGACCGCGATGGTCGTGATGAGCCTCGTCTCGCTCGGTTATCTTTACCTAAAGCGCCGGATCGGATAGTTAGACTCTATATCTGTAACATCTATGTTTTTTGCGTAGATCATTGTTGCCTCCGAGCTCATCACCAGCGAACGGATGAGAGTGTTGAGGGGGAGGCTCCACCCGGCTTCGCCGGTGGAGGGGGCGACGCAAGCCCCCGCTTTCCGGCTCCGCCGGATTAGAGCGCCTCCGGTAAACCGGTTTGACACCCGACGGTTTTACGTTATCCTCGTTTATATGAAGCCGCTTTACCTCATCGGGATTTTTGTTCTTTTTGGGCTGACGATCAACGGATGCGCCGGTCGCCACCCCTCCTCCGATTTTTCGTCATTGGAGGAGAGACCGACTCCCGCCCCAAAACCGGCTCAGGAAAAGGTGATCCGGACCGCCCGCGCCTTCATCGGCACACCCTATCGTTTCGGAGGAACCACCCCCAAAGGATTCGATTGCAGCGGGTTTATCACCTATGTCTTCCGGAGGGCGGTCGGACTCACCCTTCCCCGAACGACACAAGATATCGTTGAGAGGGGAAGTTCGATCACCGTGAGCGAGTTGAAACCGGCCGACCTCGTCTACTTCGAAATCGACGGCCCGGCGCAACTCCATATCGGAATCTATCTTGGAAAGGGAAAGTTTATCCACGCCCCCCGTTCCAAGGGGAGGGTGAACATTCAAGACCTCCGCCTCGACTACTGGAGAAGCCGCTACATCGGGGCCAGACGGATCCTTTCAGAACCTCTCTAAAAACCCTACCCCACTAACCCCAAATATGGTTTGTGCGACCCCCCGGATGGGGGGTTGCCGATATCGAACGATTCGAGTCAAAATAGGCCATGACACTTAATCCCGGTGATAAAAATGGCCTTTGAACATGCAACCCTTCCATCGGACGAAAAGAAGAGCGGCCCCGCTCCAGGGGCACTCCCCTCCGATCGTTTTCGAGACCTTCCAAAAGACCGGTATGACGTCATCGTCGTCGGGGCCGGCACCGGCGGGTTAACGGCGGCGGCGCTGTTGGTCCGGCACGGTTACTCCGTCCTGGTTCTCGACCGGCACACCGTCGCCGGAGGAAATGCCACGGTTTTTCAGCGTCCCGGATATGAATTCGACATCGGCCTCCACTATCTTGGGGAGTGCCATCCCGGCGGAAGTATTCCAAGAATCCTCCATGCCGCCGGAATCGACGATCTCCTTTTCCGGGAACTCGATCCGGAGGGGTTCGACACCCTCGTTTTTCCCGACTTTACTTTTCGGGTCCCCAAAGGGATCGCACAGTATCGAAAGAGGCTGATCGACCTCTTCCCAAGAGAAAGCGAGGGAATCGACCGTTATCTCGATATGCTGAAAGCGATCGCCTCGCTGCAAACGGTCGGAAACCGCGGGCTCGGGCCAGCGGCAAAAGCCCTCTGGCAGGCTCGGCCCGCATATCGGTATCTCCACGCAACACTGGAGACACTTCTGGAAGAGTGTACTTCCGACCGGAAACTCCGCGCCGTTCTGTCGGCTCAGAGCGGCCTGTATGCCGAGCCACCGAGCCGGGCCTCGGTGGTCGCCCATGCCACGATCCTCTTCTCATACCTATCGGGAGCCTACTACCCCGCAGGTGGGACGCAGGTCATTTCCAATCGGTTGGCGGATGTAATTGAGAAAAACGGAGGGAAAATCCTCCTCGGTTCACCGGTCCGCCGGATCCTTGTCGAAAATGGGCACGCGGTCGGGGTCGAATTCGAAAACAAACATCTGGGACATCGAACGATCCGGGCGCCGTTCATCGTCTCCAACGCCGATCTCAAGGAAACGATGTTGGAGTTGGTCGGTCCGGACCATTTGAAACCGGCGACTGTGGATCGGGTCGCCTCCTATGAGATGGCCCCCCCGCTGGGAATCATCTTCCTCGGCATCCGTCGCGACCTAAAAGCCGAAGGGGTGCCGAACACCAACTTCTGGGTCCATCCCTCCTACGATCAGGAGCCGGTTTACGCCGAGGCGCGCGCGGGACGCTTTCATCCGGAACCGTTCTGCTATATTTCCATTGCCTCGCTCAAAGACCCCGACAACCCTAGGTCCGCCCCTCCCGGCTTCTCCAACATCGAGTTAATGACGGTCGTCCCCTCTCAACCGGAGGCATGGGGAATCACGCCGGAAGAGATTCAGGACGGGACCTATCGTAAAAACTTCGCGTACCGTCGAATCAAGGAAGAATTTTCAGCCCGCTTGATCGGCGTCGCCGAACGGGCCTTTCCCAACCTCGGAAAAGAGATTGCTTATCGGGAGATCGCCACCCCGATCACCCATACCCGTTTCACCGCCTCGACCGGAGGGACCGGATATGGGATCGGGGCAATCCCCTCTCAACTCCTTTTCCGTCGACCTGCACAGACCACCGAAATCAAAGGTCTTTTTCTCTGCGGGGCAAGCACCTTGACCGGCCACGGGATTCTCGGTGTGATCTGGTCAGGGGTAATGGTCGCAGCGAAAATGACGGGGTGGGAACTGCTGAAGGAGATCCGAGGAGAGCAGCCGGCGGCATGATTCTTTTCCGGGGATTGCAAGCGAAGCGGTAGTTATCGTTTAATAAGGGAAGCCCACCTTCCTGGAGAGAGCATCGTGATGAAAAAGATTGATACCCTCAAAAGAAAAAACGGGGCAAAAACCCTTCTTGCCTTGATTTTCCTTTTCCCATATTTATTTTTATTTTCATCGACAGCAACGGCA
The DNA here is from genome assembly GCA_964579005.1 of uncultured Nitrospirota bacterium. Lineage (GTDB taxonomy): Bacteria > Nitrospirota > Nitrospiria > SBBL01 > Manganitrophaceae > CAZOFJ01. Next base: position 3,669 of record CAZOFJ010000029.1, read on the forward strand.
ACGGCGAGGGATCCGGGAGAAACCTCCATTCTTCCCGCCGGGGAGGTCGTTGAAGGAGACTACTTCGCCTGGGGAGACGTCGTGGAAATTCTGGGGACGGTCCACGGCGACGTTTATGCCGCCGGCGGAGAGGTTCGCGTCTCCGGAGAGATCGACGGCGACCTCCTCGCCGCGGGAGGGAAAATTACCCTATCAGGCCGGGTCTCTCAAAACGCCCGGATTGCCGGAGGGAAAATCATTGCTGACGGAGTGATTGGACGAAACCTAACGGTCGCCGGCAGCGAGGTCGACCTCAATCCGTCCGCCTCCATCCAAGGCGACGTCACCGCCGCAGCCGGAGAGTTGACCGTGTCGAGTCGGATCGGTGGGGACCTCACGACAATGACCGGAAAAATGCGAATCACCCCGGCGGCGGAGGTGGCGGGAAACGTCTCTTACCGAAGCCGACGTCCCGCGGCGATCGACCCGGAAGCAAAAATCGCCGGAAAGGTGACGGCGGCGCGGCTTCATGGGATGTTCAACCTCTCCCCCGGTCAGGTCGTCGGGGCGCTGGCCGCGCTCTTCTTTTTTTTCAAGGCGATCAATTTCATCTCCACCCTCATCGTCGGCCTTCTGATCGTTTTCCTCTTTCCGGGGTTCAGCCGCGAGGTGGTCTCGACGCTCCAGACGAAACCGATCGCATCGCTCGGCTGGGGGCTGGCCTGGCTGATCGTTACCCCGGTTGTCCTGATTTTTCTATTGACCACGGTCATCGGCATCCCCCTTGCCCTGATCCTCTTTCCCCTCTACCTGACCGGACTCTACTTGGCCCGGCTCGTCATCATTCTCTGGGCCGGGACCACGATCTTGGAGCGGATGGGAAAAAGCGGTCATGAAGGGTGGGGCCTCTTGATCGGCCTGCTGATCTATACCGTGGCAACCTTGATCCCCGGCCCCGGGGGGGTGGTTTCTCTTCTCGTCATCCTGTTTGGAGCGGGGGCGGCTCTCCTGACGGCAAAGGGACATTACCGCCCCGCGTAATCCGCAATTCCCTTTTTCATCTTGACTTCACAGAAACCTCAATGTTGTAATCCTAATGTTTTCCACGCAATACCCGAATCCCTCATCCAGGTTTATCTCGCGGGTTAATCCCCTAAAGGAGTCTACCAATGTTAAAAGAGTTCAAGGAATTCGCAATGAAAGGGAACGTGCTCGATATGGCGGTCGGTATCATCATCGGAGCGGCCTTCGGGAAAATTGTCAGCTCGCTCGTGAACGACATTCTCCTGCCGCCGATCGGCCTGATGTTGGGCAAAGTCGACTTTTCAAGTCTGTTCATCAATCTGTCTGGAAAACCGATCGCCTCACTGGCGGAGGCAAAAGCGGCCGGCGCCCCGACGATCAACTACGGCCTCTTTATCAACACCGTCCTCGATTTTATCATCGTCGCACTCGTCGTCTTCCTTCTCATCCGGCAGGTGAATGCGATGAAGCGCCAACCCGCACCGGCTCCCGCTGGAGCGCCGACGACAAAAGACTGTTCCTACTGCCGGCTGACCATTCCGATTCAGGCGACCCGCTGCCCCCACTGCACCTCGGAACTGAAGGCCGCGGCCTGATCTCTTAAAACCGAGATACAACCTCAAACACCGACTGAAAGGAGAAACCTCATGAAGCATTTGGTTCGGTCTTCCTCTCTCTGCTTTCTTTTTATATCTCTCACTCTCGTCATCGCCTTCCCTTCATTCGCACAAGACACCGCCCAAGAGGCGCCTCCCTGGAAAGGAACCGTGGAACTCTCCTATATCGAAACATCCGGGAATACCGATAGCCAGACCTTCCTGGGGGCGAGCAAAGTGGAGCGGACGTTTGAAAGTTCAAAACTCACCGGAGAAATCCGGGGCATTTACGGAGAACGGAAGGACCTCACCTCCGATAAGAGTTGGTTTGGAACCTTGAAATATGACAAGAACATCACCGAGCGGACCTACGGTTATCTGTCCGAAACAATCGAGCGGAACACATTGAAAGGGATCGAGGCCCGGTATATCACCATGGCCGGCTTGGGATACTATTTCATTAAAACGGCAACCGATACCCTCAAGGGGGAAGTCGGTCTCGGCTACACACGAGAAAACCAGGTCTCTCCGTTTGCCGATCGGGGTTTTCCGGTGGCCCGCGCTTTCGCAGGATACTCCCATTCGTTCGACGAAAAAACCCGGTTCGATCAGACGGTCGAATACATCCCCAATTTGAAGGAGAGTAAAAGCTATCTCATTAACGAGGAGTCCGCGTTTGTGACGAACCTGATGGGAAACCTCGCCTTCAAGGTGTCGTACGCGATTTTTTACAACAACCTCCCTCCCGACGAATTGAAGAAATACGACCGGCTTTTTAGATCGGCGCTCCTCTATACGTTCTAATAAAACGAAGCGGGGAAAAAACCGGTTCGCTCTCGACGGGGCGACTTTGGTATAATCTCCTCCATGATTTTTCGGAGGAAGCCCCTGATGCGGTTTTTGGCGTGGCACCGGCATCTTCAAACCAAGGTCGCCCTTTTCGTCGTTTTTGTCGTCGTCTCCATTCTTTTCATCTCCACCGATGCTTCCCGAAGGATCATCGAAAACCAGGGAAAGGAACTCCTCCGGGAAGAATATGTCCAAACCGTGAAAGAACTAGAGGCAGGCATCGGAACGGTCCAAGAACTCCGAAACACCCCCCTTCTCGAATTTGAACTGGCCCGGCTTCAAAAAGTTCAACCGGAGATCCTCTCCACCGAGATTTTCAACCGAACACCGGAAGGATTCCATCTCGTCGCCCAAAACGGGAGGAAGACTCCTTTTCCGCTAAACCGTCCCGAAACCGAAGCGATCAAGCGGGGCGAGATCATCGCCCAGCTTAAAAACGAAGAATCGTCTCGGCACTGGGAAATCTTGGTCCCGGTCCATCTCGGCTTCGACGAGACGAAGGAAGTCTTCGGCCTCATCCGGGCTCGGATTTCCACGGCGAAGTTTGATCGGCTCATCGACCGGGAACGCCAACGAATCTTTTTCATTACTTTCGGGGCGGCGGCAATGATCCTCCTCTTCCTGATCCTTTATCTCGATCGGACGATTGGTCAACCGATCCGAATCTTAACCGAGGAGATGGCTCGGGTCGAAACGGGAGATCTCTCCGGAAGAATCGAAATCAAATCGGACGACGAGATCGGGGCGCTCGCGGCCCAGTTCAACCGGATGATATCGAAAATCAAGGAGGGAACCGAAAAGATCCGCGAATTAAACGACTCGCTCCAGGAACGGGTTCAGAAAGCGACCGCGGAGGTGAACCGGCGTTATGAAGAACTGACACGGGTGAACCGGCGCCTTTCCGAGATGCAGCTTCAATTGACGCATACCGAACGGCTGGCGGCGGCCGGGCAGATGGCTGCGGCGCTGGCCCACAAAATCGGCACCCCCCTTCACTCCACGCTGGGACATCTCCAAAGATTAAAAAAAGACACCTCCCCGGAAAAACGGGAGGAGCGCTTAAAAATCATCGAATCACAAGTAGAGCGGGTTGCCGAAAGCATCCGGGAAATGCTTGAAATGGTCCGGAAGCCGATCCCTCCGGCGACCTTCGTCGAGATCAACCCGCTCCTGAACAGCTTGCTCGATCTGGTGATGCCGGGCATCGCGCTCCACGGAATCACCGTCAAAACCCGATTCGAAGAGACGCTACCGAGCCTCACCGGAGACGCGGGTGAACTTCAGGAAGCCTTTCTGAATCTCTTGACGAACGCGATCGACGCCATGCCGACCGGAGGAACCCTTTTCCTCGAAACAAGATCGGTCGATATCCCAAAAAGATCGATCATCGTCACGATTTCCGATACCGGATGCGGAATTTCCGAGACCGACCTTCCGAAGATTTTTGAACCTTTCTTCACCACCAAAGAGAAAGGGAAAGGAACCGGCTTGGGACTCGCCATCTGCCGAAACATTCTCCACGCCCACGGCGGGGAGATCCAAGTATCCAGCCGCCCCGGAAAAGGAGCGGTCTTTACAATCACCTTGCCGATGAAGAATGAATAACCTAGAAAAAGGGGCGGCTACCCGTAACCCAAAAATAAGGAGCGGCCACCCATGACATCGATCGAATCGATCTCCTCCGGCGCACCCGGCCCGCCTCGCATTCTGGCGGTCGATGACGATCCTGTCGCCGTCCGTCTGTTGACCGAAATCTTGTCCGAGGAAGGATATCTTGTCCAAACGGCTGAAAGCGGCCGAGAAGCGGTCGACCGGTTGGAAGGGGGATTTTATGATCTCCTGATTACCGATCTCAAAATGCCGGGAGTGAACGGCTTGGAGGTGTTGAAACGGTATAAGGAACAAAGCCCCGAAACCTTGGTCATCCTGGTCACCGCCTTCGGATCGATCGAATCGGCGCTGGAGGCGATGAAGGCAGGCGCCTTCGACTATGTCAGCAAGCCGTTCCGGGAGGACGAGATCAAGATCGCCGTCCGCCGCGCCCTGGAGCAACGCCGTCTCCGAAAAGAGAACGAGCAGTTCCGGCAGGAATTCACTCGAACCTACGGCCTGAACCAGATTATCGGGCACAGCCGTGCAATGACCGAGGTCTATAAAATGGTGGCGATGGTGACGGGGAAAACCAGCACCGTCCTCATCGAAGGGGAAAGCGGAACCGGGAAGGAGTTGATCGCCCGGGCGATCCACTATAACGGTCCACGCGCCTCACGATCGTTCGTGGCGGTCAACTGCGCCGCGTTTCCGGAACCGCTTCTCGAAAGCGAGATGTTCGGCCACCTCCGGGGGGCTTTCACCGGGGCGGTGACAAACAAAAAAGGCCTCTTTGAAGAGGCGGACGGGGGAACCCTTTTCCTCGACGAAGTGAGCGAGATGGGCTTCCCGCTTCAAACAAAACTCCTTCGGGTCATTCAGGAACGGGAGATCCGGCGGGTCGGGTCAAACGAACCGGTCCATGTCGACGTCCGGATCATTGCCGCGACCAATCAACCGCTTGAACAACGGGTGAAAGAGGGGCGTTTTCGGGAAGATCTTCTCTACCGCCTCCGGGTCGTGACGATTCCTCTTCCGCCATTGCGGAACCGGAAAGACGATCTCCCCCTGCTGGCCGACTACTTCTTGAAGAAATATTCCGCCGAAGCGAAACGAACCGGCCTGTCGTTCAGCCCGGAAGCCGTTGAAAAGATGATCCGCCACCCGTGGCCCGGAAACGTCCGCGAATTGCAACATGCCATCGAACAAGCGGTGGTCCTCACGACCGGCCACGTCCTCCTGCCCGAAGATCTCCGCCTTACCGCCCCCAATGATACCGCTTTTGAAGCGGGGCTCCCCTCCTTTCCCCTGATCACCCTGGAAGAACTCGAGAAACGATACTTTCTCCGCGTCTTAAACGAGTTCCCAAACCGGAGTGAAGCGGCTCGTATTCTCGGAATCGACCGGCGGACCCTCTACCGGATGGCCGAGCGATACCAGATTTCCCTCACCCAAGAAACCCCGGAAAAATAACCGGTCCGCCCCACCCCTGGGGCGGACCGGTTATTTTTTTCTCTCCGCTCTGCTCCTTTTCTTCACCGTTTCTTCTTCGTTCCTCCCAATCACCTCTTTTATAATCAGTCACTTATACAACCGGACCGGAAACATAGAAACGGCGCCCCACGGTCGCTCCAGGTTGGCACACCCCCTGCAATTCTATTTGATCAACTTTCCTTTCATCAAACGCAAAAAACCCGATCTCCGCGATTTCTGAGAAAATAAGGAGGAACGTCCATGGGAGGGAAACGATCAGTCCTTGTCCGCAAGGTGAACGGCGTCGGACTCACTCAACCCCGGTTGGAATCAGCCTTCGATTGTCCGCGATGCGGCGGGCTGATGTCACCCGAACACTTCATCAACCGGGCCGAAGGGGGAGGTGATTGGGCCTATCCGGCCTGGCGTTGCGTTTACTGCGGTGAAGTGATCGATTCATTGATCCTGTTGAACCGTCGGCGTCAGAAAGATCATGGGGAGACCGGCATCAAACGGAGGGGAAGACCTTCTCAAGAGGCTCATCGACCCTTTCGATCATAAAGTAAGGACCGGCCGTTGTGTTTAACCCGACGAAGACAATAAAAAAAAGGAAAGAAGCCGCCCCGACCGTCATTTTGGATCGATCGTCGGATCGCTCCATCGGCACCGACTGGGTCTCCGAGAAACCGTCTATTCCAGAGAAAAAAGCGGTGAGGACCATTACCGGGTTTTTGAAGAAGTACGGTCTCCCTCTCCTCCTTTTTGTGGTATTGACCCTCTTTTTTTGGGTTCTCTCGACATTTGACTTCACCGGTGACAGGTAAAAATCGATCGCCGAGACCGGGCGGAGGCGGTCTCTTCAAAGACGCCTCTCCGGGGCCGACTCTAAACAGGTGCGGACGTTGTCTGGCCTGATTATCAACAAAAACAAGAAACAAAACAGGAGGAAAGATAGATGGGAAAATATAAAGTGACCGCATTGCCGGGGGAAGGAACGGGTCCGGAGATTTTCGAGGCGACCCGAATGGTCATCGATGCCAGCGGGGTGCAGATCGACTGGGAATATGAGGAGATCGGCCTCGATTGTATCGAAAAATATGGGACCCTGCTTCCGGAAAAAACGATTCAATCGATCAACCGGAACAAAATTGCCTTGAAAGGCCCCACCACGACTCCGATTGGGACCGGACATAAGAGTGCCAACGTGACGTTGCGGAAGGTCTTTGACCTCTATGCCAACGTCCGTCCGGCTAAAAGCGTCGCGGCGATGAAGCGTCCCTGGAATATCGACCTGATCAATATCCGGGAGAACACCGAAGATTGTTATGCCGCCATCGAACATATGGTTTCGGACGAGGTGGCTCAGTGTCTCAAAGTCATCACCTGGCCCGGATCGATCCGGATCGCCGAATTCGCCTTTTCATTCGCTAAAAAGCTCGGCCGCAAAAAGGTTCAATGCGTCCACAAGGCCAACATCATGAAGATGACCGACGGGCTTTTCTTGGAGGCGTTCCGCACGGTAGCGAAGAACTATCCTGAAATCGAAGCAGGCGATGTGATCGTCGATAACTGCTCGATGCAGTTGGTGAAGAATCCTCAGAACTTCGATGTCCTTGTGCTTCCGAACCTGTATGGCGATATTCTCAGCGACCTCTGCGCCGGTCTTTCAGCCGGTCTTGGATTTGCTCCGGGCGCCAACATCGGGCCGACGGTGGCGATCTTCGAAGCGGTTCACGGGAGCGCCCCGAAATACGCCGGTCAGAAGAAGGTCAACCCCTCCGCCGTCCTTGGCTCCGGGATCATGATGCTGCGGCATCTGGGAGAAACCGCGGCGGCCGACAGGGTCGAAAAGGCGATGCATGCGGTTTTGGATGAAGGCAAAAAGGTCACGTACGACATGGGGGGCACCGCCAAGACGGACGAATATGCCCAGGCGATTGTTGATAAAATGAAGTCGATGAAATAACGGCCCATTTAAAATCAAAAGGTGAGAGGAGAAAAACCGATGGCTGGTATTTACGAGTCGTTAACGACGGAACAACTGAATAAAAAATATCCGAAGCAGAAAAAAGAGATCAAGCTTGTCGGGGTCGATGTCTATGTCATCACGGAAAAAGGGATTCCGAAATTTGATGAGATCGCCGGATTCAAATGTGAATTTATCTCGAATCGGGGAACCAAAGTGTGGCCGGGCTTTGTCAGCCCTGACCTTTTGATCGTCAATTGGTATCGCTGCCGTTTCATGGCAACCGGGCCGGTGACGGATGCCGACATTAATCGCTTCCTGGACGAATTAACCGGAATCATCCAGTGGTCGGCCGCCCAGAAACTCTGGAATCATGGGGGCGAGGCGGCGTATAGCAAGGCCTATTAAGGTAACCCGGACTAAAAATTCCCATACGGAAATCGACGACTGCCGTGAACGACCGCGGAGAGACCCGACAAGACAACGGTCGGTCTCTCCGCGGATTGATTTGAATCAACATCTGCTGCACCCTTGTCTATCTCATCAAAGGAAAGAACTGGTCACCTCGATATGGAATGCACCACGCTTCTCATGTTCATCCTCAGTCTCGCGCTCCTGATGGCCGGCGCCGAGTTTCTCGTTCGGAGCTCATCGCGGGCCGCCGCCACGAGATGACGATCCGACAGACCCGGAAGGAGTCGCCGGAGGTAAAGGAGGAGTATGCCGCGGAGTTTGGTCGCCCCTCGAATAGCCGAGGGAATGGGGCGGCCGACAGGGAGGCAGGAGAAGTCACCTGGAGGGTTGGCTGGGGGGAGCCGGGACATCATCGTCGGAAGCAATATCTTCAATATCCTGTGGGTCCTTGGCCTCGCGGCAATCGTGGCCCCGCAAAGGATTCCGGTCTCACCGATGGGAATGACCTTCGACCTGCCAGTGATGATCGCAACGTCTGTGGCCGCCCTGCCGATTTTTTTCACCGGTTGTCGGATCGCGCGCTGGGAGGACTTTTCCCCCCTCGGCTATTAGTGGCGTTCTTGATCCTCAACGCCTCAAAGCATGATACCCTTCCTGCATTCAGCGGGGTCATGCAACTCTTTGTCCTTCCCCTCACGGCGATCACCCTGATTGTCGTCGCTGCACGGAGTTGGCGGGCGATGGGCCGTGCTGATGAGAAGAGGTATCCATGAAAACAGGAAGCGATCCTCACGTCGATGATCCACGCGAGGGGCATCAGGAGGCGCCGGGGTCTTGGTCGTTTCGCTCGCCTACGGCATCGACGGACCGATCGTCGCCGCGGCGACCCTTTCTCTGGCGCTCAACCTTCTGCTGACCGGCCTCTTCATCTATGCCGTGAAAAAGCTGTTGCGGAACCTTCCGGCGAAGGACATCTCCTCCGATTTCTGATATGATTCATTTTAACTTAGGGAAAGAACACACAGAATAATAAGGGAGGTGGGATGTCGACGCAACTCTGGCCCTGGATCCTATTTAACCTGTTCGTCCTCGCGATGCTTGCTTTGGATTTGGGGGTCTTCCATCGGAAAGCCCATGTGGTTCAATTAAGGGAGGCGCTCACCTGGAGCGGAGTCTGGATCGTCCTGGCGCTTCTCTTTAACCTGATCATCTATTCTTGGCATGGTCCGGAAGCGGCGCTCCAGTTCTTGGCCGGTTACCTGATCGAAAAGTCGCTCAGCGTCGACAACCTGTTCGTCTTCCTCCTCCTCTTTTCTTATTTCTCGGTCCCCACCCTCTATCAACACAAGGTCCTCTTCTGGGGCATTCTCGGCGCCCTTCTGATGCGGGCCGCGTTTATTGCGGCGGGGGTCACCTTGATCGAGAAATTCCATTGGACGATCTATCTCTTCGGCGCATTCCTGATCATCACCGGCATCAAAATGGCGCTCCAGAAGGACAAAGAGATCCACCCGGAAAAAAACCCGCTCCTCCGGCTCTTCCGCAAGTGGGTCCCGGTGACCGATCAATATGAAGAGAGCCGCTTCTTCGTCGTGAAAGAAGGACGGCGATGGGCCACCCCGCTCTTCGTGGTCCTTCTCATGGTTGAAACAACCGACCTGATCTTCGCCGTCGACTCGATCCCCGCCATCCTCGCGGTCACCCGAGACCCCTTTATCGTCTACTCGTCAAACGTCTTCGCCATCCTGGGATTACGTTCGCTCTACTTTGCCCTGGCCGGGATCATGCAACTCTTTCACTATCTTCATTACGGTCTTTCCGCCATTCTCATTTTCGTCGGCGGGAAGATGCTTGTCTCCGGTGTTTATAAAGTCCCGATTGGAGCAGCTCTGGGGGTCATTGCCGGAATCCTTCTCCTTTCAGTGGCAGCTTCAATCCTTCTCCCCAAATCGGCGGAAACCCCGGATCCGGCCAGCCCAACCCCGGGGAACCCCGATCCAGGACGATGAAAACAGAATATGTTATTATGATGATGGAAATGTCGTGGGAGGGGCTCCATGTGGCAAAAAGCTCAAGAAGAAAGGGATATGATCTATCAGGTCTCGTTCGGCGGTGGAAAAGGCCCGGGTCAACACCCGCCAAGCCGTCTGGAGCGGTTTCGATTGATCCTGGCGGCCCTCTTTGCCCTCGCGATCTTCGCCGCCATTCTCTTTGCCGCCTTTTTCATCGGTCTGATCCTGGCGATTCCGCTGACGATCCTCTGGATCATTTGGTTGGCCCGAATCGGCTGGCGGTTGAAGCGCCAGCAGCCGTTCAATCGATTTTAGCCTCGTTTTAAGTTTAGAGTTTCACCGTGGAACCCTCCTCTCTTCTCGGATCAGAAACCGGCGCCCGTCCCCTCTCCCCCCGTCAACAAGAAGCGGTCGAGCATGGTGATGGACCGCTCTTGATCATTGCCGGTGCGGGGACCGGCAAGACGCTGGTCATCACCCGCCGGATCGCCCACCTGATCTCCACCAAAAGAGCCAAACCGCACGAAATCCTGGCGCTCACCTTTACCGAGAAGGCGGCCAAGGAGATGGAGGAGCGGGTCGATCTCCTCGTTCCCTATGGCTATACTGGAGTGACCCTCTCGACCTTCCATGCCTTCGGCGACCGGATTTTACGGGAGCATGGTCTTCGGTTGGGACTCACCCCCGATTTTCGGGTCTTGTCGCGTCCGGAGCAGGTGATCTTCTTCCGAAAGCATCTTTTCGAATTTCCGCTCAAGACCTTTCGTCCCCTCGGCAACCCGACCAAGCATATCGAAGCGCTCCTGACGCTTTTCTCACGGGCCAAAGATGAAGATGTCGGCCCCGAGGCCTATCTTGCCTATGCCGACCGGCGGCTGACGGCGACCCCTGATAGCCTAAAAAAAGAATCGGCCACCAGAGATCCAATGCTCTTGGAAGAAGCGACGTTCGAGAAGGAGCTGGCCGAGACTTATCGGCAATACCAGAAACTTTTGATGGAGGAAGGGTGCATCGATTTCGGCGACCAGGTTTTTCTGGCGCTCCGCCTGCTTCGAGAAAATCCGACCGTTCTCAAAAAGGTCCAGTCGCAGTTCCGGTATATCCTCGTCGATGAGTTTCAAGATACCAACTTCGCGCAGTTCCAGTTGGTCCGGCTGCTGTCGGAGGGACACCACAATATCACCGTGGTCGGCGATGACGATCAGAGCATCTACAAGTTTCGGGGGGCGGCGATCTCGAACATTCTCGGCTTCGGGAAGATGTATCACGACGCGAAGCGGGTGGTCTTGACCGAGAATTATCGCTCGGTTCAGCCGATCCTCGACGCCGCTTACCGATTGGTCCGACAGAACAACCCCGACCGTCTCGAGGTTCAGGAGAAGATCGACAAGCGCCTGATCTCACAGGTCGAAGAGCCGGCGCCGTCGCTTTTACTTTTAGAGCCGCCGGTGGTTCATCTCCATTACGACACCCTCTCGTCCGAGGCCGACGCCGTGGCGCGAATCCTCGCCGAGGAGCATGAGGCGGGCCGGGACTTCGGAGATTTCGCGATTCTTGTCCGGGCGAACGCAGACGCCGATTCCTTTTTGAGAGCGCTTAATGTTCGCGGCGTTCCGTATCGGTTCACCGGCAATCGAGGGCTCTACTCGCGGCCGGAGGTCCGGCTGTTGATCGCCTTCATGCGGGCGGTCGCCGATTTCCACGACAGCAGCAGCCTCTACTATCTCGCCACGTCGGAGCTTTACCGCTTGCCGGATGAAATCCTCGCCCGATGCAATGCGCTGGCGCGCCGGAAGAACCAGAGCCTCTATGACGTTTTTAAGACGATTGAATCGGAGGGGATCCCCGTCACTCCGGAGGCGACGGCGACCCTTGAGAAATTGATGACCGATCTTCAGGCGTCGCTGCAGCGGGCGCGCGAGGTCGATGCCGGGGTGGTCCTCTACGAATTCATCCGCCGCAGCGGCCTCTTAGAGCAATACGCCGAGCGGATGACGACGGCGCAGGAGGTAAAGATCCAGAACGTCGCCCGCTTCTTCGAGGAGATCCGGCGGTTCCAGCAACTGACACCGACCGCGGCGTTGCACGATGTCGTCGCGTACCTTGACCTTCTCATCAAGGCGGGCGAAGATCCTCCCGCCGCCGAGGCCGATGTCGATGCCTCGGCTGTTTCGGTCCTGACAATCCACAAGGCAAAAGGACTGGAGTTCGACACTGTCTTCATGGTTGGCCTGGTCGACGGGAAGTTCCCGAGCCGGGAGCGGAGCGAGCGCATCGAGCTGCCGGTCGAATTAATCCAAGAGGTGCTGCCACAGGGGGATTTTCATATTCAGGAGGAGCGACGGCTCTTCTATGTCGGGATGACCCGCGCTAAGCGACGGCTTTATCTGACCAGTGCGCGCAACATTGGTGGGGTGCGTGAGCGGAAGGTCAGCCCGTTCGTCCTAGAGGCGTTGAATCTCCCGATCCAGGCGGTTCCGGCCACCAAAGCGTCCGCCCTGGAGGCGATCGCCCGGCATGGGGCGGTGGAGCAACCCGATCTCTTCACACGCCGCCCTCCCGCCCCGGATGAGCCGCTCTACCTGACCCACTATCAGATCGACGATTACTCCACCTGCCCATTGAAATACAAGTACACCCATATTCTACGTGTGCCAATTTATCAGCATCACGCGGTCCTCTATGGCAATGCGATGCACCAGGCGGTGGCGACCTATCTCTCGGCGAAGATGACCGATCAGACGATCCCTTTTGAGGAAATATTGGCGGTCTTTGAACGGGCCTGGCGGAGCGAGGGGTTTTTAAGCCGCCAACATGAGGAGCAGCGGCTCGCCGCAGGCCACGCGGCGCTCCGGCGGTTTTACGACGCGCAGGAGCGGGGAGGGCGAAAACCGACCTATATCGAAAAAGAATTTTCCTTCACCTTCGACGGAAACCGGATTGCGGGACGGTGGGACAGGATGGATGAGACTGAAGCGGGCGGGGTGATCATCGATTACAAAACGTCCGAGGTTCACGATCAAAAAACCGCCGATAAGAAGGCGAAAGAAAATCTTCAGTTGACCCTTTATGCCTGGGCCTATCGAGAACGGTTTGGGAGGTTGCCGGCGCGGGTGGAGCTGCATTTTCTCGATTCGGGGTTAGTGGGGACGGCGGTAAGGAAAGAGAACGAGATCGAGAAGATGCAGGAGAAGGTTCGCGTCGTCGCGGAGGGGATTCGAAAGGAAGACTTTGAGGCCCGGCCCACCTATATTGCCTGTCAGTATTGCGCCTACCAGGATATCTGTCCAAACACCGCGAGAGCGGAGTAGAAGCCTGAGAGATCCAAGGTGAAAAAAGAAATGCGTTGCGGGGCGTGGCGTAAAATCATGCTCCGGGAGACTTTATCTCCGTTTCGTAAAAACTCTCTCGCACAGGGACAACAGTTCGACTGTCAGGATGACGCCGCCGAGCGTTCCGACGGTCAACAACGTGGGTGTCATGCCCAAGAGGTTGCTTATTTGCTGGGCCGCAAGGTGTAATGAGACAAGAACCCATTCCGGCAAAGATCGGCTCAGAACCCAAGCGGTGGCCCACAACACCGCCAAAATCGCTGCGGCCATCGCGCTCTGTGCTGCAACGCAGCGCCAGCGCTCGGCGCTGCTGCGGCCGCGCAAGAGTTGTATTAACTCGAACAACGGCATCAAGAGCCCATTGACAATATAAAAAAGTCCACCAATTCCGGTTCCGGGCAGCCCGACAATCATCTTTAATGCCCCTTTTCATATCGGGTCAGCCGCCGTTTTAGGATCAGCTCGTTCCAGAGCGCCTTCAGGAAGAAAACCCCAGTGACGAGACGCATCACCCAGAATGCCGGGATACTTGCGAGCGCGCGTCCAACTTCACGGCGCCGGGTCGCCTGAACCAGGACGGGAACCAATACGGCAGGAGTATCGATGATGTAGCTGAGAAGAAATAGCGGGCTGAGGCGCCACGCAAGCCATGGGACGAGGATAAAATAGGCCACAGATGCAATCATGGCATCCCAGAGGGAAACCGCGATCAGCGAGCGCAGGTAGGGCACCCGCAGAGCCCCCCGCCAGTGCAGACCGACATTTTGAACGAAGCCGTGCGACCATCGGCGCAGTTGTTTGCTTAGGAAGTTGAAATTATGCGGCTCGATCGGATAACAGACGGCCTCGGGCACAAAGCGGACTTTATCCCCCCGTTGATAAAAACTCCAGGTCAGATCCATATCTTCAGCCATGGTCCGTGTCGACCACCCACCGACGGCGCGCAGGGCATCGGTCCGGTAGGCTGAAAAACAGCCGGAGGAGATCAACGGTTTTTCATAGTAGTTCTGGATCGGCTTGAAGAATGTAAAAGCAAACAGGTACTCGATGTAACGGCCGCGCTCCCACACGGTTCGAACAAAACGGGGAATCACCGATCCGCAGACGGCGGCAACCCGGGGCTCATCAAGCGCCGCCAATAGTTTCTCGACCGAGTCGGGAGCCAGTGTGGTGTCGGCATCGAGCGCCATGGTCCACTCCGTTTGCACATGAGCCAGTGCGACATTCTGGGCCCCCGCCTTCGATCCGGTATTGGCCTCCGGCCGAATCACGGTAACGCCCAGGGAGCGCGCGATCTTTCCGGTAGCATCGGAGGAACAGTCATCCACCACAATGATCTCGTCAATCGGCACGGTCTGAGCCTGGAGACTGCGGAGCGTGTCGGCAATCGTTGCGCTCTCGTTGTAGGCCGGGACGATCACCGTCAGCCCACGCAACAGTATTTCGCCGGACGGCATTGCGCGTTCAGACGTCAGTACAGAAGTTGACGAAGAAGGGGCGGAAATAACAAGACTCTCCATGCGATGACCTCAAAAAAGTGATTTACGCCTACCGATTCGGGATCCGGCCGCTTTACGCTTAAAAACCGCACCACCTTGATGGCAATAGAGGAAATCGTCCCCTCCCAAAACGAAGCGCCTCAATGCCTTCGCCCGAATTAGGAGAAGCACCCTCTAAAAGGTGCCGGCCCGGTTTGTTTGAATGGATAACGAACAGATGTTAGTGAAATCGTTGGAACGATATTGACAAACGCAGGGCTGAACGGAGGACCATTGACAATCGGTCTGTGTTGCAGTCGAGCTTGTTCATATCTCCAATCGGCATTTATTAGATACAAGTAAGCAGGGGGATCATAACAAAACGGACGAACGAAGGTCAACAAAATAGATGAAAGGCCCTGCGGACGATGAGAGAATGAGGCGGCCTCATTCCTCGTCGAAGGGAAAGATGAGGCACCAAATATTTGGGAACATCTCACGACAGTTTTAAAAGCACCTTCAACACCCCTCGCTCCGCCGCTCTCCGGAATGCTTCCTTCCCTTTTTTCAGCGGAAACACCTCCGTAATCAATGGGTGGACATCGATCTTTTTCTGAGCAAGCGCTTCGAGTGCCGGTTCGAATGGCCCGCAGCGGGATCCGACGACGGTCACTTCGTCAATGACGACTTTGGCGAGATCAACTTTGGGGCGGCCGACGCAAGTGGTCTTCAGGACGATTGTGCCTTGCGGACGAACGAGTTGCTGGGCGAGGTAGAAGCCTTTGGGGGAGCCGGTGGCGTCGATGACAATATCCGAAATCCGTTGGAGCGGGGCGGTCTGATCGATTAAGAGCGATTGGATTCCCCGTTGTTGCAGAAAATCTTTCCGTTCAGTATGCCGTCCGACGACAACCAGGCGGCAGCGATCTTTTAAAACTTGCGCGATCAGAAGGCCGAGCTTACCGTCTCCGAGCAACGTCACGCGATCTTCGGGGCGGATCGCAAGCTGTTCGACAATCCGGAAAGCGGCCGCCAACGGTTCGGCGAAGACCGCTTCTTCGTCGGTCAAGTTTTCCGGGACCAGATGGAGGTTTTGAATCGGCAGGGAAAGCTGCTCAGCGAAGCTGCCATCTCGCCCGAGGATACCGAGGACGGTTCGTCCGGTGCAATGGTTCCGCATTCCTCGAACGCAGAAGCAGCAATTACCGCAGGCCGCGTTGATCTCCCCGACGACCCGTTTGCCGATCCAGTTCGGATTGGGGGCCGCCTCGACCTCGCCGACGAATTCATGTCCGAGAATACCGTGAAAGCCCATATACCCCTTCACAATCTCCAGATCGGTGCTGCAGATCCCGGAGAGGGAGACGCGGATACGGGCTTCATCGGGCGCGGCAGGGAGCGGAAGATTCTTTTTGAGGGAGAGTGATTTCTTAAAAAAGAGGCCTTGCATCGATCATCATGTAGGGGCGTGATCCATCACGCCCTGATCCATCATAAACGGAAAGCGACAGGGCGCAATGAATTGCACCCCTACAATTAAAGATATAATCCCTGGTACGGGGGATTGTCCTTGTCCGGCTCGCCGGTGATTTTGATCATCCCGAAGCGCTGTTCATAACGCTGAATGTTTTCTTGAAGGGCGGCTAAAAACCGTTTGGCATGCGCGGGACTCGTAATGACGCGCGATCGCACCTTCGCCTTCGGAGCTTGCGGTTGGACGTAGATGAAGTCGATGACGAACTCGGTCTCGTTATGGGTCAGGAGGGCAAGGTTGGTATAAACTCCCTGAGAAGTGGCATCGTCAATTTCAACCTGGACTTGAACAGAGGATTGCGACGGTTGTCCGTTCGACATGAATCTCCCTTATTTTTAATTGTGATCAATCGAACAAGGCCGGATGGGCGAGCGTTTCTTTCGGAAGGGCGACCTTCACCTTCGGTTCTTCGGCGCTCTCGTGGTCGATGGTGATCAGACGGTCGCCGAGCCGGTCGAGTTTCTTGGAGGCTTCTTCGTATTTTCCGCGCGTGTTCGAAAGATGTTTCCCGATAACATCAAAATCATCCTTGAATTTGAGGAAATCCCCCGACAGCCGCTGTAGGCGCTGGTGGATCTCCTGTGCCGACTTCTCGATCCGCAATCCCCGGAAGCCGAGGACGATCGCCTGAAGATAGGCATAAAACGAATTGGGGGAGACCGGGATGACGCGCTTCGAGAGGGCGTAGCTGCAAAGGCTCTTGTCGTCGCCGAACGACTCGTCTTTGATGATTGTCTCATAATAGACATTTTCTGCGGGGATGTACATCAGCGCGAAGTCATACGTTCCCTCATCCGGCAGGATATACTTCGCCGCAATCGCGTCGATATGTTTCTTTACATCGGTGAGAAACCGCTTCCGATGGGTCTTCTTCTCCTCGTCGGCGCCGGTTTCGATCATCTTTTTGAAGTTCTCAAGCGGGAATTTGGAATCGACCGATACCAGCCCCGGCCCCAGCGTGATCACGGCATCCACTGCTTCGTTGCTCTTAAACCGGTACTGCAAGGTGAAGTGGGTCGGCGGAAGAACCTGGGCGAGAAGTTCGCCTAAAAAAAGCTCGCCAAGGCTGCCGCGCAGCTTGGGAGCGCGGAGGATTTCCTGGAGCGAGGAGATATCTTTCCCGACCTCATAAACCTGCTGGGTCGCCTTGGTCAACTCTCCAAGATTTTGCTTCACCTCGCCGACGACACGGGCGGCGTTGTCGAGGCGGGTTCCGATCTGTCCGGTGGCCGACGTAAGCTGCTGGTTTACCGACTGAAGCTGCGAATTCACCTGGGTGGTGATTTGGGAAAGCTGCTGTTGCACCAGATGGGTATTGGTGGCCATCGCTTCCGAAAGCTGTTGCCGAAGCTGATCGACCTGCTGCTGCATAACGAGCATCCCGCCCTCAGGCGCTTGTGAGGGGGGCTTGAATAAGCGGACAAGGAGCACCAGAAGAAGAACGACCAAGACCCCAAGAAGAATCAAAATGCCGAATTCCATTTTACAAGAATATCCTCCTTGATTTTCCAGATTAGTACCTAAATCAAGTGGGGAAGTCAAACAAAAACGCCCTCAGACATCCCTAAATCAGGGTTCCGGTCTGATTATTGATTGTGTTACGATTCAGTTCTCTTGTAAGATACGTTCCATCGAAGCATCGCACCTATTCAGAACCGGAGGACGTAAAAATGGATCAGACCAAGAAGGAAAAAACAGCAGGAGCCTGGCAAGAAAGAGAAACCCCGAGGAGCTTTGAAGAAAAAGCCTATCGGCTACAGCAGGGGTTTGTTGATTGGCTGGATACAAACCCCGACCGATTGAAACTGGGGGAGGAGGGGGATTGGATCGTAACTCGGATGGTCGAACTTCTTCTCTTCGAAAAAGCGGCCGAGTGCAGTTCCCGGCGAAGGGTCGAAATGATGCGTTTGGTCGCCGCGGATGTTATGGCAAAAGCGGTCCAGGATCCGGAAACACTGCAGAAGGTGGAATTCAAGATCGATGAGATGTTCAAGGATCTTGAGATTTACGATGAGATGGGTCTGAACGATTCGCGTTACAAAGCAAAGGTACGGGCATTGGCTGAAAAAGTGACGGGGAAAAAACAGGGGGAAGAGAAGTCATCCCCCTGATTCCTTCCCCGTCAAAAAGTGGTTCCGCCTACCGTTGCAGACTTTTAGTTGACATTCGGGAAGGCGTTTGGATTGCTTCCCCCAGTATTCAGGCCGGGCGTAATGAATGCCTCGTCCGGTGGAAATTGCGTCGGCCGATCGAGCCCCGCCCCGGTACAGGGAGGAGGGCCGCCGCAGCCGAGAAGCGGGGCGAACCAGATCGCGTTGTACGGGAACAAAACCGAATAATCGAGCGTAAATGGATTCTCTACCAGAAGTCCTCTTTCACCGCTTTGTTGAAGTTGGAGTTGCGCGGTCAAATTAACCCCGTTGGAAAATCCGCTCCCTGGAGAAAAAGAGACTCCCCCAAAACCGGGACCGTCTGCAATGGTCAGCGGCGATGGGGTCGTGGTAAAGGGAGTGTTCGTAATATCTCGCTCTGTAAAGTTAATGATCAGCCCCCCCGATACATTGATCTCTTGTTGTATCAATTGGTCGATGGTTGCACCGGCACCTGTTTGCGGGTTGGTTAATACGAATCGAATATGACCCGCGCTATGAAACGGGTCCCCTGATTTGGTCCCGGTGCCAAGGTTAATATTGGTCACAAGGGCACCGGTCAGGGTGTTCGGGACACTGGGGGTTGACAGGGTGTTTGCGCCGAGCGGGGCTGTTTGTGGAAAAGCGGAAAACCAGCCGACATCCGGATCACTGTCGACCGTTTTAAACGGATTGTGGGTGAATGAACCTGGATTTCCAGGCCTCTTGGCATAGTCATCCTGGGTACCGGAAAGACCATCGGGACCATTGGAGGTACAATTCCGTGCATTCACACTAACTGTAACACAGTTTGGTTCCGTCGCGGCCTGCATCACCCTTCCTAACTCCGTGGGCGTGATGACAAACCCAAACGACGTAGAGCCCAGGGTGGTACCGGTGCTATTCGTCTGGATATTCTGGGCATCAACCCTCTCACCCAGGATGATCCCGACGAACATGGCGAGGATAAGGCCCCGATAGATCTTCGCTATAAGACCATTTTGGTTTCTCATCATTCCTCCCTCCAGATGACCGTATATTTATGAGTTTAAGATAAGAGCTTCGATCTCGAAGTCGCTTTTCTGTGGATGCCTCTGTTTCCGCCGTCTCTTCAAGCGGTTAGAGGATGGTCAGTATATTACCCTAATTATATTCCGCATCGCAACTATTTTTTGAGGCTATCTATACCGGCGAGAATTAAGATCGGCAGGGATATTAAAATAACTGGAATGGTAAAACAAGAATATCGATCAAAATAAAAACTTCTGGTAAAGCATCTCTGAGAAATGGAGGTCCATCCCTCAGAGATACCAAATCGACTGTAAAAGTTAAGACTTCAATGTGGCGATCATCCGAGCGAGGCGCTCGCGGGCCTCGTTGGCAATGGGGACGAGATCGGGGTTGCCGACGACGGAAAGGGCCGCCGCCGGATCCTGGGCCGAAACAATGGTCTTTCCCTCCTTTTCATAGACAATGACATTACAAGGAAGGAGTAGTCCGATCTCGGTCTCGGACATCAGCGACCGGTAAGCCAACTGGGGATTACAAGCACCGAGAATGATATATTTTGTAAAATCTTTCTCAAGTTTCTTTTTGATTGTCTCTTTGACATTAATCTCGGTGAGAACGCCAAATCCCTCCTTCTTCAGGGCCTCGATCACTTTTGGAATCGCCGCCTCGTAGGAGAGATTGAGGGTGGTCCGTATGCCGTAATCTTTCCGTTCCATCGTATCCTCCATTATTCGATTTAAGGCTGCCAGGTCAGGGGTCCCCTCCATCGCCGCCATTTCCCTCCCTAATCATAGTTTAAGAAGGGGGATGAGCACAAGCGTGAACAGGGTCGCGGCAAAGATCCCGAAGATGGACAACCCGGCCCTTGGCTTGCTTTTCGAAGGGAGGGCCGTTAAGATGGGCTCAGAAGCCCGATGGAGAGAGCAATGCTTGAACAATTCAATACCTTTCCTTGGCAGTGGACACTTCTCCTTCTATCGTCCGGCACAGTCATGGGGGTCCTCCATCTTCTCAGGAGGTTTCTGTTAAAACAGATTCGACCCTGGAAAGATCTCGCGGAACGGATCGAGCGGCTCTCCTATTATTGGCCGCTGGCCCTTGGCCTCTATTTCCTTTGGGCCAACCTCCCGTTGAAATATCCGCTCCTCAGACATGCCGACCTTCTCCTCGATCTTTATCTCTACCCGACCGGCGCCCTGATGGCGATCCATCTGACCCTCTGGGTTTTTCAGAAATTTTTGAGTGAAAAAGAAATTTCAACCCCGATCACGAAGGCGGTCCAAAACGGCGTTTATGCCTTTTTTTTTCTTCTCGGCGCCCTCTTTCTTCTTCTAAAGATCCACCTTCCGATCTCCCCTCTCCTGACCGTCCTTGGTATTGGAGGACTCGCCGCCATCCTCGCCTTTCAGGAGACCCTTTCCGATACAGCGGCAGGATACCAGCTTCTTTCGGAAAGGCGTCTTCGGGTCGGCGACCGGATCCGTCTCCACTCCGGTGAAGAGGGAACGGTTTTGGACGTCTCCTGGCGAACGACCCGGATTCAATCTCCCTCCGGACAGACCTACTTGATACCGAATCGCCAGATCGCCCATGGCGTCATCACCACCCCTTCCCGGGACGAAATCTGGGATGGGAGCCGCGTTCGAAAATCAATTGAATCGTCCCTCGGCGGTCGGACGCTGGTCCTCGTTTCAAATCGGGAGCCGTATGTCCACCATTGGCTCAACGATGAGATCCATTGCGATCGTCCGGCGGGGGGATTAACCTCGGCCCTCGATCCGGTGATGCAGGCGGCGCGTGGAATCTGGGTCGCCTGGGGAAGCGGCGACGCCGATCGAGAGGTCTCCGACGCGGAGGGAAAGGTGGCGGTCCCTCCGCACCAACCTTCTTATCTATTGAAACGGATCTGGTTGACCGAGGAAGAGATCGATCACTACTATCTCGGCTTTTCAAACCGCTTTTTCTGGCCCCTTTTTCACAAGGCGATGGACAAGGTTCAATTCGCGGAGGAAGACTGGCGGTACTACAAGGAGGTGAATACCCGTTTCGCGGAGGGGGTCCTGACGGAGACCGAGGGGCGCGACCCGGTTGTTTGGATCCAAGACTATCACTTGGCCTATGTTCCCCTGATTTTGAGAGAGCGCCGGCCCAAGGCGACCCTTTCCCTCTTCTGGCACATTCCCTGGCCCTCCTTCGACGTTTTCAGGGCCGCCCCCTGTCGGAAAGAACTGCTCGAATCGCTCCTCTGCTGCGACCTGATCGGATTCCAGACCCCGTTCTATCGTGACCAATTTTTAGAATGCGTCCATCAGATCTTGAGTCTTCCGGTAGATTCCATCCGGGGATCGGTCTTCTACCGGGGACGGACTGTTTGGGTGAAGGCCTTTCCAATCAGCATCGACGCGGAGGCATGGATCCGCCTCGCCTCCGCCCCCAAGGCCGAAGAAGAGATCAATAACCTGCGGAAACGATTGGGGCTCGCGGCCGATGGATCGATCGGCATCGGCGTCGATCGGTTGGAATATACCAAGGCGCTCGTCGAACGTTTCCATGCGATCGATCTTTTTTTCACCCGCTATCCGCAGTTTCAAAAACGGTTCACCTTTATCCAAGTCGCCTCTCCAAGCCGTACCGAGATGACCGATTATCAGACCTACGCCGAGACCCTCCTCAAAACCGCCCAAGAAATCAATCAGCGCCACGGCCGGGACGGCTGGAAGCCGATCGACTACCGGCCGATCTACCTCCCGCCGGAGACCTTGGCGATCTACTACCGCGCCGCCGCCCTGGCGATCATCAGCTCCTTCGCCGACGGAATGAACCTCGTCGCCAAGGAGTTCATCACCTCCCAAATCGACGAACGGGGGGTGCTTCTTTTAAGCGAATTGGCCGGCGTCTCCGAGGAGATGAAGGGGGCCTTTCTGATCAATCCCTATGACGTCGAAGGGCTCGCCGAAGCGATCAAGACGGCGCTCGGCATGACCCCGGCGATCAAAAAGATCTTGATGGAGGAGATGCGGGAGCAGATCCGCACCCACAACGTCTATCACTGGATGGGAAACATCTTCCAAGAGATCCACCGGATCGCGGGATAGCCTCAAATGATGTCCGGCAGACTTCCCGCCCCGAGCCCCCGTTGTTTCGTCACACGGGGATAGATCGTCTCGGTTTTTGTTCCGCCAGTGAACAAGCCGTATTGAAGGCATCATTTCTCTGCTCCTTTTTTAAATCGTTGACACTAAAAGATAAGAGAACATTATGAACCAACTTTCTCGAATTGTATTGTTTGCCGCGGTGATATTGACCCTCACTGGTTGCGCAGGGAGTACGGCGCTTAATAAGGCTGCATTGAAAGGCGATATTACGACCGTACAAACTTTAATCGGGAATAAGGCGGACATAAACGAGAAAAGCGGTTCAAATCGCGTTACCCCCTTGATCACGGCAGCGGAAGAAGGTCATCTTGAAATCGTGAAATTATTGCTCGACAACGGCGCTGAAATTAATATGAAGGATCAGTATGGAAGGTCCGCCTTGATGCAGGCAGCTTGGTTTGGGCACGAGGCCGTCGTCGTGATTTTGTTGGAGAAAGGTGCAGACGTAAACGCGGGGGACAATTGGGGGAACACGGCCTTGATGAAGGCGGCGAAGTGGGGTCGCACCGGGATCGCTCGGATTCTCCTTGATCATGGTGCAGATCTCAATGCAAAGGCCAACATCGGTGTGACCGCGTTGATCTATGCGGTGACAAACAATCAGACGGAAACGACCCAATTCCTACAGGAACGAGCGAAGGAGCAATCCACCGCAAAATAAATAGCAGATAAGATATGTTATTCGTATCGTACGATGCTTATGAGGAGGAATCAGATGATCCGAACAGTGGAGGCAATTATCGACGAACAGGGCCGCATTCACCTATTGGAGAAGGTGACTCTCACGGAAGCCCGGCGCGCACTCGTAACAATTTTGGAAGACGCGTCCAAAACAGAAAGAATTGAGACGGCCCTGTTAAGCGAACAAGCTTTGGCGGCAGATTGGAATCGGCCAGAGGAGGACGAGGCATGGTCACACTTACAATCGGGCAAGTAGTCCTGGTTCCTTTTCCCTTCTCAGATCTGTCACAATCGAAATTGCGCCCTGCTGTGGACGGGCAAAGCCCGATCCTCGCTTACCGGCGAAGCCGGATGGAGCCTCCCCCGTTGGCGCTCTCTTCGTTCGTTCTTAGAACCAGGTCCGCACTCCCGCCGCGAAGCGAACCTGACTGGGATCGCCCCCTTCCCGCCGCACGAGATCGGCCGTCCCGGAGAAACTCCGGTCGATGGAGATGCCGATGTAAGGAGCGAACTCGCGGCGGATTTCGTAGCGGAGGCGGAATCCCAACTCGGTGTTGTTCAACCCTCTATCCGTCGTAAATCGCTCGACCCTCTGAATCGCCGCGTGGGTTTCAAAACGGGGCTGAAAAATCAACCTCTGAGTCAAAAGATAATTCTTTGTGATCGTGAAACGGGCCGACAGGTCGCCGTTGTGACTGATGAACAACGCGGATTCCACCTCGTAGCGATATGGGGCCAGCCCTTCCAATCCGATGACCGCCTGCACGCGCATCACATTGCGTCCCTGAAACTCCTGCGCCTCAGTCCGGACGCCAGCTTGAAAATCATAGTATCGCCGGATAAAGCGTCCATAGAGGAGTTGGAAGTCGATGTCGTAATCGGCCTTGAACGCGGTGTTGCGTTCCCCTTCGCTCTTAAACCAGAGACGGTGGTAGTCGCCGCCGTACCAGCCCTCGATGTCCCACCGGAAGTCGCTCTCCAATCCTCTCGGTCGGAATTCAAGCAGGTCGGCCAAGACAAAGGTGAACCGTTCCGTGTCGTCGACCGGACGGGGCCAATCCTTCGGCGGAGATAAGTTGGACTGTGTACGCTTCTGTCCGTCCGATCCGTTCTGCGCGGTTTGCGCGAAGGTGGTTACTGCGCCTAGCAGCAAAGAGAAAATGATCAGCATCACCACTGCCAGAGAGGTTTTCATTGTCCCGCCTCCGGGACTTTGCCCGACCTGTGCGTGCTCTCCGCCACCTCGACGACGCGGAACATCCCCGCTTCCATATGAAAAAGCAGGTGGCAGTGAAACGCCCAACGCCCCGGCGCGTCGGCGGTGATGACGACCGAGAGACGCTCGGCCGGCTTGACGTTGATCGTGTGTTTGCGCGGCAGGTAGTCGCCCGCGCCGTTTTCCAACTCCATGAACATCCCGTGCAGGTGGAGCGGATGCTCCATCATCGTGTCGTTGACAAACGTCCAACGCAACCGCTCGCCGTAGCGAAAATGAATCGGCTCTTTCGCCTCCGAATACTTCTTGCCGTCGAACGACCAGATGAAACGCTCCATATGCCCGGTGATGTGCGTTTCGATTTCGCGCTCCGGTGCGCGCCGGTCCGGGTAGGGATGCAGGCTCTTGAGATCGGTATAGACCAGCACCCGCCAACCGTCGTTTCCTAATCCGGTGCCCGGCTCATGCAAGCGGCTGCGCGTTTCATCGGGAACGGCTTGATTACCGGGGCCATGTTTGTCGGGACCATGTTTGACCTGCGTGCTGCCGGGAATGGGAGAGTGGCGTGGCTTGCTTTCTACCCTCCCCGGCATGCCCTGCATATCGTGCATCTCGTGCTCGCCCGGACTGTCCGGCATCTGCATCTCTCCATGGGCGATCCCCTCCATCCTCATCCCCATATCTTCCATCGTGCGCAGCGGGCGCGGCCGGCGCTTGGGAATCGCGGCACTCATGCCGGGACGCGGGGCGAGCGTGCCGTGGACATCACCGCTGCGGTCGATCGATTCGGCGAAGAGGGTATAGGCGCGGTCTTCCGTCGGTTCGATCATCACGTCGTAGGTCTCCGCCACCGAGATGCGGAATTCATCCACCTCGACCGGCTGGACGTTCTGACCATCGGCCTGCACCACCGTCATCTTTAAACCGGGGATGCGAACATCAAATATCGACATCGCCGCCGCGTTGATGAAGCGCAAACGAACCCGCTCGCCAGGTCGAAACAGCCCGGTCCAGTTGGCGGCGGATGGAAGCCCGTTCATCAAATAGGTATAGGCCTGGCCGGTCACGTCGGCAAAATCGGTCGGGTCCATCCGCATCCGCGCCCACATCCGGTAATCGTCAAACGTCTGTCGCCAACCGTTTTTCCTGGCATTGGAGAAAAACTCGATCATTGTTCGTTTCTGAAAATTAAAGTAGCCTGGCTGCTTCTTGAGTTTGTCCAATATTTTCATCGGAGACTCGAAGGTCCAATCGGAAAGCATGACCAGATATTCGCGATCGTATTCAACCGGGTCCGGCTCGACCGGGTCGATGATCATCGGCGCATAGACCCCCAATTGTTCTTGGAAGCCGGAATGACTGTGAAACCAGTAGGTCCCGCTCTGCTTCAGCGGAAAGCGATAGGTAAACGTCGTTCCAGGTGGGATGCCCCCAAAACTAACCCCGGGCACACCGTCCATCTCGGGCGGGAGAAGGAGCCCGTGCCAGTGGATCGAAGAGGCTTCTTTCAAGCGGTTCGTCACACGCAGCGTGACCTCCTCCCCTTCGCGCAACCGAACCAACGGCCCCGGCACCGTGCCGTTGATCGTCATCGCCGTCGCGGTTCGATCACCAACACGAAACGGGGTCTCCGCGATCATGAGATCGATGACGTTTCCGGTTAATTGCGAAGCCTGACCGACTTCGGTCGTGTTTGCCCAAACATAGGCGGGTGCTATGCGTTCCAGCGCCGCCAATATTCCCAATGCGCCGAAAGCCCCGGCGCGCTTCAGCAGTTGACGCCGGGAGATAACGTTGGTTTTCATTTTACGACCCTCCCTTAAAATGGCTCGATGAGCAATTGAACGCATCTCTGGTTCCGGCAATTCCGGATGAGCGCTTTTTGAGAAATTGGAAGAGAAGATTTAAATGCGGTAGACGGAGTAGAGCTGGTAATATTCGGTCAGTTGCTTGGGAAGGAAGGTCGATTCAAAAAAGTAGGGATGACGATCAAATCCAATTGGAGGAGAAGCAACCGCCAAGAGGGAAATCAGCGGTGCTACGGCATGAAGGGGGTATCTGGAATCTTCACTTTTCTTGGTATAGGAAATCGATCCAGTGCAGCCATGCTCGCTCCCCTTGGAAGCATGGTGGGTATCGTCCCCTTCGCGATGGCCGTGCCCGACATGAACGGCCCGGAGCGGTTGGGCTGTCGCGGAGGGATTCTCCCAGGGGCAGATTCCCCAGACAAAAAACCAGGTCAAGAGAAAAACCGAAATGGAAACGCGATGTCTCACATCGAAGCGCCGGATCATGGCCTTCATTCTATTCGGAGCATCGGCATTTGTCAAAAACGATCGCTGGGGGGCCTTATTCAAAGATCTCAGAGAGCGATATCTGAAAACCGGGTAAGAGAGGGGTTGCAAGCGTATCGTTTGCTTCTCGATTCAATTCGGCGGTACGAGTGTAGCCCTGATCCGTTGTGCGATAAATCTTTACCATCTGCAGCTCCGGATCGACGATCCAGTATTCGGGGACGCCATGTTGTTCGTAGAGTTTACGTTTAATGATCTCGTCTGTCTTCCGGGTGCTTTCAGAGAAGATTTCAATCACAAGATCGGGAGCCCCCTGGATGTTCTTCTCGGTGACAATAGAAGATCTGCTGGAGGAAACGAACAGAAGATCAGGCTCAACCACGTCGAGGTCTGAAAGGACCACATCGTACGGAGCCACAAAGACTTCTCCGAGTTTGTGCTGTTTTAGAAAGTTTCCAAAAGCCAGATGAAGACTTCCAAGAATTCTCTGGTGCTTAGTCGAAGGGGCGGGCGTCATAAAATGCTCTCCATCAATCAGCTCGTGCCGCTTGCCGTCATCCGGGAAGAGAAGATAATCCTCGTAAGTGAACTTCACCTTGTGGGTTTGGAAGGACATGCCATTCCTCAATAATCAATGTTTCCTGAGAGGAAGAGTAGCAAGGATAAAATCGAATGTCAAACGAGTCGCGGCCCCTGGTCGCGTGAATCAACATCGGCGGTTTCGGGGGATGCGGAACGCCGCAGGATGAATAGCCCGGCGGATCATTTCTCCGGTGCAGGCTGGGGAGCCTTGGCGTTGCCGGTTACTCCGCCACTGGTCGCTGTCGGCACGGGATGGCTCCCCGGAGCGGGGGCAAGCAGATATTCGTCTCCGGCAATCTTCACCCTGGGCCAGGAACAACCGGCCACGAAAAGGAGTATCGCCGAGATGAAGAAGAAATATTTTGCCTGTGGATGTGTCATCGGAAGATCCTTCTCTTTAAAATCGCCAGTGGAACCGAATCCCATAAGCCTGCCTGAAACTCTTCGAGGCATATCGGAAATCTCCGTTCTCGGAGAAATCGCTCCATTCCCCTTCCAAAAGGGTATCGAACCGGGATGAAAGGTTGTAGTGGATCGATGCCCTGCCGATTCGGGCGTCCGAGGCATCGAACCCCGACAGCCTCCGGTAGGCGCCGGTCAGTTCAAAGGCCACTTTCTCCGTCAAAGAGAAAAGTCCTCCCAAAGAGACCCTGATCTCGTTTTTATCTTCCCGGTTCGAGGCATATTGATAATAATCCTCCAAGCGGTAGAGAAGGGCGAATCGTCGGTGAATCCTCTGCTTGGCCTCCGCCCCGACTTCAGCCAGGAGGAGAGTACCATCCACGGAGGAGTATCCCAGACGAGGGATTCCTCCCCGAACCGCAAATTCGAAGGAATCTGAGTCGAACACCCGGTATCGAAGCCCCAAGAGATAGAATTCCAGGTTGTTCGTAATGCCGTAACGCAGGGAAAGAAGGGGAGAGACGTTCCTACTGGACCCTCCATTCCATCGATAATATTCGGCCCCCACCCCTAACTCCCATACGCCGTTGGGAAGGGTCAGCGGCCGCTCGACCTGATCAGTGGAATAGGGAATCTCTTTTGCAAAAGCAGGACAAAAAACGGGTAGGACAAGGAGTGGCAATAAGAAGACAATCGAAATGATCCAAAGCAGTCTCATTTTTTGGAATCTCCGTATCATGGGCGTAGACCATTGGAATACAGGGTGAGAAGATTTGCCGCCCGTACCCTGGTCGGAAGTTGAGTCATCATATAATACTCCATATAATACTCCCCAAAAAATACTCAATGACCTTGTTATCAAATTCTTTTGGACCTAACCCGGCATAGCCGGAACCATACAGGTTGTTTCGTAGCTGGAAAAAGTGTTTCTCATGAAGATTGAGTTAGCTCTTGCGTTTACGACGGCCGAGCCATTATCCTCTTCTCTATATATCGCATGGAGGGATCGATGGCCTCGTTGATGACGCGTTATGAAGACAAAATTGCGGGTGTTCTTTCCTGTTACGACCGTGTGATCATTCAGGGAACCTTGCCCGGATTCTGCCACCCGGCTGGGATGACGTCGTATCTGAAGGTCCAGGGCATCCGCATCTTTGATGATCCCCGCTGGGCAGAACCGTTGCGCGATCAAATCCGGGCCAATGCCGAACCGATCGCATCCGAGAATGGGGTTGCCATCGAGTTCATCAAAAAGGTGAAGCGCTTTCGGAAAGAAGATCGGATCAAAGAGATCCTGGCTCAAAGGGGAGAGCACCGAATTTTGATCTACGGCCATAGATCAGTGCTAAGATATTTCAGACCCGCATCACAGATAATGATTCCCACATTCATGCCCTTGCAGGGACCCTTTAACAATTTCATCGCGGCCGCAAGATTGGCCCCGGACGAAAATCCTGCGAAAATACCTTCCTTTTTAGCGAGTTCTCTTGCCATGTCGATTGCTTCATTGTCGTTTACTTTGATGTACCCATCAATATGCTCGTTTCTT
The DNA here is from genome assembly GCA_964579005.1 of uncultured Nitrospirota bacterium. GTDB lineage: Bacteria > Nitrospirota > Nitrospiria > SBBL01 > Manganitrophaceae > CAZOFJ01. The sequence continues at coordinate 32,934 of CAZOFJ010000029.1, forward strand.
AAAAAGGTGAGAGCCTGTTTGGAATACCCGCCTCCTTGTATCCGATGGCCCGGGCAAATTACAGGTTCACCTGAAAGAATCGCCGCTCCTTCCGGCTCCACAACATAACATTTGATTGACGGATTGAACTCCTTGAATGCAGCCGCGCATCCAGCGAAAGTTCCGCCACTCCCGACAAAGTCACAAAAAGCCTGGATTTTTTGGTCCGTCTGCTTTAGGAATTCAGGCCCCGTGTGTAGATAGTGAGCACGGAAATTTCCCAAATGATGAAATTGGTCTGCCCTGAATGCATCCCTTTTTTGGACGATCTCATTTGTGACCCTTTCCACCAACTCGAGGTCGCCTCCAGAAACCTGTCCCGGCGTGGAAGTAGGAAGCTGGTCGACCAACACGACCTCCGCGCCAAGAGCTGTCATCATCCTTGCCCTTTCCGAGGAGTTTCCTTTCGACATCACAGCAATGAACCTGTAACCTTTCAACGCGCACACAATTGCCAGCCCGGTTCCCGTATTACCACTGGTTAATTCAACCACGGTCTGTCCCTGTTTCAGGACTCCTTCTTTTTCGGCATCCTCAATTATTTGTAAAGCGATTCGATCTTTCTTAGAAAACCCAGGATTGTATAGTTCGAGTTTAGCGAAAATCCTCCCCCCTAAGCCTTCAGTGATTCTCGAAAGTTCAACAACGGGCGTGTTGCCAATTGTTCCTAAAATTGACTTAAGATAAGCGCCATGTTTACACAAGCTTTCATTCATGTAAATGACCCTTTTTCAGGTGTTATTATGCCAAACGGTGATTACCCGGTTTTGATCTTCATTCGTCGCCCAGATTTATAAAAGGCAATGAATCTACCTGCCAAGATCAGTAAGATTTCAGGATTTGAATATATTGAAAACTGCACCGATGGTGGTTTACGTCAAAAAATCCGACGATGATGTATTAATCGGTAACATTCCATCGAACAACAAAGTTCGAGGGCAGAGCGATGAATACCATTTAAAATCATATCTGGTTCCGGTATCTTCCAAACATAGTGCCGCAGTGTACCCATGACTGGGAGTGAATGATTGTAAGCTCCACCCCGAATTAATCGGGATGGTGGACATATTGTGACGAGAAACCACAGCTTCTCTTAACGCGGGAGAGAAATCAATTTTCTTGAAATCTAAAGCCAGTCCTTCACCGCGCGCCTTTGCGTAAGCCTCTTTTAAGGTCCAACAAATAAAAAACAATTTTTGCTTCGTTCTATTCGGGGCTGCATTTATAATTTGAATTTCCAGAGGTGTAAATACAGTTTCCATGATCGATTCATAATGAAAATTCGGTTGGATCTGTTCAACATCAATTCCTACCTCTATATCGCGCGCGAATGCAAAAACAGCAATATCATTTTTATGAGACAGATTAAACGAAATTCCGATGCAAGGGTCAAGGCGGGGTTTTCCGCCGGAACTCCTAAAAAATTTTAGCTCACGTGGGTCTTTATCGGTGTAGCATCCCAGAATGATCCTGAGTAGGCCGTGACTAACGATAAAGGACCTTCTATCCTTTTCGAAATAAAGGTTTTTAATACTGCCGCGCTCATCTTGAGGGAGAATGCGTTGAAGCTGTTCTGTCTGGAAGTAAGTGGCGCAGGTACAAAAACACCATACATGGACCTGTCTGGAATTAATGGATAATCGATCGATAAGGATTCCTCTCGTTGAGTGCTAATCCAGTCCAGGCGTATTTCTCTTCACGCCGCGGGCGTTTCTTCCCGAGTTCCAAGTCTCTGCCTGGCGTTCAAACGTAGCATCCTTTTCTCCTTTTCATTATTTGAGTTTTCTATAAACGAGTTTAAGATCACGATGAATTCTTGTGCTAACACCTCAATGGTACTTCGTGAATGAAGATTTTGGCTGTAACCCCATTGGATTCTAAGTTCGCCGGCATATATGCTGACGATTACATCAAGGATGTGATGTCGCATCCCTTTGGGGCTTCGTATTGGACCAGGGGATATTGATGAAATCGAAAAGATCGGAGATAGTGTGGATGCACGCTCAATACGTCCCAGATAATTGAAGCTGATATCAGGTCGAGGGAGAGACCGAAGTTTTTTTCTGACTTCCACATCCTTGTGAAGGTAGCGAAGTAGACCAAAACCAATCCCCTGATTGGGAATTTTTTTGAGTTGGTCGATGACAGTCTTCAAAATATCAACAGACGTAGACGCTTCACTCATCTGAAGATATAATGGGAATAGGGCTGTAAACCATCCAATGGTAGAAGACAAATTCATCCCCTTAAATAGCTCCTCTCTACCATGTCTTCCCAAGTCTATAGCCAGGGATAACCGACCTGTCCAATCTGAGATTACGAATGCCAAAGCGGCTAATAGCAGCTCTTCTAATTGGCAGCCATAGGTTTGCGAGCAATTTCGAAGTAAATCCTTTGTCTGGCTTGAACTAAGTTGGGATTGAATTACGCGTGTGGAACTCTCCAAATTAATCCCATTGTTATAATCAAGCGGCAGAACTCCGGCAGAGGAGACATCAGGAATAAGCCAAAAAGCGAGTTCCGGCTCCACGTCTAGATAATTCGCATGTTCTAGAAGTTTTACAGCCCACTCTTGAAAGGAGGAGGTCTTATCCGGAAATGTAACTGTTTGTCCATCTCTTAATCGCTGATATATATATTCGAGATCATCCAGAAAGATTTGCCAAGATGATGTATCGATTACGAGATGATGAATCACGATCAGCACACGATTTGGTTTTTGAGCACCAAAATTAAATAGAACAATTCGGACTAAGGGGCCTTTTTCCAAATTCAAACTCGTTTGATACTGAACCGATAATGTATTAAAAGAGTCTTCCTGTCTTTCGTGCGAGATGTCCGAGAGGTCCACGAAAGAGAAGATGGAATTCGTTTCATCTTCCATTAGCTGTTGATACCAGCCGTCTTTGGATCTTCGAAACCTCATGCGAAGCGCATCATGGTGCGCGATCAAGTGCTGTACCGTTTTTTTCATAAGCGAAGGGGAAATAAGCTCCGTTGATTCAATTACTAAAGATTGATTCCAATGATGGAAATCAGGTGTTTCTTGCTCGAATAACCAATGTTGAATGGGTGTCAGGGGAACAGGGCCCGTCATAAACACTTTTGATTTTGCCCTTTTATCGATTTTGTTTGAGACCCGACCTAATTCTGCAATGGTCGGATGATTCCAAAGATCTGTTAGAGTAAATTGAATTCCCGCGCGCATTGCTCGTGCCGCGACTTGAATCGCCAAAAGGGAGTCGCCACCGAGACAACAGAAATTGTCATGAATGCCCACTTTTTCCAACCCGAGCACTTCGCTCCAGATTTTGGCTAAAGTTTGCTCGACCGGTGTGCTGGGAGCGACATACCGCTCGTCAAGTTCCGGTCGGATATGATCTGGGTGGGGCAACGCCCGATAATCGATCTTCCCATTCGAAGTCAAAGGTAAAGCTGTTATAAAAATAAAATTTGAGGGCACCATATAGTTCGGAAGTTTCGCAGCTAAGAAGCGCCGCAACTCACTCACGGTCGGAGGAGGATCCGAAGCGGCGATAACATAGCCTATAAGCTGTTTTTGACCGGATGAATCTTCTCTGAGATAAATGACCGCCTCGCGAACCAGATGATGCTCCCGCAATGCGGCTTCAATTTCGCCCATCTCAATACGAAAACCGCGGATCTTAACCTGCTGATCAATCCGGCTAATATATTCCAAATCGCCGTCTGGCAGACAACGGGCAAGGTCACCGGATCTATAAAGGCGGTCGTCCGGATTGTCACTAAATGGATTTTGAATAAATCGCTCTCTATTTAATTCGGGACGATTCAGATATCCCCTGGCCACGCCGCGGCCACCGACGTAGATTTCTCCTTCGTAACCAACGGGGACCGGCCTCAAGGATGAGTCGAGGAGGTAAACCTTAAGGTCAGGAATCGGAGCACCGATCGGGCTGCGGGTATTCTGTAAATCCGTTTTTGATAGGGGACGATAGGTCACATGAACGGTTGTCTCAGTGATACCATACATATTTACGAGTCTCGGCCTCCGGTCTCCATATCGCTCAAACCATGGCCTGAGTGCACCGACGCTCAATTTCTCTCCTCCAAAGATAATTAAGCGCAGGTCCCCGGGTTTGATTCGAAATTTATCTTTGAGCGGAAGGATTTCCGCTTTTTTAGGCTTATGCGCACGATCGTTGCGAATTGCGTAAACGTTATAAATCCCGGTATTCTTCAGAGACTCATCCTGCTCAACAGCCGAAATGGAAAATCCATTTCTTTCAAGTAATTGACATATTCTATTAACACGATCATTAACATCATGTACCTCAATAATCATTTGTTTGATTCTATTCCAATCTCCCTCCTTAATGCCGGCGAGTACGTCGAACTCGCTTTTCTCTACATCAATTTTCAGCAAGTCGATACACTCGATTTGAAATTCCTCAATAATGTCTGAGAGAGTGCGCACCTCACATAAAACACTCTGACCGCTGAATCTACAGTCCACATACTCGTTAATATATGCTTCCAGAGATTCATTTCCGGTATCGTTCTTGCTCGTTTGGTTCAGCATGAAATCTTTTGTGACCGCTTCCTCTTGCCGTATATTGGGATAGTACCCGGACATCACAGAGGCATTTGGATAGAAGGTGAAAGACTTGAACGTCTTCTCATTTGAGAGACCATAAGGTAAAGCTTTTGCGTTGACTCCGTACAGTTTCAGATTCGCTTGTAATAGTTCAAAGAGCGATGGAATCGAGAATGTCCTAAACTTAGTTGAGAATTGAGAAGTGGCTCCTGGTGTGGTGAA
>CAZOFJ010000030.1:0-37344 GCA_964579005.1 uncultured Nitrospirota bacterium
TGGAGAGGTTCTTGAGATCACCCGTCGAAACCAGCAGTATGCCCGCATTGAGCTCCTGGGAGAGAAGGATCGATACCAGCAGGTCCTTGACTCAATTGATGCCTTACCGGAATCGAAGGGCAAGGTGAAAAAAAATGTCGCGCGCCGGTATAAAAAATATCTGTATGGAGAACGAAGGTAAATTGGGCGCGGTGGCGGGTTTTACCCGACTCTATTGTGATGCCAGTTTCTTTATCGCTCTCTTCTCGAAGTCCGATCAGATGCACGTGCGCGCCCGCTCCCTTTTCAAAGAGATCGCAAGGGAAAGGGTTACTTTGATCACAGCTTGGCCCGTCGTCGGTGAGACCATGACGATCTTGCGGTACCATGATGGATATCGGTCCGCGCTTGCATTCAATAACTCACTCGATCTCTACAAGGTCATCGCACCGACAGAGAATCACTATCATCAGGCGGTGGCGATTTTTCATCTGAAAAGTAAGGCGAGAAAGATCTCTTTTGTCGACGCCCTCTCCTACCTTCTGATCACCGTGGAACTCGAAGAGATTCCCGCCCTCTCATTTGATTCCGACTTCAAGGCCATGGGTCTGACGGTCATCCGTTGATTTGCCAGGGCATGATGGCAGTGTAAAGATCCTGTCGAGATCTTTACACTTTCCGAAGGGGATCAAATCGGTCTGATCCGGCCAACCCGCGATTTTCAAGCCTTTTCTTCAGAAAACCAGGTTGGCATCTTTGTTGCTTTACTTTATATGACCAGAGTCATTGTGGGGGAAGGTGATAGAATAGGCTCCTCAAACGCTTAGCAAAGGAGGGCTCATGCGAACGCTTTTAAGGCCGGCGTTACAGACAATCACCACCTTTTTCTTTCTCCTCTTTTTTCTGGCGGTCTTCGCCTTCCCTGCCCGCGCGGCCGAACCCCGACCGCTGACCCTTGCCCCTCTCGCCGAGGTTCCCCCCGCCCATATGGAGGCATATGAAGCGATCCGCGACTATATCGAAAAAACACTCCGGCGTCCGGTCCGCCTGGCCCCTGGAAAAAGCTATGATGATCTCCTCGGTGAATTCGGTGAAGGAAAGGTCGACGTTTTCTTCGGCGGCGGTTATACCTATCAACTGGCGAAGGAGAAGTATGGCGCGCAACCGGTGGCCCAGTGGAAAATCGATGGGAAGAGCCATTTCCAAAGCTACATCTTCGTCCGGAAAGAGAGCGGGATCGAAGATTTGAGGCAACTTCAGGGGAGACGATTTGCCTTCACCGACCCCCTCTCGACCTCCGGCTACCTGGTCCCGCGGGTGAGCATGGCGAAGGAGGCCGGAATCAGAGATCTGAACACTTTCTTCTCCGAGGTCAAGTTCAAACAGAATTACCGTGACGTGATCGATGCAGTCCTGAACGGGGAGGTCGATGCCGCCGCGGTCGCCTCTTATCAATTCGATGGATTTGGGCGCCGTGCCCAAGGCCTCCGGGTGATATGGAAGTCCCCTCCATTGCCGTTCGGCTTTCTCTTCGCCAACGGCCAAACCCTCACCGAAACAGAAATCGCCGAGATCAGAAAAGCCTTCCTCTCCATCGGCAAAACCCCCGAAACTGAAAGCCTGGCGAAGGTCTTTGAATTCGTCGAACCCCCGAAAGATGTCCATGATTGGGTCAACGACTACCGGAAAGACCTCAAGGAGCTCCCGCCGCTGGAGCAACATCTGGAGGAGCGGCCGCTTCTTCCCAAGATTCCAACCTCTCTGTTTTCGCCAACATTTTCACTAAAAACAATTGCGATTCTCTTTGTTCCCCTTTTCTTATATGTTCTGTATGACACCTGGCGAAACAGGGAAAGGTTGTGGAAGGGGTTCAGTTTGAGGCTGGTCGTCGCCTTCGTTGTCGTCATCTTCCTGGCCGGTTTAATGACGGTGGTGGCGATTTATTTCCCTCTCAAGGAGAGACTCACCCGGAATGCCGATGAGTCGGCCATTCTCTTCACGCAGACTGTTTTGTTGGCCGCCCATGACGCCATCCTCCAGGGAGACAAGACCTACCTGGCCCGTTATGCGGAGTCGCTGATCCGGCAACACGAGGCGGAGCTGACGCATGTCGCATTTTATGGAAAAGAGGGGGCGCTCCTCGCCTCCGCGGGACGAGTGCCTCTGGAGGAGAAGGCGCTCACTCTTTCGACCGTCTCCCTTCCGGTGATGATGGGAGAGTAACAGGAAGGGACGGTTGCGATCGGCTTTTCCCAAGAAAGGGAAACCCGAGTCTGGAAAGAAGCGCTTTTTGCCATTCTCCTGATCGCCCTGATTACAAGCATGATCGCAACCTTGGTCGCGCTCAAGGACACCCTTCGCATCACCCAGCCGCTCGCCGATCTGACAAATCATATCAAGGAGATTACCCCGGACAATCTCGACAAGAAGGCGCGGATCGCCTCCAACGACGAGATCGGTCAACTGGCCGACGCCTTCAATCAAATGATGGAAAAACTCAAGAACATACTCTTCCGGGAGAAAAGGCTGGAGGATATCAGTCTCGTGTTGGCCGAGGTGAGCCATCGGCTTAAAAACACGGTTGCCGGTATCAATAACTATGCCTTTCTCCTTCAGGAACAGCTTCCGCACGACGCTCCGGGGCGGAGGGAGGCCAATCTGATCCGAGAGAAGGCGAGGCAGCTCGATCATATCATTGGGGTGTTTGCCTTTCCGGAGACAAGTTTCAAACCGGTCGATCTTTTGGAAGTGGTGAAGCAGGCGGTCGCCAAGACCGATTCCCGCGCAAGAGAAAACGGCATCGAAATCACGATCCGGCACGATCCTCCCCCGTTTAAAATAAGGGGAGATGGCGAGCGGCTGGCTTGGATTTTTGACAACCTTATTTCCAATGCGATTGAAGCGTTGACGGAGAAAAAAGAAGGAGCACGGTCGATCCAGATCGTCCTCTGCAAACGAGAAGATAAGGTCATTGTCGAGGTCGAAGATAACGGGCATGGCATCTCCGAAGAGATTCTTTCGAGAATCTTCGATCCCTTCTTTTCGACCAAACATGAAAAAAAAGGGACCGGCCTTGGCCTCTTCATTGTCTATCTGACTGTGAAGCAGCATGGGGGAAAGATCAATGTGGAACGACGAGAGGAGGGGGGAAGCCGGTTCATTATAGAATTTCTAACCAAATCGGAGGAATAAGATGACAAGACCGCGGATTCTGGTCGTGGATGATCAAGAATGTCAATCCATTTGCGATCTTCTGAAGGGAAAGGGATATGATGCCCAGGGGGTGGAGAATCTCCAGGAGGCCCTAAAACAGATAGAGAAAAACAAATTCGATTTGGTGGTGGCCGACCTCTATCTCTCATACCTCTCGCTGCTTGGAAGCAAGCAGATCGAGGGGATCGAGATCACCCGGAAGGTGAAAACGAACTCACCGAAGACCGAGGTGATCATTATCACGGCCCATGGGTCGATTCCGACGGCGGTCGATGCGATGCAGCTCGGTGCGTTCGATTATGTCACGAAGGGAGACGGCTTCCCGGAGAGGTTGCGGGAATCGGTCGGCCGGGCCCTCTGCCTTCTTCCAATCCCTTCGGAATCGAGCGAGATTCTCGGAAATAGCGCATCGATCGAAAAAGCGAAGGAATTTAGCCGAGAAGGCGGCAGGATCGGATATTTCGGTCTTATTGAGGGGAGGGCGGGGAACTGGAAAGGAGCTCTTCGCCCGGTTGATCCATAAAGTGAGCCCTCGCAGCAGGAAGAAGTTGAAGCTCATCGCCATCAACTCCTCTGGTCTTTCAGAGGGCCTCTTTCTAAGCGAGCTCTTTGGCCATGTAAAAAATGCCTTCCCAGGCGCGGAGGAGAAGGAAGGCCTTTTCGAGGTTGCTCAGGAAGGGAGCCTTTTCCTGGATGAAATTGGAGAGATGCCTCTGACCATTCAGGCCGCGTTGTTGAGAGTGCTACAAGAGAAAGTAATCCGCCGGGTCGGGGGGACGAAAGAGATCCAGGTCGATGTCCGGATCATCGCCGCCACAAATGCAGACCTGGAGAAATTGATGAGGGAGGGACAATTTAGAGAAGACCTGTACGATCGTCTGGCCGGCTTCCCCATCCAGATTCCCCCGCTTCTCGATCGGCGGGAGGATATCCCGCTGTTGGTCGACGCTTTCATTCAAAAGTACAAAAAGACGAGAAGCGACCTCGATCTCTCCGAACAGATCAACATGGAGGCGCTCGATCTGTTGATTGCCTACTCCTGGCCGGGAAATGTCAGAGAGATTGAAAATGAAATCCGGCGTGCGCTGATTCTCTCTGGGGATGAGATGATCACAGAAGACCATCTATCGGAGAAGATTCGGAAGGGGCCACCGAGCATCATCGGTGGCGATGCTCCCACCTTGAAGGAGATGGAGCGGAAGATGATCGTCGAGGCCCTCCGTGAAACCGGTGGAAATAAAAGTGCGGCTGCAAAAAAATTGGGAATTGCCCGCCCCACCCTTGATGATAAGATCAGACGTTACGATATCAAACCAGAGGAATACCTGTGAAATTTTACAGATTTCTGATCGCAGCGCTTGCTCTGATCGTTTTCGCCTTCCCCGCCCGCGCCGCCGAACCCCGACCTCTGACCCTCGCCCCCGTCCCCGAAGTTCCCACCACACAGGCTGAAATTTTCATCCCCTTGACCAACTATCTGAAAAAGGCATTGAATCGCCCGGTCCGCCTTGTCTTTACAGAGAGCTACGATGACCTTCTCGATCAGTTCGGAAAAGGAAAGATCGATATCGTCTTCGGGGGCCCCTATACCCTCTCGCTGGCACGGGAACGATACGGCGCGCGGGTGCTTGCCGGGCGGAAGATCGACGGAAAGAGCGACTATCAAAGTTATCTCTTTGTCCGGGAAGAGAGCGGTATCACCGATCTCACTCAGCTTCGGGGAAAGCGATTCGCCTTCACCGATCCCTTCTCGACCTCCGGCTATCTCATTCCACGGATCGTGATGGCGGAAGCAGGGATCGTCGACCCGAATACTTTTTTCTCCGAGATCAAGTTTAAACGAAACTACGGAGATGTCATCGAATCGGTTCTCATGGGTGAGGTCGACGCCGCCGCGGTCGCCTCATTTCAGTTCGACGGGTTTGGTCTTCGAAACCGGAGTCTCCGGGTGATCAAGCAGTCCGATCGGGTCACATTGGGACCGGTCTTCGCCAATACCGGAACCCTCTCCGATGCCGAGATGGAAAAAATCAAGCAGGTTTTTCTTGCCATCGGCAAGACCTCGGAAACCGAATCGCTGGCGAAGATCCTCTATATGTCGGAGTTCATGGAGGTCGCCGAGGACGCCTATCGTTGGGTCGACGACTACCGGAAGCGGCTTGCTTCCCTTCCTCCAGTATGGCCGATCCCGGAGGGGTGGCTCCTTCCCGATATCCCCACCTCCCCGCTTTCCACCGGGCTCCCGACAAAAACAGTCGCGATTATTTCTATCGTCCTGACATTGCTTCTCTTATCTCTTCTATTTTACCTCCGGTCTATTTTACCTCCGGCGGAAACGGGATCAATGGTTGAAGGGGTTGGGTCTTCGGTTGTTTTATGCCTTCCTAATGCTGATTCTCTTCGCTGTTTTCATGATGGGGAGCCTGATCTATTTCCCTATCAAGCAGGGACTGGATCGGAATCATAACGAGGCCGAGCATCTCTTTACCCAGACAGTCCTCTTAACCGCTCGTGAAGCGATCCTTCGGGAAAACAAAACCTCTCTCACGCATTATGCAAAGGCCTTGATCCGGCAACACCCGTCCGAACTGACCCATGTCGTCTTTTATGGAAATGAGGGAACGCCACTCGTCTCCGCGGGCCGAATCCCTCCGCCGGAAAAGAGCCGTTCTTTTTCGATTATCTCGCTTGATATGGTGTTGGGAAACCAAAAAGAAGGGAAGGTCGAGATTGGCTTCTCTCGAGAGAGGGCCTATCGAGACTGGATAGAAATCGTCTCCAAGATGTTCCTGATCGCCCTGGTCACCACCCTGATCGCGATCTTGGTCGCGCTCAAGGACACCCTCCGGATCACCCGGCCGCTCGCCGATCTGACGGCACACACGAAGCAGATCGCAACGGGAAATCTCGATCAGCAGGCGCCGGTCGTATCGAACGACGAGATCGGTCAACTCGCCGACGCCTTCAATCAGATGATGGAAAAACTCAAAAACACGATCTTCCGGGAGCAAAAGTTGGAGGGTATCAATCTCGCATTGGCCGTTGTGAGCCATCGACTTAAAAACACGATCGCCGGGATCAATAACTATGCCTTTCTCTTACAGAAAGAGCTTCCGCACGATGCCCCCGGACGGCCGCATGTAGTTGATGGGATCCGGGAGGGAACGGGGCAAATCGATCGTATCATCGAGATGTTTGTCTTACGGGAGACAAGTTTCAAATCGGTCCATCTTTTGGAAGTGGTGAAACAGGCGGTCACCAAGGCCGATTCCCGCGCAAATGGCCTAGAAAATGGTTCTGGCACCAGAGAAAACGGAGTTGAAATCACAATCCGGCCTGATTCTCCCTCGCTTAAAATAAAGGGAGATGGGGAGCAGCTCGGCTCGGTTTTTGACACCCTCATTTCCAATGCGATTGAAGCGTTGATGGAGAAAGAGGGAGGGAAACGGGCTATCTCGATCGCTCTCCGGAGACGGGAGGATAAGGTCATTGCCGAGGTCGAAGATAACGGGCATGGCATCCCCAAAGAGAATCTTTCAAAAATCTTCGAGCCTTTCTTTACAACCAAAGGGGAGAAGAGGGGAACCGGCCTCGGCCTCTATATTGTTCATACGATTGTGAAGCGACATGGGGGAAAGATTAATGTGGAGTAACGGAAAGAGGGAGGAAGTCGGTTTATCATAGAGTTTCCAATCAACCCGGAGGAGAATCATGAGTAGAGCGCGCGTTCCATTATCGTTGACCATAAGATGAGGACTTGCTATCATGCGGGCCAGATTAAGAAAATATTGAAGAACCCCGCCCCAGAGGGGCGAGGCGCTGAACCTGTTTATAATAAAGGATCGGAGTGGTTTACTATTTTAGCAGGCATGCAAAAAGACAAATGAAATGGCGGCGAGTTTCCGAGGAAGAGGTCAAAGCGGTCGTCACCTCCCCGGACCACCTTCAAGAGACGATCAAGGGCAGAAGGAGCGCCCTCAAGACCATTGGAAAAAGATTGCTAAAAGTTACACATAAATTGGAACGAGAGAGAATTGTGGTGATTACGGTCATTGAAAAGAAACAATAGGAGATTCTGATGAAAATCGAATACGATCAGGAGGTGGACGCCCTCTATATCCGGGTTCAGGAAAAGTACGTTGCAAGAACTCAAGAGATTGCGGATGGAGTGAATATCGACTTTGATGAAGAAGGGAAGCTCATCGGGCTTGAAATTTTGGATGCGACAGAGCGATATCCCCGGGCCGACATCTTTAATCTCTCTACCGAGAATCTGATTTTAGAAATAAGCAAACCCTAAGGCCACTCCGGGAGGTTAAACAGTGTTTGGTCCGACCATGCCTCCTCCGTCAATTCATTGATGATCTCTATCCGGCCAGCCGTGCCTTGATCCAGGGAACAATCCAGAAGAGCGCCGCCGAAAGGGCGATCAGAAACATCCCAACCATCGGTGCCAGGGCCCAGACCGGTTTTCGACCGCGCTTCATCAACCAGGTTGAGACTCCCAAGAGGCTGAAAGCCGCCAGAAGCTGATTGCTGATCCCAAAGGCCGGCCAGAGGTCGAGGTAATCTCGGTCTTGCCGTGCGGCCAGAAGCAGCAGGGGAAGGGCCAAGGCGGCCGCCGTCGCACCGATTCCTCCAAGCCAGCCCTTCCGGCCGGTCCATTCCTCCCAGCCGGCCCATTCCTGAAAGAGACCTTTTCCGATCCGAGTCGCCACATCCAAACTGTCATAAACAAAGGTCGCCATCGCGAGAAAACCGAACTGAATCGCCGTCTCGAGTGGGATTCCCAAATGGCGGGCAAACCGGGCCAGCCCGTTTACATAAATTTCGACCGGATCCCCGGGTGCTTCTTAATGCGTCGAGATCATGAGGGTCATCAAGGCGATGACGGCGACGAAGCCCTCGATCAGCATCCCGCCGTAGCCGACCGGTTGCGCATCGCCCTCCTTCTCCAACTGTTTTGAAGTGGTGCCGCTGCAGACCAGGCCGTGAAAGCCGGAACAGGCGCCACACGCGATCATCACAAAGAGAATCGGGAAAAGGGGTTCCCCATGAGGGCTCCAAAATCCGATGAAAGCGGGATAAGTGACCGGGTCGTCGCCGATGAACAGGCCCAAGAGCCCGATCGCGAGTGTGAAAAAAAGAAGATGGCCGCCGAGATATCCCCTCGGTTTAAGGAGGACATCCATAGGGAGAACCGAAGCAACAAAACAGTATCCCAGGATGATCAGGGTCCACCCAAAGACCGGGTTAAAAGGGATCCATTCCGAAAAAGGGAGCGGGTGAGCCCGGCTCAATTCAAGGAGGATCGGCAGGAAGGGAAGGGCCAGGGCGGTGGTGATCCAGAGAGGAAAGGGCCCCTTATCGAGGAGCCATCCGAGGATCAGGGAGAGGAGCAGAAAGTAGAGAGAAGAGGTGGCCACGGTCGATCCGTAGGTCTCATTGGTGAATGTTTTAACCGTCATCTGGGTGAAGACCACAATCAGATAACTCAGGGAAATCCAGATCAGCAGGGAGAGGAATCGATAGATCTTTGGGCTCATATGCTCTTTCACGATGGCGGCAATCGAGCGGGATCGGTGGCGGCGAGAGGCGGTCAGGGTGGCGAAATCGTGGACGGCGCCGATGAAGATGCTTCCGAAGACGATCCAGAGCATCGCCGGGAGCCAGCCGTAGGAGAGACCTGCCACAATCGGACCGATGATCGGACCGGCCGCCGCGATGGAGGAGGTATGTTGAGCGAGAAGGACGGGGAGTTCCGTCGGGGCAGGGTCGACCCGGCTGCGATTGAGTAAAGCGGGAGCATCATCGTCTGTTACCACACGGGGTAGACCGAGCCGACGGTTTAAAAACCGGCCATAAATACGATAGGCCGCAATGAAGAGCGCAAGAATTGAGACGATGAGAACGATCTTCATGAAAGGGAGACTCCGCATGGAGCGCCTCGGCATCTTACAGTTCCGATATCAGATGAGTCAAACCATTTATCGATCCGCTGAGAGAGAGGAAAAATAGTACGAATCGAGTGTGTCTTGTGTAAAGACCGGGTCGAAATCTTTACACATTGGAGGCAATGACGGAAGCCGCGATTTAAAATGCCGCGATTTACAGGCCCGAAATGGCTGAAACCTTGTTGGCATGGGTGTTGCTCTTCAGGGAAAGAAAGACCAACTTTGAAGGAGGTCCGTGAGTGGAAGAGATCAGGCGTTTCCGCATTCTGGAGTATTTGCAGGAGCAGGTCACTTTTCTGACGTTCGAAGAAATGGAGGGGGCCCTCCGGGAAATCCACAATGGCAGGGACATTTATCTGGTCCTTGGGGAAAAGGTCATCTATCGATCCTCATTACAGCCAGAACGGTCGCGCAGGCTACTTCGTGATCCCACCCTGGGTCCCGCTGATCGGCGTCCGGGTTCACCGTCTTTCTCTCAATATGATCGAGTTCAGCCTGGAAAAGACGTTGACGTATGACCGGAACCGTGTTCGGTTTGAGACCGACATCGTCGCATATGCCATGGTGGATGATCCGATCGTGGCCGCGGCCCGATTTCCGAAGGGGGTTGATGAGTTGAAGGAGCAGATGTCTAAGATCATGAAGGCATCGAATCGTGACACCACCACCAAAATGACCCTCCGGGAGATCATCAACGAACGGGAGGTTGTCGCCCGGAAGCTGTTCGAGGCGATGCAGCCGGAGGTCTCCAAGTGGGGGCTCAAACTGCATGCCGTGGAACTGGTCAGCATGCGGGATCCGGTTGATAAATTGTCCACAGCGATCAAGGATATCAGCAGCATCGCCGAGGTTCAGATCCATTCAGAAGCACGCCAGAGAAATGCAGAGCAGCTCAAACAGGCCCGCATGAAAGAGGCCGAGGCGGAAGAGGCGGCCCGGATCCGAGAGATTGAGCGGGACAAAGAGATCCACCTTCGGGAACAGTTGAAGCTTCAAGAGGTCCTCCGAGAACAACAACAGGCCCGTGAGGAAGAGATGAAGATGATCCGGATCGAACAGGTCCAAAAAGCGGAAATCGAGCGGGATGCGATGATCCGCCTGGCCGAGGGAGACCGGGCCGCCAGAGTACAGCGGGCGGAGGGGGAAAAAGAGGCGACCGTCCTCATTAAAATGAGCGAAGCGGAGGGGATTCGCAGGGTGGGCGAGGCCGATGCAGAAGCCAAGAGTAAATTGGCGGATGCACTCAAGAAGATCAATGACTCTTCGCTCGATGTCCGGAAAATCGAGAAGGAGGAGAAGATCGGTCTCGCGGTGGCCGAGGCGCTGAAGAATGCGGAGGTCAAAATCATCCAGGCCGGCGCGCCGACCAACCTCCTTGATCTCTTCACTCCCGCGGGAGGAAGCCATCTGGGAGGAATGCTTGCGGCGATTCAGGCGACCCACCCGGAAGCCTATCAGAAGCTGATGAAGCTGCTGGAGAAACCGTCTTAGAACCTCTCCGATCGGACATTTCGTTCGTGAGTACTCAAATCGGCCAAAGCGATCACCCCGGAGCAGATGGAGCTGTTCCGAGTACGGGCGGAGAACATCGGGCTCAAGTTGGAGTGCGCCGTCTTAAAAAAAGCGACGGCGTACTTTGCAAAGGATGCGCTGTGAAGTACGCCTGGATGGACACACAACGCGGTTACTTTCGGCTCCGGGCGATGTGCTCGGTTTTGTTGGTCAGCCCGAGTGGCTACCGGGTCTGGAAACGAGGGGGCACGCCGAGCCGCAAGCGCCGTCATTCCACCCTCGGCGACACCTCGCCAATCCAGTTCATGGAATACTGGATGCGTGGACAGTATGGGGAAAAGCGGGTAGCATGAAACCGCTTGCCTTGGAAGACGAAAAATAGAGGGAACCTCAATAAGGGAGAAAAGAATCTGGAGACCACTCTTCACACCCTCCATATCGTCACATTCTTGACCTTTCCGGAAGAATCAAGTAGCCTAACCCCCCGATGAAGATCATCGGTCTGATTTCCGGAACCTCCTCCGACGGGGTCGACGCCGCCCTGGTCGATATTCGACCGCGCCGGGGGCAGACGCGCTTAAAACTGCTTTCTTTTGATGTTTATCCCTATCCGAAATCGCTCCGGCGGCAGTTGATCGACCTCGCCTCCGGCGATCCCCAATCGGTTGCCGCTTTCTGTCATCTTAATTTCTATGTCGGTGAATTGTTTGCCGAGGCCGCCCGCCAGATTGCGGAAAAAGCGGAAATCCCACTCTCGAAAGTCGACCTGATCGGTTCACACGGCCAAACGGTTCATCATCTTCCGGTCCCGAAACGGGAGGGAAGGTGGGCGATCCGTTCCACCCTCCAGATCGGGGAGCCGTCGGTGATTGCCGAGCGGACCAGGGTGACGACGATCGCCGATTTCCGTCCCCGCGACATGGCGGCGGGAGGGGAGGGGGCACCGCTGACCCCGTTTCTTCATTATCTTCTTTTTTCGGATCCGAAGCGATCGCGGGCGATCGTCAACATCGGCGGGATCAGCAATGTGACTTTATTGAGGGCGGCTGCAAGTCAGGAAGAGACCCTCGCCTTCGACATGGGTCCGGGGAACATGTTAATCGACGGTCTGGTCCGGGCCGTGACCGGAGGAAACCGGGAGTTCGATCGGGGAGGGAGGATGGCGCGGCGGGGGAAGGTCGATCCGATCCTTCTCTCCGAACTGATGCGGCATCCGTTTATTCGGAGAGCCCCGCCGAAAAGCACCGGACGGGAGGTCTTCGGTAGGGAGATGATCGCCGCGATTCTTCAGACGACCCGGAGAAAGGGGCTTACTTCGGAAGATCTGATTGCCACGGCGACCGCCTTCACCGCATCCGCCATTTCAGAGAATATTCGGCGATTTGTCTTGAATCAGGGAGGACTCGACGAGGTGATTGTTGGAGGAGGAGGGGTTCGGAACCCGGTTTTGATGAACCGTCTTGCCGATCTGCTTGCCCCGATTCCGGTAAAATCGTTCGAAGCGGTCGGCCATGAAAGCCGCGCGATCGAGGCGATGACCTTTGCCTTATTGGCCTATCAAACGTGGGAGGGCCGACCGGGAAATATTCCCTCCGTCACCGGTGCACGGCATCCGGTCGTGCTGGGAAAGATTGTGCCGGGGCGTTAGCCCTTGAAAACCGTCCGTAACAATCCGTCCCAGAAGGTTTTCCGGTAGGCGAGTGATAACATGGCGCCGTCGCGGAGGCGTTTTTGGCCTTCAACTGTTTCGACGTGGCGGGAGATGAGTTTATTGAAGACGACGGCATGTTCCTTGTCTTCAATGACATGGAGGGTAAAGTATTCGATATTTTCTTCGGTCAGCAGGCTGTTTTTTTGGATTCCCTCGATCAGGTATCCGAACATCGTCGGGATTGAAAATTCATGTCCCGGGCCGATGGCGCCGAGGGCAAAGAGAAAGTCATTGCCCCGGGTGAGGTTCATGTGACCTTCGATGAAGGAGGCGGTTTCTGGAAGAAGCTTCACCCGGCCCCATGCTTCGTCGGGGAGGCCGAGTGCCTTTAAAAAATTCCGATAGAGGGCCGGATGGCTTCGAAAGATCGTGTGCTGGCCGAACTCGTCGTCGAATACGGTTCTGAAAAGGTCGGCGGCATCTTTGTCCGGGATCTTCGGCAGAAGATTCGTCATGTAATTGACGAAGACTTTTACCAACTGATAATGCTGAAGGCCGAATGTCTGGATCTGTTCGATCGTCAGCTTTTCAGAGGCAAACCGCTTGAGAAAAGGGTGATGGACCGCCTCGTGGTGGAGGATTTCTTCTTCAAGAGAGTGAATAAAGGTCGCGGCATTTACCATGGAACGGGACACAGCCTTTTCTCAATACCCCATGCCGATGAACTTGGACTTGGTCTCTTCCATCATATCTGCCGTGATCTCTTTTTTTCCCCGCTCTTTGGCGATCCGTTCAATCTCTTTTTTAGCCATCGGCCGGATGAAGGAGGGGATGTTGTCGAGGCGTTGTTCGGCTTCCCGGCTCCAGGCGATGTCGCCTTGATCGCTCTTGGAGGCGTCCATGACCTCCGGCGTGATCGTTGAAACCCCTTTGCGTTGGGCGTAGCTCTCGATTCCCAGTTGGATCATCGGGCGCATAAAGGAGGGGACTTTTTCCAACCGCTCTTGCGCCTCGGGCGTCCAAGTAAGGGTCCCGTTCGTTTCCGTTTTGGCGGCGCCTCCCTGCATCTGGGCAACCATGCTGGAGAAAGGGCAGCTTCCGCCACCCGAAGAGGTCGCTTTCGACGTTTCGGCGGCGAGCATCTCTTTTTGCGCAGAAGGAGAGAAGGCCGAGCCGGCGACCGTTTCATTGTTTTCTTTCAGGGTCTGCCGGGTCAACTCCATCGGCTCCGCCGGGGCGGTTCGACCCCCGAGTTTGACTCCCAAGGCTTGAACCATCGCCGTTTCGCCAGGGTTGGTCACCATGGCGACTTTGGTTCCGCAGGTGGGACAGGCAAAGGTGACGCCCAGTGAATGTTCTCCCGGGACTTGGACATTCTCAAAACCCATAAAACTTTCACACTTCATGCAAACGAACTTCATGTTTTCCTCCGTCGTTACAATTTTTCGGCAACGATCTTTTTAAAATCCAATAGCTGCTCGATCCGGTTGGCGATTTCGTCGAACCGCTGCGAGATCGGATGGTCGGACGAAAGTGGCTCACCTCGGTCGCAGGCGTGGGACATCTGAGAGTCAAATGGAATTTTCGCCAGAAGTGGCAGATCGAGTTCGGCGCAGAGGTCTTCGCAACCCCCCTCGAAAAAAGGGACCGGGGTGGCGCACTGCGGGCAAAAAGCACCGCTCATATTTTCAACCAGGCCGAGAACCGGAATTCCCAAGTCGCGGGCGTAAACGATCGATTTCTTGACCACTGTTTTGGCGACTTCCGAAGGGGTGGTGACCACGACGGCTCCATCTAATTCTGGAATGAAACCGGCGATCACCGGCGGCTTGTCGGCGGCGGCTCCGGGGGGAAGGTCGGTGATCAGGTAATCGATTTCACCCCAGGCAACATCGGCTAAAAACTCCCGAATGACGTTCATCTCGGTCAGTCCAAGCCAGATCGGGGAAAGGTCCATCGGCCCCTTCCACCGAACCGGTGACTGTTCCTGTTTCAGAAAAAAATCCATCGAGGCGACCTTCATTCCATAGGGTCCCGCGGGGGGAATCGCCCCGTCGGGAGTAAATTCAAAGCGCCCTTTCACCCCAAGCATCTTGGGAATGCAGGGGCCGTTTAAATCGATGTCGAGGACGCCGACCCGATTTCCCCGGCGGGCAAAGGCGAGCGACAGGTTGGTCGTGGTCATGCTTTTTCCCACTCCCCCCTTTCCACTCATCACCACGAGCTTTCTCCGGATCTGACCCATCCGGATTTTTACCTGAAGCGATTGGTCGACGAGCTGTTTCATCACCTGGGCGTCATCGGTAAAATGGATCTTTTTCAGAATGGTCTTTAAATCTTTTTGGGCTTCCACAAGGTAACTCCGTAACGTGAAGAAAAAAATGTGAGGAGATCTTATACTAACCGAACTGGGGTGTCAATGCGCCGCTGCACAAAAAAGAGCTGGTAGATGAGATGAAAAAAGGAGGAGCCACGGGCGACACGAAGAGGTAAAAAGCGCCTGTTCTGACCGGTGATACCCGGTTATTTTATCTTGTTTGGACGATCTTGCAGGTAGTCGGGCCATATAACATCGGCATCGGTGATGATGATGACACCGGCATAGTTTTGAATGAGCTTTTTCACCTCTTGACTGATCCGTTCCGCGGTGGCTTCGTCCGCCAATGTAAAAACCATTGCATTGTCAAAAACATTGGTCAATGTCACCCCGGCCCGACGCCCCCGGTGCCCCCGGCCGGTGACGGTAGGGAGAATCGTGTATCCCCCTGCTCCGGCCTCATCGATGATCGAAAGGACCTTCTTCAGTTTGACTGCCTCGATGATAATTTCAACGCGCTTCATTTTTTTGGGTTCTGCCGCCATCTGTTCCTCCGATCCTTAATGAATCCAGTGCGCTACAAGAAGATAGAGAGGGATTCCAATGATAACATTAAACGGAAAGGTGATGCCGAGCGCAAGCGTCATCGAGTAAGAAGGATTTGCTTGGGGTAACGCGATGTGCATGGCGGCGGGAACGGCAATATAGGAGGCGCTGGCTCCCAAAATAGCGACCAAGACCGTCCCCCCCACGCTGAAGCCGAGGATCCAAGCCAAAGTGATCCCGATGGCGCCGCCAACCAGGGGCATCACTATTCCAAACCCGGTGAGAAAGAGACCGACTTGGCGAAATTCGGCGAAGCGGCGCGCCGCTTCGATTCCCATATGGAGGAGAAAGAGGCAGAGAACACCCTTGAACAGGGTGAAAAAGAAGGGGCCCACCGCCTCGGCTCCATGTTCGCCCGTCACCGCTCCGATCACCATTGCTCCGACTAAAACAACGACGCTTCCGTTGAAGAGCGCCTCTCGGACGATTTCTCCAATCGGTGTGCCGTTTTCAGATTCTCCATGAGCCGGATCGAAGAATCGAGCGAGAAGAAGGCCCATGGCGATGGCCGGTGACTCCATGACCGCCATCATTGTGATGGTGTATCCTTCAAAGGTGTATCCCTGGCGGGTCAAGAATGCCGACGCCGTCAAAAAAGTCACGGCGCTCACGGAACCATAATGCGCGGCGATCGAAGCGGCGTCCATCACGTTTAGCTTTCCAAGATATCTGAGGATGGCGAAGGCGACGACGGGGAGGATCAGTCCGAGGAAAGCGCCGCCAAGACAGGCGAAGAGCACCTTCAATGTCCATCCTTCATGCGCCAGTTCGATTCCCCCCTTCAGGCCGATCGAGGCCATGAGGTAATAAGACATCCCCCGAACCATCTCTTCGGGAAGATCAAGGTCCGATTTCAGTACTCTGGCCATCCATCCAAGGGCAAAGAAAAGAACGACGGGGGATAAAAGATTACTGATGGAGTTTTGCAGAAATTCAGCCACATCACCCTCTGTTTTGGTTATGAGTTTGTGAGGAAATAAAAAAGCCGACTCTTCCAAATCAGAGTCGGCTTAAAGCCCAACCGACCTTCTCTTGAGGGTCCTTCGGGCCATCTTCCGATGTGCTCAATGCAAAGGCATTATTAAATCAAGAACGCGGTTCTCGTCAAGTAAAAAGATTTTTGAATCGTTCTTCGAGGTTTTGATTCAGGGTAAAGAGGATCACCCGTTCTCCCGTCTTCGTGCTGATGTCGGTATGCAGGCTGACGACGGAGAGACCGGTTACTTTTTCAATCAATTCACTGAGGAGGCCTCGTCCCTGTTCGAGGAGATTCGATCGCACTTTTTTGATGAGGTTCATTCCTTCCGGATTATTGACCAACTGTTGTTCGGCCGGAGTTAGAACCCCCTTTAGGCGAACCAAGATCATATCGTTAATGATATAGGTTTGGGTCTCTTTCGGTCCTCGACCCAAAAAGTCTTTTTCGAATTGAACGATTCCGTTGCTGATTTCGGCTTCGATCTGTCCCTTGGTTCTTTTGAACATCCTTATTTCCTTCGAGTGTACGAAATTTTTGATGATGACCTAAGTCGGCTTCGACAGGAGGCTTGTCGGCTGTCAAGATATCATGGTCGGAAGAGATTCGTAAAGAGGATTATCCGGTGGGTGCGGCGTCTAATCCAAGATAAATAACCGGCCGATCGCTTCGGTCTGTTCTTTCCATTCCGAGAAGCGATTCAGCTCATAGGCCGCGATCGGAGCGTCCGACCCCTCTTCTTGAAGGACCTTGGAAAATCCCTTGAAAGAGGTCGGTTTGAACGTGATTCCGTCCCGAAAAACGGTGAACGAAGAGGAAGAGGATCCTCCCATGATGAGAAGGCGTTTCCGCTCCAAGTCGACTTTTAAATGTCCGACCAGGTCCCCATAAGGGAGGAGGAGAACGACCCTGTGTCGATCGGCCCATTCGAGCTTCTCCCACGCGAAAGGGGAGGCGCCGACCGGGTCGGAGGTCGCTTGTTCGGTCAGGGCGAGTCGTTCAAGATCGGTCCGTTCGTAAAGGCAAAGATAGGCGTCGTACCGGAGGATGTTCCCCATGCCGATGCCGGTCCCGGTCTGTTCGATCCCGTAAGCAAGCGCGAATGGTTCGATGCCGAACTCACGTGAGAGGTTCCGCTGTTGGCGGGTGTCGACGCGGATGGCGGCCAGATCGGTCCGTGAGAAACGAAGCCGATGAAAAGGGTGTGGGCTTAGATCGCCGATGGCAAACGGGGAACGTTCGGGAGAATGTTCAATCGAAGGGGATGGCATTGTTCGACAAACGCCGAAGACGAGATAGGCTTCGTGACAAAAGACACCGGGAGCGCCGAGATGATCTTGAAAAGCGGTTAAAAAGGGGTGTTGCTCACCGATCAAGGTTGTTCCCTCCTTCAAGAATGGAGATCTTATCATAATCTCTGCCGACAAGAGGCAGATGACATGGGATCCCTGAAGTCGGTAGGTAACATCACCCCGCCTCTGGAGCGCCTCAAGGTTGAAGGGTGTCAAATTGCAGGCCGCTGGATGGTTCTTCTAATGAAAGGCAAGATTGAAGTTGGAATAAAATTAAACGGTCTTCCCCTTTAACGATATCCCAACCCCAATCTCACAGACAGGCAGGATTAGACCGCTTTTAAAGCCGGCTGGTCGGCGACGCTGTTCTTGAGACCTTTTAACGCTTTCGCGACAGTCTCCGGGCTCGATTCAAAGGCGTGCTCCATCACACGGATGGCTTCGTTGATTGCTTTTGTCATGATTGCAATTTTCTCTTCGGGTGTCATTGGATCCCTTCGGTTCAGATTTTGCCTCCCGATGCAAGTGTTCCGTTCTACTTGTAATGGGGGTGAGGGTATTGTAACACGAATGGGATGGGTCAATGTTTAAAACACAACGCGAAGCGAGGGCGTCACTGGGTGTGGCTGGCAAGGCGTGGGGGCGCACAAGATCTGGGAGTGTATTGGAAGCCAACCCGCCGTGATATTCCAGTTTACTTGTAAAATGGTCATGATCGACAGTGAATTGTGGACCCAACTTGAAAAAAAGTTCCTCCCTAAAAAAAATCGTGGTACAATCCGCCCTCTTTTCAGCCGGTTTGATATAGAATCCCTTCGGGTATAATTGAGCAAGTATGATTGAGAATGATCATTGTGGTGGAGACGGATGAAGAAGCTCGGTTTGGCATCCATTCTTTTTTCCATGGCGCTTTACATGGCTTGGGGATTATTACCGAACAAGAATCCCTCTCCTCTTTCGGAGAGGCCGATCGGAACGGGAGAGGTTGATTTCGAAGCCGCCCGTTCGGTGGTAGCCGTCTCGGCTGTTGAAAATAAATTAGTCAGAGAGCACACCCTCAAGGCGGGGGATTCCCTTTCGGGCGTTCTTTCCGTTCTTGGAGTCGCCCAAGAGGAGATTCTCGGCATCCTGAATGCCGCTCGGAAGGTATATGATCTGAGAACCGTTCTCCCGGGGCGAAAGGTGACGGTTTTTTTGGAACAGGCCCCCCAAGCGGTTGCCACTTTTTTATATGAAATCGATCCGTTTCGCTCCCTTCGTATCGAACGTTCCGAGGGCGGATTCCACGCGAGGGAGGAAAAGACCCCGCTCGAACGAGAACTGTTGAGTCGGCAAGGGACCATTTCGGACACCCTCTACGATTCGGCCCGCCGCTCGGGGGTTCCGGCGGAAGCGATCCTCGATCTTTCCGATATCTTTGCGTGGGATGTCGATTTCAGCACCGAGATTCAGTCGGGGGACCGATTTCAGATTGTCTACGAGGTCTTCAAAAAAGAGGACGAGGTGCTTCGGATCGGTCGTGTTTTGGCGGCCGAGTTGATCAATTCGGGGACCCGTTATCGGGCATATTATTTTTCCAATGGGGAAGGAAAAGGGGATTATTATGACGAAACGGGAGCTTCCCTGAAAAAGGCCTTCCTCAAGTCCCCCCTCCGCTATCGCCATATTAGTTCCGGCTTTACGACCCGGCGGTTTCATCCGGTACTCAGGGTAAATCGACCTCATCTTGGGATCGATTTTGCCGCCCCGCGCGGCACCCCCGTCATGGCGGCAAGCAAAGGAGTTGTGACTCAGGTCGGATGGAACGGCGGATATGGAAAGACGGTGACCCTCCGACACGGAAACGGCTACAGCACCCTCTACGGTCATCTCTCGCGTTATGAGAAGGGGATTCGGAAGGGGGTGCGGGTCGAACAGGCAGAGGTGATCGGGCGAGTCGGTTCGACCGGATTGAGCACCGGTTCTCATCTTCACTACACTCTGATGCGGCATGGCCGGCCGATCAACCCGAAAGAGGCCGACGTTGTTCGCGGGGAACCCCTTCCAAAAGCCTGGGAAGCCTCCTTCAAACAAAAGGTTGAAGAGATGAACCGCCACCTGGCCCCCTCTTCCCTTGCCGTTCTCTCTGTTGCCCCCCTTTCTTAACTTCTGAGACTGTGAGTTTCTGATATAATCGCCTCACCGACGCACCGGTTTATCAATCGAGGAGGCGCTTCGAAATGAGATTAGATCGTCGAACAGCCCTGATCCTCGTCGACGTTCAGAACGATTTTTGCCCCGGCGGGGCCTTGCCGGTTCCCGAAGGGGATCGTGTCGTTCCGATCTTAAACCGGTACATCCGTTTTTTCCAAGAGGCGGGTGCGTCGATCTATGCGACCCGCGACTGGCACCCCTCCGACCATCTCTCCTTCAAAGAACAAGGAGGGATCTGGCCTCCCCATTGTATTCGGGGGACTCCGGGGGCGGAGTTCCACCCGGCCCTGGAGTCCCCAGCCGATTCGACCATTATTTCGAAAGGGACCGACCCCAAAAGGGAGGCTTACTCCGGGTTCCAAGGAACCGACCTCGGCGAGCGGCTGAAGTATCAGGGAATCGACCGTCTCTTGATCGGTGGCCTGGCGACCGATTATTGCGTGAAGAGCACCGTTTTGGATGCCCTCAAACTGGGTTTCAAAACAATCTTTTTGAAAGATGCCTCAAAGGGGGTCGAGGTGCATCCGGGAGATACCGAGAGGGCGATCGCCGAGATAAAAACAGGCGGGGCCGGCCTGATTTCGGTTCAGGATCTCACTCCAGAATAGGGCGATATTCGGATTGACGGTTCAATCATTCGCCTGTTTGTCAGGGAGACCGGGATAAATCAGGTAAAGCGGCTTTTCAACCGAGGTGAAAAGGGCCGGGAGGGGGCCGAGGGATTCCCCATCGGCTTGAACCTCTCCTGGCCCTTCTAGGATTTCGATCCGTTTCCCTTCGAGATATTCAATCCCGATTCCAGGTCGTTTGCAAATCAGAAAAGATAAAAAAAGCTTGAGATAATCAATCATTCCCTTCCCTTTGACCAGGCAGAGGGTCATTGAAGGGGAGCGTAGATCGGACCCGGGGGAGAAGGTCAGCGGCCCGGCGATCATCTTCCCTTTTGTGATGACGCCGGTGGTGCCGAGAGAGAGCTTTCCGTCGACGACGAAATGGAAGGTCGGGTAGCGATAGGTGAAGAGTCCGGTTATTCCATAGAAAAAATAAACCCCCAATTTTGGGAGCTTTTTTAGAAGGCCCCGTCGTTGTTCGACCCGTTGGGCGACATAGCCGTCGAACCCCGCTCCTGCCAAAAGGGTGAAATAGCGGGTGAAAGATCGATGATCTGGCGAGGGAGAAGCCGATCGCATGGTGATCTGTCCGATGAAGACCGGCGTCGGTGTTCCGGTCAGAATGCGCCGATAGGCCTTCCAGGGATCGAGGGGAAGGCCGATTTCGCGGGCCAGGCCGTTCCAGGTTCCGGTCGGGAGGATGCCGAGCGGCAGTCTAAAAGGCGGAGGGCACGCACCGGTGGGAAGAGATGTTTCTTCCATCCAGCCTTCCATCCATCCCTGGATCACTTCGTTGATCGTTCCATCCCCTCCGGCGCAGAGGAGAAGCGTCCAGGGCTCTTTTCTTTTTCCTCTGATCAAACGGGTGGCATCGAACGCTTGAGCGGTATAGAACAGTTCCAGGTGTCCGGCTGATTCTTTAAGATCCTGAATGACCCGGTCGAGTTTGCGGCGTTTGAACCCGCTTCCCGCGGCCGGATTGATGATCAGCAGGACACGGGAGAGGAGGGGAGCGTCGGACATTGATGATCGATCCTGATATCGGAGAAATAACTTTCAGCCGAGGAACCGGTGTCGTCGGAATCGATCATCAGAGTGATTCCACCGATTTGGGGAGGCTCCTCTCCGAAGAGGGCCTTATAATCTTCATAGACGTTTCGGGTTTCGGGAACCCACTCTCCGAGACGCTCTTTTCCGCTTTGAAGGACGATATAACGGGTGTTCGACGATTTCTGGCTGACCACCTGTGCCAGTTTTGGCGCGCTTGTTTCCCAGAGATATCCGACGAGGCGGGTGTTGATCATCTTGGGAAAGCGGGGGAACATGACATAAATTTGGGCCGCTTGGTCGTCTTTGTTTTTGCTCCGGACGTCTCCCCCTTCCGGAAGACGGGTGACCTTCCATTTCCAATGGAGGATCGGGGTAATCTTGGGATCGAGTTTGAATTCCCTGTAAACACCAAAGCTGTTTTTATCGCTGAACATACGAAGAAGCCGGTTTTCACCCTCTTCGACCAGTTCGATCAGGTGCCTATTCCCAAACCACTGTCTCAAACTCCATCCTACCGGAAGACCCGATTTGTTGAGACCAAGGGAAAAATACTCTTGAAAATCGGTGGCCCCCCGAAGACCCACCGGAAGGAGGAAGAGGAGAAAAAGCAGGGGAAAAAAGATCCGGACCCGGCTGCTCCGGCGGCCGCTCCGATTGATGCAATTGGTTGATTGATGACGAATCATTGTCTTTTTTGACCTTTCTTGATCGCGAGGGTCATTTTCTTGCGATGTTATTATGA
Source organism: uncultured Nitrospirota bacterium (assembly GCA_964579005.1). Taxonomy (GTDB): domain Bacteria; phylum Nitrospirota; class Nitrospiria; order SBBL01; family Manganitrophaceae; genus CAZOFJ01. The sequence continues at coordinate 22,097 of CAZOFJ010000030.1, forward strand.
TAACAGAGAATTGGGTCCATTTAAAGTGAACGGCGGCAGAATTTTAGTTGAAAAAAGAACATATTTGAGATAATGATAACCGATCCAAGCGACCGGGGAGGCGACGCTTCCTTCGGGGAGCATTCTTAGCCGAACTTTAGAATTTCCTTGTCTCTCATCAGGGGAGGATACCGCTTCTGCTTCTCATGAAGGAACCGACCCTAAATAGCAGCCTCTTTAGCGACCTTGAGACCCCCAAAAAAGAGATCTGGGCGGTGGGTGGGGGCAAAGGTGGAACCGGCAAGAGTTTTTTGGCCTCCAACCTGGGAATCGCTTTGACCAAAATGGGAAAGCGGGTTCTTCTGGTCGATGCCGATCTCGGATGCGCCAACCTTCATACCTGTCTTGGGGTTGTTCCGCGCGCGACCCTCTCCGATTTCCTCCAGGGGAAGATCAAGAAAATCGAAAAGGTCTTGACCCAGACCGAAATTCCTAATCTGGCCCTCATCTCCGGAGCGCAAGATTATCTCGAAATCGCCAACCCAAAACATACCCAGAAGATGCGGCTCATTCGACGGATTCATGAGTTGAATTTCGAGCATATCATTTTCGACCTCGGAGCCGGAACTGCTTTTACCAACCTCGATTTCTTCTTGAGCGCCGATACCGGTATTTTGGCGGTGATCCCCGAGCCAACTTCGATCGAAAACGTCTACCGGTTTATTAAGAGCGCTTTTTATCGAAGATTCAAAAAAATTTCGAGTGATCCGGAGGTGAAAGAGATTATTACCCTGGCAATGGATGAGAAGAACGAGCGTGGGATCCGGACCCCCCACGACCTGATCGATCAGGTCGCTTTGATCGATCCGAAGGCGGGAGAGAAATTGAAAGAGGCGGTCTATACCTTCAGCCCAAAAATCATCGTCAACCAGGTGCGATCGAAAGACGACGTGACCCTCGGTTTTTCGATGAGGAGTTCGTGCGGTAAATATTTTGGGATCAAGGTCGATTACGTCGGTTGTATCGAATATGATGATCGGGTGTGGCAGGCGACAAAAAAAAGGCGTCCCCTTCTTTTGGAGTACCCTTCTTCCGTCGCAGCCCGCAGCCTGGAGCGAACCGCGATGAATCTGATCAAAAAAGAAGAGTTAAAGCTTGATTTTACTATTCATTGATCACCTTTTAAAATGAAGCGTTTTTCAGAGCAGAATCATTATGAAATCCTCGAAGTTCCGTACCATGCCGCCTGGAATGAAATCCAGAGGGCGTATGAGCTTGCGAAGAAGACATACGAAAAAGAGGCGATTGCCTCTTATCCCCTTTTCGATTTTCAAGATCGTGAACAGCTCATGAAAAAAGTCGAGGAAGCCTACCGGATCCTCAGCGATAAGGAGAAACGAAGGCAGTATGACGAGACCCTTGTGAAAGATGTAAAAGAGATCGCCAAACAGATGAGTATCAGTGCGCCAACCCCGGAGGCGCCCCTCCCCCCTCCATCGGACGAGGTTCCTCTTTCCGGCGAAATCAATGGATCGACTCTCAAGGGAATTCGGGAACGAAAGGGGATTTCCATTCAGGAGATTGCCGACCGAACGCGGATCAACCTCACCTATCTCATCAGCATCGAGGAAGACAATTTCAGGCTCCTCCCGGCCGAGGTTTATCTCCGAAGCTATCTCCGGCAATATGCGCAGGCATTGCGGTGTGATGCCGACCGCTTTATCGAAGGTTACCTGAAAGGTTATTTTCGCTGGAGAAAGGAAAAAGGGAAAGAGAATTAATTGTCTCATTTTCCGCACCAGCAGTGAGTCACCCACTGCCCGGCGTAATCGATCATGCGCCGCCCGATTTTCCTGTCGAGGGCTAGGCCATTGTTGTCGCTTGAGAAATAAATCCCGCCATACAGATGTGAGATTGCGGCCTCTTCGCGCCAAGGCGCGAAACTCCTCTTCATCCCAAGGAAAAAAAGAGATCAGCACGGTGGCCGCGGCGGAGGCAACCGATATCGGACGATCTTTTTCAAAAGCAACTCTGACCAACGGTGCGTGATTGCCCCTTCATTCCAATAGGCAACCTTCGCCTTCCATTCCGGCGTTAACCGATCCTGACGGTCGACGATTTGAGAGCGTTCGTCTTGAGAGGGAGCCAAATGGTGTTCCGGAGGGGGAATGCGGAGTTGATCCCCGGACTTTAAGACGAAGGTCTTCCAGTGTCCGGCGGGTCTTTCATTGGAGGCTGTTTTGGATTGTTGGAGGGAATCCTTTGCTGCAGTGCTCTCCACTGAGAACCATCATACCGATCCAAAGAGGAGAAGGATGACCACCACTCAGCGTACCCAGAAATTGAAAAACAATGTCGGTATGCCTAATGGCTGCTTCACCCGGTTGAGTGGATCGTAACTGAATTCTGTGAGAAACCCCTCTTGGATCGGTCAGAGTGATAAGGCGGCTGGCCGGGTCGTACCCCCGGGTTGTTTGGTTTTCCATCGGGTCGATCGTGGTGGTGAGATTCCCGGTAGTGTCGTATTCGAATCGGGTACTGTTTCCGAACAGATCGGTGATGCTGATCGGCTGGCCGAGAATTCTGCCAGAAATCAGTATGGTGTCTCCGGAATTAGTACGAATCCATGGAAGCCCACAACACCATCGAGTTCACGCTCGCGGCACAGGGCGATTCCACCACCGTCACTCAAGCCATGTACGGACCGAGTTCGTACGTCAGTAAGTTGATGGGTGTATTTTTCAGCATGGACAAAATGATCGGCCAGAAATATGAAGAAGGTTTGGCCGTGATGAAGGCCATGGCTGAAAAATAAGCGACGGGCACTCAGGCTGCGGGAGGCGAAAATGAAAACGTTCGACTGGAAAAAGGAATTCAAGCACTGGTATCAGCCCTCCGCCAAGGAGGTAGTGCAGGTAGACGTGCCAACCATCCACTATCTGATGGTAGATGGCAAGGGCGACCCGAACACCTCCCAGGACTATGCGGATGCCGTTGCCGCGTTGTATGCCGCCGCTTATGCCATCAAATTCATGGTCAAGAAAGGCGCGCTTGCGATCGACTACAGCGTGATGCCGCTGGAGGGATTGTGGTGGGCAGATGACATGAGCAAGTTCACCACCGCAGACAAGACCGGCTGGCAGTGGACGATGATGATCGCGCAGCCGTCCTTCGTCGACAAAGCGATGGTGAATGCCGCCATCGCCGAAGTGAAAAAGAAGAAGAACCCCGCTGCTATTTCCAGGCTGCGCTTCGAGGCTCTCGCGGAAGGCAGTTGTGCGCAGATCATGCACATCGGTCCGTTCAGCGAGGAAGGGCCGACGATTGCAAAGCTGCACCAGTTCATTGAGAACAGCGCGCGCAAGCGTCACGGCAAGCATCATGAAATTTATTTGAGCGACATCCGCAAGGCCGATCCGGCGAAGTGGAAAACCATCATCCGGCAGCCGATGCACTGACGGCGAAGGGAGCATCTGCATGCACGCGATCCTGAAAATGCTGGAAGGCGGCGACCAGCGCAGCATCGGCAGATCGAACGAGGTGGTGGCGTTGGCGCTGGATCAGCCCCACTTGTTCGATGTGTTGATGTCGGGGATCGGTCTCCCCGACCCCCTGGTCCGCATGCGCTGTGCGGATGCTGCGGAAAAAGTCACCGCCCTGCATCCGGAGTATCTGCGGCCGTACAAACACACGCTGATCGAAGACTACAGTCGCATCGAACAGAAGGAAGTACGCTGGCATGTCGCCGCCATGCTGGCGCGCTTGCCGCTCACGAAAAAAGAGCAGACGCGCGTCATCGAAATATTATTGTTATACACCAGCGACCGCAGCAGCATCGTCAAGACGTTCGCCATGCAGGCGCTCGCCGACCTCGCCAAGCGCGATGAAAACCTGCGGCCCCGGGTTTTGCGGCATATCGAAGAGCTGTGCGTCATCGGGACCCCGGCAATGCGTTCACGGGGGAAACATCTGTTATCGGAACTCGGTAAACTACCGCATTGATTCGCCAAGGAGGTTGCCATGCATACTGCTACAAAAACCGTCAGCATCCTTATTCCCTTGCTCTATCGCAACGCACCGGCGGTTGGCAGGATGGTTCATGGCGGACTGCCTACCGACGTGCGGAGTGCGAACTTCACGGAGACCGCCCGATGAACGCTGCATCCAAAACTCAACTCTGGATCGGTCGCGTGCTCAGTGGCATCGCGATCCTTTTTTTACTGTTCGATGGCATCACCAAACTGATGCACATCGCGCCGGTCGTAGAAACCATGACACAGCTCGGTTACCCGGAGAGCAGCATCACCACCGTCGGCGTGCTCGTGTTCATCTGCACGGCGCTTTACGCGCTACCGCGAACGGCGGCGCTCGGCGCCGTATTGCTCATGGGATTTCTGGGCGGCGCGGGCGGAACGTGTCAATGACTTTGAGACACCTCTCGTTCGAATTTAGTGTACACCTCCTCGCTCAGAGGGGCCGGTTTTGGTTTGTTGATCCAAACGGCCACAGGGACGGATGGCGGAGTTGGGCGTTTTCTGACAAACCGTTCCGGGTGCGCCTCATATGCGGCCATTGTTGAACTTGCCCTGCCATGTCACGCGCGCCTCCTCAGCCGCCATTTCTCTTATGAATCGTGATCTGGTTCTCGTCCGGATCTTCGATCACCGCCATCCTGCAGACGGGGGTCTCGAAGACATCCACGACAAATGCGATAGGTGTAATCATGGACTCATCTCCTTGCGCAGAGGCATGACATGACCTATTTTATGATTGGGAGGGTGAGAGGGACAACCCCACGAAAGAGGGGGACAGGGTGAAAAAGGAGCCTTGTTTAGAAACACCTCTTGGGGTTGCGTTTGCGTCCGGATCTGACGCAGAATGGCACGGTAAGCAATTAGCGAGAAAGCGTATGCGCTGTATGAAAAAGGGGGGCGGCATCGTGGATGTGATCTGGAAGATTGGCTCGAGGCGGAGAGGCAGGTTCTTTCCCGGCAAAAAGCAACCGGCGCATCGCGGCGGGGTTGTTCGGGATCTTCTTTCCCACCCAAGGTCTGGCGGAAGGGGATGTAATGACCATTCCGCTCGCTCCTCTAGGAGTTTCGCTTATTTGTCACCAGACGGCATCAGCGACTCGATCACCGCCTCCTCTCGTTTCTGAGCCGCTTCCACCTGATCGACCGCCTTCTTTGCCTTTTCAATCGACGCCAGGTTCGGGACCATCGGCATGAGATTTTGCGGCACGAGTTTTTGATTGAGCATTTTGGGGACGGGGAGGGGGGGAGCGAAACCCTTCTGAGTCAGCAACACGCTGTAAATCGCCGCCCCCAGGAGGCCGACAAAGAGGAGTTTCACCGCCAGGCGCAGCAAGAAGCTCTTTGTTTTCCAATGGACATAAAGCATGAAGATCGCCAGCCCGATGAAGGCAAGAATATATTTCGAGAGGGGATGATCGATCCATCGATCGTGTTCCCTCTGGAAGTGGATGGGTGGCGGGATCACCGGAGGAGAGGCTGGTTCGATCATTTGGATCTGAGGCCGTTGCGCTTCCGGGACTTTCTCGATATTGTCGGTAAAGGCCACCGCCCCGTGCTGGTCGATATATTTGAAGATTTCGGCATTGCCGATGGTCGGGCCAAGAAGGGATAAAAGGGATAAAAGGATGATCAGGAAAAGTCGGGTGCACATCTTCATCTCCGATGTTCCTTACTCTAGTTGGTCGGATCGGTTCTGTCAATGAAGGGTGATTTCATCTCCGGCCATTTGCCAGTTAAGATACCTCTTCGACAGTTTGTTTGATTCTCTGGGACTCTGTGCTAGAATTCCTTCGTTTTGAAGAGCCCCGCCCTAGAAGAACGGGGATTGCGCTCGCAATGCGTGTTCAAATGAAGGCCAGAAATGACGATGCCAATATTGGGATGGATGGTTGCCGCCTATCTCATCGGATCGATCCCAGTCGGTCTTTTGATTTCAAAAACAACCGGTGGAATCGATCCTAGGAAAGGGGGAAGTAGAAACATCGGCGCGACCAATGTGTTACGGACGGTCGGGAAAAAGGCGGCCCTCTTCACCTTGGTTGGAGACCTCCTGAAAGGTCTCTTGCCGGTTGCCGGGGCTCGCTGGTTCGGCCTTTCCGAGGAGGTGGTTCTTTTCACCGGATTCGCCGTCATTTTGGGCCACCTTTTCCCTATTTTCCTTCGATTGAAGGGGGGAAAGGGGGTGGCCACCAGTTTTGGGGTCTTTCTGATTCTTGCCCCATCGATTGCCCTCATCTCACTCCTCATCTGGATCGTCGGTTTTTACCTTAGTAAATATTCTTCCGTGGGTGCCCTTTCGGCCTTCGGCGCCCTTCCCTTCGTCGTTTTTCTCCTAAAATCGGACATCAAATTAACGCTCTTCGCCTCCATAATTTCGATTTTGGTGTATATTCGACATAAGGAGAATATCCGACGCCTGATCGCAGGCAGGGAAGAGCGAGCCCATCGTTGATGCATGACAAAAAATCCCTCTTTTGGATCGGTCTCATATTATTGATCCCCTCCCTTCTTTTCGCGGACGTTGACAATCCGCCCGGTTCGACCGGTCTTGCATCGATTGAAGCGCTTCCCGCACCCTCTCCCTCAGCCCCTGCTGAAACCGATCCCCCGACCACCGCCACCCCATCGCCCCCTCCCCCATCAGGCCCCCTCGCGGAGATCCAAGAAACAACCCTCTCTTTCGATGAATTGGTGGGGGAAGATCGCTTGGACGATTTTAAAACCGAGCATGGGGTGGAACGTTCGGATCTCGGTGCGAGTTATCTTTTGTTAAAGGCGGAGGAGGCGATCGATCGGGGAGCGCTGGAAGAGGCGGAAAAGCTCGGTGACAAGGCGGCGCGGTTTTCACCGGCCTCACCGATTCCTCATTTCTTTCTCTTCCGCCTTTCATGGATGAAAAATAAAACAGATCTTCACGGAATGGCGAACCACTACCTGACCGCCGTTCGCTTGACTGCCGCCGATTTCTGGTTTTTACATTCATTGATCGGAACGTCGATCATCCTTTTATATTCTGCCATGGGGCTGTTTTTCGGAACTTTCCTCCTCTATTCCTTTGTTTCATATATCCCACTCTGGATCCACCAAATACGCGAAAAGTCGGCGGGTTATTTTCACCCTCTTTCCGCCGGTCTGTTTTTCTCCGGGATCCTTTTGGTCCCTCTTTTCCTTCAATTTTCCGTTTTATGGTTCATTTTTTTCGCTTTTTTCCTTTTTTGGGGATTTTATAATCGCGCGGAGAAGGGGATCGTCTTTGTTTTTCTGACGCTGATGGGTACTTCCCTCTGGGTCCTTCCCTTCCTTCTCAACTTCTTTACCGCAAAAGAGTCCCTCCTTCTTAATGAGATGGTCCGCCTCCAACAGGGAGACTATTTTTTTTCACCCCTTCGCTCCGACCCGCAGAACCGGGGAGAGAACGGGCTTCTGATCGATGCCGCTTATGCATCTCAAAAGGGAGACTACGGGCAAGCGGAAGCGGTTTATCAGAAAATTTTGGCGGAACACCCCGATTCCGCTTTTGTTCTCAATAACCTTGGAAACATCGCTTTTTATCAAAATCAGTATTCGAAGGCGGTCGATTATTATCAACGCGCGACCAAGGCGGCACCCACCCTGGTTTCAGCCCACTACAATATGAGCCTTGCCTATCGGGAGATGCTCTCTTTTGAAGAAGGGAATGCCGAGTATGATATCGCCAAGAGACTTCATCCGGACAAGGTCGAGGAGTACACTCGGAAGAGTGTTCTGTTTCCGGCCTCTCCCTTGGTGGAAGAACGTCCGTCGCGACTCGATCTCTGGCGCACGGCATTGGCGCCGGGGATAAATCAAGAGCGCCATGCCAAAGAGATCTGGCAAGGGTTGGCCGGAAAAGTACCGTTAAGGCAGGCCCCGTTTTCGGCCCTCATATTGCTTTTTATCCTAAATTTGTTTTCGCTCTTTTTTGAAAAACGGATCTACACCGCCTCTTTTTGTGTGATTTGCCGTCGTGCCGTTTGCAAGCGATGTCAGAAGACGATTCTCAGTTACCGCGTTTGCGGAGAGTGTGGGGCGCAATTCAAGTCAATCCGCAAGAGCGATCTTGTCCTCTTGGAAGCGGAAGAAAGGAAGATTCCACAATCCCTCTTTCCTTTTCTGCTGCTGCCGGGAGGGGGACATCTGATCTTGAAAAAAGGGGTTTCCGGATTCGTTTTCCTGATCCTCTTTTTTTTCTCAATCAGCTATCTTTCGTTCGGAGAAGTTCTTTTTTCTTCGACACATTGGCACCTTCAAAGCGGCAAATGGTTCTGGGTCCCTTTTTCCATCGCTTTTTTATATCTGTTCTCTATCCTTGATCTGATTCGTATTTGGAGTAGCCGATCATGGCCTTAGAAGGATCGATTGAAGATTTCGGCCTTCCGGAAATTTTTCAGATGATTCTTCTTCAGAAAAAGGACGGCGTTTTGACGTTGACCCGGGAGAAAACAAACCTCCTGGTCAAGTTCCATCAAGGACAGATTATTTTTGCCGGAGAAGAGGAGGGGGATGCGCCGTTGGCCGATATGTTGATCAAGGCTGAAAGGATCGACGCCGATCGACTGAAAGCGGTTCTTCGGGAACAAAAAAAGAGTCACCGGCCCCTTCCGGAGATCTTGATCGAAATCGGCTGCGTCACTCCGGAAGAAGTAAAAAAGGGCCATCGCGTTCTCACCGAGGAATCGGTCTTTCCGCTTTTTGAATGGAAGAACGGTTTTTATCAATTCGTCGCCGAAGAGACCTCCTTCCGGTCCGAATGGGTCGAACCGTTGAACACCGAATTCATCCTGATGGAAGGGGTGCGACGGGTCGATGAGTGGCCCCGGTTGAAGAAGAAGGTCTCCTCACCGGAGATGGTTTTTGAGCCGGTTCGGCAGCGACAAATCGCCGAATCGAAGGAAGAGGAATCGGCGGCACCGGGGGAAGAGACATTTGAGGGGATCGGAGTGCCGGCAACGGAGGAGGAAGAAGAAGGGGCCTGGCTCCTCTCCTGGATCGACGGAAAACGGACGGTTCAGGAGATCATCGACCATGCCGGACGGGGGACCTTTCCGGTTTATCATGCCCTCGGCGCGCTTCTTGATGGGGGAAAGATCACCGCAAAAGAGGTCGTTCCTCTCGATCAAAAAGGAAACCGACAGTCGGTTTCTTTTAAGGCACTGAGCCGGCGACAAGGGGCGATTCGGTTTTTTTTAAACGGCGCCGTGATTGTCGGGACGCTTCTTGGTCCGTTCCTTCTCTTTCAATCGGCTTCTTCGAGCCTTTCCAGGGCGGCGAGACCGATTTTCCATAACGACCCGCTTCGACGAACGATCGAGCGCGATTATCTCCATTTCGCCCTCGATCTTTATTACTTGAGACACGGCCGGTATCCCGATTCGCTTCAACCATTACGATCGGAAGGGTTTTTGAGGTCGGAGCGGGAAGAGGAAATCGATCTTGCGCGGTGGCGGTATCAATCGCAAGGAACCGCTTTCACCCTCACCTCGCTTGGACCGGAAGAGGCTTCCCCTCAAAATATCGATCGATAAGGGGTGATATCTCCTCAAAACTTAAAAATATTTTACTGGTTTTTCTTGCTCATTTCCTGTCTTGGTGACTTTCCGTTTCAATGGAAGGGATCTTGACCCACGCTTCTCTTGGCGGCGGTTGGCTTTTGACAAGCCGGGTCAGGGAATGAAAACCATCGCTGAGAACCACCTGGAGCAGGGGGTCCTGATTACAATCGTAGGCCCGACATACCGCCGGACGTTTGTCCCATATTCTGCAGCGCATGGAGTCACGGTCTAAATAGACGCAGATCCCATCTTCTGGGTTCTTATCGATACAATGTTTCGCTTTGTTCTCCGGCTGCTCCGGATCGACCTCGCCCGGCCCTAAACGGACGATCAACCGGCAACAGAAAGTCGAACAGTGAAGCCTCCGGCCGGCCTCACAATCCACGATGACCTTCTTATTCATTTTCACCTCGGATGGTTATGAAAGCGCGCTCTCTCTATCAACAAAATGTATAAATTCTCCTGCGGAATGTCAAACCGCCCCATCCCGGATCGATTGGTTTTCAGATCAAAATAATCCAGCCAGTTTCATCCCGACAAAAATGAGGAACAGACCAAGGGCCCGTCAGGATGCTGGTCATTGCGATCAGGAGGGCTGCCTGATCACCTCGCTTCAATCATCAAAAAACGTGTGAGTCACTTCCCCTTTCTTGACATTCAAACGGCGATCGGGTAGAGTTTGAAACAGTTCTTTTCTTTAACATTTCCCAAATGAAACAGGCACTTTTGCTTCTCCAAGGTCCTCTGCGAAAAAGGATGTTCCATGAATCGCCCTTGGTTGAAAAACTACGAGCCTGCCGTTCCTTCCGAGATTGAATATCCCTCCGTTCCCCTCCATCAACTTTTAGCAAGCGCCGCCCGGAAGTTTCCTGCCCAAACGGCCCTGCTTTTTTATGGACGGACTACCTCCTATGCCATGTTGGAGGAGGAGACCAACCGCTTTGCCCAAGCCCTTTTCACCCTCGGCGTCCGGAAGGGGGACCGGGTGGCGGTGATGTTGCCGAACGTTCCCCAATGCGTCGTCGCCTATTACGGCGCGCTCAAGATCGGGGCGGTTGTCGTCATGACAAACCCTCTTTATGTCGAGCGGGAGCTTCAGGTCCAGCTTGCCGATTCGGGGGCCGAGACGATCGTCGCCCTCGATTTTTTCTATCCACGGATCGAGAAAATTAAAAACGAAACGTCGCTCAAGCGGATCATCCTCACCTCGGTCCGGGACAAGCTGCCGTGGCTCTTGGGCCTGCTCTATCCGATCAAGGCTAAAAAAGAAGGACAGTGGCTCCATGTTGATAAGAAGCCGCCGATCTATGACATGATGACATTGATCGGGGAGGCCTCCCCGGCTCCACCCAATCTCCCCGCCATCTCATCCGATGATCTGGCGTTGCTCCAGTATACAGGCGGAACAACCGGCGTTCCGAAAGGGGTGATGTTGACCCATCGGAACCTGGTCGCCAATACCCTTCAGTGCAGACATTGGATGCCGACCCTCCGGGAGGGAAACGAGGTCTTCCTGGCGGTCATCCCCTTTTTCCATGTCTACGGGATGTCGGCCTGTATGAATCTGGCGATCTATCTCGGAACAACCCTGGTGCTGCTTCCACGATTCGCCACGAAGGATGTCCTTCACGCGATCCAGAAGACGCGGTCGACGATCTTCATGGGGGTTCAGGCAATGTACGTCGCCATCAATAATTTCCCCAAGGTAAAACGATACGATCTCTCCTCCATTCGGGTTTGCATCTCCGGCGCCGGTCCGTTGCATGTCGAGGTGCAACGCCGCTTTGAATCGCTCACCGGCGGGAAGTTGGTGGAGGGGTACGGCCTCTCCGAGGCCTCTCCCGTCACCCATGCCAATCCGATCAATGGAAAGAGGAAAGAAGGAAGCATCGGCCTTCCTTTCCCCGATACCGAAGTGAAGATCGTTGACATCGAGACCGGCCTGAAAGAACTCCCTCTGGGGGAGATCGGTGAACTCGCCGTCCGTGGACCGCAGGTGATGCAGGGATACTGGAAAAAACCTCAAGAGACGGTGGAGGTATTGAGGGGCGGCTGGCTTTATACCGGCGATATGGCGAAGATGGATGAAGAGGGGTACTTCTTCATCGTCGATCGGAAAAAGGAGATGATCAAAAGCCGGGGAGAGAATGTCTATCCGCGAGAGGTCGAAGAGGTTCTTTTCGGGCATCCGAAGGTGAAGGATGCGGTGGTGGTCGGTCTTCCCGATGTCTTTGCCGTCGAGCGGATCAAGGCTTATCTTGTCCTCAAGGAAGGGGAGACGGCGACGGCTGAAGAGATCATCGACTTTTGCAGCAAGGAACTCTCAAAGTTCAAAGTTCCCAAAGAGGTTGAGTTCCGGGAGACGCTTCCCAAGACGATCATCGGAAAGGTCCTCCGCCGGGTTTTGGTCGAAGAGGAAATGAAGAAAAAGGAAATGGAGAAAATGGAGATGAAAAAAGAGAAGATGAAGGAGTCGAAATGAGGGAGATCGCCATCATCGATGGGGTTCGGACTCCGATCGGGAATTTCGGGGGGGCGCTCAAAGAGATCACGAACCACAAGTTGGGGGAACTGGTCGTCCGCGAACTGCTCAAGCGGAGCGGGATCGACCCGGCCCTGATCGAGGAGGTGATCTTCGGCTGCGTCGGCCAATACAGTGATGCGACCAATCTCTCCCGGGTGATCACCCTGATGGCGGGGCTGCCGATGACCACCCCGGCCTACACCGTCGCGCGAAACTGTGCCTCCGGGATGCAGGCGGTGGTGAACGCCTGCCAGAACATCCTTGCCGGCGACGCCGATCTCCAGGTTGCCGGTGGAATCGAGAACATGAGCCTCGCCCCGTTTGTCTCCCGCGACATGCGGTTCGGCCATCGGCTCCGGCATTCGATGATGATCGACTCGATCTGGGAAGGATTGACCGACGGCTTCTGCGGACAGGTGATGGGATATACCGCGGAGAACCTGGCCGAGGAGTTCAAGATCTCCCGACAAGAACAGGATAAATTCGCCATCGAAAGCCACAAGAAGGCCTTCCGCGCCACCCGCGAGGGGAAACTGAAGGAAGAGATCGTTCCGATCTCCGTCCCCAAGAAGGTCGCCGGGAAAGAAGTGACCCCGGAGCTCTTTGCCCAGGATGAAGGGCCCAACGTCGCCTTGACCGAACAGATCCTCTCCCTCTATCCGACGATCTTCAAGGAGGGGGGGACGGTCACTCCCGGCAATGCTTGTCCGATCAGCGACGGCGCGGCGGCGTTACTGATCATGTCGGGAGAAAAGGCGCGGGAACTCGGCCTCACACCGCTCGGATATGTCCGCTCCTACGCCTCGGTCGGGGTCGAGCCGCATCGGATGGGGATCGGTCCGGCGATCGCGATCCCCAAGGCGCTGAAAAAGGCCAACCTCTCGCTTTCGGACATCCAGTTGATCGAAGTCAATGAGGCGTTCGCCGCCCAGTATCTGGCGGTCGAGCGGGTTCTCGGGAACAAGCGGGAGATCACCAACGTCAACGGCGGCGCGATCGCCCTCGGCCATCCGGTCGGGATGAGCGGCACGCGCCTGATCATCACCTTGCTCAGGGAGATGAAACGGCGGAGCCTCTCGCTTGGGGTCGCCTCTCTTTGCGTCGGCGGCGGTCTCGGTTCGGCGATGGTACTGGAGAGAAAATAGGAGAAAACGATGTATATCTATAAGGCGGCCGTCATCGGCGCGGGGGCAATGGGGGCGGGGATCGCCCAGGTGATTACTTATTCCGGTCTGCCGGTCATTTTGAAAGATGTCAACCAGGGGGCGGTCGACCGGGGGCTTTCGACGATCCGGAAGATCTATCAGGGACGGGTCGACAAGGGGAAAATGACCTCCTCCGAGCGGGATCAAAAGATGATGCTGGTGACCGGCGCGACCGACTACAGCGGTTTTTCCGACGTTGATCTGGTCATCGAGGCGGTCTTCGAGGATCTCGATCTCAAGCGAAAACTCTTCCAAGAGTTGGAGACGGTCTGTCCCGAAAGTACCGTCTTTGCCAGCAACACCTCGTCGCTCCCAATCTCGGCGATCGCGGCGGTGACGAAAAAACCGGAGAAGGTGATCGGGATGCACTTCTTCAACCCGGCGCCGGTGATGAAGTTGGTCGAGGTGATTCCCGGTCTCGGCACCTCTCAGGAAACGGTTGAGGACATCGTCTCCTTCACCGAAAGCCTCCGAAAGATCCCGATCCGGGTGCAGGAGTGCGCCGGGTTCCTGGTCAACCGGCTTTTGATGCCGTACCTCAACGAGGCAGCACTGGCGCTCCAGGAAGGGGCGGGAAAGCCAAAAGAGATTGACGAGGCGATTGTCTCCTTCGGGATGCCGATGGGGCCGTTTACCCTTTCCGACATGATCGGAATCGACGTCGCGGTGAAGGTTGCCGACATTCTCTACGATGCCTACGGCCCGCGTGTGACTCCCGCCGAGATCTGGACGGCGCTTTATGAAGCCAAACGTTATGGCACGAAGAGCGGCGCCGGATTTTACGAGTATGGGGAGGAAAAGCAAGAAGGTCTTGAAGCGATGATTGCCAAAGTCCAGAAGCAGACCGGCAAGAAAGGGACCGGCTTTTCTGTCAACCGCCTGATGATGCCGATGATCAACGAAGCGGTGATTTCATTGCAGGAGGGGGTCGCGACGGCGGGAGACATCGACATCGCCATGATGGCCGGAACTGGCTTCCCACAGGACAAAGGGGGACCGCTTCATTATGCCGATCAGGTCGGGATCGACGTTGTCCTCACTGAGCTACAGGCGCTGACAAAAGAACTCGGTCCCCGCTTCTGGCCCGCCCCGATGTTGAAGCGGATGGTGATGGGAGGGTATCTCGGCGTAAAGTCTGGGAAGGGATTTTTTAACTACACTTAGGAGGTTTCTTTGGCCAATCAGTTTGTGAATGATACGGTGGAAGATCATGTCGCGACCGTCACCCTGAGTAATCCGCCGGCGAATGTCTTGACGATGCCGCTTGTTTTGGAGTTGGAAAAGGTTGTCGACGAACTCGCGGGGAATCAAGAGGTCAAGGCGGTTGTGATCACCGGATCGGGGACCCTCTTCGTGGCGGGGGCCGATATCAAGGAGATCGCGTCGATCTCTTCCTCAAAACAGGGAGAGGCACTCGCCCTTCGTGGCCAGGCGGTCTTCGCCAAGATCGAGCAGATGCCAAAGCCGGTGATCGCCGCGATCACCGGCTTCTGTCTTGGCGGCGGAATGGAGCTGGCGCTGGCCTGTCACCTGCGGGTGGCGGGGGACCGGGCCCGTTTGGGACAGCCGGAGATTAACCTCGGAATCATCCCCGGTTTTGGCGGAACACAACGTCTTCCCCGGTTGGTCGGAAAGGCGAAGGCAATTGAAATGATCTTGACCGGCGACATGATCAATGCCCAGGAGGCAAAAGCGCTCGGCCTGGTCAACAAAGTCGTTCCGGAAGGGGAGGTCCTGAAACAGGCGGTCGGGCTCGCGAAGAAGATCGCTTCGAAGGGGAGAAAGGCGATCGAGGGGGCGCTGCGTGCGATTCAGGAGGGGACGACGCAACCGCTTCCGGCCGGCTTGGTCTTGGAGGCGACCCTTTTTGCACAGATCTGTGAGACCGCCGATATGAAGGAAGGGATCTCGGCCTTTTTGGAGAAACGCCAGCCAA
>CAZOFJ010000031.1:0-37010 GCA_964579005.1 uncultured Nitrospirota bacterium
TTTCACCACACCAGGAGCCACTTCTCAATTCTCAACTAAGTTTAGGACATTCTCTTCCAAATGAGTAGGTCATTCCAAGCTGCATAGGTAGTGGAGAAGATTTCGCACCGGTCCGTGTCCCACGTTCGCATCATCTCCAACAAACGTTGAATGATGGGAAGCTTGTCCGACCAATACCTCTCCAGATACTTCCGATGCCCCCCTGCCTTTTCAAGCGATCGGTAAGCGTGGCCGAATTGCTCCCGACGATACTCCTCGTACCATCGTTGTTTCTTCAACTCTGTCTCAACGGAATAGATCATCTTATTATCCAGCGGTCCAGCAGCCTCGCGGCGATATTCACCAGAGACCCCATCAATTTGGGCGATGTGCTCGCACAGATGCAGAATTTTCTGGTGTTTTATGCGGCCAAAAGTCGGCTCAACATGAAGTTGGTAAACAATCTCTGCCGATAGGACAGCGCGCAGAAAATGACGATTTGGTCGTCTTGTGACTGCCGATTTGTGAAGTCTGACTGGCTCCAAAGCTGCCGGCCCGCTTTTGGAAATATTCTTCTTAGCCAAAGCTGGGTTCAAGGCCTCGTGGAGGATGGCCTCAAGGAGGTGGCGGCTTTCGGTTTGGACGATGGTAAGCTGCTTTTCCACCCGGTCGCACAAGGCCAGTAGTTCATCGACTTTGGCCACAATTCGGTGTTGTTCGGCAAGAGGTGGGAGGGGAACCGGCAACTGAAGCAGAGTTCCTTGGTTTATTTTCGGCATCGTCGCCTGCGCGCCGCTCGCGTGAGTAGAAAAATAAGCCCGTGCGGGAGGCGCTATCGCGCAAAGGTGGATGTAGCGAAGACTAACTTTCTGCGAGAGCCTGACTTTCATCATCAAGTCAGGATAGAGGAATAGTCTTGGTTCACCCGTGTAATAGGCTGCGATGCCGACATATTCGCGAGTGTTTCCCCTTTGAAATAGGAGGTCGCCGGAGCGCAGCCAAAATTCCGAATCGGGAGTGATGGCCGCCTCAACTTGTTTGAAATGGTGCGGATTAAATGTGCCACTCGTTGTAGCCGTGAGGGTAATGGCTCTTGGTGCATCCGGGCGCGATGATGGTTTCGGGGAGATTCCATTCTGTGGTCCAAAAGTGATGATGTTGCGTAGTGCTGTCCATTGCCAATTCGGCGGAAGGTCGTAAGGAAGGTCCTCTTCGGACAATTGCAAATCGTCACTGTCTCGTTTTAGCACTCGTGCCTTTATCAACTCGTCTTGCTCTGCCCGAATCCGCTTAAGCAGCTCAGAAGCAGGTTCGTCATTAACGCTCTGGGGAACGAGCCTACCACGGACTGCGAGGTTGAGGATGGTTTGGCGGAGTTGCTGGATGTGTTCCGCGCGGGTGGTAAGGCGCGGGAGGTGGCAGAGGTGGAAGCGGGCGTGCTCGTGGAAAGCGGAAGCCTCACCAGCAGGTTGGTTCAGGCGCTGTAGAGATGCCGCCACTAGCCGATTCCGTCGGTTCTCTCGCTCCGCCTGTACCACCTCCAACCTATCACACAGCGCCATCAATCCGTTAACCTTGGCAACAATGCGGTGTTGTTCGGCAAGGGGGGGCAGAGGAAAGGGAAGACTCGCGACAATCTTTCCCGATACTTCACGAAACGTCGTTCCAGATGCTTTATCATCTATCCATTTGCCAAAAGCTCGGAAGTAGACTGCAATGTATAGATTACATTCCGGGATAAAAGGTACGACCGATTTGAATCCCTGGTTTGTGGAAACTTCGTTCGCTGCAATCGCTGTGTATCCGATGGGAGCACGGCTCGTGAAGAGAACCGAACCTTTTGGTATCAAAGTCGCTGACGAAGAACGAAGTCCTTTTTGTGTCAGGTCTCGTGAGCCATGCGATACATAAAGCTCGCTATGTTTCCCTAAATCAGCGGGTGTGAGCCAAGCGATACCTGAGCCGCCAGCTGTGAAGTTGTCCGGATCTCCACTTGGTGGTGTACCGCCGCCAATAACTGCACCTACGTCAGATAGGTGGCACCATACCCATTGGGCAGGCAGCGGGAACAACTCCCCCTGCTCTTGATTGACGTCTATGTCTCTCGGGCTTCTTATAAACCCTTCCTTCACCAGCCGTGCTTTCTCATTCTGAAGTCGTTTGAGTAATTCAAACGCGGACTCATCCTTTGGGTTTTGATCGACCAGCTTCCCTCGCACGGCGAGATCGAGGATGAAGCGGCGTAGGCGCGGGACAGCATCGGGCGCTTCGCTGATTCGATCAAAATGTGCGAGTAGTTGTGCAGGGTTCATCGAAGCAGCGCCTCTTCCAGAATAGACTTGAGGTGGTCACGTAGGACAGTGGCTTGCTTTTCGGCCTCTTCAAGTTTTTGCAGCAGTTCCTTGGGGTCGCCGTGATCGTCTGCGACGGTGTGCGGGTTCTTGAAGTCGAGATTGTAACCGCGGGTTTTCACTTCGTCGGAGGTGACGCGCCAAGCGACTTCAGTTTCCACGCGGCCTTTGCGCTTCGCTCCACCCCACCATTCAACGCATGGCTTCAGATGCTCGACGCGGATCGGTTTGGTCATCGAGTAGGCTTTTTGCCCCTCGGGCACGCGATGCTCGTAGAACCAAATCTCCTTGGTGGGCTCTCCCTTCTCGAAGAAAAGCAGGTTGGTACCGATGCTGGCATAGGGCTTGAAAACGCTATTGGGGAGTCGGACGATGGTGTGGAGGTTGCACTCTTCCAAGAGGTGTTCCTTGAGCCGAGTCTTGACGCCTTCGCCGAACAGCGAGCCGTCGGGAAGTACCACGGCTGCACGGCCACTGGATTTGAGCAGGCGGACAATGAGAGCGAGGAAGAGGTCGGCTGTCTCGCGGGTCTGGAAATGTTTCGGAAAATTGGATTCAATACTGTCCTCCTCCTTACCGCCGAAGGGAGGATTTGTCAGGATGATGTCTACACGGTCAGACTGAGTGTAGCTGATGTAAGGTCGGGCCAAAGAGTTGTCGTGGCGGACGAAGGAAGCATCCTCAATTCCATGGAGCAACAGATTGGTGACGCACAACATATGCGGGAGTTGCTTTTTCTCGGTGGCGCGCAGCCCCCGCTGCATCTTCTGCTCGTCTTTCGGTGTCTTTACGTAACGCCCACGCATGTGACGGATAGCGCAGGTGAGAAAACCACCTGTGCCGCAGGCGGGGTCAAATAAGATCTCGCCAGGATGCGGGTCAACGCGATCCACCATGAATGCAGTGACGGCACGAGGTGTGTAGTACTCGCCCGCGTTTCCGGCGCTCTGGAGGTCATTGAGAATTTGTTCATAGATGTCGCCGAAGTGCTGCCGCTCTACCAGGTTGTTAAAGTCTACTGTGTTGATCTTGTTGATCACTTGGCGCATCAGCTGACCGGACTTCATATAGTTGTAGGCGTCTTCGAACACATCGCGCACCACGCGGCGGCGGCCATCCTTTGCTGTACCAGATAGCTCCTTGAGTGTGGGAAACAGCTTATCGTTGATAAAGGTGATCAGCTCTTTTCCGGTGATCCCTTCAGGATTGGCCGCCCAGTCCCGCCAACGGAGCTTATCAGGGATGGGCGAGCGATAGTCCTTGTGCATCGCCTCCAACTCTTGGTCCTGGTCATCGATAATCTTGAGGAAAAACATCCAGCAAAGCTGGGAGATGCGCTGGGCGTCACCATCAACGCCGACATCTTGGCGCATAATGTCTTGGATGGATTTAACTGTATTTCGTACAGACATAGATCAGGCGACCTCTTGATAAAGAGCAGATTGGATTTCGTGAACAGCTTGTTCAAAGCCGTGGCGCCCGCCGAACTGTTTCAATAATTCGATTGGGGTTCCCATTGTGTCAAAAGGTGAAACCCTCAAAATGAGCGGATCGTCAAGACCGGTGACACCTTCATCTTGGTATTTTTGGAGTAGAGCTTCGAGCACGGCTCGGGCCTTTGCGCCGTATTTGGTGAAAACATCGCGCTTGCGGACGTTGTCTGCACGTTCGCGTCGGGTAAGCGGTGGCTGATCGAAGGCGACGTGGCAGATAAGATCAAAGGGATCGAGATCCTTGCCTACTTCTTCGGCAAGCGGTTCGAGCAAAAGTCCTTCCGCCGCCAATTCCTCGATGAGGACCTGTTTTTTGTCGGCGCTGTTCCAGAGTCTCAGAAAATCTTCAAGGCTGGCGAAGTGCTGTCTTAATGTTTTCTTCGAATAGTCCCGCAAGCTTTCGGTGACCAGCTTGCCGTTCTCGTCGAGATATTCAACACGCTGGGCAAGGACGCTGACGGTTTTTCCATGAATGTAGTATTTCGCAGGCTCCTCTTGGAAACCAACGATGCCGATGTCTGGCGGCTGGGGGTTGATGAGAATTTCTTCATCGTCGCTCGGTTCTGGCGGGATCGGTTCTTCCCCATCATTTGTGGGCGGCACATTATCCGGTGGAGTAACCGATTCATGTTCGCCTGGTTCGTAGATTTGTACCGGCTCACCGTCGAATTCAGGATCGGCGAAGTGATTGGTGGCTTTTCGGAAATCGATGAGAGTGAAGTAGTATTTTTTTGTATCTTCGTGGACGCGGGTGCCGCGACCGACGATTTGCTTGAACTCAGTCATTGAACCCACTTCGCGATCAAGGACAATAAGGCGACAGGTCTGGGCATCAACTCCGGTGGAGAGGAGACGCGACGTAGTAACAATGACCGGATACTTCGCCTCCGGGTCGATGAAGTTGCCGATCTGCGCCGCGCCTTCGGCATCGTCGCCGGTGATCCGCATGATATATCGTTCGTTCTGCTGGACAAGATCTGCGTTTTCATTGATCAAGGCCTGCCGCATCCGCGCAGCGTGTTCAGTGTCTACACAGAAGACGATGGTCTTCTGAAAGCGATCGCCGCTTTCCTTGAGGAGCTCGGAAATCTTTCGGGCAACACGCTTGGTGCGCTCATCAATGACGAGGCTTCGATCGAAATCCTTTTGGTTGTAGATGCGGTCTTCAATTGTGTATCCGTATTTATCCGTTTCCCCCCGCGTAGGGCGGTAACCCTCCACATCCACATCTAAATGGACCTTCACTACTTTGTATGGCGCGAGGAACCCGTCGCTGATGCCCTGCTTCAATGAATAACTGTAAACAGGCTTGCCGAAGTAGTGCATGTTGGAAACGTATTCTGTCTCCTTCGGTGTAGCAGTGAGGCCGATCTGGGTGGCTGAGGAAAAGTAATCGAGAATTTCCCGCCAAGCGGAATCCTCCGCTGCACTTCCGCGGTGACATTCATCGATGACGATGAGGTCAAAGAAATCTGGGGATAACTCGCGATAAAGTTTCTCTCGCTCCTCGGGACCGGTAATCGCCTGATAGAGCGCTAGGTAAACCTCATAAGAGGTATCGATCCGCCGATGCTTCTTATCAATAGCTGTTGGCAATTCGACTTCGGTGCCGTCCTCACGCTCGATGGTCTTGGAACCTGTACTGAGTTTTGCCATGACCGAGCCGAAGGGGCGGAAGTCGTTTACCATTGTCTGGTCGACGAGAACATTACGGTCGGCCAGGAACAAGATACGTTTCTTGCGACCCGCCTTCCACAAGCGCCAGATGATCTGAAAAGCGGTGTAAGTCTTGCCGGTTCCGGTAGCCATGACCAGGAGGATGCGGTCCTGCCCCTTAGCGATAGCCTCAATGGTTTTATTGATTGCGATCCGCTGGTAATAGCGCGGCTCTTTGCCGCTGCTGTCTTCAAAGTAGTTCTGGAGGATGACTTCTTCCTGTGCGGGAGCCAATCCCTTCCAGGCACGATACTTGGCCCAGAGTTGATCCGGCTTCGGAAAGGCATCAAGCGGTAGTTCAGTCTCCGTCTGATTGCTCTGGCCGGTACGGTCGTGGAATAAAAACGCATCGCCGTTTGATGAAAATACGAATGGAATATCGAGGGTGGCAGCATACTCCAAACCCTGCTGCATTCCGTCGCCCACTGTGTGGTTATTATCTTTCGCTTCAATTAAGGCAATGGGAATGTTCGGCTTGTAGTAGAGAATGTAGTCGGCGAACTTGGTCTTACCGCGGGTAACCAGCTTGCCTCGGACAATAATCCGACCCTTGGTAAAATGGACTTCCTCACGGATTTGCGAAAAGACATCCCAACCCGCCTGCTTTACCGCGGGTGTGATGAACTTAGTACAGATATCGCGTTCGCTGAGGTCTTTCTTGTTCACGCGGCGTCCTCGCGCGCCCAGCTTTCCTCAATAATTTTGGCAAGCTCATCGGAGATATCCAGGCACCACCGATCATTCCACCGCTCTTCAAACCAGATCGCTAGTTTTTTGCAGGCGTCATGGTCGAGGACATCGACATTCAGCTCGCCCTGTTTGGAAAGACCGGAGAGGGTCAAATTGCTGCTGCCGAGGTAACCGACGGTCGGGTTGATCGGATCGGGCCGGAACAAAAGATAGAGTTTGGCGTGAAGCGGGTGACGGAGAAAGAGTTTGACGACGACTTTCTTCGCCTTGACTTGACCGGCCAGACGACGCAGCCCGGCCTCATCCTCGTTGGTCGGAACCCCGAAAGCGAGTTGATTCCGGAATTCTTGCGCCAGCTTCTTCCTGAGGCGGAGGGCGGTTTGATTGTCGATCCCTTCATCGCTCTTGGAAAGGCTCATTGCCGACCGGAGTTCTTCTTCCGGCAGCTTCTGCATTCCGACCAGAAGCCGGCAACACCGGCCTTCTCCGCCGGCCCATTTTTCAATATAGGAATCGAGCCCTTTCCAACCGCGCAGGTTGAAATAGCCGACGCAAAAGTCGGCCCGATGGGAAAGATTCAATGTCTCTTGCAGGGCGGGAAGGAGGGACTGATCGATATTGTCGAAGATACGGGGCATGGCGGCTCGTTCTAATTTGGGTCAGAATAGTCAATAAACAAATAAAGATCAATCAGATTTTAACGGTGAACGCCCTTGCCTTTCCCCCCAACTTTGGGTATCGTTAAAACCATATGCAGTCGCGGATGAAGCTCGGCTTGTCCGTTCCTTACTCCAAAATTCGCACTCAAAGAGGCGCACATCAAGGCGAAGACGCTGAAGGATTTTGAAGGCCGCTCGATCAAATTAACAGAGGAGCGGCTGAAGCACATTCTAGACCATCCAGAGATGAAAGGGATGACTCAGGCTATCGCTGAAACATTATTATCGCCGCAAAAAGTGATCCGATCGTTAAGCGATCCGGGAGCGTATCTTTATTATCGCTTCTACTTCGGCACGCGAGTGGGTGACAAATATCTCTGTGTTGTTGTTAAAATAAAAGGCGACGACACTTTTATCTTGACGGCCTATTTAACGGATACCATCAAAAAAGGGGAAGTAATATGGCCAAGAAAATCGTGAAGCTTTGGTACGATCCGGAAGGAGACTACCTTGAAGTCATTTTTGAGCAGAAAGAAGGCTACTTTAGGGAAACAGAAAACGATCAGATCATGGAAAAAGTTGATCAAAAAGGAAATGTCTTGGGATTCTCCATACTAAAGGTGAGCAAGCTTCGGAACAAACCGCTTGAAGTCGCCCTTTAGAGAGTGGCCGTACTGGTAGCACCATGCAGTCGCAGATGAAGCTTGGCGATTTCCTCATCGCCTACCTCCGAGAGAGATGGCCCGGGTTATATTGAAAGGCGTGTTGACAAAGGGAAGGAAATATGAGAAGGTTTCTCCGGTTACATCCATCACAGGCAGAATCCTTCCCGCTCCGAATCACGCTCATGTATCTTTGGTTTTATGTATCTTTCGTTTTTCGGCTTTAGGGAGCCCCCCTTTCAGCTCTCTCCCGATCCCCGGTTTTTTTTCTACAGCAAAAAACATCAAGAGGCCTTTTCCCATATCCTCTACGGCATCAAGGAGAGGAAGGGGTTTATCGTCATCACCGGAGAGGTCGGCACCGGAAAGACGACCCTTTGCAGGCTTCTTCTCGCCACCCTTGACTCATCGATTCGGACCGCGCTTCTCTTTAATCCGCAGTGGACCGCGCTGGAACTTCTCCAGAGTATCAACCAAGACTTTGGCTTGACGGGAAAAGGGGAGACGAAGAAGGCCCTTCTCGACGAGTTAAACCGGTTCCTCATCGACCTTCTCGGGCGGGGAGGAACCGCTCTTCTGATCATCGATGAGGCGCAGCTTTTGACGGTGGAATGTCTTGAAGAGATCCGGCTCCTCTCCAATCTGGAGACCGATCGGTCAAAATTGATACAGATTCTTCTCATCGGCCAACCGGAATTGAATGAAAAATTGGCGCGACACGAGTTGCGACAGCTTCGACAGCGGATCTCGGTCATGTGGGAGGTGAAGCCGCTCGACCGGGATGAGGTGGCCGCCTATCTTGCCTTGCGGATTGAAATGGCCGGTGGAAAAGGACGGGTCGTTTTCGCTCCCAAAGCAATCGATCGGATTGATGAGTACAGCGGGGGATTTCCGCGATTGATCAATATTATCGCCGATCAGGCCCTTTTGGCCGGTTATGTTGCTGAAACAACCTTTCTTTCGGACTCGATTGTCCGGCAGGCAATTGATGAATTGAGACAAAAGGATCTGCTCTCTTCGGAAAGAGAGGGAGGCCGAAAGGGGGTTCTCGTTTTTAGCCTGATCTTATTGATTTTGGCGTTGTTATCTGGTTGGATCTGGAAAGAAGAGGTCTTTCCCCGGTTTTTTTCTACGTTAATCGCTGAGATCGCTCGGTGAGGGTCCTCAGACCAAATTAAAACCAGAAAGGAAAACCGGGTGATTCCTTTAAGAGATGATCTCCCGACCCGTTCGGTGCCGGTGGTGACGGTCGGTTTAATCGTCGCGAATGTCCTGCTCTTTTTTTATGAACTTTCGCTCGGTCCGGGGGTGAACGACTTCGTTTTGACCTTCGGCGCGATTCCGGCAAACCTGGCTCATGGCCTCGAGGGGGGGAAACCGGCCCTCTTGGCGGCATCAAGCGTCTTCACCTCGATGTTCCTTCACGGCGGGTGGATGCATCTGGCGGGGAATATGCTTTATCTCTGGATCTTTGGAAACAATATTGAAGACGCAACCGGGCATCTTCGCTTCATCTTTTTTTACCTCGTCAGCGGGTTCGTCGCCGCATATACCCATGCCCTCACCAACGTCGCCTCTCATGTGCCGATGATCGGGGCGAGCGGCGCCATCTCCGGGGTGCTGGGGGCCTACCTTCTCCTTTATCCCCATGCAAAGATCCTCACTTTGGTGCCGATTGGGTTTTTTATTCAGGTGATCCAAATCCCGGCTGTTTTGGTTCTGGGTTTCTGGTTCTTCGTTCAGTTTCTCAATGCGATTTTGGGTTTGGGCGAGGTCGGCGGGATTGCCTGGTTCGCTCACATCGGCGGCTTCCTCGCCGGGATGATGTTGATCTATCCTTTCAAGAAAAAAAGAGGAAAAAGAAGGAGGGAGGTGAGGGATTGGTTTATTTGACATTGTTGTCAAAGTATTTATAATAGATTACGGGTTTCCCTGATGGATAGAAGGTGTTGATGTTAAAGTCCTATTTCTGGTTGTTACACTTGTTGATGATCGCCGCCGGCGCTTATTTTTCGGCCGATATGGCGAATCTGATGATCGGTTCCCGTTTGGAAGCCTCGATGGAGATTCCAAGGGGGATCGAATCGGTGGTTGGTCTCCAGTCGATTCCTTCCGCGAGGGGGAATCGAAACTATGATGGAATCATCGAAGGGAATATTTTTAATTCCAAGTTGCGGGGAAAGAAAGCCGACCCGGAACGGCCGGCGCAGTCTCTTCCCCAGGTTTCCCCCCCTCAGACTCCCCTCGCGCAGACCCTTGTCGGAACGGTTGTTGGGGAAGAGGATTTTTATGCCGTCATCGAGGACACCAAGACCCACGAGCAGCTCCTTTACCGAATTGGTGATCCGATCGGAGACGACGGAAAAATAATCCAGATCTCCCGGAATAAGGTTGTCGTCCGCCGCGGGGGGGAGAAGGAGATACTGGAGGTATCTCTCTTTCCCGAAGAGCGTAAACCGACTTCCCAAGTGATGCCGACGGTCGCGCCGCCGGCTGCCGCCAACAATGTCCGGCAGGCCGGGAAGAATCGCTGGATGGTCGATCGCCGGGAGATCGAAAACGCGGTTGAAAACCTTCCCCAGCTTTTGACCAAGGCCCGGATCATTCCCAACTTCACCGAAGGCAAGCCCGACGGTTTTCGCATTTTTGCGATTGCCGAAGAGTCGCTCTATTCTAAGATCGGTCTTCAGAATGGGGACATTCTCCATCGGATCAACGGGGTTGAGGTGAAGGATCCGCAAAACTTTCTCAAGGTCTTCGAGCAACTCAAGGACGAGAGCGCCATTACGGTCGACCTGGTTCGGAACAACCAAAAAGAGACATTCAGCTACGACATTCGATAGAGGAGACGTATGAAGAGACGCCTTACGGCTTGTCTGGCGTTGTGGGCTGTTTTTGCAATCGGGCCGGGGGTTTCTTCTTCTCTTTCCGCCCCGGAAGAGGAAAAGGCCCCTTCTCCTCACGCAAACAATGGAAAGGAAAATGGCGCGCCGAAGGAAAAACTAATCACCCTCGATTTCAACAATGTCGATCTGCCGGTTTTTATCAAATTCGTCAGCGAATTGACCGGGAAGAATTTCGTGATCGATGAAAAGATCCGTGGAAAGGTGACGATTTTCTCTCCGGTGAAGGTTCCCGCCGATCGGATCTATGAGATTTTTCTCTCGGTTCTGGAGATGAAAGGTTTTGCCGTTGTCCAGAGCGGACCGACCCATCAGATTCTCCCGGTGGCGGAAGTTCCGCCCGATCGCGTCATCCATGTTTACACCCTCGAGAATACCCAAGCAGAAGAGATGGCCAAAATCGTGCTCGGCCTCGTGACCCGGACGACCGGCGCCCCGGCCCGGCGGACGTCGCGGCCTTCGGGAGAGCTGACCGGAACGGTCCAGATCTTGTCAGATAAGGCGACCAACAGTCTGGTCATCACGGCGACGGAGGAAGATTTCGTCATTATCAAAGAGGTGATTCGAAAACTCGATATGAAGCGGCGGCAGGTCTATGTCGAGGCGGTGGTGTTGGAAATGGCGGCGGACAAATTTCGTGAATTGGGGACCGACCTCGGCTCGGTTTTCGGTTATACGACCAATGATGGGAGCGTTGCGGCGATCGGCGGGTTCAATCAGAACCCGAACGATCTGATCGCCCTGGCCCGCGTTCCGGGGGTGCAGGTTGGGACGGTCAACATCCGGGCGCTATTGAAGGCCTTGCAGTCCAACTCCGATGTCAACATCCTTTCAACTCCCCAGATCTTGACGAGCGACAACCAGAAAGCGGAGATTGTCGTGGCGCAGAACGTTCCTTTCCCGGGGGCACAGAGCCAGAGTGTCGGGGGAAACGTTCAGACGACGATCGAGCGGAAGGATGTTGGGATCATCCTCCGTCTGACGCCGCAAATCCTGGAGAACAATCTGGTCAAACTCGAAGTCTATCAGGAGATCTCCTCCGTCATTGACACCGCGCAATCGGTCGGAACGGTCGTCCTCGGCCCCACCACCAACAAACGATCCGCGAACACCACCGTCATCGTTCACCACTCCCAGACAGTTGTGATCGGCGGGTTGATTCGGGACAACGTCGTTATCGCGCAGCGGAAGATTCCGCTTCTGGGGGATATCCCGCTTCTCGGCTGGCTCTTCCGGTTTCATTCGCGACGGGTCGAAAAGACGAACCTCATGATCTTCCTCACCCCCCATCTCGTCAAAGAGTCGCAGGATCTCGACGAGATTCGCGGAAAAAAAGTCGATCGGGCATCGGCTTTTATGGAAGAGAACCGTCTGGAGGGGAAGCAGACCCGTCACGAATTCTTCGACGAGATGATCAATCTTCCCCAATAACCAAAAAGGCGTTATTCGTTCAACGCCTTCGGGTTTGATTCCCTGCCGTTTGCTGCGTTTATTGTCATCCCGAACGAAGTGAGGGATCTTGTTTAAGATTCCTCGCTGTGCTCGGAATGACCTAGAAATACCCCACGGCAGACAGCGGGGTATTTCAACGTCCAAGACGAGTGACAAAAGACGAATAACGAAAACGGCGAGCGAATAACCGTTATGGTATACCGAAAACGCCCGTTGATCGGGCAGATCTTCATCGAAAAACATGCGTTGGACCCCGCGATCCTCGAAGAGGCCCTTCGCCTTCAGAAGGCGGAAGGGGGGAGGATCGGCGAAGTTCTCGTGCGGATGAAGGCCCTTACCGAAGAGGCGGTCCTCGAGGCCCTCTCGGTGCAGTGGCAGATTCGCTACCGCCGTTCCCTCGATCTAAACGAGATCGATCCTCAACTTGCGGGGAAGGTCCCGATCTCCTTCGCGAGACGCTCCGAACTCCTTCCTCTCAAACGGGTTGGCAAGATCATCGAGGTGGCCGCCTCCGACCCGCTCTGCCTCGGCGCGCTCGACGATCTTGGCATTCTCTTGGGGGAACCGATCGAGGTTATCGCCGTTCCATCGAAGGAAATATTAAGCCGGATCAACGCCATCTACGAGCGGGCGACCGACAGCGCCGAACGGGCGATTTCCGACCTGGCGGAAGGGGAGAGCTTGAGTGCGCTGGCGGAAGAGCTGGCCGAGCCGGAAGATCTCCTCGACGCCTCCGATGAAGCCCCGATGATCCGCCTGGTCAATTCGATCCTCTTCCAGGCGGTTCAGCAGCGGGCTTCCGACATCCATTTTGAGCCGTTCGAAAAAGAGATTGCGATTCGCTACCGGATCGACGGTGTCCTCTATAATATTCTTTCGCCGCCAAAGCGGCTTCAGTCGGCGTTGACGTCGAGGATCAAGATCATGTCGGGGATGAACATCGCCGAAAAACGGCTTCCCCAAGATGGACGGATCGGGTTAAAAATCGGCGGGAGGGAGATCGACATCCGTGTTTCCGCCGTTCCCACGGCCCACGGCGAACGGCTCGTTTTGCGTCTCCTCGATAAAACGAGCATCCTATTGAACCTCGAAGAGATCGGTATTTCCGCGGAAGGGCTTTCGGCGCTCAACCAGTTGATCCAACTTCCACACGGGATTATTCTCGTCACCGGACCGACCGGGAGCGGAAAGACGACCACCCTTTATGCGGCGCTGAGCAAGATCAACTCCCCCGACAAGAATATCATTACGATCGAAGATCCGATCGAGTACCAGTTGAAGGGGATCGGGCAGATTCAGGTCAATCCGAAGATCGAGTTGACGTTCGCGAGTGGGCTGCGTTCCATCCTCCGGCAGGATCCCGACGTGATCATGGTCGGGGAGATCCGCGATGTCGAAACTGCGGAGATCGCGATTCATGCCTCGCTCACCGGGCATTTGGTCTTCTCAACCCTTCATACCAACGATTCGGCCGGCGCGATCACCCGTCTCTTGGATATGGGAATCGAACCGTTTCTCGTCTCTTCCTCGGTGATCGCGATTGTCGCGCAGCGGTTGGTCCGCCGAATTTGCCCGGAGTGCCGAACGGCCTATCGGCCGACGCCGGAAGAGTTGAACAAGCTGGGGATCAAGTCCCCCGACAACAAGGGGGGCGATCTGGTTTTCTATCGGGGGAAGGGATGCACTCACTGCATCAACACCGGTTATCGAGGTCGTTCCGGGATTTATGAGGTGTTGGTCCTCGATGATGAATTGCGGGGGCTGATTCTCGCGAAGGTCGACTCCGGACGGATCAAGGCGCGGGGGGTGGGGAAGGGGATGATCACCTTGCGGGAAGATGGCGCCCGCCGGGTCGCATCGGGTCAGACGACGACTGAGGAAGTCCTGCGGGTCACGCAAGAGGAAATTTTTTAATGGCCATTTACGAATACAAGGGGCTCGATCTCCAGGGGAAAAACAAGGCGGGGATCGTCGACGCCGACAGCCCCAAGGTGGCGCGGGCCAAGCTTCGAAAAAGCGGGATCTTCCCGACGGAGATCGCACAAGCACAGCAGCCGACGGCGACGGGACTCTCGAAGCCGGTTTTCGCTTTTTCCGAAAGGGTGACCCTGGCTGAAACGTCGGTGATGACCCGCCAGTTCTCGACGCTCCTCGGTGCGGGGATTTCTTTAATGGAAGCGCTGACCGCGTTGATCGAACAGATCGAGAAACCGGTCGGAAAGAAGGTTTGGAGCGATGTTCGCGAAGGGGTGAAGGAGGGGCTCTCGCTCGCCGACGCACTGACCCGTCATCCGAAGACCTTCTCCCCCCTCTACCGGCAGATGGTCCGGGCGGGGGAGGCGAGCGGGACGCTTGACCGGATCTTGGTCCGTCTTGCCGACACGCTGGAGAGCCAAGTGCGGCTCAAAAACAAGCTCTTCTCGATCATGACCTATCCGATCTTGATGTTGATCGTCAGCTCCTTGATCCTGGTTTTTTTGATCTCCTTCGTGGTTCCCAAGGTGACGGCGATTTTCGCCGATATGAAGCAGGCGCTTCCCTTGCCGACGGTGATCCTGTTGGCTGTCAGCGATTTCCTTCGGGGATATGGCTGGCTGCTGATTTTGATCGGAATCGCCGCCGCCGTCGGAATCCGCCGCCGTATCGGAACGCCGAAAGGAAGAGAAGCGTACGACCGGTTTGTCTTGAAGGTGCCGTTTGCGGGAAAGATCGTAAAAATGGTCGCCATCTCTCGGTTTACCCGGACGCTCGCGACCCTCTTGGCGAGCGGGGTTTCCCTTCTTCCTGCGTTGGAGATCGTCCAACAGATCGTTGGAAATAAAATGTTGGAAGATGCGATCGAGGATGCCCGCGGAAATATCCGGGAGGGAGAAAGTATTGCAGAGCCGCTCCGCCGGAGCGGGCTCTTTCCTCCCTTGGTGACCCATATGATCGCGATCGGGGAGAAAAGCGGCGACCTGGAGAGGATGCTTCAAAAAGTTTCGGATGCCTATGACAACGAGGTTGAAACGGTGGTGACCGGAATGACGTCGCTCCTTTCGCCGTTATTGCTCCTTGGGATGGGTGGGGTCGTTCTCTTTATCGTCCTGGCGATCCTTCTTCCGATCTTCGAGGTCAGCCAGATCGTCAAGTAAGTCAGAAGAAAAAATAGGGAGAAAAATGAAGAGGGAGAAAAGAGATCAAAAAGAGACCGCGACCGGAAGGAACCTTCAAGGAGACCGGGGAGGTCATCGGAACGAAATCGACCGGGGCCTCCTTGCCTCTCTTGCGCGTTCGGAAAAGGGCTTCACCCTGATTGAGATCATGGTGGTGATCACGATCTTGGCGATTCTGTCGGTTCTGGTGGTCCCCAAGCTCGTCGGTCGGACCGATGAAGCGAGGCGGGTCGCGGCGAAGGTTCAGATCAAAAACATCGAACAGGCGTTGCAGATGTACAAGCTTGACAGCGGCGTCTATCCCTCCACGGAACAGGGACTCGATGCCCTGGTCCGCAAACCGTCCGTCGGACAGGCCCCGAAAAACTGGCGCGAGGGGGGGTATCTCCCGAAGGTGCCGCCCGACCCGTGGGGAAATCCGTTCATCTACGCCAGCCCCGGCTCGCATGGTGATTACGATCTCGTCTCGCATGGCTCCGACGGGGAAGGGGGCGGGGAGGGGAAGGACGCCGATATTGAAAGTTGGAATATGGAGTAGATGGGGTAGAATGAAAGAGGAGGAGGGGGGGTTCACCCTCCTGGAGTTGATGTTGGTTGTTCTGATCCTGGGGTTGACCTCCCTTTTTGTCCTCCCCCGAATCGTCTCTTTTGGATCGGGAGATCTGAAACCGACCGCGCGCCGCATCGCCGGTCTCATCGAACACCTGACCCGAGAATCGTCGACCACAAAGCAGATCTATCGACTCTACTTTAACCTGGAGAACGGCGCCTATTGGACGGCGATGAGGAAAGAGCGCGGCCCCGTGGGCGGCCCCGTGGTGGTCGAGTTTGTTGAGATGACCGATTCAATGGCCGCACGGCGGCTCCTCCCGAAAGGAATTTCGTTTGAAGATGTCGTCACACCCCAGCAGGGGAAGGTCAAGGAGAAGGAGGCGTTCATGGAATTCTATCCGTTTGGGGTCGAGAGGGTATCGATTCACCTGAAACAGGGGGAGCGGCAATGGACGCTCGTCGTCAACCCCTTGACCGGACGGACGAAGGTGTTCGATAAATATGTCGATATCGATTCGAGGTAGGAATTGGAACCGCACAGGCCTCCACATGTAAATGAACGCGGCTTCTCCCTCATTGAAATCATGGTGGCCCTGGCGATTCTCGCGATTTCGTTAACGGCGCTTCTCGGCCTTCGGAATCGGGACATCTCCCTTTCAGCCTACTCGGCCCATTTGACCGAGGCGACACTGTTGGCGCGCCAGCGGATCTCGGAGATTACCCTCGCCGGTTTTCCCGATTTGGGCCAACGGGAAGGGGATTTTGGTGAGGCCCGGCCCGGTTACCGATGGAAACAAGAGGTAAAGCAGACCCCGATCGGGGAGGTGGTCCGGGAACTCCAGGTGGAGGTCCTCTGGATGGAGGGGGGACGGGAGGAGCGGGCCCGTTTCACGACCTATCTTTTTAACCCGAAAGGGTGAGTGTGAACAGGAGGGAAAAAAGACCGGTCGCCCAGAAAATAGAGCGGCCACCGGGGACCAATCATCTGGCTTTGCCGGTGATTGGCCGGGGTGTGGGGGCATCCGGGGTCCCCAACGGTCCTGACCGTTGGGGTGGATCGGAGGATTCCGACATTTCCTCGTCGGAACCGTACGGGTCCCCACATACAAATAAACGAGGTTTTACCCTTCTTGAAGTGTTGATCTCGGTGGCAATCTTGGCGGTTCTGTTTACGCTGGTTTACGGGGCGTTTAATGCGACCTACCGGGTTTCGGAGCAACTTGATAAAGAAGCCGAAGCCTATCGTCTCGCCCGGATCGGTTTTTATCATCTCTCGCGGGATCTCAGCATGGTCTACCCGCAGGTCAGACAACAGACGGCGGCACCGCCCCCGCCGCCGGCCGCTTCGGGGGGGAGCACCGTCGCCCCGGTTTTCAAAGGGGGGGACGGAACGAAGATGATCGACGGGATCGACTACCCGAACGATTCGATCCAGTTTACGTCGGTCTCTCATGGGCGGACCCTGTTGAATGCGCCTGAGTCGGATCGGATGGTCGTTTCTTATTTTCTTGACGCCGAGCGTCTGATCCGGGAGGGAACGCCTGCGGGGGGGAAGGGGGTTCGGAATGAGGTCGGGGAGAACGTCTTGGGGCTGCAACTCCGGTATTATGACGGGAGGGCGAAAACCTGGGTCGATCAGTGGGACTTGGCTCTGAGGAACGGGTTGCCGGTTGCGGTGGAGGTGGAGTTGATTCTCAGAAAGGGAGGGAAGGAGGGTCGCCGTTTTAAAACGACGGTCGACATTCCGGTGGCGGGGCGGCAGCCGTAAAGCCACTTGGAGCCGATCTAAAAACCCGGTTCGTGACGAGGGGGAGCGAAAAGCCAGGGGGCAAGGCCGCAGGGGGAAAACGCCCGGAGGCGTAGCCAGAGGCTACGTTGAGGACGTTTTATCCCGAGAACACAGCCCCACGATTTTGCAGCCCCACGCAGTAGAAACAGGTTTTTAGATCGGCTCTCGATAAATCGATGCTCAATTGGCTCAAGAAGCGGAGGCAACCGTGGGGGATTTTCTTCGGATATACCTCCTTTGCCATCCTCATGTTTGTCCTCTTTTTTTACCTGACCTTTCCTTTCTCGCTCCTAGAGAGCCGCTTGATTGCGACAATCGAATCGAAAAGCGGTTGCAGGGTGGCGGTCGGGGAGCGGGGAATCTTTTTTCCACTTCGGCTCGCCTGGCGGGAGATTCAGGTCGACTGTCCTCAAGCGGCGGTTCCCCGGTGGAAGATCGCGTCGATCGAGATGAAGGTCGCTCCGGTTGCGCTTCTCTTGAAGCGGAAGGGGGAGATCGATTTTCGAATCAAGATTGCCGAGGGGGAGATCGTCGGCCATGCGACGGTGATCCGGACGCCTGCGGGACCTTCCATTTCCCTGAAGCACGAGGGGAAGCGGCTGAACCTGGCCGAAATCGGTTTTTCCGGTCTCCTCGACCTCCAGGGGGAGGAGAATTGGATTGTAACCGATCCGATAAAGGGAAGCGGAAGTCTCACCTTTACCGCGACCGAGGTGAAATTGAAGCAGATCGGATCGTGGTCCGTTCCGGTTGGTGAGCTCTTTTTTGCGAGCATCCGTGGCAAGGTGAACCTGAATAACGGTGTGGTGGTCGTGGAGCGCTTTGTTGCCCAGGGGAACGAGGTTGATCTGGCGAGCGACGGCGGAAACCTCCTGCTCCGGGAGCCGCTTGCCGGGAGTCTCCTTTCACTCACCCTCAAGGTGACGCCGAAGGGGAGCCTTCAGCAGGCCGCATCCCTTTTTGTCCAAGGATATCGGGGAGGGGAGCCGTTGACGGTCGGAGTGAAAGGGTCGATCGGTCAACCCCAACTTTCGCTCAATGGAAAACCGATCCCCTTCATGGTTTCCGTGTCTACCTCCGGTTTCCGTACTGCCTCCAACCATTCCCCGGAGGTCATGAGCGCCCTCTTTCCAGTCTTGGGAGGGAAGGGATGAAGCGGATGGGTGGCCAGTTCATTCCTTGGGCCATTGGAAAGGGGTATTGATGGGACAAGTCATTCTGGGTCTCGACATTGGACGATCGACGATCCGGGGGGTCCGGATTGGAAGGACCTATCGCGGGCTCCGTTTTTACGATGCCTTCGAGCGGGCGGTGGAGCGGACCGATGAGGGAAGCGGAGGAATAAAAGGTGATCACGCACAGGCCGGGAAAGACGATTTCCCGAGCGAAGGGCAGTTGGAGGCGCTCCGCCAGCTCCGTTCCGAGGGGAAGATCCGCTCCGGAGAGATGATCGCGACCGCCCTGCCGGGGCACCTCGTTTCGATGAAGGAGATGGTGCTTCCCTTCACCGACCCGAAGCGCCTTCGGCAGGTGGTTCCTTTTGAGATCGAAGGGCTTCTCCCGTTTGACCTCGACGAGATCGTGATCGACTATCGGATTCTCCGGCAAGGGACCGCCTCTCACCTCGGGGACGGAGGCGGAGGGATCAAAGGTGATCATGCACAGGCGGCCACCCGGGAACTCGGCCTGGCCCAGATGCAGGGAACGGCGGGAGAGGCGAACAAAGAGGGGAAAGAAGAAGTTCCATCATCCCATTTGCTCATTGCCGCGGTTCGGAAAGAGAGCCTCGGACGTTATTTAAGCGCCCTCCAATCGGTCGGCATCGATCCGGCCTTGGTGGGGGTCGATGCCCTCGCCTTGCAGACATTTTCCCACTGTTTTTGGGGCGATCGGACCGACCCCCTTTTGATCGACCTCGGCGCTTCCAAAACCGTTCTTTGCGATCTCCGGGGAGGGTCGCTCCGCCGGGCGAGGGTCTTTCCGTTTGGATCGGATCGGTTTACGGAGATTCTTCAGGAGGAACTCGGCCTTTCCCGGGAAGAGGCCGAGCGGAGGAAGAGGGAGACCGATCTGGGTATTTCCTCCAGGGAGTCGGAGATCCTCCAGAAGGGGATCTCCGCTTGGCTCATCGAGATCGAGAAGAGTCTTTCTCCCGTAGAAGAAGGGGAGGGGGTTCCCCCCCCTTTTTATCTCTGCGGCGGGGGAGGGCTTCTCACCGGCCTTTCCGAGTCGATCTCCCGATCGCTTCAGATGACGCCGGCGGTTCCAAACGGCCGACCGGTTTCGATTCCCGGCCTTGACCTAAACGATCCGAAGATCCCCCTTCCGGTCTATGCCCAGGCGTTGGGATTGGCCCTCCCCTCGGCGGAGGGGACGCAGATCAGTTTTCGTCAGGGGGAGTTTGTCTACGGCAAGGAATCGCTCGAACGGCGCCATCGGTGGCTTTCGGCCGGAGTACTCCTGCTGATCCTCATCGGGATCATGGGGGCCGATTTTTACCTTCACTACCGTCAAAAGGAAACAAAGTACCGGGAACTCAAGCAGGGACTCCGTTCCGGATTCACCCAACTCTTTCCGCAGACCAAAAATATCTCAAACGAAGTGGAGCAGGTCCGGGCCGCCATCACCGAGCGGAAACGGACCGGAGAATTTTTGGGGAGCGGGGAGGAGAGTCCGCTGGCGGTGTTGAAGATCATTACGGCGGCGATCCCTACCGAGATCCGGATCGACGTCTCCGAACTGGTGATCGATGGGAAGAAGATTCGGATCGAGGCGCAGACCGACTCGTACGATTCGGTCGATCGGATCCGGGGGGGGATGATGAAGGTCGGTCGTTTTGCGGAGGTCAGCGTGAGCGATGCCAAGATCGCCTCCGATCAATCGCGGGTCAGTTTTCGGGTGCAAATGACCCTGACGGAAGTGGAAGAAGAGGGAAAAAAAGAGGAAAAAGATGAACGGAAGTCTGGTTAAGGGGATCGATCGGTTTTTCCTCCGCCTCTCCACCCGCGAGAGATGGGTCTTGGGGGGAGGGATCATCACCGCCATTTCTTTGATTCTCTATATGTTTGTCGTCGGACC
Organism: uncultured Nitrospirota bacterium; assembly: GCA_964579005.1. Lineage (GTDB taxonomy): Bacteria > Nitrospirota > Nitrospiria > SBBL01 > Manganitrophaceae > CAZOFJ01. Next base: position 20,480 of record CAZOFJ010000031.1, read on the forward strand.
GATGTGGGAGAGGAAGGTTGTCCTCGACCGGCTGATCCCGCAGAAGGAGAAGGAGATCCGGGAGTTTTCCCGGCTCAAAGGGGAGTATGCGGCTGTTTCCCAAGAGATAGAGGGGATTGAACGGCGTCTCCCTTCGGCCGGCCAGTTTTCTCCCCTCTCTTTTCTCGAGGAAACCGCCAATCAGAACCAGCTCCGGGGAAACATCGCCTACATCCGTCCCCTCGCCCCGCAGGTTCATGAGCCGTATCGGGAGATTCAGGTTGAGATCAAGGTCGAAAATGTCGCGTTGGCCCGGGTTGTTCCTTTTTTGACGGCGGTTGAAAACGCCCCTTATCCGGTCCGGATCAAACGGCTTGCCTTGAAGACCCGTTTTTCCGATCCGTCGCTGATGGACGCGACGTTTCTTGTCTCCGCATACGAAAAGGGGGAAGGGGGATAGGGTCTACGAGGCTGTCTGAGAAAGGTTTTTTATTATTCCTGGGCGACGGTCAGCCCGATCTTGGGGATTCCCGGCCAGAAATCGGCCTTGCAAGCGGTGGGGGTGCCGCAGTTTTCGAGGACCTTCCCGTCGCGGGATTGTGTTAGGGCGTTGAAGCGGAACTCCGGTTCCGGTTCGTCCGTGTTGTCGAAAAAGAAGAGATTCGAGATATCAAACGTGAGGGTGAAGATATATTTGTCCTTGGGGTTTCTTGGAATTTCAAGTGTGATCCCCTGGACAAAGAGCGAGGGACTGCCGGAGGCGGTCTGGTGCCAAAGCTGATTCGCCGGCACGATCACCGGATCGGTGGGGCGGGTTTCACGGATTGGGATCAGTCCTCCCGGAATCCCCCTCGCGGACGAGATCAGGCCGAAATCGAGGCCGTCGGTGCTTTGTGAAAGGAGGATCTCGTGCGGTTTCGCCGCGAAAGTACTATCGAGGGCAGGATCGGTGACGTCGGTCAGATAGAACCGGACCCGGCGGTTTTCGCAGTCGTCATTGGCCCGGCAAAGGGGGATCGGCATTTCGAAATAGGCGATCTCGAATTCAACCCGGTCGTACTTCCCGGCTGCCGGGCGGGTGACCGATTTGTGGACCTCGATTGTCTCCCCCGGTTTCAGGGAGACGATTTTGGGGGCGTCGAAGGTGGCATCGAAAAGGGTGTAGGTGCTGCGGGCCTGTCCGGGAAGAGAGGTCCCGCCGGCCTGTTCAAAAAACTTGAAACTTTTGAAGGCGACGGTAATCCCATCGGGGGTGAGAAAACGATCGGGGAAGTCTCCGTCGCCATCTCCCGTTGTGGCGGTGCCGGCGGTGCCGGTGCCGGTGCCGGTCTGAACCTTCAGGATCGCCCCCGACTTTCCGTCGCCGCAGCCGGTGGCAAACAAGATCAGGGTAAGTAAAAAGAGAGATGCAACGATTTTTTTCATGCGGCGGAGTATAGCAGAAAGAGATGAAGCGTGACAATCGGTTTAAAGATGAGCGGGGGTTTGCCCTTCTCCTGAGCCTCTTGGTGGTCCTTCTCCTGACTGTCCTGATTTTAGAAATTGACGATCAGGCCCGGGCCGATCTGCGCGCCGCCGGAAACTTCCGCGACGACCTCAACGCTTTCTATCTTGCCCGTTCAGGGATCTCGGCCGGCGAGGCGATCCTCAAAGAGGATCTGCGTTTAAGCAACAAATACGATGGCCTCGACGAACCCTGGGCTTCCCTTCTGGGCCTGGAATATCCGCTGGGAGACGGCGTTCTTTCCGGTTCGATCGTCGACGAAGGGGGGAAGTTCAATCTGAACACCTTGGTGAACAACGATGGGGGGACGACCGGAACGGCAGTGACCCGTCAGAGGCAACTCCGGCGGTTGTTTCAGCTCCTCCAAGTCAATCCCGATCTGGTCGATCCGATCGTCGATTGGATCGATCGGGATCAAACCCCGATGCCCTTCGGCGCCGAAGATGAGATCTATCGCAGCCTTGATCCTCCTTATTCCGCTAAGAACCTTCCATTTGACACGCTGGAGGAACTTCGTTTGGTGAGGGGGATGACCGATGAGGTCTATAAAAAAATGACCCCCTATCTGACGGTCTATATGAACGGCGCAGGAATCATCAATGTCAATACGGCCCATTGGGTTCTCTTCCAGAGCCTGGATGAAGGGATCGATGAGTCGATTGCGCGTCGTCTTGCTGGAAACGCTTCAAACGTATATGATACCAAGGGAAAATTTATCGACCGGCTTCCCGCCGATGTAAAAAGCCGGATGACGACCAATTCAACCCAAACCTGGCTCGGTATCGGGAGCAATGTCTTTTCGATTACCGCCACCGGTCGGGTACAAAATACAGTAAAGACCATCCGTGCCGTCGTCCGACGGGGTTCACCGGCGGAACTCCTTTACTTTCGGGTAGATTAGGCCTTTCCTCCACAGACTGTCCACAGGTTATATCCATTGAATCCACAAGATCTAGTTGTCCCCATCAGTATTTTATCTATCTATTGTGTTTTGTCCCTTGACAAAAAGACGACTTTCTTCTACCATTTCCATCATTCGACTTTGTGACTTTGCGACTTTGTCGCAACCATCCCTTATTTCCCAAACCTCAAATATTTTATTTCTTGTCAATCTTGTCAAAAGGAGGCTCGATGATGGAGATCATGGAAAAAAAGGTTCCCACGCAGGGGGGCGAGCAAGGAAATGGGAAACCGCCGGCCCACGAAATAACTCGGTCACCCGATCTTTCCCCGAACGCCCTTCGGGTCTTGGAAAAGCGGTATTTGGCCAAGAGCCCCGAAGGGAAGGTGATCGAGACCCCCGATCAACTCTTTCAACGGGTTGCCCGAAACATCGCCGAGGCCGATCGGTTTTATGATCCGAATGCCGATCTGGATGCCGTCGAAACCGAGTTTTACCATCTGATGCGATCGCTCCGGTTTCTTCCGAACTCTCCGACGTTGATGAATGCCGGCCGCGATTTGCAACAGCTTTCGGCCTGCTTCGTCCTCCCGGTCGGTGATTCGATGGAAGAGATCTTCGAAACGGTCAAGCAGGCGGCGATCATCCACAAGACCGGCGGCGGCACCGGCTTTTCGTTCTCCCGCCTTCGTCCCAAGGATGATGTCGTCCGTTCCACCGGGGGGGTCGCCTCCGGGCCGGTCTCTTTTATGAAGGTGTTTAATCATGCGACGGAGGCGGTCAAACAGGGGGGGACCCGGCGGGGGGCGAACATGGGGATCTTGCGGGTCGATCATCCCGATATCCTCGATTTTATTTCATGCAAGGCCGACACCAGCCAGATCATCAACTTCAACATCTCGGTCGCCATCACCGACCGTTTCATGGAAGCGGTCGAGAAGGGGGAAGAGTACGAGTTGATTTCTCCCCGGGGGAAACAGGTGGTCCGAAAAATTTCGGCCCGGATGGTGATGGAGAAAATCGCCGAACAGGCCTGCGCCACCGGCGAGCCGGGGCTCTTTTTCATCGATGTGACCAATCGAACCAACCCAACGCCCCACATCGCCGAGATGGAGGCGACCAACCCCTGCGGCGAGCAGCCGCTCCTTCCTTATGAGAGCTGCAACCTCGGGAGCCTTAATCTGGAGCAGCATTTGGTTGAGATCGACGGCCGTTATCAGATCGACTGGAAGAGGCTCGAACAGAGCATCCGGACCTCGATCCATTTCCTCGACAACGTGATCGACATGAACCGTTACCCGATTCGAGAGATCGAAGAGATCACCAAGGCGAACCGGAAGATCGGTCTCGGCGTCATGGGCTTTGCCCGGATGCTCTTCAAGCTGGGGATTCCCTACAACTCCGAAACGGGGATCGAGACCGGCCGGCAGGTAATGAAGTTTATCCGAGACATCGGCTATGACGAGTCGGCCCGCCTCGCCGAAAAACGGGGGGTCTACCGGCATTGGGAGGGATCGCTCCATCAGAAACGGGGGGAGCGGGTCCGGAATTCGTACGTCACAACCGTGGCCCCGACCGGCACGATCTCGATGATTTCAGATACCTCCGGCGGCTGCGAGCCGGAATTTTCCTTGATCTGGTACAAGAACGTCATGGGAGGGGAACATCTCCCCTACGTCCTCGACCATTTTATCGAGATCGCCAAACGGGAAGGCTTCTGGAGCGACGATCTGCTCGATCGGATCGTGAAGAACAAAGGCTCGGTTCACGGGATCGACTCGGTTCCCGAATATTGGCAACAGGTTTTCGCCACCTCCCACATGATCTCTCCGGAGTGGCATGTCCGGATGCAGGCGGCTTTCCAGGAGTTCTCCGACTCCGCCGTCAGCAAGACAATTAACCTCCCTTCGCATGCGACTTCGAAAGAGGTACAGGAGGCCTATCTGCTCGCCTACAAACTGGGGTGCAAGGGGATCACCGTCTACCGTGATGGCGCCCGTCCCGACCAGGTGATGAACGTCGGAGAGTCAAAAAAGAAAGGGACTTCGGTGTTGTCTGCTGCGGAGCCGTCGGTCACAACCGATGCGGCGATTTTGAAACCGGTCGACCAACCGTTGCGGATGATCGCCCCCCGTCCCCGGCCGGAGAGCATGACCGGGACGACGACCCGGAAACGAACCTCTTGCGGCGACCTTTACCTGACTGTTAACTCAGATGAAAAGGGGCTGCCGTTCGAAGCCTTTGCCACGATGGGGAAGGCGGGGGGATGCGAAGGGTCGTTCAACGAGGCGATCGGTCGCCTAATCTCTTTGTGTCTCCGGGCCGGTGTCACGCCGCGAGATATCGTCAAACAGTTGATCGGCATCCGCTGCGACAAGCCGTTCGGTGTCGGGAAGGAAAAAGTCCTCTCCTGTTCCGACGCGGTGGCCAAGATCTTCAACCAGGCGTTGGAGAACAAGGTGTCGGAGAAGCGTTATCCCGATCCGGTGGCCGAGGCTGTGCAAACGGTCGTGCAAACTGTCCAAGCGGCTGTTATAGAAGAGAAGATCGTGCAAGAGAAGAAGATCGCCTTCCCCTGCCCCGACTGCGGCTGCGAGCTGGAGTTTGCGGAAGGGTGCGAGAAGTGCCATTTCTGCGGCTATTCGCGCTGTTATTGATTGAAATAGGAGGCCATCCCCCGAGTATGTCGGGGGGATGGCCTCGGGATCTGTAAAAAGGCACTATCGCCCTTCTTTGAAAGGGCAGCTTCTTCATAACAGCGAAAGACCCTCCCCTGCAATTTTTCCCCCAAGCGGGTTTATCATTAGCAACCCACAGCAGTGTATCTCTTGTATCCCTGGAGATACGTTTCAGCCTCCTTATTTGTCTCCCTGTTTTCCCCAATAAAATCATAAAAACAGGTTCTTTTTCTTGTTTCTTTTGCGACGGAGAAGAAAGGCACCATCATTGCATTTCATGAATTGAATTGCATTTCGTTTTCTAAATATTCTAAATGTACTGAATGTACTCAATATGCTCAATATCTGCAGAGAAGGAGCCGGATGAAGAGGGAATGTCATGATCTGAAAGAGCGTCTGGTGCCATTTACAGCGGGGGATGGGCTTTCATGTAACCTGATTCAGGTGCGGGGAGAAAGGGCTCCTTCGAAGGGTCCGGTTCTTTTGGTGCATGGCGCCGGTGTCCGGGCAAATATCTTTCGTCCTCCGACCGAGACAAATTTTGTCGAGTATCTGGTTGATCACGGTTATGACGTCTGGCTGGAAAACTGGCGGGCGAGCATCGATCTTGCCCCGAACCACTGGACTCTCGATCAGGCGGCGCTGTACGACCATCCGGAGGCGGTGAAAACGGTCGTCCGGGAAACCGGGGCACGAGAGATCAAGGCGGTGATCCACTGCCAGGGATCGACCAGTTTTACGATGTCGGCCATCGCGGGACTGGTTCCCCAGGTGAAGATGATCGTCAGCAACGCCGTCTCTCTCCATCCGGTCGTCCCCGACGCCTCCCTTTTTAAGTCGAAACTCGCGCTGCCTCTCGTCAGCCGGATGACCGATTTTCTCAATCCGCAATGGGGTCTTCATGCCCCGACCCTTCCGGCGAAGTTGATTTCGCGTTTTGTCGAAATGACCCATCACGAGTGTGACAACGCCGTTTGCAAACAGGTCAGTTTCACCTATGGGACCGGGTTTCCCGCCTTGTGGCGCCATGAAAATCTAAATGAAGCAACGCACGAGTGGCTGAAACAGGAATTCGCCCATGTTCCTCTCCGCTTTTTCAAGCAGATGGCGGTCTGTCTTGAGAAGGGTAATTTGGTCTCGGTGGAGGGGAAAAAAGAGTTGCCGGAAGACTTCGCCGCGCAGCCGCCACGGACCGAGGCCCGTTTTGCGTTTTTTGCCGGCGGGCTGAACCGATGTTTCCTTCCGGTCAGCCAGGAAAAAAGTTTTGATTACTTTAACACCCTGCGAAAAGATTACCATGCACTCTACGTTCTCCCCACCTATAGTCATCTCGATATCTTCATGGGGAAGAACGCGGCCAACGATGTTTTTCCGTTGATGCTGGCCGAGTTGGATCGTAATGCCTAGAAACAGAGGGTGCAGGGATCAAAGGTGATTACGCACAGGCGGCCACCAGTGGCCTAAAAACAGGAACGGTCACCAGAAGTGGAATAAGAGATGATCTCAAATAGGGGGGAGTCATGGCGGTTCCAAAACGATTAAAAGAGCAGCAAGGGAAATATGCCCTGGTCGATCGGATTCCATTCGACCTGCCGGTTCGATCCGAGCAGTCGCCGGCACTCATGGCGGTTTTTCCGATCAACGCGGAAAAGGCACGAAGGCTTCTTCCGGGAGGGGAGATCCATCCTTTTCGCCTTTGGAATCGGGCATTGCTGGTAATCACCGTGATCGATTACCGGGTGACGGTGATCGGGAAGTACATCGAATTCAGTATCGCGATCGCCTGTACCCACGGGTCCAAACCGGCTCCTCCTCTCCTTCCGGCGTTGATGATGAAACATTACGGCACCGGACAGTTCGTTTATGACCTTCCGGTCAGCACCGAGATTTCGGTGAAGGGGGGGAAAGGGATCTGGGGAATGCCGAAACACAAGGCCAGCTTGGATTTCATGATCAACGACAAGACCGCCAGCAGTCAGTACGACCTCGACGGACAACTGGCGATGAAAATCGAAATCGACCGTCCCTCGAAGGGCGGGTTTCCGATCGGGATGGGGGGGATCAACTACTGTCAGTTCCGCGGGATGTTGATGAAGTCGTATGTCTACTTCAAAGGGAAACCGGATGTCGCCCTCTTTAAAAAGGGGTCGGCCCGCTTGACCCTCGGGGATCATCCCCGGATGAAGCCGTTGAAGGAATTGGAGATCGATCCCAACCCGATTTTCACCGCTTTTTTTCCCGAAACTTCGGGGCTCTTGGACGATCATTTCGAGTGTTGGTTTCTTTCCTACGACCGACAACCGTCGCATCCGCCGGAGGGCCTTGAAAGTGTGGTCGATTTGGGGCTGAGTCAAGAGTGGCCGGAGCCCCCGAAGCGGGATGCCCAGTGACAGGACGATGAAGCAGGACGATGAAGATGGATGTGGAGGGTCATCATGCGGAGGAGATCACGATGAAGGGAATATTGCTTGTCATTAATCACGCCTATCTTTTTTTCGGAACCACACTCTATGTCGGTGTTTTGTGGGCGCTTCACTTCTTTTTTTATCCGACTTGGGTGAAATTGAATCTCAGCAATGTGCATGACCATTTCATTATCCCGACCCAAAAGGCGACCGACTTCTTCACCATCGTGGTGCCGTTGATGTTTCTGACGAACGTCGTGATGGTGGTGAAAGAATGGAGGGGCCGGTTCCGTTCGGTTTCCCTGCTTGCTTTGATCTGTATCATCGGGGCGACCTATGTCGGGCAGGTCCATATTATCCCGATCAACAAGGCGATCAACATTGGGTTGTCCGATGAGGGGAAGCTGGTTGAAATGTTCAAGGATTGGATGCTTTTAAACGACATTCGATGGGTGATCATGACGGTCATGTGGTTGACGATGATGTACTACTTTGTCGCGAAAGGGGATCTTTTGGAGAAGGTCTCGGAGTAACTTTGTTGAAACAGTGGGAGCGACCATGGTTTTTTTGTTAAAAGCGATTGCGGTGATTACCATTTTGAGCGGGGCCGTTCAGGCGATTGTTCCGCAGTTCATTCTTCGTTTGATCGGCGCGGCGACCACCCCTTCCGACCAACACTTTTTCGCCATCATCGGGATGTTCATGGTCCTCTTCGGGGGCGCCCTTTGGCAGGCGTTGCAAAGTCGGTCCTCCCAGCCGATCGTGATCTTCTGGGCGAGCCTACAGAAATTCGGGGCGGCCGTCGCGGTCGGCCTGGGGGTCTTCAAGGGGATTTTTTCAATGTTGGGGCTGGGGGTCGCCGCTTTTGATCTCCTCTCCGGAGTGATCGGAATTGTCTACTGGTACCGGATAAGAAACTGAACCGCTTTACCTCGGGGGGGAAAATGGACGCTTTGACTCACAAGCCTGACGGTGCATCCGCGGAGGGAAATGCCGGACCGAAACGGTCGCTGATCTTGGCCGGGGGCGGCATCCGTGTCGCCTATCAGGCGGGGGTGCTTCGCGCCCTGATCGAATCGGGGCTTTCATTTTTTCATGTCGATGGAACTTCCGGGGGAATCATCAATCTGGCGATGCTCTTTTCGGGTCTTTCGCCGGTCGAAATGTGTAATCGCTGGCGGACCCTGAAGGTCAAAGATTTCGTCTCGTTCCTCCCGCTCGAAAAATATTTGAAGGTGTACGACCTGCCGGCGATGGGGGATGCGGACGGGATTCGGGACGCCGTCTTTCCTCATCTCGGAATCGACATTCAAAAAATAAACGCCGCCCGTGGAATGGCCGGGACATTCAACGTCTGCAACTACACACGAAAAACCAACGAGGCGGTCCCGCATACCGAGATCGATCTCGACCTCCTGATCGCCGGGATTTCGCTTCCAATCTTCATGCCGCCGGTCCGGAAGGGAGAAACATGGTATACCGATTCGGTTTGGATTCAAGACGCCAACCTGATGGAAGCGGTCCGGCGGGGGGCGGAGGAGCTTTGGATCGTCTGGTGTATCGGCAACACCGGCGAATACAAGAACGGATTTTTGAATCAATATGTTCATATGATCGAAATGAGCGCGAACGGGGCTCTCTTCGGGGAGTTTGAACGGATCGATGAGCTGAACGGGCGAATTGTCCGGGGCGACTCCCCTTATGGCCAAACCGGGCCGATCCGGCTTCACCTGATCAAGCCGGAATATCCCCTTCCCCTCGACCCCGATCTTTTTCTCGGCAAGATCGACACGGCGACCCTGATCGATCGGGGTTATGCCGACGCGAAACGATACCTGGAACAAATCAAGCCCGAAGGGCTTCCCTTTTCACCGGAGGTGACGAAAATGAAAGAAGAGACGACGATCGGTTTGACCTTTCGAGAAACAATGGCGGGCGGGTTCGCCCTCGGGGTGTCCGATCCCTGGGAGGCGGAAAAAAAGGGGGAGGCCGACGGAACCCCTCTTGCCATGCACGCGACGATCCTCATCCGGGATATTTATCAATTTATCAAGGACCCCGGCCATGCCGGCGAGATCACGGGACACATCGACTTCCCTCCGTTCGGCGAAAAAATTCCGGCCAAGCGCGGGGTCTTCAATCTTTTTTCTCCCGCCGACGATCCAAAAATGAGATGGATGATCTATGAACTCGGGTTTGAACATGCCGGAAAAGACTATTATCTGGCGGGAAAGAAAGAGGTGCGGGACGATTTCGGTTTCGATTTGTGGAAAGACACCACCACCCTGCTGACGCGATTGCATGAAGGGAAGGACCAAGGCGGGCCGGTCGTCGGTGCGGGTGTTCTGACGCTGAGCCTGACCGAGTTAAAGAATCTTCTGACGACCGTTCGCGCCACCGGCACCGATTCGATGACTGAAGGGGCGAAGGCGATCGGCGCCTTCGGGCGGTTTTTCTTGGGCGAGCTTTGGGACCGATATATGAAATAAAGCAATCCACGTCAACTATTTTTCGCAACTACAATCGATCGGGGCGGAATCATCAACCTTATGATAACAATCACAAAAAGGAGAGAGGGTGATCATGAAGATCATGAAGATTGTTCGCTTAGCGGTAACGGTGTGGTTTATTTCATTTTTGGGTTGTGCCTCAACGAATCTTCAGAACTATACCCCGATCGATTTACAAAAAGCGGAGATCTTGCCGTCTGAATCAGAGTTTTCGGGAGAAAAACATAAAGTTTATTTGGAAATAGTGAAGGGGAGCGATCAAAATAAGGAATCTCAAGCCGATCTGGATAAAATGTTACAATCGCCGATTGAACAAATATTGCTGAAGACCGGCAATGTCGTTTTTGTTTCCTCCGACGAACAGGCAACCCATCGGGTCGAGGCAACCCTCGGTTCGAACAACGTCCCCACTCGCAAAGGGGAGATCCTTGATTCGAGCAAACTCCCCATCCCCCAAGGGGAGATCCCCATAGATCATATTGACATTTCGGGTGTGATCAAAATTTATAACGGCAACAAGGGAGATTTACGTAAGGTGTTTCCGTTTAAAGATAGTTCCACTGAAGGAACTCCAGTGACCACGAACCAGAATACCATTCTGAATAAAGCGATTTCTGACGCCATTGAATATGAGGCCGGTGATCCGCTGGCCCAGTTTTTTTCCCCCAAGGGTTATGTCATCAGGGGAAAAAGAGAGGGAGGGGACTATGCGTTCGAAGTCACGCTGGGGGGAGATCAATTGCGTATGGGAGATCAATTGGAAGTTCACAGGATCGAACGGAGCGCAAACCCGTTAACAAATAAAATCGAAGAAAACGACCGGGTGATCGCAACAGGGACCGTTGTTGACAACAGCGGTTCATCGAGAAGCTGGGTGAGGGTTCAGAAAAATGGAGACCAGATCCGCTTGGGAGATTATATCAAGTTTGTATCTCAGGGGGGATTCAGAAAAACGTTGGAGGGTATTAAACGAGGCGCGAGAACTTTTATAAAAGGTGGGAAGGATACTACAAAAGGGACGAAGGATATAACAAAAGATGTGAAGGATACTACAAAAGAGGTGAAGAACACTATAAAAGATGTGAAGGATACTACAAAAGAGGTGAGGGATACTATAAAAGATGCAAAGGATACTACAAAAGATGTGAAGGATACTGTAAAAGATGCAAGCGATGTAATGAAAAATATAAGAAACTTTGGGAAATGAATTTGTGGTGATTGAAAAGGGGGAGGATCTCATGCCGAGTTCATACGATGTGATTGTCATTGGAAGCGGTTTCGGGGGGGCGGTGACCGCCTGCCGTCTGGCCGAAAAAGGGATGCGGGTCTTGGTCCTCGAACGGGGGCGAAAATGGGACCCGAAAGATTACCCCCGCAAGCCGGGGGACGCCTGGACCTGGGATCAGGACGAACCGGAGAAACAGAACGGCTGGATCGACTTCCGTTTTTTCAACGACATGGCGGTGGCGCAAGGGGCCGGGGTTGGCGGCGGGTCGTTGATCTATGCGAGCATCGTGATCGACGCCAAGCCGGAGGTCTTCAACAACGGTTGGCCGCCGGAGATCACCTACCCAGCGCTCAAGCCCTACTACGACCGGGTCGGCAAGATGATGAACGTCCAGACCCTCCCGGAGGGGCAGCTCACCGAGCGGTATAAGCTGATGAAAGAGGGGGCGGAGAAGCTCGGATACGGCGCGCGATTTCGACCGGTGGGGATCGCCACGACATTCAACCCCGACTGGAATTATGCCCTGGAAGACCCGTTCAACGAAAAACATTCCAAACAATGGACCAACCCGCAGGGGCAAAAACAGGGGACCTGTATCCATTGCGGGAATTGCGACATCGGTTGCGCCGTTCGGGCGAAAAATACCCTCGACCTCAACTACCTCCCCTGGGCGGAGCGGCATGGCGCGGAGATCCGTCCGCTTCATTTCGTCCGTTGTATCACCCCGGAGAACGGCGGCTATCGGATCGATTATGACCGGTTGGAGAACGGAAGGCGGATTCCGGGAAGGGTGACCGCGAACAAGGTGATCCTTTCGGCCGGGTCGCTTGGATCGACCGAACTGCTCCTCCGTTGCCGCGACCAGTACAAGACCCTTCCCAATCTCTCTTCGTTCTTGGGCCGCAACTGGAGTTCGAACGGCGATTTTCTGACCCCCGCCTTTTATGATCAACGCCGGATCTCCCCCAGCCAGGGGCCGACGATCACCTGCGCGATCGATTTCCTCGATGGAAGTGTCGACGGTCAACAGTTTTTTGTCGAGGACGGCGGCTTCCCCGATATTCTTGGAAATTATCTTGAGTCGCTTCTGGGTGGATCGGGAGGGGTGAAGAACAAGAAGCTCAAGGTGCTTCTCAAGGGACTCGGCGACGTTGTTCGACAGCGCGACCCCCTCGGCAATATGATGCCCTGGTTCGGGCAGGCGATCGATGCGGCCGACGGCCGTCTTTATTTCGGACGGGCCTGGCCTTTCTTCTGGCGGAAGAAGTTAAAGCTCGACTGGGAGATCGACCGTTCGGAGGGTCCCGTTCAGGCGCTGATCGACATGCACAAGCGTCTCTCGGCGGCGACCGGCGGAAGAGAGTGGGTCCCGCCGACCTGGACCGTCTTGAAGAACCTGGTCACCCCCCACCCGCTCGGCGGCTGCAACATGGGGATCTCTTCCGCCAACGGGGTTGTCAACCACAAGGGAGAGGTTTTCGGGTATCCGAACCTTTACGTCGCCGATGGGGCGATCATTCCGGAGGCGGTCGGCCTCAATCCGTCGAAGACGATCGCCGCCCTGTCGGAGCGGATCGCCGACCTGATCGAGCGGTAAATAAATTTGAAAAGAATATAAAAAGGGTGTAAAAATGTGACGCCTGTAGCGGTGCATATGGGGGTGAAAAATGACCGACCTGCCTGAAAAAAATTCCTCCCACTCTTCCGATCTTTCCGGTACGAAAAATTTGTCCGGCACGAAAGATCTAACCGACACAAAAGACCTGGTCAAACTTGTTGCAACCAAGTTATCGAGCCAGGCGCTCCTCTTCGGCCTGGCGATCACCGTGATCCTCGTGGGGGGATGGGGGCTGTTTGGTCCCCAGGCGATCCTTCCAACCGTGACGATTCTTTTTGTTTTTCTGGTCGCCATGGCGGCCTATCTCTTTCAAGAAGAAAAGCGAAAGGGAACGACCGGGGCGGAAGAAAAAAGGCCGGAAAAGCCCCTGGAGGTTTCGAACGGAAAGCCGTCTGAAACAACGATTCAGACCGCCCGGAACGATTCGGCCGGTTTTTCCATTCAACTCTGGACCACCCCCGCCGGTGAAAATCCCGCCGGGAGCCGCGATATCGCCGTCATTCCGGCAAAGAAAGAGGCAGCCTATCGAATCGGGGAGAAGATCAACATCCACTTCGGTGTCAGCCGGGACTGTTATTTGACCTTGGTCAATATCGGCACCAGCGGGAAGGTCACGATCCTCTTTCCGAACGGCCTGCACCGGGACAACCGGGTTCGCGCCGGGGAACACCATGAAATTCCGGGCAAGGAGTATGGTTTTGAATATGCGCTTCAGGGACCGCCCGGGGTGGAAAAACTAAGAGCCGTCGCCACCCTGGAGAAGATCGACCTCCTCGAATCCCATTTCGCTCCAGACGGCGGACTCTTTCGGACGGTTTCCCCGATGGCGGGGGCCCGTGATATCGCGGTGATCGAGAAGAAAGTCGAGACAATGCCGGCGGGAGCGTGGGCCGAGGCGAGCTGGGAGTTCCAGCTAAACGGTTGAAGCAGGCTTCCGTTCTTATCTATCTTCATGTACCGTGAAGCAAACTTGCTTTGCGGGGGAGCGACTAAAAAGAATTAGAAAATAGGAGAAAGCGTGCAATGGATTGCAAAAAATGTGGGTTCCAAAATCCGGCGATGGCCCGGTTCTGCGGCAAGTGTGGAATCCCGATGGGAGAGACGACGCCAACCATCGATCAGGCGCGTCGTCCCTTTTCACCGCTGATCCGGGGCGGGGGGATCGCGTTGGTTCTGCTGATCCTCTTGATTTCGTTTACTCTGACCCGGAAAAAAGAACCTTCCGAAATCATCCCTTCCTCGATGGGGGGAGGGGCTCCTGCCTCGTCGTTAGAATCGTCCGTTTCATCCGATTTTGTAAACATCAGCGGGCTTTGGCTCGACCTCACCGGGACCGTCTATCAGATGACCCAACGGGGGAACCAATTTGATTTTAAATCGAACAACACCTTGAGCGGCGTCTCCTCATGGGGGAGCGGAACGATTCAGGGGGGGCGCTTTCAAAGCAACTTTGAAACGAACCTTCCTTCGAAGGGGAACGGCACGGGGGTTGTTTCGGGCGACGGCAAACGGATCATGGGGACCTTCCACGATTCGACCCTTGGGGAGTATACGCTGGAAGTGTACCGATAGAAAAAGAGAGGAGATGATCGGATGTTCTGCCAAAATGGACATCAAAATCCGGCGATGGCCCGGTTCTGCGGAACCTGTGGAATGTCGGTTACGGAAAGCAGAATCTCTGAGCGGGAGTATTCATCGAGAACAGATGCCAGACCGGTTCTTCTTGTCAAGAGAAGCGTGTCCCTTCTGATCTTGTTATCGGTGATCACTCTGGGGATTTACAATTGGGTCTGGTTCATGAACCAGAGAGATGGCATCAATGCGCTTCGATCTGAAGAGAAGCTTAAAAAAGGGGTCTTCATTTTCGGGGTCGCGGTTCAGGGCGCTTACTTTGGATCTTTATTCTTGTTGGGGATCATGAGCTCTGCCGGAGAGTACGAAGCGGCTGAAGTGCTGGCCGGCCTTACCGGCCTTATTGGTATTCTCTTTATGATTGGCGGCGTCACTTTCCTGATCCAAGTCTTCAAGGTGAGGCGGATCCTGGTTCAGCATTATAAAACGGATCTCTCTGGCGCCATGACCTTCTTTTTTAACGTCTGTTATTTGCAATATCGAATCAACAGATTGGGGTAGAGGATGAGTGAAATGGCAGAGAGCAAACCGGTCTCATCGGCCTATGCGCTGGTGATCGGGATCGGGACTTATCGGCATCCGGGCATCCGGCCGCTTCGCTTTACCCATGCCGACGCCGGGGCGTTCAGCAAGCTCCTCCTCGACCCGGAGCGGGCCGGATTTCCGGAGGAGAACGTGAAGGTCCTGCTCGATGAAGAAGCGACCCTCTTCAACGTGAAACATGCGATCAGCGACTGGCTTTACGAGGAGGCCTCGGGCGACTCGACGGTGATCGTCTACTTCTCCGGCCACGGGGGGCTGGAGAGCGACCGGACCGGAGAAGAGGCCGACGGGATCGCCAAATATCTCCTTCCGTGGGACGCGAATCCGGAGAATCTTTTCGCCTCGGCCCTCTCCAACAATGATTTTAACCGGCTTCTGAGAACGATCCGGGCGAAGCGCCGCGTGATCTTCATGGATGCCTGTTATGCCGCCGGGGTGACGCAGGCGGGGGCGAAGGATGTGGGGATCATCGGGAACCCGTATGGTCGGCTGACCGAAGGGGAGGGGCGGGTGGTGATTGCCTCGGCCCAGCCGAACCAGCGTTCGTGGGAAGATGAACGGATCGGGCATGGGATCTTCACCTATCATCTGATCGAGGCGTTGCAGGGGAAGGCCGACGTTGACGATGACGGCCGGGTTTCCATCTTAGAGGCGTTTAAATATCTGGAGCGGATGGTTCCCGAAAGCGCCCGCCGTCTCGCCAGGAGCGAACAATCCCCCCTCTTGTGCGGAGATATTTCAAAAGACATCATCCTGACAGCAAATGCTCGGAAAGTCGCGGAGGTCGAGGCCCGGCAGTCGGAAGCGGCCCGCCTGCGGCGGGAGGAGATACAGAAAAGACGGACCAAGCTGTTTGATCTCTATAACCGTGGCGCCTTGCCGATGGAGGCTTATCAAGAGGCGCTGACCCTGATCGAGACCCCTTCCGAAGGGGGTGAGGCGGAGAGCGAGACATTGAACGAGGCGCTCGATACCCTTTTGAGAGAGGGGATGTCGGCGAAGCTCTACCTCCGGATTCGCGACACGATCCCAAAACGGTTTTCACGGGAAGGAATCCCAAAGAGTGTCGCGCCGCCGAAGGTCGAGCCTTCCCCGGAAAGCGTGAAAGAAAACTACTGCATGGCGTGCGGCAGCCAAACCTATCCCGGAAATCTTTTCTGTATCGGCTGCGGCCGACGGGTGTAGGTGCGAATTTATTCGCATATGCTTCCCCATTTGACTAGGGTTGACTAAAATCGACGCAACATGGATCGGTTTTCGATACCTTTTACCCGCACAGAACTCCATAACCTTAATGAAATAGGTAAGCATATATTCGCATTATTTATGAACCAATAACGTGCGAATAAATTCGCACCTACAGATGAAGCGAGAATCGATATGGCGGAATTGAAACGCTGCACCCGGTGTGTCCTTCCCGAAACCCATGAAACGATCACTTTCGACGCAGAAGGGGTCTGCGACATCTGCCGCCAGCAGGGAGTCAATCCCATTTTTAGTTGAAATTGGTCTTGCGGTTCCTGGTGTGGCTTT
>CAZOFJ010000032.1:0-36354 GCA_964579005.1 uncultured Nitrospirota bacterium
GGCGGCCCCGCTTTGAGGCCCAGCTTCTTCACGATGATGTCGTCTAACTTTTCCTGGTGAAAAAGGAGGGGAACCTCATAAATGCTCTCCACATCCTTGGCGGTGATCACCGCTTCTTTTTCGACATTGCAAAAAAGGGCAATCTTCTTCTTCAGCTCCGGGGAGATGAAACGGTCGGTCCGACAGAGGAGGATGTCGGGCTGAATCCCGATCTCCCTCATCTTGTTGACACTGTGCTGCGTCGGTTTCGTCTTCAGTTCTTCGGCCGCCTTGATGAACGGAACCAGGGTCAGATGGATGTAGAGGACATTCTCCCGACCGATGTCAAATGGAAACTGGCGGATCGCTTCCAGGAACGGGAGGCTCTCGATATCACCGACCGTCCCCCCGATCTCGACGATCGCCACGTCAACGCCATCCCCAACCCCCTTAATACAGCGTTTGATCTCGTCGGTGATGTGGGGAACCACCTGGACCGTTCCACCGAGATAATCGCCCCGGCGTTCCTTGTTAATCACGTTAAAGTAGATCTTTCCGGTCGTGTAGTTGTTTTTCTTATACAATGTCACAGAGGTATATCGTTCATAATGTCCCAAGTCGAGATCGGTTTCCGCACCGTCGTCGGTGACGAAGACCTCACCATGTTGATACGGGTTCATCGTGCCGGGATCGACATTGATATAAGGATCGAGCTTGAGAAAGGTGATCGAGAGACCTCGGGCTTCGATCAGATTTCCGATCGACGCCGCGGAAAGCCCCTTCCCCAACGATGAGACGACGCCGCCGGTAATGAAGATATATTTCGTTCTCTTTCGCTTTTTCACCGGGAACCTCCGGAATGGATGAGCATCTCTCTCGCCTTGACCAGGTCTTCCGGCGTGTTGACCTCCGCAAGATGGGCCGCCTCTTCCGAATCGATCTCGATGACGCGGATCTTCCCTCCCTGTTCCAATACGCGAAGTTGCTCGAGTTTTTCGAACTTTTCCAAGTCTCCTTCCTGAGATGGAGCGATCTTCAACAGAAAATCTTTGTGGTAGAGATACATCCCATAGTGTTTATAGAAAGGGGATCTGTTTCTCCAATCATGGACTCCCCCTTCGACGTGAGGAATCAAAGATCTTGAAAAATAAAGGGCGTTACCCTGCCGATCGGTCACGACCTTGACCGAGTGGGGTGAAACAGTCTCTTCGTAAGACATTTTTGATTTCACCGTGGCAAGGTTGGCCTCACCCCGAAGAACCGCCTCCCCTCCAATCTCGATCAACCGGTCGAGGGTGATCGGTTGAAAAAGGGGGAGGTCTCCCTGGAGATTCACCACCTGCCGGGCTGGGAACTGTGCGGCGACTTCGGCCACACGCTCGGTTCCCGTCCGATGGGACGAAGAGGTGATCATCCCCTCTCCGCCGAAACGCCGGACCGTCTCCGCAATCCGTTCGTCGTCGGTTGCGACGATCACCCGGTCGGGCCGTTTGGCGGCGATGGCCCGCTCCCAAACGTGCTGGATCATCGGTTTTCCGTTCAGATCAGCCAACGGTTTCCCTGGAAAACGGACCGATGGGTAACGGGCCGGAATCACGACCAGTGTCGAATTCGAGGTCAGGGTCATGACAACGCCTCTTCCAACAGTGCCCTCTCGATGGCGGTCGTCCCGACCGTCCCGACGACGATCCCCGCCGCGTGGTTGGAAATCCTCGCAGCGATCGAGAGCGGCGCCCCTGCGGAGATCGCGAGTGCCAAGGTGCTGACCACCGTATCGCCGGCGCCGGTGACATCATAGACCTGCTGCGCCACGGTGGGAATATGGGTCACCTCTCCCCCCTTTTCAAAGAGGCTCATCCCCTGCTCGCCACGGGTGATCAGGACGGCTTGGCAGTTGAGCTTTTTTAAGAGGATTTTTCCGGCCCGGAGAAGGGTTGCCTCGTTCTCGATGTCGATTCCGGATGCCTGTGAGGCTTCCAGATGGTTGGGGGTCACCACCGTCACCTCCTGATAATGAGAAAAATGAGATAGCTTCGGATCAACGACCACAGGAATACCCCGCTTGCGCGCAAGGGGAAGAACCGTTTGAAGCAACCTTGGGGTGATCACCCCTTTTGCATAATCGGAGAGGACGATACAATCGACGCGATCGATCGCGTCATCGATATACTGGACAAACTTCTTTCTCGCCTTCGAAGAGATCTCCCCTTTTTTCTCGTGGTCAAAACGGACCACCTGCTGTTGATGGGCGATGATCCGGGTCTTCTTCGTGGTCGGTCGATCTTCTTCCGCGACGATCCCTTCGGTCTCCACCCCTTTCAACTTCAAATCCTCTTTTAACCATTGCCCCGCGTCGTCATTTCCAACCACGGCGCAGAGAAGCGCCTTCCCGCCGAGGGTTAAAATATTATGGAGGACGTTCCCGGCACCGCCGAGGAGAACCGACTCCCGCAAAACATTGACGACCGGGACCGGCGCTTCGGGGGAGATTCTCTGAACCGTTCCCCAGATGTAATGATCGATCATCAAGTCTCCAATCACCAAGACTCGGAGATGGTCGAACAGAGGAAGATATCTCCTCATCGCTTCATTGGAAACCGGGGAGACCGATTTTTTCTCTTCATGAGCCGTTGGAGCGCCAGACCGACTCCTCTTTTTTCCGGCTGAAGAGGCCGATTTTTTTTGAATAGAATGCATCTAATCCTTCTTATTTAATCAGTTTTCCGATCCGGTTCCAGCGAACCCAATTGCTCTCGCTGTCCCACGACCAATAGATGATAAAGGCCTGACCTTTCACCTTGGAGAAATCGACAAACCCCCAAAACCGGGAATCGAGGCTATGATCTCTGTTGTCCCCCATCACGAAATAGGAATCCTTTGGAACGGAAACCGGACCGAATTGGTCCCGCTCCGGAATGGAGTTCGAACGACCCGCTTCTTCGTGAATCGCGAACGACTCCTCCTGCTTCTGACCGTTGATGTAGACCTCTTTGTTTTTTACTTCGATCGTGTCCCCCGGAAGCCCGACAACCCTCTTGATAAAATCCTTCGATTCATCCTTCGGAAACCGGAAGACGATGATGTCTCCGCGGCGCGGTTGACGGATCGGAATCAGCGTGATATCGGTAAAAGGAAGACGGACTCCATAGATGAATTTATTCACCAAGATATGATCGCCGATGTTTAATGTCGGGATCATCGAACCGGACGGGATCTTAAATGCTTGTACGACAAAAGTCCGAATCGTCAACGCCAAAAGGACGGCGATAAGGAGGGTTTCGGCATACTCGCGGACCGTCGATTTCAATCTGTTTTCGCGGGGCAAATCTAATCCTGCACCTTGAGGACCGCAAGAAAGGCTTCCTGCGGAATCTCCACGCGGCCGACCTGCTTCATCCTTTTCTTGCCCTCTTTCTGTTTCTCCCATAGCTTTCTTTTCCTCGTAATGTCCCCGCCGTAGCACTTGGCTGTCACATTCTTCTTCATCGCGCTGACGGTTTCCCGTGCGATGATTTTGCTTCCGATCGCCGCCTGGATGGCAACTTCGAACATCTGTTTGGGAATCAGCTCCTTCATTTTCTCCGCCAACTGCCGCGCTCTCACCTGTGATTTGTCCCGTGCCGCGATAAAAGAGAGGGCATCGACGGTCTCGCCATTCAGCATGATATCGACCTTGACCAGGTCGGCCTCCCGGTAACCGATGAATTCGTAATCGAGTGAGGCATACCCTTTCGAGAGCGATTTCAGACGGTCGTAGAAGTCGAGGATCACCTCATTGAGAGGAAGTTCATAAGTGACCATCACCCGCCCGACATCGAGATATTTTAGATCTTTTTGGGTCCCTCGCCGGTCCTGGCAGAGCTTGATGATCGATCCCAAGAACTCATCCTTGGTGATAATCACCCCTTCGATGAACGGTTCCTCAAAACCGGTAATGTGGTTTGGGGCGGGGAGCTTTGCCGGATTGTCGATCTGAAGAACCTCGCCCTTGACGGTGGTGACCCGGTAGACGACCGTCGGCGCCGTGCTGATGAGGGAAAGTCGATATTCCCTTTCAAGCCGTTCCTTGATGATCTCCATGTGAAGCAGGCCGAGGAAACCGCAGCGAAATCCGAAGCCGAGGGCCAAAGAGGTTTCCGGTTCGTATTGAAACGAGGAGTCATTTAACCGGAGTTTTTCGAGTGCATCCCGCAGGTCTTCGTAACGATCGGTATCGATGGTGTAGAGGCCGCAGAAGACCATCGGCTTCACTTCTTTATAGCCGGGGATCGCCTCCGAGGTCGGGCGATTCGCATCGGTGATCGTGTCGCCGATTTTCGTCTCGCTGACCGTCCGAATACCCGAGACCAAACCACCGACCTCCCCGACCGAGAGGGAGGAGATCTCTTCCGATTTGGGAGTGTAAGCATGGAGAGAGAGGACCTCGTGTTCGATCCCGTTTGACATCAGTCGAATCCGAGAACCTTTCCGGACCGTTCCATCGACGACTTTCACAAGAACGACCGCTCCTTGGTAGTTATCGAACCAGGAATCGAAGATCAGCGCACGAAGCGGAGCGTCGAGCTTTCCCAACGGCGGAGGGATTCGACGGATCACCGCCTCCAAGATCTCTTTAATTCCTTTCCCCTCTTTGGCACTGGCGAGGATCGCCTCCGAGGAGTCGATGCCAAGAATATCTTCGATCTGCTGCTTGGTTTTTTCCACGTCGGCGCTCGGAAGATCAATTTTGTTGATCACCGGAATAATCTCAAGATTGTTTTCAATCGCAAGATAGGCGTTGGCAATCGTCTGCGCCTCTACTCCTTGAGTGGCATCGACCACCAGGAGGGCCCCTTCGCACGCGGCAAGGCTTCGAGAAACCTCATAGGTGAAATCGACATGCCCTGGCGTGTCGATCAAATGGAAGAGATAGTCATGGCCGTCTTCGGAGCGATACTTCAGTCGTACGGCATGGGCCTTGATCGTAATCCCCCGTTCCCGTTCCAGATCCATGTCGTCAAGAAGCTGGTCTTTGAACTCTCTTCGGGAAACAGCACCGGTCAACTCGAGGATTCGGTCGGCGAGCGTCGACTTGCCATGATCAATGTGAGCAATGATCGAAAAATTTCGAATGTACTTTTGCAAATGCCTCTATCCTCAAAGAGATGAACGACAAATGAAAAATTATATTGTTTTTAGATTTCTTTGTCAAAATAAAGAAAAGGAGAACCGTTCGGCACATTCGTTGCCCGTTCCTCCGTTGGTTGATCTTGCTTAGCGTTTGCGGGTAAGTTCTCGGACGAAGCGATGGTTTTCCAGAGAGGTTGTGAACAAATCCTTGGACCGAGCTGGGTGGCTGAGGCGCAACCAGTGCCACCCCGGATGGGGTTCACAAAAACAGGGTAGAACAGTGACGATGTTCCCGATACTACCGGGCGCAGCGGAACCCAACGTCTACCGGAAAACTTGATGGAGCGTCGGTCGCAAGCAGAGCAAATACACCGGCCCCTGTACCGTTGATCCAGCTTCCGCCGCGGAGCAAGGCCGCCGGAAAGTTTTGACCTCCGAGTTGACCTGCCAATTGAACTTGAGCCGGATTGAGGCCAACCATCAAGTCGCTCCCGTAGGCCGCATTGGTTGTCCCGGTGGAAGGAGCCCAAGAAGTGGTATTTCCCTGCATCCAATCGGCGACCCACTCCCAGAGATTCCCGACCATGTCGAAGGCCCCCACATCCGAGACACATCCCGCCGTCCCGGTGTTGCCCGGGCCTCCGGCACTGACGATGCAAGGGGCGACATCCGGGGTGCCAAACGCCGCGGCCTGCCACTCGGCGTTGGTTGGAAGACGCTTCCCCGCGTTCCGGGCGGCGGCCGCCGCTTGAAACCAGGTGAGTCCTCGGGAGGGGAGAACCCCGGAAATCGAGACGGCATAGAGGTTCTTGCAGCCGTTCCCGGTATCGGGACAGCCGGGACCGTAGTCGTCGCTGCTTTCTCCTTTTCGAACCGCCCCCGCTTGCAGTTCGGCCAGGGTGACGGTCCCCGCCTTGATTTTTGTGATGACCGCCGCGTCGGTTGTCTCCCAAATACTCGCCTCGAATTTGTCGATGCAGGCCCTTCCCGCCCGGACCGCATCGGGCGGGCAGATCTCGACCGTATTTATTGTCAGTCCTTGCAGCTTCGCATCGAGTTCATCGGCCTTCGCCGCCAGCGCGGCGAAGTTGGCATTGACTTCACTCGCCACGGCCGGCGTTCCCGCCGTGAAGGTGTGAGGAACGGTCGTTGCCGCCCAGGCATAAATCGCCACCCCTGTCACCATCACCGCCAACAGCCCCGCCACCTCCGTGACCGAGAACCGCTTGGTAAAGAATCGTTTCATCATCTGTTCTCCTTTTGTTTTCACTCTCAACCCTCAACTGCCTTTCTCATCCCCACTTCCCTTTGTCCCACGCCATCTGATCCCAGGTGGAACCTTCCGCCGGGTTGACTCCGGGCTCTCCGCCGCCCTTACCGCAACCGGCCAGGAATCCGATCAAGAACGTTACGATCAAAAGGGCTCCAAACAGTTGGAATCGTCTCATTTGAATCACCTCACAAAACAGATCCGAAAAGTTGAATTTTTTAAGAATTAGACGTATGATCCGTCATCCTTTCGAAGTGGCATTCGCGGAAGCCCATCATTCATGCTGATCGACACCCATACCCACATCGCCGACCCCGAGTTCGACACCGACCGGGAAGCGGTCATTGAGCGGGCGCTCGCCGCCGGCGTCCGGAAGATGATCCTGATCGGGACCGACCTCCCCTCGAGTCAAAGAGCGGTCACGCTCGCGGAACAACACCCATTTCTCTGGGCCACCGTCGGACTCCATCCGCATGAAGCCAAACTGATGGATGGAGCCCTCCTCGAATCGCTGGAGGAATTGGCCGGGCACCCCAAAGTGGTCGGAATCGGCGAGACCGGTTTCGATTTCTACTACCACCACTCCGGACGTCAGGAGCAGGAACATGCCTTCACAGAACAGATCCGGCTCGCACAAAAAAAGCGGCTGCCCCTCGTCATCCATACCCGGGAGGCATGGCCGGAAACCTTTGAGCTCTTGGAAAAAGAGAAGGTCCGAAGCCATGCCGCCGAGGTCGGCGTCCTCTTCCACTGTTTCACCGGGGATGCCGCGGTGGCAAAAAATGCGATCGCCTTCGGTTGTTTTCTCTCTTTCTCCGGGATCGTGACCTTTGCGAAAGCCCTTCCTCTCCAAGAGGCGGCCGCCCAGGCCGACCTTTCCCGCATCCTGATCGAAACCGACGCCCCCTATCTCGCCCCGCAAGGCTTTCGGGGAAAACGGAACGAACCGGCCTATCTCCGGGCCGTGGCCGAAAAAATCGCTTCTCTCAAGGATATCACTTTTGAGGATATTTCGGAGGCCACCTCCCGAAATTCGGAACGGTTTTTTCGCCTCCCCGCCGATTGATCTTTTTTCTCCCTTTTTCTCTGTCTGCTCTGTTTTTCTAACCCCCTGTTATTTGACAGCTTTTGGATCGGGTGGTAAGTTTTTCTTGGTGTGAACACGTATTGCGAGCGCCATCCCGGCAAGGTTAGCGAGCAAATCATAAAAAGATTTTTTTCCCTTCGGGTCGAAGAACCCCGCTCCTCTGGGGTGGGGTTCTTCAAAGGACCGAGAAATGAATTATCCGGCGCATTTCGGAAAGTATCTCCTTCTTGAAAAGATCGGCACGGGAGGAATGGCCGAGCTTTTCCTCGCGAAGCAGACCGGCCTGTCCGGCTTCGAAAAAATCGTCGCCATCAAGCGGATCCTCCCCCATCTCACCGAAAACGGCGAGTTCGTCTCGATGTTTATCAACGAAGCCAAACTCGCAGCACTCTTGACCCATCAAAACATCGTCCAGATCTACGATCTCGGCTCCGCCGACGGCTGCCACTACATTGCGATGGAATACATCCTGGGGAAGGATCTGCGAACCGTCATTCAGCAGGGAAAGGCAAGGAGCAGGCCCCTTTCGGTCGGCGACGCCCTTTTGATCACCAGCAAGATCTGCGCGGCGCTCGACTATGCCCATCGGAAGAGAGACCTTCAGGGAAACGAGCTCCGTCTCGTCCATCGGGATATCTCTCCACAAAATATTCTTTTATCGTATGAAGGAGAAGTGAAGCTGGTCGACTTTGGAATCGCGAAGGCGGCAATGGGAGGAGAAGAAACGAAGACCGGCGTGTTGAAGGGAAAACTCGCTTACATGTCCCCCGAACAGGCATGGGGAAAACCGGTTGACGGCCGGACCGATCTCTTTGCGCTCGGAATCGTCCTGTATGAAGCGGTCACCGGTACGCGGCTCTTTTCCGGAAACGACGAGATTTCCATTCTGGAGAAGGTCCGAAAAGGGGAGATCCCGTCGCCGACCCAATTCAACCCGGCCATTCCACCGGAACTTGAAACGGTTCTGCAGAAGGCACTTGCCAAAGAACCGGAGGATCGTTATCAATCGGCTTCGGAGATGGAGATGGCGCTGGAAGGGCTGATCACCGAGAAAGGATACGCTTTCAGCAGTCTCTCCCTTTCAACCTATATGCAAGCCCTTCTTGCCGATGAGATCGCAGAGGACACCCAACGGTTTCAACGGGTGACCCGTCAATCGCCTTCAATCGCACCTTCCATCGCGGCTTCGATACCGGCGGAAGACCGGAGCACCACGGCGCGTCCCCTCTCGCCTCGCCTTTCCGATCCTCAGGCCGCCGTCCGGAAGAGCATCAGCCAAAGCAAAATCATCATCCCCCCATCGCGGGGCCGGCGATTTTCGCGATGGGTTGCCGCCATGCTCTTCCTGATCTCTTGCGCCGCCTTTTCTCTCCTTCTCTTTCTCTCGGATATCGGTTTCGTGGTTGAGCTCCGATCCAAATTTCCGGCCCTGGAAGAATCGAAGGTGAGGATTGCGGCATATCTCGAGGGCAAAGGGCGGCTGACCTATCTGGACGGTTTTAAGAACGGCATTTTTCGACTGGTCGAGACCGGCGATCCAGCCCCTCCTCACGTTACTGTATCCCCTTCCGACGAAGGATCGGTGGCCGTGACACTCGCCCGTCCGGAATTGGGCGGGCCTGCTTCCCTGTCGCCCCCCCCCACGACGGCCGCCACGGAAACGCCGGTCCCTATACAGGATATCCCAACCCTTTATAAAGAGGCGAAGGAGTCCTATGAGGCGGGGCGGATCGAAGAGGTGGAACAAAAACTCCGCCAAATCATCGAGACCGATCCGAAAGAGGTTCAGGCCTATCATCTGCTCTCAACGGTGTATCAAGAGAAAAAGGAGCCCGACACGGCGCTTCGAATCCTAACCGACGCCGCCCCTCTCTTTCCGGAAGAGGCGATTCTTCACTATGATCTCGGCTTTCTCTATTTTAATAAAGGGATCGACTCGCTCGCCATTCAGGAATTAAAGCTGGGGGTAAAGCTCGCTCCCCGCGCTCCCGAAGCGGGACGCGCCCGTGAAATTCTTCAAAAATTGGGGCAGCGCCCGCGCCCGGCCGCCGCTTTTCAAAAAAGAAGAGACGAACCTCCGCTCCCCAACCGGAGTCCCCAAAAAGTCGAACCACTTTTGGGGACGGGGCCGTCCCTTCCCAACGGCGTCCTCGAAACTGCCAATCTGCCGCCGAACAGCACCTCCTCTACTCCAAGTTCAGCGCCAAACTCAGCAAATGATTCAACAAATGATTCGGAAAAAATTCGATCGCTTCTTGCAGGCCAAAAAAAAGCCCTGGAGAGCAAAGACCTGGGGAGGGCCCTTCAAGCCCATCTTCAACCTCCCCCGATCCTGCGCCAGCGGCTGGAGCAGTGGTTTCACCGTTTTGATCGGGTCTCCGCCAACTACGAGATTTATGACATGAAGATCGAAGGGAACGAAGCCTTTCTCTCCCTGCTTCAAACGATTGTTCTTCAACCGGACGGAAACGGAGCCCTTCAAGTGGAAAAGGCGCTTGTTTATTGGAAACTTGCTAAAATTGAAAACGAGTGGAAGATCTCTACGATGAAGGTCGTCGAAAAATATTGAGGTGAGCAATGCAGACCACTTGCGAAAACTGCTATACCGTTTACGACATTCCATCCGAAAAGGCCGGCTTGGCCGGATGCCCCTACTGCGAACATATCAATAAGCCGAAAAAAAGAGGCGCTTTGGTCCAATTTGGCGGAAACAGCGAGGGGGGAGGGGCCGATCCGGCCAAAACGATGCTTAATTATGTCGCTACGGAAACGAAAGAAGCCGGCTCAGGCATCCACAAAATTCAAGGTCAAACCGCCTCCCTCTCCATCGACAAGGTCTGGGTCTTAACGATCTTGGAGGGGGATGAAAAAGGAAAGCGGTTTCTCCTTTCAAAACCGACCATTCATGTCGGCCGGAAAGCGAGCGACGTGATCCTCCGCGATCCCGAAGTTTCCCGTCAACATTGTGTCATCGAAATTCATGGCGAGACGGCAACGATCCGAGACCTGAAGAGCGCAAACGGGACAACGGTCAACGACCTTGCCATCAAGGAAGATCTCTTAAAAGATCAGGACCGGATTCGAGTTGGAAACACCCTCCTTCAAATTTCGATTCAACCCAAAAAATAAGCACCTCCCTGGAGATGAAAGAGTGGAAAAACATTGCATCCTGATCGTGGATGACGAACCAAACATCCGAAGCAGCCTGGCAAGACTCCTTTACCGGGAAGGATACGAAACCCTCCTCTCCGAAAGCGCGGAGGAGGGGCTGATCCTGCTCAAAAAACGAACGATCTCAACCGTGATTTCAGATTATTCGATGTCTGGACAGACCGGCATTCAATTCCTGACCACGGTTCGAAATCTCTATCCCAACCCGGTCAGAATCATCTTGAGCGGCCGCCTTAACATGAAGGAAGCGATGCGGGCCGTTGACATCGGCCTCGTTTCACATCTTCTGATGAAACCGTGGGACAATGAAACCCTGAAGAAAACGATCCAAAAAGCGGTTGATAAATTCGAAAGAGAAGGGTTAGAATCGTCCCATGCCGACTCCCCCAAAAGATCCCCGATCCCCCGCCATCGATTGGAATGAGATGGCAAAGACATTTGACCGTTGGCTCCCCTATATCCGTCCGGTTGCCGAGAGGCTCCTTTCCCTCGCCAATCTCGCTGAAGGGCAGGAAGTGTTGGATGTCGCCGCCGGAACCGGTGAACCGTCGTTGACGATCGCCCGGCGATTTGGCGCCAAGATTCGAGTCACCGCCATCGATGGCGCTGAGGGGATGGTCAGCGCTGCAGAAGAAAAACGGAAACGGGAACGACTCGCAGGGGTCACCTTCCAACAGATGAAGGCCGAGTCGCTCCTGTTTCCAACCGAATCGTTCGACCGGGTGATCAGCCGCTTCGGCGTGATGCTCTTCGACGATCCCCTACAAGGATTAAAAGAAATGCGCCGCGTCCTCAAGACCGGCGGAAGAATGACGATCGCGGTATGGGGCGACCTTCACGAAATCCCTTCGGTCCATCTTATTTGGAAAACCATCATGGAGCGCCTTCCCCCGGAAGAGGCGCTTCCGACCCCCAGGATGGCCAACCTCGGCCCCCCCGGCAAACTCGAAGGGCTGCTTCAGGCTGCCGGTTTTAATCCCTTCGAGATTTTCCCTCTTCCACTCGTTTATCCCTTCGACGACTTCGAAAGTTACTGGAAGATCAGCACCGAATCGGGAACCCTCCGAGAGCCGCTCGATCGATTCTCCCCCGTCGAGCAGGAAGAAATCAAAAGAGAAACCTTCGACCGAACCGCTTCCTACCGGCAAAACGGGAAGATCGTCTTTGAAAACCGCGCCCTCCTGGCCACCGCCCTCAAATAAAATCACTCCCACCCGGATCTGCCTCACTGCTTGTATCGTATAAACTTGCCCGGCAGGCTCCTTTTTGATACGATCCCGGCGCCATGAAGATCCGAGCTGCTCAGTCGATTCAGGAAGAGGTCATCCAGTGCAAGCGTTGTCCCAGGCTGATCGAATATTGTCGTGATGTGGCTTCCGTTCGAAAAAAAGCCTATCGAAACGAGGTCTACTGGGGAAAGCCGGTTCCCGGTTGGGGCGATCCCCAAGGGCGTCTCTTGATGATCGGCCTCGCCCCCGCCGCGCATGGGGGAAACCGGACCGGTCGGGTCTTCACCGGGGATGCCTCGGGCGACTTCCTCTTCCGGGCGCTTCATCGGGCCGGTTTTGTCAACCAACCGACCTCTCTTTATCTTAACGACGGCCTCCGGTTACACGACGCCTATCTGACTGCGGTTGTCCATTGCGCACCCCCCGACAACAAACCTTTGCCGGGAGAGATTAAAAATTGTCGGGGTTATCTCGTGGAAGAATTAAGGCTATTGAAAGATGTCAAGGCGGTGTTGGTCTTCGGGAAGATCGCCCTCGACGGGTTCCGGGCGGCCCTTCAAAAAACGCACGGGGTCAACCTTTCTCCCGCTTCCGTCCCATTTAAACATGGGGCGGTTTATGAAATTGAGTCAACCCCATTGCGGCTTTTCGTTTCCTACCATCCGAGCCGGCAAAACACACAGACCGGCCGCTTGACCCAGCCGATGTTCGATGAGGTCTTCAAGAAAATCCGGGCCACCCACCCTCCTCGTCACGAACCTGGTTTTGGCGGAGGGCACGCACAGGCCGCCAGAGAGGGCGACGCAAGCCCCCTCTCCGGCGGAGAGGGATGAGAGAGAGAGGACCGGTAATTTACGAAAGAAGGGTTGAAACGAGCCGGGGCAACTCCTCAGGGCGCTTCGCCGTGAGGTCGGGAGCTTCACCGGAATCAGTTGCATATCCCCAGGCACACCAGACTGTCGCGGCGCCGAAGGCGCGTCCCATTTTAATATCGGCGGCGGTATCTCCAATCATCACGGCCCGCCCTTTCACAGAATCAAAACCGCACCGTTTTGCCGCCTCGCGTAAGAGGGCCGGGTCGGGTTTGGTTGCCAAAAGGGTGTCCCCTCCGATGAGGGCGGTAAAATGTTTATCGATCCGAAGGATCTCCAACATCCGCCTCGAAATCCGCTCCGGTTTATTCGTCACCAGCGCCAGCATCGCCGACTCGGCCAGTTTCGGCAGCGCTGATCGGATTCCGGGATAGAGTTCCGTTTTGCAGACCGCGTTTCCCAAGTAGTCGGTTTCGTAACGCCGGCGGACCTCCGCAATCCGGGTTTCGTCTTCCTTGAGATAATCATCAAAGCAGGCGCGGTAGAGGGGGTCCATCCCCCGGTTGACCCAGGGAAGAATCGCCTCATCCGGCCGGGCCGGCAATTGAAGGGCGGCACGAACGCGGTGGACCACCGCCACCATGTCGTGCCGGCTGTCTTCAAGGGTGCCGTCCAAGTCGAGACAGATTAGGTTCATTTGCCTCCTTCTCCCTGCCGGACAAGCTGCTCCACACTCCCCTTGGCGTCGCCATGTTCGGTCACTTTTCGTTGTCCGCTTCGAGATCCTTTATAAGCCGAAAAGGGACGGCCGTTATGGCTGATCACTTCGTGGGGAAGCCCCCCCGGAATCAGGAGAATATCTCCTCCCTCGATTGTGATCGGAAAATCGTCGAAGTGAAAGGTGATCGTCCCCGAGACCGCCCCGCGGATCTCCGGTTCGTCATGTGCGTGGCGACTCCGCTTGAACCAAGGATCGACCGTTTGAAGGTCATAAACGGTATAACCAAATCGCTTCATCTCTTCCGACACCGACTCCGCCGTCGGCTCTTCCTTGAAACGCCACTTGATCAATCCCACCCCGTTTGGATAAGTGATCCTTCTTCCTTGTTCGCTCGATCGTTCGCTCATGATTTACCTCCTTCTATCTATGGCCGGCGCGGCCGTTCACCAAGTTTGATTTCGATCTCCCTCTTTTCCTTTCCCCGCCAGAGGGTCAGCCGGACCTTCTCTCCCGGTTTCTTCCCCTTCATGATCCGGTGGAACTCTTCCGCCGATTCCACCTTTTCCCCGTCGATGATCGTCAGGAGATCGCCGCCGATGACGATAATCGCGTTTCCCACTTCGACCCGCCGGGTCCCCCCTCGAATTCCAGCCTGATGGGCCGGTCCGCCCCGGACCACGCGGGAGACCAAGACCCCCCTCCGAACCGGAAGATCGAGCGCCTCGGCGAATTCCGGAATCAGCGTCTGCGTATCGATCCCCAACCAGGCATAGGCGACATATCCCCGACTGACCAATTCGCCGATAACCCGCTTGGCGGTATTGATCGGGATGGCGAAGCCGATCCCAACACTCCCCCCCGACGGGGTAAAGATCGCCGTATTGATTCCAACCATCTTCCCATCTGAATCGAGCAGGGGGCCTCCGGAGTTTCCTGGATTGATCGCGGCATCGATTTGAATCACCTCGTCGATCTCGAGATCGCCCGCCCGAATGCTTTTCCGAATTGCGCTGACGATCCCGGTGGTAAGGGTGCGTTCGAGACCGAACGGGTTTCCAATCGCCAAGATCTTTTGGCCCGGGCGAAGCGTATCCGAACTTCCCATCGGAATGACGACCAACCGCTCCGCCGGCGCGTTGATCTTGATAACGGCAAGGTCGGTCTGCGGGTCGGCGCCAACCCGCTCCGCCGGCCATTTGCTCCCATCGGTCAGGGTCACCTCCAGGCGATCCGAATCACGGATGACATGGTTGTTGGTGAGGATATATCCCTTCTTATTGATGATCGATCCGGAACCGGTCGCCTCGGAAGGGATCGGATTGAGAAAAAAATCGTAAGTGACGGCGATGCTGGTGATATTGACGACGCCGGCGTTGATCCGCTGATAGATGTCGATCGTGTTTTCTTCCTCCCCGGACAATCCCCAAGAAGAAAAAGGAAGGATGATGAGGAGGAGGACAAAGATGGAACCAAGGAGGAACCCGGCCGGTCGTTGCATCTCGATCTTAAACTCCGGTGCGGATCTCTTCACAGCCTCAAATAATAAAAGGCTCCGTCTCGGGCATTTGATCCGGCGGAAGGATCTCAGGTTCTTGGTTCTCGTCCGGCGGCCGATCCGGTTGTGGATTCTCCACGACGATCGTCCCGGTCACGCGGCCGAAGGTCTTGGCGGAGGAAAACAAAAGGGTATAAGAATAGGTTCCAGGAGTGTTAAAACTTGCTTCTCCTGTGGAAAAAGGAGAAATAAAGGAGGGGTGCTTTAGATCCGGCTCGACATTCAATTGAAGATCATAAGTCGTCATGTTTTTCCAGACGACCTTTTCACCTGGGAGGATCCTCAAAACCGGCCGATCGACTTCAATTCCGCCGCCCAGATCCGAATTCGAGATTGAGATTTCAGCGGCGCGATCTCGCAGAACCGTCAGGGAAAGACATCCGGAAAAGGCCAATGCAATCAAGATGGGAAAACCGAGGCGGAGAAGACCGATCATGGCCATCATGGCGACGAAGCGGCCTCCCCTTGAATCCGCCGGATCAGCTTTTTCTGTTCACCGGGCAACTCAGGAACCACAAGAAATTGGATCAACGCCCAAGAACGATCCCTTCCACCTTCAAGACGGATTCGATAGAATCCGCGATACTTCAGTTTAGCCTCTCCATTGGCTGCTTCGCTTCCCACGCTATCCGACGCAACCGATATCTCTTTCAGCTCCGTCTGAATAAAACCGGCCCGCTGATCGGCAATGACGACATTATATCCTTCCGCTTCCAGCGCGTTGACCATTCGCTCAAACGCGGCGAGATAGCCGAACTGAAACATCACCGCCTCTTTCGGAAGATCGCTCGGCTCCATTCGATCTGGGCGATCCGGAGAGGTCGCACAGGCGGTCGACAGCAAGAGAAAAAGAAAAACCGGAACCACCTTTTGGAAGAACCCGGCCCCAGAAGGGGGGGGGTGGCTTTCGCTACGCGCGTTTAAGAGATGCGCTTTGCGCTCGCAATGCGTGTTCACCGTCTCCTCCATACGAAAGTCCCCATCCCCGCCTTAGAACCGATCTGATTCTACTGCGTTGGATCGTTTCTTAACCCAAATGAGATTTAAGGAAATTTAAGTGGTTAAAAAGGCATCCCGAAGGGCCGCCCTCACCTTTCTAAGCGTGGCTCCTGGTGATGCAAATAGCGACTTAAACGGAGTGTAAACTTCTTGTGAACAAGCTGTCAAGTCGGAGAGTGGGCGGGCACGCCCAAGAGGAGAGGTGCTACGCCAGTTTCTCGAGATCGGCCAAGACATCGGAGACTTTTTTGTAACGTTTTTCCTTCGCTTTTTCGATCGCTTTTAAAATCAAGCGGTCGAGGGGCTCCGAAGTCTTCGATTGCAAAGATCTGGGAGGAATCGGGGGGGTATGAAGGTGATGATAATAGACATCTCCCTGGAAAAAGGGGGGACGACCGGCGACCATTCGATAGAAAGTACATCCGAGTGAATAGATATCCGATTGCTGATCGACCTTTTGCCCCAAGATCTGTTCAGGCGCCATATAAAGCGGGGTTCCCTTCACCGACGTCTTATCGGCCATGCTCTCGGTAAGGACCTTGGCCAGGCCAAAATCCATGATTTTCACCCGATGATCACCGGTTAACATGACATTCGCCGGCTTTAAATCACGATGAACCACGTTATTGCTGTGGGCATAGGCAACCCCTCGGCAAATCTCCTTCATGATGTCGATCAACTCTTTCATCGAAGGGGTGCTCTTTTCTAAATACTCCTTGAGTGTGATTCCGTTGACATATTCCATCGTGATAAAGATTTCATCCCTGTTTTTTCCCGTATCGAAGATGGTGACCACGTTTGGATGATTGAGGGCCGCCGCAATCCGAGCCTCTTGGAGAAAGCTCTGAAGGACCGCCTCATTCTCCCGGATGGCCGCGGGCAATACCTTGTAGGCCACAATCCGCTTGAGAAGGGTATCTTCCGCTTGATACACCACCCCCATCCCCCCCTGGCCGATTTTTTTAAGGACTTTATATCTGGAAACCGATTCCGAGAGGGGCGTCGGTGCCGGCCGCAACGTCACCTCCTCCACTCGGCTCTCATCCAAAATCTTTCTGACCTCCGTCAATGCCTTTTTGAGGGTGGCGCTTCTGGTTTTCACATCTCGATAGCTGAAGTCTTCCGCCAAAATTTTTTCATAGAGGCTCTCCGCTTCTTCAAACTCCTTTCGCTTTTCATGCAGTAACGCCAGTTGATAATGAAACTCAAGGCGATGAGGCCCGACCCGGTCCTCTGAAATAATCTTCCGGTATCGATCCTGAGCCGCATCGATCATCCCCTTTTCGATCAACAGTTCACCCAAGAGAAGCGAGGCCCGCTGATAGTCGGAAGAGTGTGAGTCGATTTTTTGAAGATAGGAGATCGATTCATCTGTTTGCCCCTGCTGTTTGCAGAGAAGGGCGGCATCGTAATAGTTTCCGGCGGCTTCCTGTATTTGAGCCGCTTTGTGATATTCATGGAGTTGCACATAAAGTTCGGCGGCTTCCTTTAAACGTCCTCCCTTTTCAAGGCTTTGCGCCGCAGAAGTATGGTCTCCCACCGACAAAAAGAGGTCTGCGGCCCGGTGATAATCTCCATTCCGCCCAAACATTTCGGCCGTCTTGACTTTATCTCCAGCCTGTTCATACATCTCCGCCGCTTCCGCCCAACTCTCCCCTTTTTCGAATTCCTGCGCGGCGGCCAAGAACACCCTTTCCTTCTTAAACTTCGCACCGATGACGCAAAACCGGCGATGTTTATCCCCCAACTGCTCATAAAGCGCCGCGGCACGATCGAATGCCCCGGCCGATAAAAAAAGTTCGGCGGCCTTTTCAATCTCCCCACTCAGGGCCGCCGCTTCAGCCGCTTCCATCGGGAATCCGGCCGCCGAAAAAACCTCGACCGCCTTTTGAAAGTTTTTTGTTTTGACATAGATCTGACCGCTTTGATGGGCCGCTTGCGCGGCCCGCCCCGCTTTATCACCCACTCTGTCGCCCACCCTGTCGGAAGAACCACCGGTTTGGGTCTGTTTTTCTCTCTGAAACTGCTTTTCGTACATCTCGGCCGCTTTTTCGAGCTCCTGAGTCTGCTCGTATAGGGTGCCCGCCTTTAAAAAATTTCCGAACCGCTCGTATTGGACCGCTGCTTCACGATAGCGCTTTCCCTTCTCGTATGCCTCCGCAGCCAGAGAGAACTTCTTGCAGGCGAGATATGACTCCGCGGCACGGACATACTCCCCTCCCTTTTGATACATGACCGCCGCCTTCTCGGCATCGCCAACAAGCTTGTAAAACTGAGCCGCATCCTGCCATTCTTTTCTCAACTCGTAAATGCGGGCCACCTGCTGATATGCTTTCGATTCCTTATAAGCCTTGATCGCCTCATCATACTCACCCGCCCGTTCGTAAAGTTCTCCAGCCCGATAAAGATCGTTCCCCTTGGCGGCCTCCTTTGCTTCTTTAAGCGGATTAAAGGCTTGAGTCGATTCCTGCATGGAGAAATATCGGCGGAGGTAGAGAATGCCAACGACAGTCAAAATAATAAAAAAGGCATAACCGAGAAGGGTCGGTTCAGAGGAGTTGGAAACAAGCTCTTGGACGAACCGGAGTGGGTCGTTGAAAAAACGGGAGAGGTCGATTTCCCATGCGCTCCGGTTCATTTCCTAAAAACGACCCGGAAACGGGTCTCCCCCACGATGAAGGTATCGTTCGGAGAAAGAAGTTTTTCCTGTACGCGGTGGTCGTTGACAAAAATACCATTGGTGCTGTTTAGATCGGTCAGAGTAAAGCCTTTCTCGGACCAAACCAGGTCGGCATGATGACGCGATGCTTTTGAGTCGTTCAAGACAATATCGGTCTTGCCCCGGCCGATCGACACCCGTTTCAAAGGAAGTTCATAAAACCGCCCGATTTCGCTCCCGGAAAGCAGTTCCAGCAACCAGGTTCCGGAGTTGTCCTTTGTCTCCTCGGATGAGACGGGTGACAAATCCGCCGGCTCCGAATCCAGGGACTCCTCTTTTTTTTCCGAAAAAATGAGAACCGTGGTACCGATCATGATCTCATCCCGATCGGAAAGTTTATTTCGAACCGTTTTTTCCTTGTTCAGGTAGGTTCCATTTCGGCTTCCCCGGTCTTCAAGGTAAAAACCGTCCGATTCCTGTTTGATAAAGGCATGTTCTCTCGAAACCATCGGGTCCTTCACCCCCCAGTCATTCCGAAGGTCCCGTCCCAATGTAAAGATCTCCTTGTCGACGATTTTTGAACAAGGCGAAGCCCCTTCCGCCTCTTTCAGAATCAATCTTGGTCGTGAAGCAAGTAGTTGTTCTACCCCATCTCCAAGTGCTTCCAAAGCATCATCGGCATCGCCGGCAGGCCCAACGTTCAGATCATAAAACAGTTCGATCTCCATCGGCACCGCTTCATCCGAAGAATAAGTATAGACCAATAACTGCTCGCGGAGACTTCCTTCCTTCGCCATCGTTTCGGACGCCTGAAAATAGCCGCTGGAGAGCACTCCCTCCCTAAAATAAAAAAGATTGACCTCTTCCCTTTTCTTGATACGGAGAATGGCCTCCCTCTTTTTTCTCTCAATCTGGCTTAACAAGGCTTCTACATCAAGAATATCAGCGGTACCGACAATGCTCGGTTTCTTCTGAGCCAACACCAAAAGCGCCTTGAAAAATACCGGGTCGATCTCATAAAAAAAGAGCTTCCCCTCGGTTTGGGACAGTTCGGCGAAGTAATCGGAAAAAGAGAGCGGAGCGCAAGCCTCCCCTTTCAGCTCCGATACAAAATAGGGATCATCCTGCAAGATAAAGAGAAGGATGAAACGATCTTTCTCTTCCAAAACGAGAAGGGCGATGACCGAATCTCCTTCCGACTTTAATTCCTGAAAGGTTGATTTGATTCGGCCGGCCATATATTTTTCTTGGGAAAAGATGGCTTTTTGCTTTGAAATGAGGTCTTTCAGCATCCCATTTTCTCCCGGAACGGCATGAAATAAAGTTTAGTTTATAACCCCATTCTTGTCAAACAAGGCAAAGCAAATAGAAAGCCCTTAGCGGAATTTTCATGGCTACTCAGGTAGGCACAAAGAGGCAAAGGCACAAAGAGAGAAAAGGCAAGACTACTCTGTGCCTCTGAATCTGAGCAGTTACGAGTTTTTAATATATTTTGGGTATGTAGTCTTGAGTGGCAGAAAAACCTGCCGCTGCCGACGGAAGGATTGGAAATGCCGAATTTAACTTTCTTGGATATCTATGGAGAAGGGGAGGAGCGCGCTCGCTGGACCTGTTCACTGCTCGGTCATGAGATTTTCCACTTTGGAAAGGGAAGGGTGAACCTTGTCGCCATGCAGGGCTGTCAAATAACGGGC
The DNA here is from genome assembly GCA_964579005.1 of uncultured Nitrospirota bacterium. Taxonomy (GTDB): domain Bacteria; phylum Nitrospirota; class Nitrospiria; order SBBL01; family Manganitrophaceae; genus CAZOFJ01. Next base: position 20,286 of record CAZOFJ010000032.1, read on the forward strand.
CGCTTTTTCCATGATGGCCCGTTCGCTGTTATGGGTGAGCATCTGCAGCCCCTCTTCCAGAGCAACCCATCGCGCCTCATCGACCTCTGAATCATGGTCTTTCTCGTTCCCCTCCAGATACTCTAAGAGGTAAAAATGGACTGTTTTGAAAATCTTGGTCTCTTCTTCCTTGGAATAAAACCAATATTGAATCTGGCCGATTTTATCAAGAAGCCGTCCGGATGCGCCGGTTTCCTCCCGGACTTCCCTCACGGCTGTTTCTTGAAGGCTCTCCCCTTGCTCAATTGAACCTTTTGGGAGGCACCAGATCAGTCTTCCCTTCTGATTATGGTGGGAAATCAAGATCACTTGAAAACCACTCTCGTTGGCCTTATAGATCACCCCTCCAGCCGACGTATGTTTCCTCGTCTTCATCATGTTCTCACATCAAAGGCCAGTCATGCGCTCGGGTGCTTGCCAGAGGAAAAAAATCCGGAGCGCGGTAAAATTGTAGCATTAATAAAGTTAAAATAACAAGCTGGAAATCTTTTGGAAGGGAAGGCGAAAGAAGACTTACTCTTTTTTTTCTCCGACGACGACTGGAGTCTCCTCTTCTATTTTAGGAATGTCTGTTTTTCCCCGAAGGAGAGACCCTCTGCCTCGCCCGAGGGTGAAGAGATGAAATTTAAAACCGGAAATCGGCCTCATCTGGGCAATGGCAATAAAGAACTCCCTCGTCTCAAATGGTTTCACATCCCTTGCTTCGCTGATCGACGGGAGAAATCTCGCCGAAACGACAAACCGGAGAATCGCCGAGAGAAGGAATAAAATCTGCAGATTCGAAACAAGAGAAAAGTGAAACGGGCCGACCTCGATGATCCGGGGAATCCAACGGCTTAAATTTCCGCCGAGAGAGGCCCCGAGGAAAATCCCCACCGCGTTGCCGGAATTATAGATGGCGATACATTGGGCCCGCTTGGCCGGAGAGACGGTATCGAAGATGAAGTTTCCCATCGAAAGGGAGAAGCCGGCCCAGATCATCCCTCCAAACACTTGGATCGCAAGGATCAAGTAAAAATGGGTGGTCGTGAGCCATAAAAGGGGGATGACCGGAAGGAGAAAGCCGGTGATCGTCAAGACCCTTTTATTTCCAAACTGATCCCCCAATCGACCCCAGAAATGAAGGGTCAAAAACTGCGCGAGGACGCTGGCAGCAGACGAAGCCATAAATTGAAGATAGCTGAAGTTCAAGTCGCGGAGAAGATAGGGGGAGATGAAGGGACCGGAGACCTGGACCGAAAAATGGATCAAACCGGTGAAGAGGACGAACCTTCCGAAATTCGTCTTTCGGCCGTCTCGCAGGAACTGCCAGAGTGAGAAACGATCCTCGGTCCGAGAAACATACTCCGGTTCGTGCATTCGGGAAAGATAATAGGCCGAAATCAGGCGGGCCACAAGGGCAGTGGAAAAAAGGATCATAAAACCGATTTCAACCTTCGACCAGCGCTCCGCCTGATGGAGAATGATTCCGGCAAGGCAAAGGGAGGTAAAGGCGGTAATGCTCATCACCCCGTTTCTTCTCCCGAAATAGCGGCCGCGCTGATTCGAATGAACCAGATCCCCCATCAAGCTGTTCCAAGCGGGGCTGGCAAAGCTGCCGAGGACCGAGTAGGCGATCACCGAAGCGATCAACCAATCGACCGCGTAATGGTTGGACAGTGTTGGGACAAAAAGGATCAGGAGCCAGGCGAGGGCTTGACCGATCACTCCGTAAAGAATGACCCGCTTTCGGCTCTTCAGAAAATGGAGAAGCCGAACCGAAAGAAACTGGAAAAAGGCGCCGACCAGTTGGGGAAGGGCGGCCAAGAGGGCAATCTGGGGATTAGATGCCTTGAGATGGACGGCAAACGCCCCCAGATAACTTTCTCCCCCCCCCGACATGATCGAAAAGAAAAGGCCGTCTCGAACGGCGAATTGAAGACTCTTCCGAACATCGGGAGGGGAAAGGGAGGGAGGGGTCTCCGAAGAAACAGGCATTTTAAAAGCAACATCCTTTCCGTGGCAATCGGGATCGGCTGAAATCATCTCCGACAATCGGAGAGACTCCATCCGAGCCGATTTAAAAACGAACGAATATCACTGATATACTATTTATACCACATCAACAAAGGAAGGGAAAAACAGAGAGAGGGAAAAAGCATTTTTCATTTGAGCTGATGAATGCTCTATCCTCGGGAGAGCCGGTTCTCTTCGGCACGCAACCGGACCAACCTCGCCTTATTTTCTGAAAGTTTTGGAAGACCATATTTTTCGTCGAATGCCACCACCTCTTCCAGGCAGCGAATCGCCCTTTCAAGATCTCTTTTCTCTTCGTAAAGGGAGGCTTGATGATAAAGGGCGGCGGCACAGCCGCTTTCATTTCTCAATTCCGAATAAAGGGTATAGGCCAAGACGCTGAGGCGGAGGGCCTCCTCGGTTTTCCCCATCGCCCCCTTTGCCTTTGCCAGCCGGTGCGAGTTCTCAGCCAAGAGACCCGACCGGTTCACCCGCTTCGCGCAGGCCATTCCCTTTTCAGCATATTCGAGGGCAGATTGAAACTCGGATTGCTTGAGAAGGACCATTGAGAAATTTCCATAAACAACCGCCAGATCTTCCCATCGCCCTTCTCGTTCCAGAAGAAGGACCCCCTGTTTGTAGAAATGGATCGCCTGATCGGTCTCTCCCCGGTCGGCATAGAGGTTCCCAATATTCACATAGGTGACGCCGAGGCGGGCATAATCTTCCACCCGCTTCAATAGCAAGACCGCCTCTTTGTAACAGTCGATCGCTCGATCGACTTGTCCGATCGCCCCGTAGACGTTTCCGATATTTCCATAGAGATCGGCCAACCGATCGGGATCTCCGCGGACCGCTTCAAGCGCCCCTTGATAATAGCGAAGGGCCCCCGCATAATCTCCTTGGGAGAAAGCATTGTTCCCAAGCTGTAAAAAGGAACTGCCGTTCATTTGAGAAATGCCTCGACCGCCTTCTTCCCCCCCGAAAGGATCGGCTTGCCATCTCCCACCAAGACAACTTCAAAGTCGTAGTCAAGAAGCCGTCGAATGCCCTCTTTTGCCTTCCGAAAGTCGGCATATTTATCGGATGGGAGGAGACTCAGCGTTCCATCCGGCTGGCCGATCAATGCATCCCCCAAAATCATGACTCCCCCCTCTCTGGGAAGGTAGAGGGCCGACTCTCCCGGCGACTTTCCATCGGAAATGGCGATCACTTTGAGTCCCGCCGGAAGGAGATCACCGTCCTGATAGGTGTGATCGACTGTAATCGACCCCATTTCGGCCGCATCGGCCTTTGGGACCCATATTTTCGTATTGAGCAAGAGGCGGCACTCCATTGCATCTCTTGTATGATCCCGATTGGTCAGGACCACTCCCCTCACACCGTTGATCGAGAGATCTTGTTTGTCATCGATCGTCATTGGCGGGGGGTCGATGAGGATCCGTTCCTTTCCAGTTTCAATCAAATAACCATTGAAATTCATCCCTTTTTCTTCGGAATACCATGACCACATCTCAATACCCGGAAAAAGCACTTCCATATAATATCCCTCCAAAAATACCGGCCAGGAACTTACCCCTATTGATTCCGGGCGCCATTATAACATGATGAAACTCCGAAAGTTTGCTTCAGCTCTTTCTCTTTTCTCGATCTCGAACACATTCCGCACAAGGACAGATCTCTTTTAAAAAATCAAACGCGTAGATGCCGGTCTCATGACCGTCGCTCCACCGAATGGAGATGGCATAATGACCGACCGCCTCGATTGCCATTGCCTTTATATCGGTAGGGATGCTCCCCGGCGGGATCAAGTTTTCACCGCTCCATTCATGGATACAGGAAGCGCAACGGCAACTCTCGCGCAGATAAACGGCAGGATAGTTCATCTGGTGTCGATCGCTCCAGGTGATTTGGATCCCTTTTTCCTTTAGATTGATGATCTCCGTTGGAACCGCTTCTTTTGCGATCATTCTCGCTCCTTATTACAATATTACAAATCGTTTTAGGGGTTCTTCATCGTTCCCCTGGCATTGACCTCTCTTCCCCCGACATGCTAGGGTAAAGCGGTTCCTTCAGCAACACACCGACATTCAATCAAGGGGAGAAACAACATGGGACTCCTTTCAATGAATGAAGTTAAAAGAAAAGTCCACGATTTAAAGGGATGGGAACTTTACGACAACATGCTTCAAAAGAAATATTCTTTCAAATCATTTAAAGCAGCCATGCGTTTCGTCAATCGGGTCGCCGATCTTTCCGATTCGGTCGACCATCACCCCGATATCATGATCAACTACAACCGGGTCCTCCTCAAATTGACCACCCACAGCCAAGGGGGGATCACGGATAAAGATTTTAACCTCGCCCAATCGATCGATCAAGCCGAATCGTCATAATTATTTTTTCTACTCAAGGACTCGGAATTGGGGGAAGACCTTTATTCTTGACGCTTCATGACACTTGGGAAGCAAACCATCAAGAATAAAGAGCCCGATGCCATCCCGCTTTATTCAATTTTTGGTATAATTCTTATATTGGCACAGCATAAACAGGGCCTCATCATGACTTGGCCCAACTTGCGATTCAGACAACGACATGCTTCTTCTTGCAATTGATCTCTACGGAATTGAACCGTTTCAAAAACCGACCCGAATCCCTTTACAGCCCGGACTGAATATCATCACCGGCGGAAATGGCGCCGGCAAAACAATGATTCGACGGGTTCTTGCCTCCCTTCTCTTGGGGGAACCGCTTCGAGAGATTCGTTTCGCGAACGATCGACCCGCCCAAGCCGCCGTCATCTTACGAGGCAAGGACAATGCAACCTATCGTATTACCGCGGACTATCAGAAAGAGATCTTCAATCTCTCGAAGTGGGATCCATCAAGCAAGGGAATCTTGATCGAGAAGGACCGGAGCAAGATTACCTCTTGGGTATGCGATCAGGCCGGAGGGTTCACCGGAGGAGCCCTCTCCTCCCTTTTTATGATTGATCGGCTCGATCGTCCTTGGGGCGCTACCCCGACAAACGGATCGAATGAAAAGGTCCGACCTCGGAGAGAGGCTCTTTCCGAAACGGCCGTCAATCCCTCTCTCTTTCCCGATGAAAGACACGCTGAAAACGAAAGACAACTTCAAGAGGTTCGCCGAAAAATCGACGAGGTCACCCGAGCCGAAGAAGCGCTCCTAAACATCCGAGACACCCTCTCTGAATTAAAACGTCGGCTCAGTCAATTACACGATCTCGATCTTCAATGGAATCATTTATCGGAAACAGAGACAAAACGCTTTTCAGGATATGCGGGGATGGAAGCGGTCCGCCCAGAGACAATCCGACAATACGAAGAAGCTTTTCAAAACAAACAGAACGAGTTAACAAACATCGAGGAAAAGCGTCAAGGAGTACAGGCCGAGCTCGGCTCCATTGGTGAAACCGATCTCTTTCAGGATCGTTTTTTAAGGATCGGGGTCGGAACCACCCTTGTCTCTTTTCTTTTGCCGGTCGTGATCACCCTCTACGGCCCTTTTCGTTATCTCTTTCCGATCGGCATTTTGGGGGGAACCGGGCTTTCATTCTTCGCTTATCTTCAAGCAAATCGAAAAATCGACTTAAAAGAAAAACTTGAAAAGGAATTGTCAAGTCTGACCGAAAAAATCCATCAAATCGAACGAAAATTTGAAAAAGGCTTTAAAGAAACGACCGATCTCCTCGCCAAAACCGGTTGCAAAGAGATTCAGGAATTCAAAGATCGACTTCGAAACTATCACTCCCACCTGCAAAAGAAAAAAGAGATCTCCGAAAAAAGGGAGACCCTTCTCAAAATGGAAACGGTCGAGGAAATCGATCGAAAAATGAGGGATCTGGAAAATCAGGCGAAAGAATTTGAACGTAAACTGGAAGAACAGAGCGGGCTTTCCGAGGAGGCTTACCGCCTGGAAGAAGTGCTTCGTTCATCGGCTCCATCCACCGATACTTCGCCGATTGATATGCCCGACTTGGGCCCCCTCCCCACGACGGCAATCGATACTCACCCCTCGGGTATCGGCACCATTCTCCTTTCGCTCAAAAATGGGAAGACCCCTCCCCTCTCTCTTGAATCGGTTGAACAACAGTTGAACATCCTCTTCTCCATCTTTAAACATCCGGAGACGGGAAAAATCGGTCTGTCTGAAAATGGGGATATTAAAACCGACCGGTTCGACATCAATCAAATCAGCTCCGGCATGTCCGATCAAATTTTTCTTTCTTTTCTCATGGCGACCTTTGATCAATTTCCAGACGTTGTCTTCCCTCTTATTCTTGACGAGCCGCTCTGCCGTCTTGCCCCATCGAATCAGGAGGCGGCGCTGGAACTCCTTCGTGGGGCCGCAAAACGAAAACAGATCGTTCTTTTCACCATTTACGATTCCGTTGCAAAGGGAACCGACTACACCGTCGCGTTAAACCCCGTCTAAGTCCGATCTTTCGGTCAAACCCCTTCCATGATATATTCCCTCCGGAAAATAGGGAGGGAAACGATGTCTTATTATCATCCAAAATATCAAAAAGAAGCCGCCGCGCTCAGGCCGGAAATAAAAGCGGCGGTGGTTCATCTTTTTCTGGAAAAGGTGCAACGTTACTCGGAAGAGATGATCGAAAGGAAATCAAAGGAGATGAAAAAGAGAAAAAAAATCGATCCGGAGACGGTTGAAAAATGGCTTCACTGGATCCACTATCACCGCTTTAATCAAATCGCCCTTGAGGAGATCGAGGATGGAACCCTCGACGCTTGGTTTACACAATGAGTTTGTGAATAAATCCTCTCCCGTTGCTGAGCGCCCGATGCGCGGGGCATCGCTGCGTTGCTCCTCCTCACCGTAGCCGCTGGCTACGCCTCGTCGTCGCGCTGATTCCGGGGTCCCCGAAAAGCCTGCTTTTTGGGATGGGCACTGCTTGCGCCTCAGTCACCCAGGTCGGTCCAAGGATTTACTCACAAACTCAATCAAAAAAATAACCGTCGTTGGTCGCCCGTCTCTCGCTTTGAGGTTGTGAAGAAATCCTTTCCCGTCGCTGGGCGCCCGATGTGCGGCGCATCGTTGCGTTGTTCCTCCTCAACGTAGCCTCTGGCTACGCCTCGTCGTCACGCCTTGCGCTGCTTGCACCTCAGCCACCCAGCTCGGTCCAAGGATTTCTTCACAACCTCTCAGCTTGGCAAAAACCTTTTGGTGGGCCGATGAAAAAGGATAGTCGGCGAGCTTTTTGATCGGGACCCACCGCAAATCGGAACGATCCTCTCCCCCTCCTTTTTCAGTTTCTCCCGAAAAAAGATGGAGGGTCATCTTAAAATGGGTTAAGGTGTGGGTAATCCCGCCAAGCGGAGTCCATCTTTCAACCGGCCATGGAATCTCCTTTTTGAGGACCCCCCGCATCCGACCGGCAAAACCTTTTTCCTCCCTGTTCGGATCGACGCGTCCTCCGGGGAATTCCCATAATCCCCCCCAAAGCCCTTTTTCGGGACGCCGCCGGATCAAGACCTGCTCATTATAAAGGAGCAACCCCGCGACGTAATCTCTCTTTGGTATCGTCTTCCCCTTTTCCCTGACCGGCAGGCTCTCCTGAATTCCTGTGGCAAATGCCTCACATCCTTTTTTGACGGGACAAACGGTACATCCGGGAGCAACCGGCGAGCAGAGGGTCGCCCCAAGATCCATGATCGCTTGCGTATATTCACCCGTTCCTTCTTTCGTACCCTCTTTCGGAAGAAGCCGTTCGGCAAAATTCCAAAGCCGCTCTTCCACCGCTTTTTTCTTGGGATCGTCTTCAATGCAAAAATAACGACAGAGAACTCGCTTCACATTTCCGTCGAGGATCGGATATCGCCGGCCGAACGCGATCGTTGCGATCGCCCCGGCGGTCGACCGGCCGATGCCCGGAAGGGAAAGAATCTCTTCGAACCGGGAAGGGAACAGACCGCCAAAACGGGCGACGACTTCCCCCGCCGCCCGGTGAAGGTGGCGGGCCCTCGCATAATAGCCGAGTCCCTCCCACATCTTTAAGACCTGATCGAGAGGGGCAGTCGCCAGATCCAACACCGTCGGGAAGTTCAGGAGGAAGCGGTCATAATAGGGCAGAACCGTCGCCACTTGGGTCTGCTGAAGCATGATCTCGGAAATCCAGACCGCATACGGGTCGGAAGTCCGTCGCCAGGGAAGATCACGCCCGTGAGTGCGATACCATTTTAATAGGTTTCGTGTAAAGAGATGGAATCGGTCTTGAGGAATGGGAGTCTCTGTCATGGAACCGGTTGGATCTTTTCCTTCATCCGGAAAACCCCCTGTTTGTATGGGAGATCTGATTCTGAACCTCTTGCTTTAACTCTGCGATCTCTTTTTCAAGCTTTTCAATGCGCTCTGAGATCGGATCGGGGAGATTGGTATGATCGAGCTTCTCCTCCGTTCTGCGGCGGCGCGTGACCTTCCCCGGAATGCCGACGACGGTCGCATGATCGGGAACGTTGTCAAGGACAACCGAATTCGCTCCGATCCGGACATGGTCTCCGATCAGGATTGCCCCCAAAATTTTGGCCCCCGCCCCAACGATGATATGGTTTCCAAGGGTTGGATGCCGCTTCCCCTGCTCATGGCCGGTCCCGCCGAGGGTTACCCCTTGATAAAGGGTCACGTTGTCGCCGATCTCCGCCGTCTCCCCGATGACGACCCCCATGCCGTGATCGATGAAGAAGGCCCGCCCGATCATCGCACCCGGATGGATTTCAATCCCGGTGATGAATCTCGAAAAGTGAGAGATCAAACGGGGAAGGAGCGGTACTTTTTTACGCCACAGGGCATGGGCAACCCGATGGAGAAGGGTCGCATGAAAACCGGAGTAGACGAGAAAAATCTCGATGAGATTCCGGGCGGCCGGGTCGCGCTCGAAGACCGCTTGAATATCTTCTCGGATGGTATTGAACATTCCTCTTTTAGACCCTCATCCCTTCGATCAAACAAACCGCCTGTGCCGCGATCCCTTCCCCACGGCCGATGAAACCGATCTTCTCGTTGGTGGTTGCCTTGATATTCACCACTTCGGGATCGATGGAAAGGGCATGGCTGATGTTCTTTTTCATCGCATCGGCATGCGGGGCGATCTTCGGCCCCTCCGCAATCACAACCGTATCGATATTGATCACATGAAACCCTTTTTCCACAAGGAGGATCGCCGTCCTTTCGAGGAGTCGGAGACTGGAAATCCCTTTCCATTTCGGATCCCCCGAAGGAAAGTATCTCCCCAGGTCTCCCTCTCCCGAAGCCCCCAGAAGCGCATCGCAAATCGCATGCAGGAGAACATCGGCGTCGGAATACCCCTCCGGAGACCGATCATACGGAATCGCCACCCCGCCGAGAATACACCGGTCCCCCGGAATCAATCGGTGAACGTCATAGCCGATCCCGATCCGGATCATTGGCCCTCTCCCCGGTTCTCTCCATCCAGCCGAGCCCTCAAGATCATCTCGGCCATTCTCAGGTCGGCGGCAGTGGTAATCTTGATATTCTCCGAAGATCCCTCGACGCAGCGGATCGAAACTCCCAACCGCGCAACCAACATCGCCTCATCGGTCGCCTCAAAGCGGTCCCGCTCGGCGATTCGATATGCTTCTTGAAGCAATCCCAATCGAAACACCTGCGGGGTCTGCATCGCCCGGATATTTTCCCGGGGGAAGCTGTCTAAAATGATTTTATCAGACGAAACCCGTTTCAGCGAATCGGTGATCGGGAGGCTCGCCACCGCCGCCCCCCCTTCTCTGGCCGTTTCAATCACCCGTTCGATGAGCGGCCCCGTTACCAGGGGCCGGACACCGTCGTGAATCGCCACCAGATCGTTCGGATCGGCTCCTCCGGCGACGAGGTACGAAAGACCCTCCCCGACCGAATCTTGCCGACGCAATCCGCCGGGAAGGAGCTGTTTGATTTTTCCGAAGGAACCGGCCGAAATCAATCCCTCGAAAAAACCGATCTCCTCCTTTGGAAGAACGCAAATAATCTCGTCGATGAGCGGAGAGGCTTGAAAAACCGCCAAGGTATGCACAAGGATCGGAAGGCCGTCGATGGTGAGAAACTGTTTCCGAATCGCTCCCCCCAACCGTTCTCCCCGACCGGCCGCGGGAATAATGGCATGAACCATCAACCGGCTCTCGCGGCGGGATACTCCGCTCGTTCCGGCTCCTCTCGGATTCGGGTAAAGATCATCCGGCCTGCGGTGGTTTGCAATACGCTCGTTACGATGACATCGATCGTTTTCCCGATCCATTTCCTTGCCTCATCAACGACGATCATCGTCCCGTCATCGAGATATCCGATCCCCTGACCCAACTCCTTCCCTTCCTTTAGAATAAAGACCCGCATCGTTTCACCCGGTAAGACAACCGGTTTGAGGGCGTTGCAGAGCTGATTGATATTGAGAACACGAACCCCTTGAAGCTCGGCGACCTTGTTGAGGTTGAGATCGTTTGTCACAACCTTGGCCGAGAGACGTTTCCCAAGGGCGATCAATTTGGAGTCGACCTCCTTGATTGCCGGAAAGTCATCATCGACGATCCGGACTTCAATATCGACCCTTTCACGAATACGACGGAGAATATCCAATCCCCGCCGCCCCCGGGCCCGCTTCAAAGAATCGGACGAGTCGGCGATATGTTGAAGTTCTTGAAGAATGAACTGCGGAACGATATAGGTCCCTTCGAGAAAACCGGTCTCGCAAAGATCGGCGATCCGGCCATCGATGATGACGCTGGTGTCGAGAACCTTATTCTTCACGTTATTCACGGCGGCCACCGGTCCCCCCTGCAACCGGTTCTCCAAAAACAACAGTCCCGGCTCCTTTTCCACCTTCAGTGCCAGAATGATCCCGAGATAAGAAAAGAGGAGAAGGGAAAAACCGTTCCAGAGGGGAAGAAAAGTCGAACCTTGGGAAAAGAGCGGCTCGACCACCCGATTAAGGACCCCGCTCGCAACCACTCCCAGAAATAACCCAAAAGCTCCCCAAACAGCCCTTTTGGCCGCTCCCTTTTCAATCAAAAAACCGAGGGCGACGATTCCTCCTCCCGCCATCAGGCCGAACATCGCCCCATAATAAGCGTATGCCACATCAAAAAACCGTAAGGCCGCCAGATAACCGATGAACGCCCCCAGTACTAGATAGATCATCTGAATCCCATTCCACACCATTGCCGCTCTCCATCGCCCAGTGGCCACCCTCAAAGATCAATCTTATTCAAGATTGATTTGTCTATGGCGAAACCGTGATAAACATTGTCCTTCCCTGTCGGTTGATCAAAAGGAGAATCGGATCTTCCTTTCCGATTTTGGAAAGAATCTCGTCATATTCATCGGCATTCCGGACCGGCTTCCGATTCGCCTCCATGACAAGATCACCCCGTTGTAATCCCGCTTCCTCCGCCGCGCTCCCCGGCTCCACCTGTACAATCACCACCCCCTTCTCGTTCCGACCGAGGCCGAGTTGCCTTGCCATATCGGGTGTCAAATTCCTCACTTCAACCCCATTGAGGGCGGTACTGGTTTCTTCCTGACCCTCTTCCGCCCCTCCCCCGCCACGGGCGACCTCTTTCGGTTGTTCCTCGATGGTCACATCGAGCTCTTTTTCCTTCTTGTCGCGAACCACCCGCACTTTGACCTTCGCGCCGACCGGAGTTTGGGCGACCAGATTTCTCAACTGGGTTGAATCGGTGATCGCCTGGCCATTGAATTCGACAACCACGTCTCCCCGTTTAAAACCGGCCCGCTCGGCGGGACTCTTGGGGAGAACATCTCCAACCAACGCCCCCTTGCTTTCCTTTAGACCAAACTCCTTGGAAAGAGAGGCGGTCACCTCCTGGATCGACACCCCGAGCCAGCCGCGCACCACCTTCCCCCCCTTTACCAAACTCTGCATGACCGAATGAACCATATTACTTGGAACCGCGAAGCCGATCCCCATATACCCCCCGCTTTGGCTGAAGATCGCCGTATTGATTCCGATTAATTCTCCATGCGTGTTTACCAGCGCCCCCCCGGAGTTTCCCGGATTGATCGCGGCGTCGGTCTGAATGAAGTCTTCATAGTCGGCAATCCCCACGTTCGCCCGGCCGACCGCCGAAACGATCCCCATCGTCACCGTCTGATTGAGGCCGAACGGGTTGCCGATCGCCAGGACATACTCCCCGACCTGAAGCCGGCTGGAATCTCCCCACGGTATGGTGGGGAGATCCTTCGCCTCGATCTTGATCACCGCCAGATCACTCTTCGGATCGCTCCCCACCAGCTTGGCCTTGAATTCCCGCTTGTCTCCGAGCAAGACTTTGATTTCATCCGATTTGGCGACAACATGATTATTCGTGATGATATAACCGTCCGGATCAACGATCACCCCGGAGCCAAGGCTTTGGGACCGGCGTTCCCGTGGCGCTCCGCGGCGCTGGCGCTCGTCTCCGAAAAATCGCCTAAAAAAAGGGTCGTCGAAAGGGAACCCGGGCGCCTCTTCCCCACCTCGAACGACACGGGAAGTGGAGATATTCACGACGGCAGGAGTGATCGCCTTCGAGATTTCGACAAAGGTTTGTTCTGTTTGACTGACAGCGGGAGGTTTCTGTTTTTGAAGATCTTTTTGAGGATCATTCACCGCCGCTCCGAACGGAAGGAGACGAAACTCGGAAACGAGGGTAATCCCAATAACGATTCCGACGAGAATTAAAAAAACGGAAAAAACCAGCCGCTTTGGCCGCGCTTCTTGATGGAACTCCGACATTGACCCCTCCCCGATGACTGCTTCCGCCTCCTCGACAATCCTAGGAAAATAGGCACATTTCGTCTGAAATTTTCATATCCATTTCAGTTTTTTCGCATTATACTATAGCCATTTTTGTAAAGTAAAGTTGTCGAACAATCAATAAGATAGGAAAATCGTGGGGAAATTACCTAAAAAAGAGGAATCGAAAAAGGCGAAACAATCGATCTGGCATCCTTTCACTCAAATGAGGGAATGGGAGAGGGAAACGCCGACCGTGATCGCCGAGGGCGAAGGGGTCTATCTCATCGACACCGATGGAAAGAAATATCTTGACGGCGTCTCCTCCATTTGGGTCAACATCCACGGCCACCGGAAAAAAGAGATCGACGATGCGTTGATCCGGCAAATCGGCCGCATTTCCCATTCGACCCTCCTTGGACTGACGAACCTGCCGGCCATCGAACTGGCCGAACGGCTTCTCAAAATCGCGCCGCCCGGCCTGACAAAAGTCTTTTATTCCGACGACGGATCAACCGCCGTCGAAGCGGCGATCAAACTCGCCTTCGGCTTCTGGCAGCGTCAGGGGAAGGGGGATACAAAGAAACGGAAATTCCTCTCCTTTCAGGAGGCTTATCATGGTGATACGATTGGCTCGGTCAGTGTCGGCGGAATCGATCTCTTCCACCGTGCGTTCGAACCGCTCCTCTTCGAGACGGTCAAGGCGCCTCCCCCCACCTGTTACCGTTGCCCGATCTCGTTGAGCTATCCCTCCTGCGGGATGGCCTGTTTGGAAGAGGTCGAAAAGAAGATCCGGCGCCATCGGCATGAGCTGGCCGGGCTGATCATCGAACCGTTAATTCAGGCGGCGGCCGGGATGTGGACCGCCCCCCCCGGATACTTGAAAGAGATCAGATCCCTTTGCGATCGATACGATCTCTTGATGATCGCCGACGAGGTGGCGACCGGGTTCGGGCGGACCGGAAAGATGTTCGCCTGCGAACATGAAGGGGTCACCCCCGACCTGATGGCGGTTTCAAAGGGGATCACCGGAGGGTATCTTCCCCTCGCGGCGACGTTGACGACGCAACCGATCTACGATGCCTACTTGGGAGAGTACGCCGAATTCAAGACCTTCTTTCACGGCCACAGCTACACCGGAAACCCGCTCGGCTGCGCGGCCGCGATCGCCAACCTCGATCTCTTCGAAAAAGAAAAAACCCTTGAAAAACTCAAACCGAAGATCGCCTTTGTCCGGAAACAGCTTCGTCCCTGGAAGCGATGGGCTCATGTCGGGGATATCCGTCAGATCGGTTTGATGGTCGGAATCGAGCTGGTCGCCGATAAAAAGAAGAAAACTCCTTATCCGATCGAATGGCGGGTCGGGATGCAGGTCTGCCGGGGGGCAAAAGAGAGAGGGATTCTTCTCCGGCCGCTCGGAAACGTCATCGTCCTGATGCCACCCCTCTCCATTTCGATACCAGAGCTAAAAAAACTGATCAAGGTGGTGGGGGAAGAGATCCGGCGGGTGACATCGAAAAGGGCGAAAGTGCTCCCACTTCCCAAAACCATCCTGGAACAGATGCTCTCTCATGCGCGGAGGGAGGCGCCGAACGAATGTTGTGGATTGTTGGCCGGAAAAGAAAAAAAGATGAACGAGATTTATCCGATCTTAAACCTGCCGGAAGGAGATCCGGCCATCACCGATCTTCAGGTTCCGCCGGATCGTCGCTTCCGTTACGTGATGGACCCCAAGGAACAGTTCCAGGCCTTTAAGGAAATGCGGAAAAATGGAACCGAACTCCTTGGCATCTATCACTCTCATCCCCATTCCCCCGCTTATCCTTCGTCCACCGACGTCCGCCTGGCATTCTATCCCGACGTCCACTATCTGATTATTTCCCTGGAAAAAGGAAAGCCGGCGGTCCGCGCGTTCCGAATCGTCGAAGGTCAAATCACTGAAGATCCGATTCAGGTTCTACCCTAAGAGTTTGTGATATAAATCCCAACGCGAAGCGAGGGCGTCACTGGGTGTGGCTGGCAAGGTGCCCACCCCGAAAAGCAGGCTTTTCGGGGACCCCGGGCGGGTGCACAAGATCTGGGCCGGTGTTCAGCCACCTAAAAAAAAGACGAAAGAAATTTCGTCACAGGCATCTTTTTACCCTTGACTCCCGGAGGCCTTATAAGTGTCGGGCGCGATGGTTATGCTACTCCAGCTTCGCCAACGCTCTAACTGGGAATGTCCCCACACCTTTGAATTTGGGCGGTATGGCGCTGAAGGTGAACCCCTCCTCAGGAAGTTGGTCCAAGTTGCATAAATGCTCAACGATCAGGATGTCTGACTTGAGCAGCGTCGAGTGTACAGGCCTCGACGTGCCCTTGGTGTCGTCAATATTCATTGAGTCAATGCCAACCAACTTGACGCCACATTCCTGCAAATACACTGCCGCATCCTCGGTAAGATAGGAATGGTTTTCATAGTACTGCGGGGTGTTCCAGTATCGATCCCAGCCGGTATGCACCAGAACAGCTCGATTTCTGATTTCCTTGTTCCTGAAGAATTCAGCATCAACCGCAAGGGTCTGGCGATGATCTACCCGCACAACGATACCTTCCAAGTCGGCAAAGCTGGCCGGGCCTACTTGGGATAAGTCTCTGCCATTCTCGTAACGATGAAAGGGGCAATCGAGGTAGGTGCCCGTGTTGGCTACCATTTCGATCTTGGCGATATGGAACTCTGTTCCTGGCGCATAGAGTTCCCGTGATTTTTCCCGGCTCAGGTAGTCGCAGATGATCGGCGCTGGCAGGCCTCTGTAGGTGACAAGCCCCGTCTCAATGGTATGGCTTAGATCGACAAGGATGCCCTGGCTTGGCTGCCCGTTGATGGGCTGGCGCTTATGCTTCTCAGTGATGATCTTCTTGTTGAGGATGCGAACTTGGCCAACCATCAATAACCGCATATTGCTCACAATGTAGTCGGCCAGTTCTTGGTCCGAGATGTCATCGCCGACAATATCCAAGCGAAAATCTTGGCCTTGTATACCGCCGCCGTTCGTAAAAAAGATCTCAAAGTCGAACCTGACTCGCTTGTCCATTTGGTTTCCTTTGGCAATTCTCTTAGCAACTCTCTTATCGTGATGGCTGGCTGGTGCCTCGCGCGACCAGGCATCAGGCGCGGCGTGCTTTTCGCCGTCGGCTGCATGCCCAGACTGTGTGAAAAGTCCTTTCAAAAGATACCATGTTTGATATAATGACTCCATCAAAAAATCTTGAGAG
>CAZOFJ010000033.1:0-35789 GCA_964579005.1 uncultured Nitrospirota bacterium
TATCAGGTGGGTGAACTACAGGATGTGGCCGATTTCATCGGCGATTCGCTGGAATTGTCGCAGAAGGCGGCGGCCACCGACGCCAAGGTGATTGTTTTTTGCGGCGTCCACTTCATGGCCGAAACGGCGGCGGTCCTCTGTCCAAATCAGACGGTGCTCCTTCCCGATCTTTCGGCGGGATGCGGGATGTCGGAGATGATTTCGGCGGAAGAGGTCCGGGCGCTCAAGGCCAAGCATCCCGGCGCGGTCGTTGTCTGCTACGTCAATTCCAGCGCCGAGGTCAAAGCCGAATCGGATGTATGTTGCACCTCCTCGAACGCGGTCAAGGTGGTTCGGTCGATCCCCGCGGACAAGGAGATTATTTTTATCCCCGATCAATATCTCGGCGCGTATGTCCAAAGGGAAACCGGCCGGTCGTTGATTCTCTACAACGGCTACTGCCCCACTCACTTCCGGATCCGGGCCGCTGAAATCGAGGCGGCGAAGGCGGCCCACCCCGATGCCCTGGTCCTGGCCCATCCCGAATGCACCCCCGAGGCCGCCGCCTTGGCCGACCGGGTTCTCTCCACAAGCGGGATTCGGGCCGAGGCGAGGCAAACCACCGCCAAGACCGTCATCGTCGCCACCGAAATCGGAATGCTTCATCGTCTTGAAAAAGAAAATCCTGATAAAGAATTTATCCCCGCTTGTCAATGGTGCGATTGCGCCCACATGAAGGTCAACAATCTCGAAAAGCTCCTTTGGTCGCTTGAGGAGATGCGGTTTCCGGTTACTGTTCCCCCCGAAATTGCCCGCCGGGCGAAGCGGGCGATTGACCGGATGCTGGAAATCAGCAGACCGCAGTAATCAAAGAGGGATTTCATGACCGAGTTGGGTCGTATCCTTATCGTTCTTGGCATCGTCGTCGCCGCCGTTGGCGGCATCATGATGTTTGCCGAAAAGATCCCCGGCATCGGAAGGCTCCCCGGCGACATCTTCGTTCAGCGGAGAAATATCTCCTTTTATTTTCCGATCACCACCAGCATTCTCCTCAGTGTTCTCCTATCGGTCCTCTTTTGGCTCCTGAGTCGAAAATAATGACAAACATCCTGGCTATTTTCGCCCTCCTCTTCCTTCCGGTTGCCGCCTGGGGGGAGACGATCCGCGTCGCTCTCCAGGAAGGAGTTCAACAGGTACACCTCTCCTCCCGCGAAGAATTTTTTGTCATGACCCCCGCTGGCGAGAAGATCACGCCTCAGCCACTCTCCTCCGCCGATATCCGGGTCAAAAAAAGCTTGATTTTCAATGGGAAGGAGCGCTCTGAAAAGGAGCTTCTTTTCCTTCCAAGACGGGGTGGGAAGATCATTATTAACCGTCAAACCTATGATGGCCTGATTCGGGTGAAGAGAAAGCCGGAAGGTCTTTTGGTGGTCAATGAGATCGATATCGAACGATACCTTCGAGGGGTTGTTCCGGCCGAAATGTCTCCCGATTGGGAACCAGAAGCGCTGAAGGTCCAGGCGGTGATTTCCAGGACCTATGCCCTCTACCAACGGGAAAACCGGAAGCAGAAAGATTTCGACCTGGTTAATACGGTTTTGGGACAGGTGTATCAGGGGGAATCGGGGGAAGACGGACGGGCTTCGGCGGCGATCTCAAAGACCAAGGGGAAAGTCCTGACCTATGAGGGGGGGCTGGCGGTCACTTTTTTCCATTCCACTTCCGCCGGACCGACCGAGGATGCCGCCGAACGATGGAATATTTCGGCCCCCTATCTCAAAGGGGTCAACTGTCCGCTCGATCGGGACTCTCCTTATCACGACTGGAAGAGGAGTATTCCGCTCGAGACGTTGGAGCGGGCCTTGGAGAAGATCGGTTATTCGGTCGGGGCGATTGCGACCCTGACCCCCTTGGAGTGGAGCCGGGCCGGGCGGCTCTTAACCGTTCGGATTCTTTCGTCGGGCGGCGAATGGATCATCAAGGCGGAAGACCTCCGGAAGGCGCTCGGCTACAAGGTTCTTCCGAGCACCCGCTTTACGGTCGAATCTTTCGGGAAAGAGATCCGGATCAACGGCATGGGTTATGGTCACGGCGTCGGTCTCTGTCAATGGGGGGCGAAGGTGATGGCCGAGAAGGGTTTGAGTTTTGACGAGATTCTGTTATATTACTATCCAGGCGTTCGACTTCAGTCTTACGAGGAAATAAAATAATTTTTCTCGATTACGAGCAACTCCTCGCCACATACGATTATTCCCTCGACCCCTCATTGATCGCGGCGGAACCTCTCGCCGAGCGGGATCACTCGCGGCTTCTGATTTATGACCGGGAAAAAGGGCAAATCGACCACCGCCACTTCTTTTCTCTTCCCGACCACCTTCATTCTACAGACCTCTTGATCCTGAATGACAGCCGGGTGTTTCCGGCGCGTCTTCGCGCTCGGAAGGAGTCGGCCCGGAAGGAATTGGCCCGGAAGGAATTGGGTGGATCGATCGACCTCCTTTTGCTTCGCCCTTCAGTGGATGGAATGACCTGGGAGGTGCTGGTCAAGGGGAAGGCCGGCGTCTCTTCCCGGCTCCATCTGACCGGGGGAGGGATTGGTCAGGTGATCCGCGAAGGGGAAGGGGGATGGAAGGAGATCCGTTTCGATATTCCGACAGAGTACCCGAATATGATCTCCTATCTCGATCGATGGGGGGAAACACCGCTCCCTCCCTATATTTTAAAGAGACGGAGCGGAGCAGAGAGGCCCGGGGAACCGCTCGAACGCGAGCGATACCAGACGGTCTATGCGCGGGTGTCGGGGTCGGTCGCCGCGCCGACCGCCGGGCTTCATTTTACCGACTCCCTTCTGGAAACGATCCGGCGCAAAGGGGTGGCTGTCGCCACGGTGACCCTCCATGTCGGTCTTGGGACGTTTCAGCCGATGCGGGACGAGCGGATCGACAATCATCGAATGCATCGGGAGTGGTTTCGAATTCCGGAGGAGACCGCCGAGGCGGTGCGAGCCGCGCGGCGTCGGGGCGGGAGGGTCATTGCGGTTGGAACGACGGTGACCCGTGCGCTGGAGAGTGTTTCCAGTCCCGACGGAACGGTGAAAGCGGGAGAAGGGGAGACCGACCTTTTCATCCGTCCGGGATATCGATTTAACGTGGTTGACGGTCTCGTCACCAATTTTCATCTGCCGAAATCGACGCTGCTGGTTTTGGTCTCCGCGTTCGCCGGAGGGGAGGCGATCCGATCGGTTTATCGGGAGGCGATCCGAGAGCGATATCGCTTCTACAGCTACGGCGATGCGATGCTCCTTCTTTGAAGTTTCTTGAAACATCGGAGAAAAGATGCGTGACCTGGAAGAGTTAAAACGGGAAGAAGGATCAGGTCCCAAGAGACCCTTCTCCTATCTGATCGTCGGTATGATGGGGGTGCTGGTTTTTGTCGGCCTTGTTTTTTTCTTTCGGGGAAAAGAAGAGAAGCCGGCCCCGGTGCTTCCCGCTCCGGTTGACCCGACCACGTTGCAAACGCTGCAAACCGCTCCTTCCGGGAAGGAACCTTCCGAGGGGGGGGAGGAAGTTCTCTCCGATGAGACGCTGAAACCGGGCCAGATACGGTTTGACTCCAAGGGAGATCCCTTTCCGGTTGGTGACCAGCAAGCTCCTCCGCCGGAGAAAGACCAATCTTCGAGACCCCCGATTCCCGGAGGGCTCTCCACAAAAAAGGATCTGACTTTTTTTGAGACGCTGAAGGATAAAAAAGAAAAAAACCTCTCTCCTTCTCCGAAAAAAGAGTCCCCACCAAAGCGGCAAACCGAGCCGGCAAAGACCGCTCTTGCGCCGGAGAGCGGCTCCGTGAAGAGCTCTTCCTCCTCCCGTTTGTACACGATTCAGGTCGCCTCTTTTACCGAAAAGAAAGGGGCGGAAACGTTGATCGATCAGTTGAAACGAAAAGGATATCCGGTTTACCTGGAAACCGGAGAGATTCACCGGAAGGGGCGATTTTATCGGGTTCGGGTGGGACACTATTCGAGCCGTGCCGAGGCGCAAAAGGAGGGGGAGCGGATCGGTCAAGCAGAGAAACTCAACTTCCTCGTCACCGCCGAGGAGGGGAAGTAAGAACGCTGCCCGAAACCAGAAGAACCCGCACCCGGTTATAGGAGTGGAATACGCTTTTCTTTCGCGGCATGTTCTAAAATGACAGCGGCCGCGTGTAACCGTTGGAGGCGGCTGTTTCTCCTTCGAATGCCAAGTTGATCATGTTGAGGAAACGACTCCGACCGTATTTCCCTCTGGAGTTTTTTGATCTGCTGGTGGAGGGCCGAGTAGGTCTCTTTTTCGAAACGTTTCATGATGAGCGGGTTGAGGGCGAGATATCCCTCCGCAATATCTTTTGCGACGGCGGCGACCCCCTTTCCCCGGAACTGATCTTCTCCCATACGGACCTCGAAGACGGTATTTTCCTTGATGACCGACGAAGTAAAGGATACCGGACCGGAGAGCGACTGTCAAAAGCTCTTCCGTCCCGGCGGGCTTCTCTCAAAGCGATTGAGTCGGTATGAATACCGTGAAACGCAGGCGGAGATGGCAAAGCAGGTCGCCGAGGCGCTCGAACGGGACGCCACTCTCCTGGTGGAGGCCCCCACCGGAACCGGTAAGACCTGGGCCTATCTGATCCCCGCCGCCTTGAGCGGCAAGCGGGTTGTTATTTCCACCGGGACTAAGACCCTTCAGGATCAGCTTTTTCGAAAAGATCTTCCGTTTCTTGCATCGAGCCTTCCCCGCCCTTTCCGTTATCGGATGATGAAGGGAAAGGCCAACTACCTTTGTCTTCACCTTTTCAACCGATTCCTCGATCAACCGACCTTCCCCGATGTTGATGATCTTCGGGGAAGGGTTATAGGTGGCAACGGAAACCATATCGAATCCGACTTCCAGCGCATTCACCGTTGGTCGATGGAGACGTCGACCGGAGATCGGTCGGAGTTGACCGGCCTTTCCGAGGCGTCTCCACTTTGGCGGGAGGTCACGATCAAAGGGGAGGAGTGCCTCGGGAAAAGCTGTCCCGTCTATGATCGCTGTTATATCACGAGGATGAAACAGGAAGCAGCCGAATCGGACCTGATCATCGTCAATCACCACCTCTTTTTTGCCGACCTTGCCTTGAGGGATTCCTCTTTCGGGGAGGTCCTCCCCCGATACGACGCCGTGATCTTCGACGAGGCGCATCTCTTGGAAGAGGTTGCCGTCCACCATTTCGGAGTCGGGGTCAGCAGCCGGAGGGTTGAGGAGCTTCTCCGGGATATCGATCGGGAGATCCGTTTCTCCCGCGCCGAGGGAAGAGCGGTCTCCGATGAATCGAGTCGGGTGCTCGCCGCCTCAAACCGTTTTTTTCGATTTTTTGACCTTCGGGGAATGGTTGGAGGAACCACGGAAACCATATGGGGGGGAAGGGAACAAACTGTTTCGGGAGTGGCGGCTAGTTTGGAGGGACCTCCGGACCGATACCCTCTTCCCCCCTCTTTCTTTTCAGACGAGGCGGTTGCGTCGGGACAGCATCTCCTGCAGTCGCTCGACCTCCTCCGTCGGCGGATCGAAACGCTTCCGACCGGCGGAAGCGGCCTGGCGCGTCTTTCCGAGCGGACCTCCGCACTCTCCGCCGACCTCCATCTTTTCTTGGCGCCGGAAGGGGGAGCCCCGTTTGTCCTCTGGGGAGAGGGACGGAAGCAAGGGGTTTCCCTTTATGCCTCCCCCCTCGATGTTTCGGCCCTGCTGCGAGAGAAACTGTTCGACCGGGGAATCCCGATCGTGCTGACTTCGGCGACCCTCTCTTCAGTTGTCATGTCTACCGGAGCGGGCGGAGCGGGCGGCGCGGGCGGGGAGGGGGAAGGAGGATTCTCATTTTTAAAGGAACGGCTCGGGATTATCCAGGCCGAAGGGGCAATCTTGTCATCGCCATTCGATTACCGGAAACAGGCGCTCTTATATCTTCCGACCGATCTTCCGGTTCCGTCACATCCGGGGTTCGGCGGGGCGATCTCCGCGGAGATCGTTCGGATTCTCGCCGCTTCCGGAGGGAGGGCCTTTCTTCTCTTCACGAGCTGGAAACAGCTTGAAGAGGTCTATCGAAATATTTCCGGAAAGGTCCCCTATCCTCTGCTGAAGCAGGGGGATCAACCGAAGCAGGCCCTCCTTGAGACTTTCCAACGGGAGGGCCGATCGGTCCTTTTTGGGACCGCGAGTTTTTGGCAGGGGGTCGATGTCGAAGGGGAGGCCCTTTCCTGTGTCGTGATCGACAAGCTTCCCTTCGCTTCCCCGGCCGACCCCCTTGTCGCGGCGCGGATCGAGTTGCTCGCCCGCAGAGGCAAAGATCCCTTTCGGAGCTATCAGTTGCCCGCGGCGATGCTCGCCCTCCGGCAGGGGATCGGACGGCTGATCCGAAACCGCCGGGACCGGGGGGTGATCGCCATTCTCGACCGGCGCCTGACCCGGAAAGGATATGGGAGATATTTCCTGGAGAGTCTCCCTCCCTGTCCTCGGACCGATCGGTTCGAAGTGGTCGAGGCGTTTTTTGCCGCCGAGAGTCAGGGGCTACGTTCAACATGAACTTGTCGCATGTATAGGAACAGTGGCAGCCCGAGCGAAACCCCAACCGCCAGCGTGGAGAGAACCGGAGCCCATAGATAGCGCATCCGCAAACGACGTCCCTCGACGAATACGAATGTAAAGAGAACCAGCGCGGAAACAAAGAGATCCATGCCGAAGAAAGCGCCGATCCGGGTGGAAAAGAGTTCGCGGAAGAAGAGGGCCGGGTCAAATCCGTTTGCAGCAAGCCAGGGAAGGAATTGCGAACAGGGCAATACTGTACCAACGACACACAGGAGCAAATAAAAATGCCGAAGCTTCATGATGGATGACCCAACGACCAAAATCAGCGGCGGCTAAAAGCCGTTCGCTGGATTTTTTGTTATGTCAATTCTTTTCTCTGAAGTACGTCAGCAGGCCTTCCTCAAATGTACGGACCGGAATTCGATATAAAGAGTGTCTATGTCTTCGAAATATTTGATCTTCACGACATGAACGACCCATCAAAAAAAGCGTTGTGATACGGCCGTCCTGCTGGACAGCTTGCTTCACCGGATTCTTGACGAAGTGCAACAATTTTATGCAGCGTACTGAACAATTTCAAGTTCCGCCGCGCGATCCACCCCTGCCAGAATCTCCTCGACTCGTCGAAGTACATCGTCTTCGATCAGGTACTCCGAGCAGTTCTCGCATTGCAGAACAGGCAGCTTTTTAAGAATCACGATGGTCTGGCCGCTGACCTTGAAAGGAAGATCGCTTTTCACAGGTTGAAGCCTGGACCCACACATCACGCACTTCATGGATGAACCCTCCTCGTTTTTAAATCAGCCCCCCATTCGTCCAACCTTGGACGATAAGCGGTGACGACTCGCACGTTCTCCCCCTCAACATCGACCGCGAACAATACGTGAAAGGCGTCGCCGCTCGGTCGAGCCAGGACCAGATAACTGGGGAAATACTTGTCTTTTGGGTATTCCTCAATAATTTCGTAAGTGTCGACGGCATCAAGAATCATCTGGCGCGGTATGAACCGCCCCTGAAGGCGCATATTCACGTGGTAAGTCCACAAAAGTCGGCGTGTGCGGACGCACGACTGAATGAACGCCGTTGGATTGTCCGGAAGTTTCGGGTTCTGTACGTTCATGATCGGTGACTGCCTCTCGCCCAACGCCGCGTTGGAGGGCGCTTATTTGCAACCCCCAAAGACAGCAAAATTGTAGCTCCGATACCAACAATCCACTTCTCGGAATCCCGCCTCCTTCAGCCATTTCAACTGGGATTCCAGTGTGGCCATTCTGTCTTCTTTCATCCGGTCGAGGGCTGCGGCAAGATCCTCATCGCTGACGCCTCGCTCCCGCACCTGTCGCAGCCAAACCTGCCGGTATCGTCTCTCGATCTCCGGTGTGGAGCCCAGTACCTGATCCGCATTGATGAAGACGCCTCCGTCCACCAAAACGTCACTGATTTTTCGGAACAAGAGGGTCTTACGCTCGTCTTTGAGATGATGGATCGAAAGAGCGGAGATGACTGCATCAAACAGGCCAGAAAACGGTGTCTCTACATAATCCGCGACGATAAAGTCGAAGTATCCAGGCTGGTCCGCAAAACGCTCTCGTGCTTTCTTCAGCATGGCTTCCGAGAGATCCAGCAGTGTGATCTTCGCGTAGGGGAAGCGCCGGGAGATAAACAGAGAAAGCAATCCGGTTCCTGCCCCAAGATCCAAGACACGAAGTTTCGCATGATTCGGATAGGCGATTTGGGTGATAACAGCATCGTAGAATTCGTCGAAACAGGGAATGAGTTGTTGACGAGCCCGATCATAGGTCTGAGCAGATTTGTCGAATACCGCTTTGATCATTTTTTCTCAAGCCCTCTAACCACCATTGATTCACTTGCCATTTTGTCCTGATCATGTGATATTGGCCTGGTTTTCAGGCGGTTTCGTCCGATGCCTGTGATCAACGATTTCAGGGCACGATGATGGAGATCTTATATGCCTGACGCGGTGAGAAGTCAACCACTGAAGCTCCTTGATGAAGTGTGGGGTGTTATGTTGGTTGGGGGGAGGGAAGGATGGTTGCGGATCGACTAAAAAATGGACCGGCCGGAAGAGTCGCTCTGATCACCGGAAGCGGAAAACGGCGGATCGGGTCTCATGTCGCCGACGCGCTGGCCGAGCGGGGTGATACAGTGGTCATTCACTACCGGAGTTCGGCCGCCGAGGCCGAGGAGAGGCTGGCCCAGTACCAGAAACGAGGGGTGACGGCGATGGCGGTGCAGGCCGACCTGTCGGATGAAACGGCGGTTCGGTCGATGGTTGGCGTCATTCTAAAAAAATACGGGCGTCTCGATCTCCTCGTTAATACGGCAGGCCTCTGGGAGTCTAAAAAACTAGAAGAGGTGACGGCGGCCGATCTCCGGCGCCATTTCGAGGTCAACATACTTGGGACCTTCCTCTGTTCTCAGCAGGCGGGACTGGCGATGGTTCAGCAACAGGAAGGGGGGTGTATTATCACCTTCGGCGACTGGGCATCGAAACGACCCTATCCGAACTACGCCGCCTATTTCCCGTCGAAAGGGGCGATCCCGACGTTGACCCGGACTTTGGCTGTGGAACTCGGCTCCCGTAATCCGCGCGTTCGCGTCAATTGCATTTTGCCGGGGCCGGTTTTGCTCCCGCCCGATCTTCCGGCAGCCGAAAGGGAAGAGGCGATCGGTGCGACACTGGTCCGCCGGGAGGGAGATCCTCGAAATATCGTTCAGGCCGTTCATTTTTTGATTGAAAACGACTTCGTGACCGGGGTTTCTTTGCCGATCGATGGCGGGCGGTCGATCTTCGCCAAGGGGTTTTAATCCGGCAAAGCCGGATGGAGCCTTCCCCTCAACGCTCTCTTCGTTCGCTGGTGTCTCAATAGCGGCTCTACAACACCCGTTTCCATCTTTCGAGCGCGATCCGGGCGGCGTTTTGTTCGGCTTCCTTTTTGCTCCGTCCTTCCGCAACGGCCCGGGGGGTTCCCTGGATTCGAATTTCAACCTCGAAACTTTTTCGATGGTCGGGACCTGTTTCTCCAATGACCTGATAAGAAGGGAGGGAACCGAATTCCTTTTGGCAAAGCTCTTGGAGATCGGTCTTATAGTCGATCGTCACCTCCGGGCGGGTCAACTCTCGAAGCGGCTGCTCAAACTCGCGCATCACCAGTTCCCTCGCCGGGTCGATTCCTCCGTCAAGGTAGACGGCTGCGATGAGGGCCTCCAGGGCGTTGGCCAGCAACGAATTCTTTTCCCGCCCCAGGGTTCGTTCTTCCCCTTTGCCGATATAGAGATGCTGTCCCAATCCGATCTCCCTTGCGACCTGGGCGAGCGTCCCCTCGCTGACCACCCTTGACTTCATTTTGGAGAGATCCCCTTCCGGGGCATCGGGAAAACGAGCGACCAAGGTTTCGCTGATGATCAGGTCGAGGACGGCGTCTCCTAAAAACTCAAGCCGTTCGTTATCCTCCAGCATCTCGTCCTTCGCTTCGTTCAGAAAAGATTTGTGGGTCAATGCTTGATGGAGAAGTCGTTTCGGTGCTTTAAAGAGGTAAGAGAGTCGTTTCTCGAAGGGGGAAAGATCTACCTGCGGCATGGAGTGTCGTTTATTTGATGCTTAAAGGGGATCAGCTAATTTTCCCGGTGCTTTCGGAAAATCAGGGTGGCGTTGGTTCCGCCAAAGCCAAACGAATTGGAAAGGGCGATTTCAACCTCTCTCTTCTTTGCATGATGCGGCGTATAGCCGAGGTCGCATTGGGGATCGGGATGGTCGAGATTGATGGTGGGGGGGATGATTCCATCCCGGAGGGCCAGAATGCTGATGACCGCCTCAACCCCTCCGGCGGCTCCCAGGAGATGGCCGGTCATCGATTTAGTGGCACTGATCGAGATCTGATGAATCGCTTTGCCGAAGACGGTCTTCATCGCCATCGTTTCGAGGGCGTCGGCCATGGTGGAAGTCGCATGGGCGTTGATGTATCCGACCTCCCCGGGCTGAATTCCGGCGTCTTTCAGCGCAAGACGCATACAGCGGGCGGCCCCTTCTCCCTTCTCAGCGGGGGCGGTGATATGATACGCATCGGCCGACATGCCGTAGCCGATGATTTCGGCATAGATCCGGGCCCCTCGGCGCCGGGCCGATTCTCGCTCCTCAAGGAGCAGAATGCCTGCCCCTTCCCCCAGGACGAACCCATCCCGGTCTTTGTCGAAAGGGCGACTTGCCCGCTTCGGATCATCGTTCCGGGTTGAGAGGGCGCGGGAGGATGAAAAACCGGCGATGGAGAGGGGGGTGACCGCCGCTTCGGTCCCGCCGGCGATCATGGCGTTGGCCTCTCCTTGCTGGATCAATCGGAAGGCGTCGCCGATGCAATGATTGCCGGTCGCACAAGCGCTGACGGCGCTGATGTTCGGCCCCTTCGCGCCGAACCGGATCGAGATTTGACCCGGAGCGAGATTGATGATCGACATCGGGATGAAGAAAGGGGAGACCCGCTTCGGCCCCTTTTCCAGAAGGACCTTGTGCCACTGCTCGATCGCATTGAGCCCGCCGATTCCAGATCCGACATAGACACCGACCTGCTCCGCATTTTCAGAGGTGATCTTTAAACCGGCGTCATCCACCGCCATTTGGCTCGCGGCCACCGCGTAATGAATGAAGGTATCCATCTTTTTGATCTCTTTGAGATCAATATAATCGGCGGGATTGAAATCGTTGACCTGAGCCGCGATCTGACAAGGGTAGTCTGTTGGATCGAACCGGGTGATTCGGCCGACACCCGATTCTCCGGCGCAGACCGCCTTCCACATTTTTTGCGCACCGAGGCCCAGCGGGCTGACGACGCCCATCCCGGTCACGACCACTCTTCGTTTCAGGAAATCACCCCCTCTTCCAATTCTAACAGATCGATCCGTCTTCCATCGATCGCATCCTCATCTGGAAAACGTGCGACGGTTGAGTCGAAACGATCCTATGCCTTCTCTTTGATATAATCGATCGCGTTCTGAACCGTCAGGATTTTTTCCGCATCCTCATCCGGAATCTCGATCCCGAACTCCTCCTCGAACGCCATGACCAGTTCGACGGTATCCAACGAGTCGGCACCGAGGTCTTCGACAAAGGAGGCCTCCGCGGTCACATCCTCATCTTCCAAACCCAATTGTTCCGAAATGATTTTCTTAACACGCTCTTCGACAGCCAATGTGGTTCACCTCCTCATAATAAGAATATTACGGTTACGTGGGGAAAGAGGGCTTCCCTTCTTCCGAGGCGAGCCCCCTGCTCTCTTTTTGATACCTCTTCTCCGTGACTGATCCGTCGGGTTTTTCTTACCCCCCCATATACATTCCGCCGTTGACATGAAGGACCTGGCCGGTGATGTATCCGGCGTGGTCCGAGGCGAGAAAAAGGACCGCGTCCGCGATGTCCGATGCGGTCCCCAAACGTGCCAGGGGGATTTGCTTCAACAGATTTTCCCGAACGCTGTCGGAAAGGGAAGCGGTCATGGCGGTATCGATGAAGCCGGGCGCCACCGCGTTGACGGTGACCCCGCGACTCGCATATTCCCGCGCGACCGTTTTGGTCAAGCCGATCACCGCTGCTTTCGATGCCGCGTAATTGGCCTGCCCGGCGTTGCCGATCACGCCGACGATGGAGGAGATGTTGATGATTCTCCCCCGGCGTTGTTTGGTCATTGAAGAGAGGACCGCTTTCATACAGTGAAAGGTTCCCTTCAGGTTGACGGAAAGGACCGCGTCCCACTCTTCGTCTTTCATCCGAAGTAGCAGTGTATCGCGGGTGATACCGGCGTTGTTTACGAGAATGTCGATTTTTTCCCATTGAGAGAGGATTGAATCGACCATCGCTTTTACCTCTTCTCCCCGCGCGACATTGGCGGATAAAGCGATCGCGCGTTTTCCCGATGTAACGAGTTCGGCGGCTGTTTGTTCGGCCGCTTCTCGGTTCACGTCGGAAATCGCCACGGAGGCGCCGCACTCGGCCAAAAGGGCGGCGGTTGCTTTCCCGATCCCCTGCGCCGCTCCGGTGACAAGGGCCACCTTTCCCTGCAAGTCGATCCAGTTGCCCAACTATTTCTCCAAGAGTTGTTTTACTTTTTCCACGCCGGTCCCATCTTCGGCATTGGCCGTCGCGAGATGGCGGTCGATCTTTTTTAGCAATCCGGAGAGGACTCGGCCGGGTCCCACTTCGATGAAAAGGTCAACCCCGGTTTCCCGCATCCGTTGGATCGTTTCCTCCCAGAGGAGCGGGGAGGAAAGTTGATCAATCAGCCCCTTTTTTGCATCGGACCAGGTGGTAATTTTTTCAGCGTGAATATTGTTGATCAAGGGGATATGGGGATCATGGCCGTCGACCTTTTCCAACTCGGCGGCAAGACGATGGCAGGCTTCTTCCATCATCGGCGTGTGGGAAGGGACGCTGACCGGAAGCGGAACAACCCGTTTTGCCCCTCGTTCCTGCGCCAGTAAAACGCCCCGTGAAACCGCCCTCAACTCTCCGGCGATGACGATCTGATCGGGCGCGTTGTAGTTCGCCGCGCTCACCCTGCTTCCTTCCTCCGACACCTTGTCGCAGATCTCTTCGACTGTTTTTCGATCGAGACCCACGACCGCCGCCATTCCCCCCTTCCCTTGCGGGACCGCCTCCTGCATGAAACGTCCTCGCTGTTGAACGAGCCGAACGGCTTGATGAAAAGGGAGGGCGCCGGAGGCAACCAAAGCGGTATATTCCCCCAGGCTGTGCCCCGCGATCAAGAGTCCTTTTGAAACCGGTTCGCCCAAACAACGCCAAACGGCGATGCTGGTGACAAGAAGTGCCGGCTGGGTGTATTCGGTTTGATTTAGGCGTTCTTCCGGGCCGTCAAAGCAGAGCCGCCCGACCTCCCATCCGAGGGCGGAGTCGGCTTCTGCATAGGTTCGACGGGCTTCCTCGAAGCGATCAAAAAGATCTTTTCCCATCCCGACATATTGCGATCCCTGTCCCGGGAAAATAAATGCCGTTCCCAACTTAGCCTCTTGCCGATGGTTTGATCTGCGCATCCAGTCCGGGACGCGAATGAAAAGGGATGTTCTTCAAAACCACAGTGATATTGATCAAAAAAAAAGGTGAAGTCAACAAAAATTTCGAAAAAGAAAGTTGGCCTGGATCAATCGACGATGAACTCTCCGCCGTCGACGCCGATCACGTTTCCGGTGAGCCACTGCGCCTTAGGATGAGAGAGAAGCGCAATGGCGCCGGCCGCATCTTCCGGCGTCGTCAGGCGTCCCATCGGGTTCCTTC
Source organism: uncultured Nitrospirota bacterium (assembly GCA_964579005.1). Classification (GTDB taxonomy): domain Bacteria; phylum Nitrospirota; class Nitrospiria; order SBBL01; family Manganitrophaceae; genus CAZOFJ01. The sequence continues at coordinate 13,876 of CAZOFJ010000033.1, forward strand.
CTTGTGCGATTTTAATCATCTCTTCATGACCCGGAATTTTCCGAAGGGCGGGCGTGTCGGTGACTCCGGCCCGGATGGCGTTGACGGCGATTCCTTTGGGACCGAGTTCCAGGGCCAGTTGCCGAAGGTGCGATTCGAGCGCGGCCTTTGCGGCGGAGACGGCGCCGTAGCTCTTCCAGACACGGGCGCTGCCGGCGGAGGTCATGCCAAAGATGCGCCCTCCCTCGCCGAGGAAATTCCGAGCGACGAGGTCCTGGGTCCAGTAGACGAGGCTGTTGGCCATCACGTCGAGGGTCATCTCCATCTGTGCCTGTGCGATGGTCTGGTTCGGTGAATCGGCGATAAAAGGTTTGAGTGTGCCAAAAGCGAGCGAATGGATCAGGACCCGTATCCGCCGTTCCGTCCCGGCGGAGAGTGTCTTTTCGATTTCGTCGAGAACCGTCTTTCGTTTCTCCGGATCGGCTGCGTTGACGTTGAAGAAGACGGCCCGACGCCCCTTTTCCTGAATCCGGGCGGTGATTCGATCGATATTGGCCAACGTTCCCTTTCGATCGAGGTGGACGCCGAAGATGTCCATTCCGGAGGCGGCCAACTCCAACGCGCACGCTTCACCAAAACCGCTGGAGGCGCCTAAAATGAGCGCCCATCCATTTAAAAATTGTCCGTTCAAGAGTGCCTCCTTATCTATCTTATTGAGACTTGCATCGCCGACAATCCACGGCGGGTTACCAGCGTACCAGAGAAGAGGCCCAGGTCAACCCTCCGCCAAAGGCCAGGAAGAGGAGCAACATCCCCTTCTGTATTTGGCCGTTTCGAACCGCTTGATCCAGCGCCAGGGGGATAGATGCTGCGGAGGTATTTCCATGCCGATCCAGGTTGACGACGACCCGGTCCATCCCGATACCGAGACGGTCCGCCACCGCCCGGAGGATGCGAAGATTTGCCTGATGCGGTACGACGAACGCGATGTCGGAAGGGGTCAGCCGATGCAACCGCAACGCTTCCCAGGCGACCTCCTCCAAGGTTCGGACCGCCACCTTAAAGGTTTCGTTTCCTTTCATCTTAATGGTATTGAGCCGTTCCGCGAGGACTTTTTCAGACGGAGGAATCGCCGACCCTCCTCCCGGTACGCAAATCAGGTCCCAGAGCGACCCGTCGGAATGAAGGTGCGTCGATAAGATTTCGCTCTCCGATTGGGTCGGTCCGAGGAGAACGGCCCCGGCGCCGTCGCCGAAGAGGACACAGGTTCCCCGGTCGGTCCAATCAACAATACGCGACATTACTTCGGCCCCGATCACCAGGACGTTCCGGTAGGCGCCGCTTCGGATAAACTGCTCTCCAACGGACAAGGCATAGATAAATCCGGAACAGGCCGCCGAAAGATCGAACGCGGCCGCCCGAGTCGCCTTGAGTCGATCTTGAACGATACAGGCGGTCGAGGGAAAAAACATATCGGGGGTACAGGTCGCGAGCACGATCAGATCGATCTCTTCCGGCCCGATTCCCGCCGCTTCGATTGCCCGTTGGGCGGCCTTGACGGCCAGATCGGATGTCGCCTCGTTTTCCGCCGCGATTCTCCGTTCACGAATCCCGGTTCGCTCAAAGATCCATTGGTCGGTGGTATCGACCTTCGATTCTAAATCGGCATTGGTTAAACGGGTTTCGGGGGCATACGATCCGGTGGAGACGATCCGGGGGCGGGGATGAGCGCCTTTTTCCGGCTTGTGCGTGATCACCTCTGATCCTTCCGCCTTCCCGGAACTTTTCACCGCGGCGTCTCCTTTTCTTGGGGCAAGGGCTGTGATCTCATCTGGGCCTCGATCTGTTCTTGAATCAACCTGTTGACGCCGCGTGTATACGATTCTTTCGCCACCCGGACCGCATTTTTGATCGCTTTTCCGGAAGAGCGGCCATGACAGATGATGCTGATTCCGTTGACCCCGAGAAGGGGGGCTCCCCCATATTCGGCGTAGTCGACCTTTTTCTTAAACCGTGAGAAGGCCGACTTGAGGAGGAAATAACCAAGCTTGCCGAAAGGGGAGGCGGTGATCTCCCTTTTGAGAAATTGAATGATTGCGTCTGAAAGTCCCTCGGAGATCTTGAGCGCGATGTTTCCGATAAAACCGTCGCAGACGATGACATCGGCCGCCCCGGTATAGACGTCTCGTCCTTCGACATTTCCGATGAACCGGAGCGGGCTTTCCTTGAGGATCTTGAAGACTTCTTTGGTCAGCTCGTTCCCCTTTGTGTCTTCCTCTCCGATGCTCAAGAGGCCGACCTTCGGTTCCGGAAGGCCAAGGATCTCCTTGGCGTAAATATGTCCCATGATTGCAAACTGATGGAGGTGGTCCGGCTTGCAGTCGACATTCGCCCCGACGTCGATCAGAATCGACGTCCCTTTGAGTGTTGGGAGGGGGGTGGCGATTGCCGGCCGTTCGACCCCGGTCAAGGGACCGAGGATAAAGAGGGCGGTGGCCATGCTGGCTCCGGTATTTCCGGCGCTGATCACCGCGACCGCTTCCGATTTTTTGACCAACTCGGTTGCGACCCAAATGGAGGAGTCGCGCTTTTTCCGGACGACGGAGGAGGGAGACTCGTGCATTTCCACTTTTTGAGGAGCATGAACGATTGAGAGTGGCAAACCCTGAGTGTCTCGGCGGGAAAGTTCTTTTTGAATCTCTTTTTCGTCTCCGACCAGTACGATTTCGACGTCGAGCTCTCTCACCGCCAAAACCGCTCCCTCGACAATATCGGCCGGGGCATGATCTCCCCCCATCGCATCCAGGGCAATCTTCATCATCTTTTAATCGTGGTCCGCCGGTGGAAATTAGATGCTGTATTGAAAAGATCCACGTTTTTTGCGTAGATCTTTTCAATACCAGCGAACGAAGAGAGCGTTGAGGGGGAGGCTCCATCCGGCTTTGGCGGAGGGCACGCACAGGCCGGTGGAGGGGGCGACGCAAACCCCCCGCTTTCCGGCTCCGCCGGATTAGACCTCTTCAACGGCGATCACCTCGCGGCCTTTATAGGTTCCGCATTGAAGGCATGCGCGATGAGGGACTTTCGGTTCATGGCACTGAGGGCAGAGGACATAGACGGGGCTTTGCAGTTTCTTGTGGGTCCTCCGTTTGTCTCTCCTTGCTTTGGATGTTTTATGTTTTGGATTTGGCATTTTTTCTCCCTGATTCTTGATTTGTTGATTGATTCTTTTTGAACAATTCTTTCAATGTCGACCAGCGGGGATCGATGGTCTCTTGCGGACAGGCACACTGCTTGAGGTTTAAATCTTCTCCGCATTGCGGGCAAAGGCCGCGACATTCTTCACGGCAAAGCGGGCGCATCGGGATCGATAGGATCAGTTGCTCTTCCACTTCTTGATCGATATCGATTGTATCGTCTTCGTAGATGTGAAAGGCGAGATCTCCCTGCGAGAGTTCTTTCTCCATCTCGCTTGAAACGCCATGTCTCGGAAGATACTCGGCATGGAAATCGGATTCGATCTTGGTTTTAAATTGTTTAAGACATCGGCCACACTCGGAGGCGACCTCTGCCGTAAGCATCCCCCTCAGATAGACTTTATCTCCGTTGTGCTTGATGGCCTTCGCCGAAACATCGACAGGACCATCGATCTTAAACCCCTTTTCGGAGAGATCCCCATTCAGCGGATCCATTTGGTACGAGAGGAGAAGGCCTTCCGCCGGAATATCTTTAATTCGAATGACCATGGCGATCCTACTTCAAAAGCTTGAATTATAGGAGGTGAGCTTCAGAGTGTCAAGGCAATCTTAGCCTCCTTTCTTCTTCTGTCCGATCAGCCAGAGCAGGATTTTGTCTCCCAAAACCTGGAGGGTATAGGGGGTGTGGGGTGGGAGGGCGATCCGGTCGCCGTCGTGGAGGGTGTCGGTGTCGGCGCCGATGGTGATCCGGGCCTCGCCGCGGAGAATCCAGAGGAGGGTGTTGGTCTCATGGCGCCGGTTCCGGTAGGTGGTCCCAGGCTTGTCGACCCAGAACTCGGGGCGATATCCCCGGGCTTTTAATTCCTTTTCGAGGGCGACCTTCTCCGCCGGTTCTCCCGGCTTCTCCCAACGATCAATCGACAGGGCCATTACTTCCGGATCCGCTCTCCTTCGGTTTCCGTCAGAACCTCCTCGAAGATGGCCAAGGCCCGATCGGCCTCCGCCGGTTTGATCACGAGCGGCGGCATGAAACGGATGACATTTTGGCCGCAGCCGAGGATCAACAGCCCTTTTTCGAAGCAGCGTTGAATCACCTTATTTCGTTCGGGGATCGCCATCTCTTTGGTCTCCCGGTCGCGGACCAGTTCGATTCCGATCATCAACCCGATCCCGCGGATATCGCCGATGAGATGGTGCTCTTTCTGCATCGCCCGAAGCCGGGAGAGGATCCGGTTACCGACCCGCTCGGCATTCTGAATCAAACCCCCTTCCAAGAGGTCGATTGTCGCCCGTGCCGCCTCGCAAGCGATCGGATTCCCCCCAAAAGTGTTCGCATGCGCCCCCGGCGCCCACCGCATCAACGCCTCACGGGCGATCATCGCCCCGAGTGGAAGGCCCGAGGCCAACCCCTTTGCCAATGTCATCACGTCTGGAACGAGTTGAAAGTGTTCCGAGGCGAACATCTTCCCGGTTCGCCCCATCCCGCTCTGAATTTCGTCGACAGCGACCAAGATCCCATACTCACGCGCCAGATCGGCCAGCTCGCCCAAGAACCGCTTCGGCGGGACGATATATCCCCCCTCTCCCTGGATCGGCTCGACGAAGATGGCGGCGACCTCCTCCGGCGCAACGAGGTGCCGGAAGGCAACCTCGCGAATCCAATGGAGGGTGTGGCGGTCGCACTCCTCCGGCGGGATCCCGGCGGGGGGGCGATACGGATTTGGATAGGGGGCATGAATCACCCCCGGCACCAACGGCGCGAACCCTTCCCGGTGGATCACCTTGCTGGCGGTGAGGGAAAGGGCCCCCATGCTCCGGCCATGAAATCCCCCGAGGAAGGCAAGGTAGTAGGGACGTTTGGTCTGATGGCGAACCAGTTTCATCGCGGCTTCAGTCGATTCGGTGCCGGAATTGGTAAAGAAGACCTTCTTCCGTTCCCGCCCCGGCGTGATCCGGGTCAGTTTCTCGGCCAGAAGGACCTCCGAGGCATAATAAAAGTCGGTTCCCGACATATGGATCAGACGCTTCGCCTGATCGGTGATCGCCTTCACGACCTTCGGATGGCAATGGCCGGTGGCGGTCACCGCAATGCCGGAGGTAAAGTCGATATATCGGTTCCCGTCGACGTCGGTGAGGGAAGATCCCTTTGCCGATTGAACCACCAGCGGATAACCGCGCGTATAGGAGGGGGAGATGACGGCGTTGTCCCGCTCGACCCATTTCCGGGCCTCCGGGCCGGGCGGTGTTCCTTTGAGGAAGGGAACTTTATTTCCATCTTTTTTCATCATGGTCGTTTCTCCTCTGACGGACTGTGGGAATGGTCGCCTTAAGACCGCAACCATTTCCCGAAGGTCATTGACCTCTTATGTCAGGATGAATCGTTGATGCCGCGCTTTCCTCCGGTGGACCAGGCCGAAGATCTCGGCGATGATCCGAAGGGAGGCGAAGCAGGTGATCTGGGAACAATCGAGCGGCGGGGCGACCTCGACCAGATCGGCCCCGATGACCGGGAGGGGGTGAAGCCTCCGAACCAGGGTGATCAGGTCACGCGTGGAGAGCCCCCCCGCATCTGGAATGCCGGTTCCCGGGGCGAAGGCCGGGTCGAGGACGTCGATGTCGATCGAAAGGTAGACATTTTTCAGGTCGGCAAATCGCTTGACGATCTCGTCGGCCACGGGGGCCATCCCCCGCTCCGCGACCTCGTATGCGGGATAAACTTTCATCTTGTGATCTTGGATAAACGCCAGTCCCGCTTTCTCAAAACAGCGGGTTCCGACCAGGACGGTCCGGTCCGGATGGAATCGCTCGGTCTCCATGGTTCGGCGAAGGGGGCAGGCGTGGGAGTAAAGGGAACCGTCGAACCGATCGGAAAGATCGGTGTGGGCGTCGACGAAGATCAAACCGATCTCTTCGGTGGCTCGTTTGCCAAAGGCGCGATGGACCGGGATGACAACCGAATGGTCCCCTCCCAAAGTGAGGAGAAAAGATCGCGCGGCCCGCGCATCGATCGCCTTTTCGATCTTCGGAAAGGCGGCGACAAAATTGTTCCCGAATGGGAGATCGCCGTCGTCCCGTACCACGAGATCGCTCAAGAGCTCTCCGGTTTCCAGCACCGGTGGGATCTCGCCCGAAACTTTTCGAATCCCCGCCGGCCCCGCCGCCGCCCCTTTTCGGTAACAGACGGCGCCGTCATATGGAAGTCCAACGATCGTGATGTCGGGAGCCTCCGCCTTGGGCCGGTTCAACCCGGCCCACCACCCTTCTTGCCTGTGCGTGATCACCGCTGATTCGTCCGCTTTTGGTTTCGGCACCATGACCCCTCTATTTTAGCACGTTGGAAGGGGGTTGTCGGAAAAACCAAAGGTGATCACGCACAGGTCGGATCCGGGGGGGGCTCTAAAATATTCCGAATCCCCTCTTGGCGAATGAAAAAGCGTCAAAGGCTGCGAAAATGAAGAGGGTGAGGTTCAACATATAGGCGCGAGGCGAATAACCGGAAAGCCTGAACAAGAGCAGGGCCAGAAAAAGGAAGACCGCTCCCCGGCCATAGCGCCGCAGGTAGAAATGCCCCAACCCCGCAAAAACCAATGAGAGAACTGCGGCGATCGTCGGTCGCCAGCCTGCCTTTGAGCCGATCTCCTCTTTATCCATGCTCTAACTTCTTTTCCGCCAACCGGTCGGCCGCTTCGGAGGGGAAGACCGATTCTTTCTTGGCAACCTCGAACACTTCCTTCAATCGATCGTAAATCCGTTCGATCTTTTGATAAGCCCGCTCTTTTTGATATCCTTCCAATTCGTCGGCAATATTGATCAACCCGCCGGCATTGATCAGGTAGTCGGGCGCATAGAGGATCCCCCGTTCCTTCAGCAGGAGGGCTGCCTTCGTATCCTCCAACTGATTGTTTGCGGCCCCTGCAACGATGGCGCATGACAGGCGGGGGATCGTCCGCTCGTTTAGGAAGCCTCCCAAGGCGCAGGGTGCGAAAATATCACACTCCACCCGATAAATCTCATGCCCCAGGAGCGGGTCGGCCCCGGTCACCCGGCAGATCGACGCCACCCGCTCCGGGTCCATGTCGGAAACATAGAGTTTCGCACCCGCTTCATGTAAAAGAAGCGCCAAGGCGAAGCCGACCTTTCCGATCCCTTGGATTGCGATCTTTCGCCCCCGGAACGACCCCTCCCCGAAGACCTCCTCCAGACAGGCCCGCATCCCGCAGAAGACGCCATAGGCGGTCGCCGGCGAGGGATCGCCGCTCCCGCCCTTCTCCTTCGAGAGGCCGGCGGCGTGACGGGTCACCCGATGGATCCGCTCGATATCGGGAAGGCCGATCCCGACATCCTCGGCGACGATATATCGCCCTCCGAGAAGATCGACCTCTTTTGCAAAGGCGACCAAGAGCGATTCCGTTTTCTCCTTCCGGGGATCTCCCCAAATGATGCTCTTTCCCCCGCCCAAGGGAAGGTCGGCCATCGCCGCCTTGTAGGTCATTGCCCTGGAAAGGCGGAGGACATCGATCAAGGCCGCGCTAAAATCGGGGTAGGGCCACATCCGGCACCCGCCGAGCGCCGGACCGCGCCGGGTGCTGTGAATGGCGATGATCGCCTGAAGGCCCGATGCGCGATCGGAGCAAAAGAGAACCCGCTCGTGCCGGTCCGTTTTCATCCGCTCGAAAAGATCGGGGGTCATGGATATAACCCCCGGAGGAGATGGGCCTGGGCGATCTTTTCGAGCCCGGTCATCATTGCTGCGATCCGCATATTGACCTTTTCCGAGCGGGAACGCGCCACCACCCGCTGAAACGCATCGGTCATGATCTCCGCGAGACGTTCCCGAATCTCCTTCTCCTTCCAAAAGTAGTTCTGAAGGTCTTGAACCCATTCGAAGTAGGAAACGATCACCCCGCCGGCATTCGCCAGAATATCGGGAATCACAAAAATCCCCCGGTCGGCGAGGAGGATGTCGGCTTCCAACTCGGTCGGTCCGTTCGCCCCTTCCGCCAGGATGCGGCAGTTCAAGCGCCCCGCGTTCTTCACGTGAATTTCCCCGGACAAGGCGGCCGGAATCAAAACGGTGCAGGGGCGTTCGAGCAACTCCGCCGGAGAGAGCGAATCGGCCTCCGGAAAACCGGCGACCCCCTTTGTTTCCCGCTTGTGGAGGATGAGCTTGGGGATGTCGAGGCCGTTCGGATGGTAGACCCCTCCCTTCGAGTCGGAGACCCCGATCACCCGGATGCCCTGCGCCGAGAGGAGCCGGGCCGCATGGCTTCCGACATTCCCAAACCCCTGAATGATCGCCGTGCTTCCGGAAACCGGCAGCTCAAGATGACGCATCGCTTCGAAAATTGTTACACAAAGGCCGCGGCCGGTCGCCTCCTCCCGTCCCACCGAGCCGCCGATGCTGATCGGTTTTCCGGTGACGACCCCCGGCACCGCATAACCGACCTGCTGACTGTAGGTATCCATGATCCAGGCCATCACCTGTTCATCGGTCCCGACATCGGGGGCCGGAATATCCTGATCGGGACCGATGAGCGGAGCGATCTCGGCGGTATAACGCCGTGTCAGCCGCTGCAGTTCATTCTGGGAGAGGATCTTGGGATCACACCGGATCCCCCCCTTGGCCCCTCCATATGGCAGCCCCACCAGGGCGCACTTCCAGGTCATTCGCATCGCCAGGGCGGCGACCTCTCCCAATGTGACCGAGGGATGATAACGAATTCCCCCTTTGAAAGGTCCCAAGGCCGAATCGTGTTGAACACGGTAGCCCCGAAAAACCTCCACACGGCCATCGTCGTGCCGGATCGGAATGCTGACCGCCAGTGTCCGTTCGGGCCGTTTAAAGCGTTCGCACAGATTCGGGTCGAGCCGGAGGCGGACGGCGGCCCGCTCGAACTGAGCGAGCGCCAGGTGGTATTCCGGATGATCAAGTTCCCCCAGCCACTCCCGTTTTTCACCTTGTGGCATGGTTCCCTCTTTATGACTCAAGATTTATTTAGAGAAACCGCGTCGATTTCAAGCTGAATCGCGGCGTGACCGATCTTAAATTCCTGACAGAGGAGAAAATTGATCTTCTTTAATAAATGCGTTGTCTCCTTTAACGGCATGTCGTCGACTGCCACATGCGCCGAGAGTGCATACATTCCGGAAGTAAGGGTCCAAACGTGGACGTCATGGACGTCGCGCACCTCTTCGATGACCTTGACCGCCTCCGCCACCCGGACGGGATCGATCTCCTTTGGCGTTGCCTCCAACAAGATGTCGATCGAATCGATCATCAACCGATAGGCCCAATAGAGAATAAACAGGGAGAGAACCACTCCCATGACCGGATCGAGGAACCACCACCGGGTGAAGTAAATCACCCCCGCCGCCGCCACGACCCCGACTGAGGAGAGAGTGTCCCCGATCAGATGGAGAAAGGCCGATCGGATATTTAGGCTCCGCCGGGTCGCCCGGCTCAAGAGGGCGGCGGTGATCAAGTTGACGACCAGCCCGGCTGTGGCGATCAGAATTGTCTCCCCCGTCGCAATCGGAACCGGATTGTAAAATCGGTGATACGCCTCATAGAAGATCCAGAGGGTCATCAGGAAAAGGAGAAAGCTGTTGAGAAGGGCGGCCAGAATTTCCAAACGGTAAAAGCCATACGATTTTTTTGACGTCGGCGGTTTGAGGGAAAAAATCAACGCCACAAAGCTGATCGTCAGCGCCAAGAGGTGGGTCAACATATGCCCGGCATCGGAGAGAAGGGCGAGGCTGTTCGTCCAAATGCCCCCGACCGCCTCGATGATCATCATCCCGGCGGTTAAGAAGATCGCCCCAAGAAGGGGTTTGCGTTCTTGGGCTTCAAAGAAGGAGGCGAATGAGGCCGGGGCAACGGGGGTGTCGTGAGAATGGCCGAGATCGAGGCCGCAAGGATGTTCATGGAGGTGGTGGGTTTCCTGTCGCTCTTCTTCCGCGTCATGCCGGTGCGGTCTGAATATCGATCGAAAATCTACTTCCACAGCCCCTTTAATCCTTTCCAGGAGAAAAAGAGAATACCGAGAAGAAGGAGGTAAATGGCGACGAGGGCCGGTTTTGGTTGGGTCGGATAGATACTGTATACGATATAGATTAAAAGGCCGAGTAAGAACTGTGCAACCAGGAGATTCCCAGCCCCTTTCCCTTTTTCGGAGTCGGACACTTAAGACTCTCCCGTTTCACAGACCGGTTTATTGAGGAGGAGGCTCTTCAGGAGGAAGGGAGCCTTCGGCCCCCCTCTTTTCAATCATTTCTTCGAAGGCTTTCATCATCCCGTCATGTTTTTGAATCATCCCGTCAATTTCACCCGACATTTCAGTGAGCCGCTTTCGCATGGTTCTTTTCTCAGCCGGGGAATGTTTCCCACTCAGAACCTTTTCGGTGATTTCCGCCTGATCTTTCATCACCATGAGCATCCGATGCAACAGGCGGTGATGTTCCCGGAGAATTTGGCTCCGGCTCGATTGGCCCTGGTTCAAGCCGTTATTTTCATCGGCGGCTCCCAGCGTGTCGATCCGAAGAAAAAAAACGATCATGAGAACGACGAGGATTCCGCACTTTCGCAATTACCGCCTCCTTTTATTCATCTCTTCCTGAAACGTCTTCCGATAGAGGATCTCCCATTCCGGACTCCCCTCCACGATCTGGCGGGAATAGGAGGAGAGCCTCCGACGAACGATCTCGTCAATCTGCTCATCCAGCTTCAGCTCGACGGCCAACGTCCGTTTAATTTGTCGAAGAATCGGCTCCCTTCCTCCCTTTTTTTCGACGGACAGATCCTTCTCCAACGCCTGAAGGATGAGATGAGAAAGATGGCTCGCCTTTTCGTCGCTTAAAACCACCTTGACTCCGTTTTTATCAGGTTTTATTAAAGAATGAGATTGCGATCGCGGACCAGTTGTTTCTTAACCATTTGAAACATCTTTTGGTAGTCGACCTCCCCTTTTTCAATTTCCCGCTCATACCCTTTCAACATTCCCCTGATCTCGATATTCAGGCGGTCTTCGATTTGAAGGTCATCCAGAATGGTCGATTCGATTTTGCCGATCAGGGACTCTTTTTTCGAGGAGACGGTAATCAATCCTTCTTTTAGGAGGGTATCGACGATTGCGGTTGCGAGGGAGGCGACCCGTTCTTTGGAAAGCTTCATTTTCGAAGAATAACAAAAGGGGGATGGGGTGTCAACACGCCTGCCCCCAACGGTTCATCTTGTCGATGATTTATGCAAACCTGCCTCATCGTGTAGCGATCCGCCACATAGATGCATCTTAAATTCCCCTTGCTGTCGTCACTATGTCCGACCGTTTGCTCTTCGATCTTTTGAACAAGGTCAATGGGTTATCCTGAACGGGTTTGGCAAACGTGTTTTTTTTATCCATATTTTATTTTTGGTACGCGGGATGCAAGCATCTATACATCTACTGCCCTGCTTCATATGTTCATTCCCCAAAATAAACTCACTCGATATGTATGAGAGGTCGAATTTCGATGTGTCATCTTCTCCGGTTTGGAACATCCGTCATCATCGTTTTCTGGATCCTCCTGAATAGCGGCACTCCCGCCCATTCTCAAGAACCCTTTACACTTGAAGCCATCGTCGAACTTGTCGAGCAACATCATCCTGGCTTGCAGGCCGCCAGGGCCGAAATAGAGGCGGCTCGGGGCGGGCGGCGCACCGCCGCAGCCTATCCCAATCCTGCAATCGAGTTTGGCACCGGTCCCTCCCGCTTTCGCGGTGACCGGGGGGGGGCGGGCCGGAGCAAAATCTTTGGACTCTCTCAACCCCTCGACTACCCCTCGACACGGGCGGCGCGGATCGATGCCGCCGAAGCGGGGATCGATGCCGCCCGGGCCGGATTCCAGTCCAGCCGCGTTCAACTGCTGGCCCAGGTCAGAACGGCTTTCTACGACATCCTCCGCAGGGAGGAGGAGCGAAAGGTCGCTCAAGAGGACCTTGGCCTCCTGGAACAGATCCGAAACCGGGTGAAACTGCGGGTCGAGATCGGTGAATCACCGAAATACGAGCAGGTCAAGGCGGAAGCCGAAGTATTAAGCGCCACCAAAAATTTCGAAAGTGCCACGCTGCGGGTCTCCCAGGCGAAAAGTGTCCTGCGGAATTTCATCGGCCCGCCTCTTCCGGGAGAGTTCGAGGTGAAAGGGGTCTTGGCCTCCTTATCGACGCTTCCCGCTCTCGACGAACTTCGCCGGGAAGTTGGGGAACGCAATCCCGACATCACCCGCTCCTTGGCGGTCGAAAGAGCGGCGGGGGCCACCCTCAACCTGCAACGGAGACTCCGTTTCCCTCAGATCACCCTCCAGACCACTCTGGAGGAAGACCCCGATCTGCGCCAGTGGCGTTTTGGAATATCACTCCCCCTCCCGGTGTGGGACCGTCGCCGGGGCCCGATCGCGGAGGCGTCGGCGGTCTTGAACCGATCCCAATTCCTCTCACAGCAAAGCCGTTTGACTCTGACACGAGAATTGGAAACGGTTTACCATCGATATCTGATCGCCAATCGGCAGGTCGATGCCTTTGAGAGGGGACTGTTAAAGGAAGCGGAAAATGCGATGAAGGTGGCCGAAACCGCTTACCGTCTGGGGGAACGGGGTGTCCTCGATTTCCTCGACGCCCAGCGTGTGCTCCGCTCCGTTCGGCTCGATTTTATCAATGCACGTTATGAGTTACAGGCGGCGCTGGTCGAAATCCAACGTCTCAGCGCCTCCGATCTCGATGGGAGAAACGAATGAGTTCTTTGTTCAATACCTGTTCTAGGCTGACGCTTATGATGATCCTCTGGGTCATCGCGGTCGGCTGCACGAAATCGAACGGAAATGACACCCCCAAGATCGATGCCAAAATTGACACAAGGGGGGGAGGAGGCGCCCAAAGCGGAGCGCAGGTCCCGGCCGCAACCGATTCCAACTTGATCACGGTGCCGGAGGAGTTCCTTCCCCGATTAAAAATCGTCTCCGTGGGGCAAACGAAAATACGGGACATGCTCCGGGTTTCAGGCCGGGCCGATGTTGATGAGCGGCGGGTGGCACGAATCGGGGCCACGGTCACGGGGCGGATCGTCCGGGTGTATGTCGCTTTGGGAGAGAAGGTTGCGCAGGGGGCGATTCTCGCCGAGGTGAATAGCACCGAGCTCGCGTCGGCGCAAGCGGCCTATCTCAAAGCGCTGGCCCAAGTGGAGTTGCAGACCCGGGCGGTGCAACGGGCGAAGCTCCTTCTGGATGCCGATGTGATCGGTACGGCCGAGTTGCAAAAACGGGAAAATGAACTCTTCTCGGCCCAGGCGGAGCTTCTCTCCGCCCGGAACCAACTCGAAGTTCTCGGCATGTCCCAGGGGGGTGTGGAAAAACTGACCCGGAACCGGGATATCAATTCGATCGCTCCAGTGACCGCCACCCTGGCCGGTACGGTCATTGACCGGAGGGTTACCCTGGGACAGGTGGTCCAGCCGGCCGACAGCCTTTTTGTGGTTGCCGATCTCTCGCATGTCTGGATGACCGCGGAAGTTCCGGAACAACAGGTAAACCTGATCCATGAGGGGGAGGAGGTGGAGATTGAAATCCCCGCCTTGGAAAATCAGCGATTTACCGGGCGCCTGATCTTTATTGGAGACATCGTGAACACCGAGACCCGGACGGTGACGGTCCGGACCGACGTGCCAAACCCCAACCGGATGATCAAGCCGGCCATGCTCGCCTCCATGTCGATTCAGGGCCGTCCGCTCGACCGGCTTGTCGTTCCGGCGGAAGCGGTGGTGCGGGAAAACAACCGGACCTTCGTCTTTACCCAGACGGGACCGAAGGAGTTTCGTCTTCAGCCGGTTACCCTCGGCACGGAACAGGGAGGAGTTCAACCGGTCCTGTCCGGGTTGCGAGAAGGGGAACGGATCGTTGCCGGCGGCGCATTTCATTTATTCAATGAACAGAAACGCAAAGAGTTGGAGGGGCGATCGTGATTGAGGCCATCATCCGGGCTGCGCTCCAGCAACGAATCGTCGTCATTATCGTCGGCGCCATTCTTTCCGTCTTCGGCATCGCGGCGGTGCAACGCCTTTCCATCGATGCTTTCCCGGACGTCACCAACATTCAAGTCCAGGTCGCCACCGAGGCCTCCGGGAGATCTCCGGAAGAGGTGGAACGATTCGTCACCGTCCCGATCGAAATCGCCATGACCGGCCTGCCGGGATTGACCGAGATGCGTTCTCTCAATCGAAACGGCCTGTCGATCGTGACCCTGGTGTTCACCGATGATACTGATGTTTATTTCGCCCGGCAGGTGGTGATGGAACGTCTGATAGAGGTCGGCAGCCGGATGCCGGAGGGGGTGACCCCGGTCTTGGGCCCCGTCTCCACGGGACTGGGAGAAGTTTATCAATATACCCTGGAAAGACCAGACGACGGCAATCGCGCTCTCACCGCGGAGGAGTTGACTGATCGCCGCACCGCTCAAGACTGGGTGGTCCGCCCCCTCCTTCGCAGCATTCCCGGGATCGCGGAGATCAACTCCCAGGGGGGATATGTAAAACAGTACCAGGCGCTGGCGAATCCGGACCGCTTGCGTCACCATGGAGTCAGTCTGCAAGCGCTTTACACGGCGCTGGCCCGTAACAACGCCAACAGCGGCGGTGGCATCCTTCCCCATTACGCCAAACAATATTTAATCCGAGGCGTGGGATTGGTCCGCAACCTGCAAGATATCGGCAACATCGTTCTCAAGGAGGTGGGGGGCACTCCCGTCTACGTTCGCGACGTCGCCGAAGTCACCTTCGGTCACGAGGTTCGGCAGGGGGCCATTATCAAAAACGGCGATACCGAGTCGGTCGCCGGCATCGTGATGATGCTGCGCGGCGGGAACGCCCGGGAGGTGGTCGACCGGATCAAAAAAAGGGTGGCCGAAATCAATCAAGCCGGGATGCTTCCCAACGGACTCCAGATCGTCCCTTTTTACGACCGTACGGAGCTGGTCAACACCGCCCTGAAAGGGGTCGCCAAAGTGCTTGCCGAAGGGATCGTCCTGGTCGTTATCGTTCTCTTTATTTTCCTTGGAGATGTCCGCTCCAGCCTGATTGTGGTGGCAACCTTGATCCTCACACCCCTTTTAACATTCATGGTCATGAACCGGTATGGGATCTCCGCCAACCTCATGTCTTTGGGAGGATTGGCCATCGCCGTTGGAATCATGGTCGACGGATCGGTGGTGGTGGTGGAAAACGTTTTTCACCATCTCGGAGAGCGCAAACCGGATGGAGAGGGGAGGGCCCTGATTACCCTCGCGGCTGCGGCCGAAGTGGGAAAGCCGGTGCTGTTCGGCGTCGGGATCATTATTCTTGTTTTTCTTCCCCTTTTGTCGCTGGAGGGGATGGAAGGAAAGATGTTCGGCCCGCTCGCCATCACCATCGCCATCGCGCTCACCCTTTCCCTGATCCTCTCCTTCACCCTCTCCCCGGTGCTTTGCGCATACACACTCAAGGGGGGCGCGGACCATGACACCTGGCTTGTCGCCCTGGTCAAGAAACCGTACCTTCGGTTGCTCGGTTGGGCCTTGCAGAATGGGAAGAAGGTCGTGTTCGGCACGCTCTGTTTATTCATCGGGAGTCTGGGCATCATTCCACTCCTCGGCACCTCCTTCATCCCGATCATGCAGGAAGGATCGATTACGCCGCAGATCATTCGCGTTCCCAACATCTCTCTCGATGAATCGATTCAAATGGAGAGGGAGGCGATGAAAGCGGTCATGGAGGTTCCCGGCGTGGCGATGGCGGTCTCCAAGCTGGGGCGCGGCGAGAGCCCGGCCGATCCGGGGATGCCCAACGAATCGGACCCCGTCGTCAGCCTGCAACCGAAGGAAAAATGGCCCAAGGGGTGGTTTCAAGAAGATATCTCCAACGCCATCCGTGAACGATTGAAAGGGCTGCCGGGGGTCGAGCTGGTGATGAGTCAACCGATCGCCGCTCGGGTCGATGAATTGGTCTCCGGCGTCCGTTCCCAAGTGGCGATCAAGCTTTTTGGGGACGATCTGGGGATCCTCAAGGAGAAAGGGGACGAGATCGCGCGGATCGTGGCCGGCATTCAAGGAGCCTCGGACCTCCGTGTGGAAAAGGTGAGCGGCCAGGAATACTTGACCATCCGGATCGACCGTCCGGCGATCGCCCGTCACGGCATCAACGTCGAAGATGTGAACGATGTCATTGAAACGGCGATCAAAGGACGCGTTGCCACCGAGATCTTTGAAGGAGAACGCCGCTTCGCCGCCGTGGTCCGTTTCCCGGAGAGCCATCGCAACGATTTGGAGGCGATTTCCCGGATCCTCCTCAAGTCACCTCATGGGGCGCTCGTTCCGCTGGGGGACGTGGCCGAAATCACATTGAGCGACGGCCCCGCCCAAGTCAGCCGCGAGGGGGCGAAACGACGGATCGTCATCGGCGTCAATGTCCAGGACCGCGACCTGGGGGGATTCGTCGCCGAAGCCCAGGCAAAGATTGGGCAACAGGTCAAGCTTCCGGCAGGGTATTTTCTGAAATGGGGCGGCCAGTTCGAGAACATGGAACGGGCGATGGCCCGCCTTAAGGTGATCGTGCCGATCACGATCGGAGCGATCTTCTTTCTCTTATTCATCCTCTTCAAATCGGTCCCCTATGCCGGTCTCATCATCCTGGTCCTTCCCCTCGCCTCGATCGGTGGCATTTTCGGCCTGTTGATCAGCGGCGAATACCTCTCGGTGCCGGCCACGGTCGGTTTTATCAACCTCTGGGGGCTCGCCGTTTTGAACGGAGTGGTTTTGATCTCCTATATTCGGGGCCTGCGTCAGCAAGGTCTCGCGCAGGCGACCGCGATCATGCAAGGATGCAAACAACGTCTTCGCCCCGTATTGATGACGGCGACGGTGGCGATGTTGGGCCTGGTCCCGATGCTCTTCGCCACCGGGCCGGGATCGGAGGTACAGCGTCCCTTGGCCGTCGTGGTGATCGCGGGGCTGATCAGCTCCACCCTCCTGACCCTGGTCGTCCTTCCGGTTCTGTACAAATGGTTCGACAGGGAGCGTGACGAGGGGGTCGACGCCGATCCGATCAAAGAGGAAAAAGAGACCGAAGCGGTCATACAGCACGTCTGATCCCAGACAGGGATGATGCGCCCTCTATCCCACCAGAAACTTTCAGTTGACTTCACCCCCTCGGACCGCGTATAGATACCTCGAATTAAATATCTTCGTTCAGGTGACCCCGACGTCATGTCGGGGTCTCAAAGGGAATCCCGTGAAAATCGGGAGCGGACCCGCCGCTGTCATGGGACGCGAAACCGACCAAAAACCACTGTCCGGAACAGTTCTTTAAGGACGGGAAGGGGTCGGGAGTAAGATCGTCCCAGAGCCAGAAGACCTGCCTGAGTGAACATACACTGCCTGTCTTCGGTGATTAAGACAGGGGGAGATCCCTTTTGGTCCCCTCCTTCTTTCCATCGAAGGCTGGGGATTTTTTTTGAGTAAAAACAATATTCAACTCACAAAAAACACTGGAGGGAAGATGGTTTGCCGTTCGTTTTTTTTCCGATCCGTTTTTATCCCAGTCTCACTTTTTTCCATCTTCTGCATCACGGAAAGACCCGTTGCTTCGTTCGCGGCGGAGAGACCGGAAGAACCTCCCACCTTGGAGCCGGTTGTTGTCACGGCGACCCGAACCGAAATTCCACTCAAGGAGGCCGCCGCCTCGGTCACGATCGTTGACGCGAAGAAGATCGAAGAACGGCGCGTCACCACTGTCGCGGAGGCGCTTCGGCAGACGCCGGGTCTGACGGTGGTTGAGTCGGGGGGACCGGGAGGGACGACGACGGTTTTCCTCCGTGGAACGAACTCCAATCATGCGCTCGTCCTCATCGACGGGGTTCCGGTCAACAGCCCGGCGACCGGCGCGTTCGACTTCGCCAATCTGACGGTCGACAACATCGAACGGATCGAGGTGATTCACGGTCCGCAGAGCACCCTCTACGGTTCCGATGCGATCGGCGGGGTGATTCAGATCTTCACCAAGAAGGGGAAGGGACCGGCCACTCCGACCCTGTCGTTCGAAGGGGGATCGTACCGAAGCTTTCGGGAGACGTTCGGGCTGAGCGGATCGGCCTCCCGCTTCGACTATTCCCTCTCGATCTCCCGGTTCGACACAAAGGGATTCTCCCGGGCCGACGCGCGGAACGGAAACAGCGAGCGGGACGGCTACAAAAACACCACCCTCTCCTCCCGGATCGGGGTTCACCTGACACCTCATGCGCGTCTGGAATGGACCGCACGTTATACCGATGCGAAGAGCGACATCGACGGCTGCGTGCCCGTCTGCCCGACGGACGATCCCAATTTTATCCAGAAAGACCGCTCCCTGACAACGTCGTTGGCTTTTCTTTCGGAGGCCGGGTCGTGGAATCAGCAGCTCAGATACTCGTTCACGAACGAGAAGATGAAGGGGCTCGATCCCGATCCGGCCGATTTGTTTAATAATTTCGGCTTCGACACCCGGGGGCATCGGGTCGATTGGCGGCATCGGTTTGACACCGGAACGCCGATTCGGATGACGGCCGGCGGTGAATTCGAGTGGCAAGACCGGAAAGGGAAGGGGGAAGGAGACGATTTCAATAAGCACATCCACAACGTAGCCCCTTACCTCTTGGGCGAACTCCGCCTTCTTCCATTCCTCTTCAATCTGGGAGGGCGGATCGATGACAACAGCCGGTTCGGAAGCCACTCGACCGGTAAGGCAGAGGCCGCTTATCTCTTCGAATCGACTGGAACGAAGCTTCGAGGGTCGTATGGAACCGGGTTTCGCGGCCCGACCCTCAACGACCTCTTCTTCCCAAACTTCGGCAACCCCGATCTCCAGCCGGAGAAGAGCAAAGGGGCCGAGATCGGGCTCGAACAACCATTGAGAAACGGAAACGGGGGGTTCAGAGTCACCTATTTCCAGAACCGGATCGACAATCTGATCGTCAACCCGGTCACCTTCCCCGGAAAGCCGGAGAATGTCGAGCGTGCAACGACCAAGGGATGGGAGATCGGCGCAACCGCCCCGATCGGAAGCAGGGGACAGTTTTCGGCCACCTATACCTTGACCGACACCGAAAATGAAACAACCGGGAAGGAGTTGGCCCGGCGGCCCCGTCACCAGGCTTCCGCCGCCTTGACCCTCTCTCCAACCGACCGGCTCCGGGGGGTGGTCGAGGTCCGGTATGCCGGAAACCGGTTTGACGACACCGCCAATACGGTCCGGGTTGATGACTACACGGTCACCCGTTTGGCCGGGAGCTATCTGTTGACCGGCGGGGCGGAACTGTTCGCGCGGATCGAAAATCTTTTTAACCGGAAGTATCAGGAGACGGCCGGTTATGGGACGCTTGGCCGGTCGGTTTATGGTGGACTGAAACTGACTTTTTAATGGAGGAAGCACCATGCCACGGATCACCAAGGTCTACACCCGAACCGGCGATGACGGGACCACCGGACTCGGAAGCAACCAACGGGTTCCGAAGGATTCGGCACGGATCGAGGCGTACGGCGAGGTCGACGAACTCAATTCCCAGATCGGTGCGGCGGTGGCGGCCGGCCTCGCAGCACCCCTCCCGGAGATCCTGGGCGGAATCCAGAACGACCTCTTTCACCTCGGCTCCGATCTCTGTATCCCGGAAGCGGAAAAGGCCCATCTTCAGGTTCCCCGGATCGAACAGCGCCATGTCGATGCGCTCGAACGGGCGATCGACCGCCTTTCCGAAGAACTCGCGTCGCTTCCGAACTTCATCCTCCCCGGCGGATCGGTCGGCAGCGCCCAACTGCATATCTCCCGAACGGTCTGCCGCCGTGCGGAGCGGCGATTGATCACCCTTCGCCGGGCCGAGCCGGTGGGGCCGCAGACGGTTCCTTACCTGAACCGGCTCTCCGACCTCCTCTTCGTCATGGCGCGGTACGAGAACAAGCAGCGGAAGACACCCGACATCTTGTGGAACACCCGGGCCTAGCCCGGAAAATAAACGAGAGGAAGAGCGATGAACCGGGATCATGGCGGGAACCTGGCTGAAATATCGGAACGGTATGGCTTCGCTCCGGAGGAGATTCTCGACTTCAGCGCGAGCATCAACCCGTTGGGACCGCCGAAGCGGGCTTGGGAAGCGTTTCAAGCATCGTTTCAGGAGATCGGCGCTTATCCCGATCCAGAGTGTCGCGCCCTCCGCCGCAAACTGGCCGCCTCTCTCTCCCGGTCGCCCCGGCAGATTTTGATTGGGAACGGGTCGACCGAACTGATCTTTTTAATCCCTCGGGTACTTGCACCTCGTTCCGTCTTGATCTTCACCCCGACCTATCAAGATTATGAAGAGGCCGCCCGCTCTGCCCATTGTTCGATCCAATATGCCGACCTCGACCCGACCCCGACGGTTGAGGGACTTGGCGCGATGTTATCACGCGCCCCTTCGACAGGCCCAGCCGGGGCCGACCTGGTTTTTATTTGCAATCCGAACAACCCGACCGGGAACGCCCTTTCCGGAACGGCGTTGGCCCGGCTCATCCGGAGACATCCGAAGTCCCTCTTCGTCATCGACGAAGCCTATGCCGATCTGGCGGAGGAGGAACGCTTTTCCCTCTTGACCGCCCCCCTTCCGGAAAATGCCATTGTCCTTCGGTCATTCACCAAAGTCTATCGTATTCCGGGGCTCCGGCTCGGTTTTGCCGTCGCCTCGGAGCAGATCATCGACCGCCTGGAACAATTTAAAGAGCCGTGGAGCGTCAGCGGACCGGCCTTGAAAGTGGGAGAGGCCCTCCTGGAAGAGACCGCCTTCGTCGCGGAGAGCCGGTGCTATCTCCGGCGGGAACGGGAGCCCCTATTCGAGGGATTGAAGGGGGTCGCCGGGCTTTCGCCGATTCGGTCGGAGACGAACTTTATCCTGGTCCGGTTAACCGGGCAACGATCGGCAGAAGATTTGAAGGCCGCATTGATCCAGAAGAAGATCCTCATCCGGAGCTGTCATCGCTTCCGCGGGCTCGGCCCCGACTTTTTCAGGGTGGCCGTCAGAAAAGAGGAAGAGAACCGGCGATTGACCCAAGCATTGAAAGAGGTGCTGCAATGAAGGGGAGAACGACCCTAATCCTTGGCGGGGCGCGATCGGGAAAGAGCCGGTTCGCACTTCAATTGGGCAACGAGACGGGTGAACGGTCGTTCCCCTCCCCGCGTCGGGGAGGGGCCCCACCCCAAAAAGTCGTTCGACTTTTTGGGGACCCCGGAAGGGGAGAGGTTCAAACCCGGAAGGTTTTCCTGGCAACCGCTCCTCCGGTTGATGGGGAGATGGAGAAACGGATCGCCCGGCATCAACACGATCGGGGGCCTTCTTGGGACACCGTGGAGGCGTTTTTCGATCTGGACCGTGAGGTCCTAAAAACCGAGGGCCGGTATGATGTCGTCCTGATCGATTGTCTGACCCTTTGGCTCTCCAATTGGATCATGAACGATTCTGCGGAAGAGACAATCCGGGAGAAAATTACCCGACTCACGGAGACGATCCAAAAGTCAGCTTCGACCGTTCTCCTGGTCTCGAACGAGGTCGGGATGGGGGTCGTTCCTCCTACCCCGATGGGAAGAGCGTTCCGGGATCTCCAGGGGATTCTCAATCAGGAGATGGCGGCCGTGGCGGACGAAGTCTATTTCGTCGCCGCCGGAATCCCGCTCCGGATGAAGTAAC
>CAZOFJ010000034.1:0-35633 GCA_964579005.1 uncultured Nitrospirota bacterium
AAAGCCACACCAGGAACCGCAAGACCAATTTCAACTAAAAATGGGATTGACTCAAGAAACGACTTACTTGCACTGGGCCAATGGGTTCCAGTAAGTCCAGAATGTACTCTGTGTATTCGGGAGTAGGCGTTACCACAAATTTTAACCTTCGGGAGCTTCGTAGAAGCCGGTCATTTGTATTAGATGACCGTCGGCACCGTAGAGCCCATAGCTCGCACCTTGGGATAGGACATTTCCATTGCCATCCACCATGTTCCAATGTGTAAGGCTGCGATCATGGTGGGTCTTGAAGTCCGTTGTGACAAACCTTACCCCTGGGATGTTTTTGTGAAGCTCCGCCATGTAGCCAGACAATTCGTCATATCCAGTCGTTTGAATGAGCGGGTCTGTATACACACATTCAGGGCTTAGACATTGCCTGAATAATTGCAATCGCTTTGTGGAGTCCGTCTCAGACCATGAGTGCGTGTAGGTTTCCCAAGTACTTTGATGTGAATTGTTCTCCATTGAAGTCTCCGTGTTGAAAGATGTTCCGCTGCTAATGTGACGCCCAACCATTGATTCACATGCCATTTTGCCATGATCATGCGATATTGGCGCGGTTTTCGGGCCGTTTTGTCCGATGCCTGTTATCAGCGTTTTAGGGTACGGTGACAGACACAGACCTTATATGCCTGACGCGACGAGAAGTCACCCGCCAAGATCCTTGATCACGGTCATGTCAGTTCTCCCCGCCGGACTGTCATTAATCCGCGAAAACACGGCGGGCCAGTGCGGGCGAAAATCCGACCTTGATTTCTCGCATTCTGGATGCCCGCTTTGATCCCCTTTCAGGGATCGATCTGAGAGATTACAAAAGGAGACGGACCGATTCGAGGGCGGCCCGGATAATCGGTTCCGGGAAAAGACCAATGAAAAGTGTTGCGAAGGCGGCCACTCCCAAAGCGACGGTGAGAGGCTTTGAAAGGGAGAGCGGCACGGTTTTTTCCGGCTCCTCCATATACATCGCGACAACCACCTTGAAGTAATAGTAGAGGGAAATCGCGCTATTGAGGATGCCGATGAGGGCCAGTTTGTAGAATCCCCCCTGAATCGCGGCGTTAAAGAGATAGAGCTTACCGATAAATCCGGCGGTCGGAGGAATTCCCACCAACGAAAGGGCGAAAAGAACGAAGGCGGCCGCCAATGCCGGATGGGCGCGAGCCAACCCCCTGAAGTCGCTGATCTGATCCCCCCGCGTACCGACCCTGCAGAGGAGGATCACCAGGGTAAACGCGCCGAGGGTCATAAAAACATATCCCACCAGATAAATCATCACCGCCGCCAAACCGGCTTCGGTCTTGGCGGCGATCAATCCCATCAAGATATAACCGGCATGGGCGATCGAAGAGTAGGCGAGGAGCCGTTTGATGTTGGTCTGCACCAGGGCGGCGACATTTCCGAGCGTCATTGTCAGGGCGGCAATGACCCAAAGGATCGGCCACCAACTGGCATAGCTGAACGACAGCCCGGAGATGAAGACGCGGAGCATGGCGGAAAAAGTCGCCGCCTTCGAGCCGGTGGAAAGAAAAGCGGTCACCGTGGTCGGCGCCCCTTCGTAAACATCGGGGGCCCACATATGAAATGGGACGGCAGCAATCTTAAACCCGAATCCGGCCACAATCAGTATCAATCCGAGAAGAAGCGCCGGATTTCCTCCGAGGCTTTGCGTCGAAAGAAAGGCCTGGATCGCCTTCAAGTTGGTCGATCCCGAAATGCCATACAGAAACGCGATTCCGTAAAGAATCAGACCGGAGGTAAAAACACCGGTGAGGAAATATTTCATTCCGGCCTCGACCGATTTGGGGTCTTTCCGCATGAAGGCGGCGAGGATATAAAATGACATCGACATCAGTTCAAGCGAAAGATAAAAAGAGAGGAGGTCGCTTGCGGAAGGCATGAGCATCATCCCAACCGTCGCGAAAAGGACCAGGCCATAGTATTCACCAAGATGAATCCGTTCGACCCGAAGATACCGAAGCGAGATCAATATCACGAGAATCGAGACGACCAGGAAAATCACCTTGAAAAAGAGGGCATAGGCATCGACGACAATCATCCCGGAAAAGGTCGAAATATTCTGCCCGATCAGCGGAATCAACAAGAGGCCGGAGAGGACAAGCCCTCCAATGGCGAAATAGGCGAGTTGATCCCGCTTCTCTTTGGGGACGAACGGTTCGATCACGAAAAGAAGACAAGCGACGATCGCCAGGAGGAACTCCGGGAGGATGGCAATCCATCGTATATCGGGAGCGGCGATTGTCATCAATACCTCACTCTTTTGGATGATCCGAGGGTTTTTCAATCTTCAGGGAAACCGGCATGGCCGCTTTCTGCTCCGCCAGTTTACTTTTGATCGCACCCGGGTTGACCTTTTCGACGATGTTCATCACGGAAGGTTCCAATATTCGGATAAACGGCTTGGGATAGATCCCGATCCAGAACATAAAGAGAACGAGCGGGACCATGTAGGCGATCTCACGGGAATTCATATCGGTCAGGTTGCGGTTCTCGGCCTTATCGATGGTTCCGAACATCGTTCGTTGAAAGAGCCAGAGCATATAGGCCGCGCCGAGAATGATCCCCAAGAGGGCGATCCCGGCATAGAGTTTGTTCGACTGAAAAGCCCCCACCAGGATCAAAAACTCGCCGACGAAACCGTTCAAACCGGGAAGTCCGATCGAAGAAAACATCGTGACGGCGAAAAATGTGGCGAAGATAGGCATCTGATATGAAAGGCCGCCAAAGTCGGCGATCAGACGGGTGTGGCGGCGCTCATAAATCATTCCAACGATCAGGAAGAGCGCTCCGGTCGAAATCCCGTGGTTGATCATTTGAAGGACGCTTCCGGTAATTCCCTGCTCGTTCAGGGCGAACATCCCGAGCATTACAAAACCAAGATGACTCACCGAAGAATAGGCGACCAGCCGTTTAATGTCTTTTTGGGCCAACGCCACCAACGCCCCGTAGACAATCCCGATAATGGAAAGGAGGGCAATGAACGGGACGAACGCCTGGCTCGCCGCCGGAAAAAGGGGAAGGCAGAAACGAATGAAACCGTAGGTTCCCATCTTCAGCAGCACTCCCGCCAGCAGCACGCTTCCCGCCGTCGGCGCATCGGTGTGGGCATCCGGAAGCCAGGTATGGAAGGGGAACATCGGGACCTTGATCGCAAATCCCAAGAAGAAGGAGAGAAAGAGGAGCTTCTCCAGGCCCAAGTCGAGCCCTTTCATTTTATATAACTCAAGCAGATTGAACGTAAACTGACCGGAACCATACGCCGGATCATGATTGAGGAAATAGAGGGTCAAGATCCCCAAAAGCATAAAGAGGCTTCCGAAGAGGGTATAGAGAAAAAATTTGATCGCCGAATAGAGCCGACGCCCTCCTCCCCAGATCCCGATGAGGAAATACATCGGAACAAGCATGATCTCCCAGAAAATATAAAAGAGAAAAAGATCGACGGCCATGAAAACGCCCAACATCCCGGCCTGAAGAAAAAGGAGCGAGACATAATATTCTTTCACCCGCTCGTGGATGGCGGTGAAGGAACTGACCACGGCGATGGCGCTGAGGATGGTCGTCATCAAGATTAACAGGAGGCTGATCCCATCGATCCCAAAATGATACTCAACCCCCAGGGAAGGAATCCAAGAGGCCTTTTCGACGAACTGCATTTCGGCAGTGGAAGAATCAAACCCGGGAAGGAGGAGAAAAGAGACGAGCATATCGATAATGGTGACACCGAAGGCCGTCTGCATGATCTTCTTATGATCATCCTTCTTGATGAAAAGGAGAATGATACATCCGGCCAGCGGAATATATGCGATCAGGGACAAGATCGGAAAACCAAACACGTTCGTCATGAAGCCCCCCTAAAACATAAAAAAAACGGCAAGGACGACGATGCCGCCGACCACTGCCAAGACATAATTTTGAATCGCGCCGGTCTGAAGTTTCCGTAGTCTCCATGCCCCCGCATTCAACGTGGCGGGAACCGCATTGACCGTCCCGTCGACAATATAGATATCGAATTTCTCCGAAATCCAGCTTTCCGCAAGGGTAATCCACCCGGACGCATTGACCAGGCCATCGACAACCCATTGGTCGAAATTCCAGAGAAAATTCGAAAACCAGAGGAGCGGCCGGATGATCAAGGCCCGATAAATCTCATCAACCCAATACTTGTTGACGAGGAGGGTATAGACCCCCCGCATCCGCTCCATTAGGATTCTCGGAAGATCGGGCTCTTTCACATAAAAATGACGGGCAACCCCCCACCCTGAGACCGCGATCAAAGTTGAAAGGGCCATCAGCCCAAGTTCTAAACCAAGAGAGAGATGATGCCCCTCGGCTTCATGCCCTTCTTTCGCCGCCGCCAAAACCGGAGAGAGAAAGTGATGAAGCCACCCTGACTCCGGCGGAAAACCGACCAGGAAACCGACCACAAGAGAGAATCCAGCGAGGATCATCAGGGGAACCGTCATCGTCGGCGGAGATTCATGAATATGATGTTCCACGTCATGATCAACCCGCGACGGCGTCAGAAAGGTCATGTAAAGAAGTCGAAACATATAAAAGGAGGTCATGAAGGCGGTGACAATTCCGATCCCCCAGAGGAAGTAATGTCCACCTGCAAACGCGGAAGCCAAAATTTCATCCTTGCTCCAGAAACCGGCAAGGGGTGGAATGCCGGCGATGGCAACGGTTCCGATCAAAAAAGTCTTGAAAGTTTTTGGGATTTTGTTATAGAGCCCCCCCATCTTCCGCATATCCTGTTCTCCGGAGAGGGCATGGATGACACTTCCGGAACCTAAAAAGAGAAGGCCCTTAAAAAAGGCATGCGTGAAGAGGTGAAATACGCCGGAGATATAAGCCCCGACCCCGCAGGCGAGGAACATATATCCCAACTGACTGACGGTGGAGTAGGCGAGTACCCGTTTGATATCGGTCTGCACCAGGCCGATCGATGCGGCAAAAATCGCGGTGAGCGCCCCGACCGTCCCGACAACTTCGAGTGAGAAGGGGGCCAAGGCATAGAGCGCGTTTGAACGAACCACCATATAGACCCCCGCCGTCACCATGGTCGCGGCATGAATGAGCGCGGAGACCGGCGTTGGCCCTTCCATCGCATCCGGTAGCCAGACATAAAGAGGAATCTGGGCCGATTTCCCCATCGCCCCAACGAAGAGAAACAGGGTGATCGCCGTGGCGACCGCTTCCGAAGCAAGATCGGCCCGGGGGAAAACATCAACATAGCGGACGGTGCCATAGGTCACAAAAATGGTAAAGATGCCGAGGAGAAAACCGGCATCACCGATCCGGTTGACGATAAAGGCCTTGTTCCCGGCGTTCGTTGCCGAGGGACGCTGATACCAATAGCCGATCAGAAGATAAGAACAGAGACCGACCCCTTCCCAACCGACGAACATGAGAAGATAATTATCGGCCAGGATCAGGATCAACATTGAAAACATGAAAAGGTTCAGGTAGGTAAAGAAGCGGGAATATCCCTCCTCTCCATGCATGTAACCGATCGAATAGATATGGACCAGCAACCCGACCCCGGTGACCACCATTAACATGATGGCGGTCAAGGGATCGATGAGGAAAGCGATGTTCACCCGAAAATTCCCGACGCCGATCCATTCGAACAACGTGATTGTCGTGGCCGGAGTTCCGGTGGCCATCGCCAAAAAAACGAGGAGTGAGATGAAAAAGGAGGCCCCAACCGCCCCAACGGCGATCAGGTGTGCCCGATCCCGGATATGAGTCCTCCCCCAGAGGCCGTTGATCAAGGCCCCCAACATGGGGAAAAAAGGGATAAAGGATGCAAGCTGAACCATTCGCGATACCCACTTACGGAAAAAGCAGAGGGTGGAACCCTCCAAAAAGGAAAATCTTCTATCCCCGCAACAGATTCATTTCGTCCACATTCATGACCGGTCGGACACGATAGAGGGCGATGACCAGGGCCAAACCTAGGGCGACCTCCGCCGCCGCCATCACCAAGACGAAGAAAACAACGATCTGACCGGTGACTGATTGAAGATAATACGAATATGAAATAAAGGTGATATTGGCCGAATTCAGGATCAGTTCGATCGAGAGGAGGACCATGATGATATTTCGCCGAACCAGAACCCCGATAATTCCAATACAAAAGAGGAGAAACGCAAGAATCAGATACCACTCCAGGGGAACCATTTCGTATGACACCTCACCTAATTAAAGAACCCCGACGCTCGCAATACATCTTCAGGGACACTGCTACCGATATTCTTGGACGACCTGTTACCGATCGGCCGACCCTTCCGGACTCAGACGGACGCTTCCCCGCGCTTGAATCGGAACCGACTCTTCCTGAACGGTTGGAGAAGAATGCGACGTTATCTTCACCGTCTCGTCCAGCGTCTCGCCGTTCTGTATCCGTTCAGGAGCAACTCTTTTTCCAGAGGGGGCTTTTCGGCGCCCCGCCAGGAGAATCGCACCAAACATCGCCACCAACAAGATGAAGGAAGAGATCTCGAATGGGAAAACATAGTCGGTATAAAGAACCTTCCCGATCGACTCGGTATGACCGGCCGATCGGACCGCCTGAACCGTAAAGCTCCCCTTCTCGGCGATGATTTTAGACTTGAAGGCGGTCAACATCATCAGACCGATCAAGACCGCTCCGAGAAAAAGCCCAATTGGAAGTTGGCCGTGGAGATAATGGCGTTCCTTCCTGGGATTAAAGAGCATCAGGACGAACAAATAAAGCACCAGGATCGCTCCGGCATAGACGATAACTTGGACCGCGGCGACGAACTCCGCGTTCAGAAGAACATAAATACCGGCGATATGAATGAAGGTCAAGAGAAGAGAAAGGGCGCTATAAATGAGGTTCGGCGATGCGATCGCCGCGACAGCGCCGGCCAAAATCATTCCGGCGAAATAAAAGAAGAGGATCTGTGCAGCCACTAAGAGGTCCCCTTCTGCGCGGTCGGAAACCCTTCTTCCTTCACTTGATGGAAAAAGGCGAGCCGTTCTTCAGTATATTTAGGACGCTTTTGACGTTGAGGGAAATATCTGTCCCCCAGTTTCAACATCATCTCTTTGTCCATCATCAGGGTTCGTTTGTTGCCGGTCGCCATTTCATACTCCTTGCTGGAAGCGAGCGCATCAACCGGACAGGCCTGGACGCAAAAGCCGCAGAAGACACACTTGGTCATATCTAGGATATATTGTTCTGCATACCGCTTCTGGGGCATATCTTCTCGCTCCGCGCTGATGACGGTAATGCAGTGAGACGGACAAGCCGCTTCGCAGAGGGCACAACCGACGCATTTCTCAGTTCCGTCATCATACCGGAGGTGAACGATCACCCCCCGGTAGCCGTCCGGCAAGTTCGGTTTCTCATGAGGATATTGTTTGGTCACCACCCGTTGTGCAAAGAGATGCTTAAAGGTCAGCCCCAACCCTTTGAGGATCTCCCCGAAAAAGATCTTCTTGACCCAATCCCCCTGCTTGTTCATATCACGCCTTTCAACGAATAAAATAGACGACCGTTGATGTAATTAAGATATTGGCCAGGGCCAATGGAAGCATGATCTTCCAACCGAACGCCATCAATTGGTCAAACCGTAAACGTGGAACGGTAGCACGCAACCAGATATAGAAAAAGAGGAAAAAATAAACTTTGGAGAGAAACCAGACGACCGGCGGGATGAACGAAAGGAAGGGAAACGGGGCCTGCCATCCCCCCAAAAATGCAACCGTGGCGACACAGGAGACCAAAATCATGTTGGCATATTCGGCGAGGAAGAAGAACGCAAACCGCATCCCCGAATATTCGGTGAAAAAGCCGGCAACCAGCTCACTTTCCGCCTCCGGCAGGTCAAACGGAAGACGATTCGTCTCGGCAATCGCACAGATCACATAGACCACGAAAGCAACCGGCTGCCAGATCACATACCATTTCCAGAAGCCCCCCCCTTGCGCTTCGGTCATCTTCACCATCGAGAGAGATTGCGAAAGGAGAATCGGACCGACCAGTGCCAATCCCAATGAGAGTTCGTAGCTGATCACCTGCGCCGCCGAACGCAATCCCCCCAACAGGGAATATTTGCTGTTGGACGCCCATCCCCCCAACAGGACGCCGTAGGCACCGAGCGAGGCGAAGGCCAAGATATAAAGAATGCCGATATTGATGTCGGTGATCACCGGCTTGAATTCAAATGGTCCGATCCGAAGCGGGTCCCTTCCGAATGGAACGACGGCAAAGCCGATGAGGGCCGGGATCAGAACCAGGATCGGGGCGGCGGAGAAGATCAATTTGTTGGCTCCGGCCGGAATGATATCTTCTTTGAAGAAGAGCTTCAATCCGTCGGCGATCGGCTGGAGCAGTCCATGCGGACCGACTTCCATCGGCCCGGTCCGGTCCTGCATATCTCCTAAGATTTTTCGTTCCAGGTAGGTGAGATAGGCGACATGGAGAAGGACCACTCCCATCACCGCGCCGATCTCAACCAGAATAACAATTAATCTTAATGTGGCATCCATCTATAAAAACCTTTGTAGGGGCGAACCTGAGTGTTCGCCCGCATTGGATATTTTCATCGCAAAGATTGGGCGCACAGATCGGGGCGCCCCTTCGTTCCCATTAAACCGGCACCGAGACCTTGGAAAGGGTCACTTCCCCTCGTTCGCCATAGGGAACCCGGGTTTTCGGATCGATCGACAACGGGAGGAGCTTCTTGATCGCCGTTCCGAAATGCTCCGGGAAAAAGAGGGTTCCGACCGCCATCTTCTTGCTGAACTTCACCGGCGCTTGAATCGAGGCGCCATGACCCGAAAGATCGACCATCTCCCCCTCCGCCAGGCCGAGACGTTCTGCATCGTCGGGATGGATCAAGACGACCTCTTTGGGAAAGAGACCGATCAACCCCCCGGCATAGGTTGACATCTTTCCAGCATGGAAAAGGATCTGTCCAACCCGAAGGTCAAAATGGCCGTTGGCCGATCCCGGTTTATCAATGGCATACCCCTTTACCATCCCCTCGGCGTAGGCCACGATCTTGGAAGCAATCCGATCAGCCGAGGCGAAAGAAGAAGGCCACCCGGCCGGTAACGACAGGGCGATCTCCCTCCAGATGGCGTCAGCATTCTTATACTCGAACGTTTCCTTCTCACCCCCGAGCTTCTGTCCGATCAACGAGAAGATCATCCAGTCCGGCTTGGCGTTTCCGAGCAACTCCATCGCGCTTCTGACCTTCTGAATCTCCCCTTCATGGCTGGTGAAACGCCCTTCTTTCTCCGCATAACTCGCGGCCGGAAGGACGATATGGGCCAACGCCGTGGTTTCATTCAAAAAGAGGTCTTGGCAAATCAAGAGGTCGAGCTTTCGGAGTGCCTCTTCCACTTTTTTTTGCGGAAGAGAGCGGAGCGGATTCTCCCCGACCAGATAAAGGGCCTTGATCTCTCCCCGCGCCGCGGCGTCAATCATTTCAGTCAAGGTCAAACCGCCGACCGGCGCCGGAACCAGACCGGGAAGGTATTCGGCCACCCCTCCCATTTCGACCGCGCCCAACCCGTTGTTCTCTTTCGCCAGTGCAAGAATCCCGGCGCCTGGCTTTCCGACCTGGCCTGCCAAAACCGCCAGATCGGCCAACGACACGACATTCCGATAACCGTTCTCGGCTTGGGTCACCGCGCGACCGAAGATCAACACCCCCCGCTTCGCCCCGGCATAAAGGGCCGCGGCGGTCCGGTAAACCGATTCGGATAGACCGGTCGCCGCCGCAATCCCCGCGAAGGAGATCGAGGCCACCCCCTGCTTCACCTTTTCAATCAGGGGGGTTGGACCGGAGAGGGGACCGGTCCCTTCCACCAACGCCTTCGTCAATCCAAGAATCGCGGCCCCCTCGCTTCCCGGCTTGATCTGTAAATGATGAGACGCAAGGCGGGGGAGATGGCTTCGATACATGTCGCTCTGCCGATTGAAGGAATCGACCGCAATCAACGCCGCCCCCCGCTTTTTCACCGCCTCCTTCACCTTCAACGCGGTAATCGGATTGCTCTCGGTCATCTCCCCGGCAAAGACAAGAAGAACATCGGCGGAGGCAATCTCTTCGTATCTGGCCAGCCGGGTCGTCCCGAAAACCTCGTTTAGACCGGCAACGGCATTGATGTAACCATACCGGGCGGAGCTATCAACGTGCGGGGTTCCGATCACCCGACGCATTAACTTTTGGAAAAGATAAACCTCCTCATTGGTGCAGTGGGCCGAGATCACCCCGCCGATCGCCTGCGGACCGTGCTCCGCCTTAATCCGCTGGAGGCCGGCAACAATCTTGTCGGTCGCCCCTTCCCAGGTCGTCTGGAGCGCCCGGTCTTGGAGACGAATCGTCGGGCGTGTCAGCCGATCTGCATGGTTAATCGTCCCGTAGCCGAAAAAACCCCTGGCGCACAAGTCGCCTTCGTTTCGACCGCTCCCCATTTCGGAGCTGACCCGTTTGACCTCGTCGTTCACCGTCTCCAACGTCAGGAGACAACCGTCGCCGCAGTAGTTACAGATCGTCTCGGTTTTCTTTGTTTGCCAAGGACGGTAATCATACATCGAGAGCCGGCTGGTCAAGGCTCCCACGGGGCAGATTTGGATACAGCCGCCGCAAAATTCGCAGTCGAGTTCATGATGAGCAAAGCCGCCGATCTCGTGGTGGCTTCCCCGATCGATCGACCCGAGCGCATTGACATCGATGACCTCATCGCAATAACGGACACATCGCAGACAGGAAACACAACGGTTCATCTCTTTTTCGATGAGCGGGCCGAAGTATTCTTTTTTAAAAACCCGCTTCTCTTCGGTAAACCGGCTGGTGGTTGGAGAATATTGGTGGGCAAAGTCTTGGAGCTGGCACTCTCCCCCCTGATCACACTCGGGACAGTCGAGAGGATGATTGCCAAGGATAAATTCCATGACACCGAACTGTGCATCCTTCACTCGAGGAGAGTTCGACCAGACGACCATTCCTTCCGCCGCCGGGGTGCTGCAGGAGGTCTGAAGCTTCGGCATTTTTTCAACCTCGACGAGGCACATCCGGCAGTTGGCATCCGGCTTGAGCTTGGGATGATAACAAAAATGGGGAATCTCCGCCCCCGCTTTCTTCGCCGCCTCGATCAGGAGGGTCCCCTTCTCGACCTCGATCTCGACATCGTTGAATTTGAGCTTCACCCTGTTGCTCATCAATGCCCCCCCGCCATTGCCAATGCCGCGTTCGGGCGGAAGGGACACCGCCGCTCTTGAATGTGCGCCTCGTATTCTTCCCTAAAATGTTTCAACGTCGAGAGAATCGGCGCGATCTCCGCGTCGCCGAAGGCGCAGACGGTCCTCCCTTCGATCCGCTTGGAAACGCTGACCAAAAGACCGAGGTCTTCCATGGTCCCCCGCCCCCCCTCGATCCGCTGAAGAATCTTCAAGAGCCACGAACTCCCCTCTCGACAGGGGGTGCATTTTCCGCACGACTCGTGATGGAAAAACTCCATCAGGTTCATCGCCGCCCAGACCATGCAGGTGTCTTCATCCATCACCGTTACCCCGCCAGAGCCAAGCATCGATCCGGCCTGGGCGATCGACTCGAAATCCAACTTGACGTCAAGAGAGGCGGGGGTGAGAAACGGCGCCGATGCCCCGCCGGGGATGATCGCCTTCAATGACTTGTCCCCCCGAATCCCCCCGGCATGCTCATAGATCATTTCCCGGAGGGTAATCCCCATCGGGACCTCGAAGTTTCCCGGATTCTTCACATGGCCGCTGACGCAGAAGACGCGCATGCCGGCACTTTTCGGGGTGCCGAGAGCGGCGAACCACTCCGGCCCTCGATTGATGATATGAGGGATATTCGCGAGCGTTTCAACATTATTGACCACGGTCGGCTTTTGATACAGCCCGTGGGTCGCGGGAAAGGGGGGTTTGGTTCTCGGTTTTCCCCGTTTTCCTTCGATCGATTCGAGCAACGCCGTCTCCTCGCCGCAAATATAGGCGCCGGCGCCTCGATGCAGCACGACATCCAGATCGAACCCGGTTCCAAAGATGTTCCGACCAAAGAGTTTCGCCTCATAGGCCTCCCGAATGGCCCGCTGGATGATCTCCGCTCCCAAGTCAAACTCCCCGCGAATATAGATGTAGGCATGGCGCGAGCCGATGGCGTAGCAGGCGATCGCAATGCCTTCCAACATTTGATGGGGATCGTTTTCAATCAACTGACGATCCTTATAGGTCCCGGGCTCGCTCTCGTCGGCATTACAACAGAGATACTTCGGCCCCGGATGATCTTTCGGAATGAAACCCCACTTCATCCCGGTCGGGAATCCGGCGCCTCCCCTTCCGCGCAGCCCCGATTTCTTGACAATCTCAATCACCTCCGCCGGCGGAATCCCCTTGAGGACTTTCTCGAAGGCAGTGTAGCCGCCGGTTCTCCGGTATTCATCGAGCA
Organism: uncultured Nitrospirota bacterium; assembly: GCA_964579005.1. GTDB lineage: Bacteria > Nitrospirota > Nitrospiria > SBBL01 > Manganitrophaceae > CAZOFJ01. Next base: position 12,516 of record CAZOFJ010000034.1, read on the forward strand.
TTCCGGTATAACCGGGTTGAGCCATATTCTTCAACAAAACAAGTTCGTATTTCGGCATCAGGACTTTCCTCCCAGCACCGGCAGTTGGAACGGCCCGGTGGCCAAGGAACTTTTTCCCTCTCTCCGAAGATCGTCCAAAATCCGATCGACTTTATCGGGGGTGAGGTTTTCATAATAACGGTTGTTAATCTGAACCATCGGGCCGGTTCCACACGAGGCGAGACATTCGACCAACTTGAGACTAAAGAGACCGTCCGGGGTCGTTTCCCCAACTCTGATTCCGAGCCGACTCTGCAGATGTTCGATCAACGAACCGGCCCCAACCAGGGCACAGGAGAGGGTTTTGCAGATCTGGATTAAATATTTCCCGACCGGCTTTAAATGATATTGGGTGTAAAAAGTCGCGACGTCGTACACCTGGACCGGGGTCAATTCAAGGATTTCGGCGACGTCGATCATCGCCGGTTCTGAAAGATAGCCGACCTCTTCTTGAGCAATCCGAAGCGCCGGCAAGAGAACCGACCGCTTGTCGGGATATTTGGGGAACTCGGCCTCGATGGCGGCCTTCGATTTTTGCGAGAGGATCTTTAGCTTCATCGTTTCTCTCTACCGGTCGCACTCCCCCATGACAATGTCATACGTTCCGAAAATGGTCACAATATCGGCGATCATATACCCCCGCGCCATCTGGTCGAACGCGCCCATATGAATAAAAGAAGGTGGACGAATCTTTAACCGATAAGGTTTATTTCCACCCATGCTCCGGATATAAAACCCAAGCTCCCCCTTCGGCGCCTCGGTTCCGCAATAGACCTCCCCTTCCGGCACGTCGAAACCCCGGGTCGCAATCATGAAATGGTGAATCAGGCTTTCCATATCGGTTAAAATTTTGTCGCGAGGAGGATAGGTGATCATCGGAAGATCGACACTGATCGGACCTTGCGGAAGATGATCAAGGCATTGCTTAATGATCTTGGCGCTCTGCCGCATCTCCTCGACTCGGATCCAGTAACGGTCGTAGGTATCGCCGCTCTTGCCGAGCGGAACCTCCCATTGAACCTTGTCATAGACTCCGTAAGGCTCCGCTTTTCGAATGTCGTAGTTCACCCCCGACCCTCGAAGGGCCGGACCGGTAAGCCCAAAATTGATGGCGTCTTTCGCCGAGATAACGGCAATCCCTTTTGTCCGGGCAATCCAAATCCGGTTGGTTTCCAAGAGGGTGTTATATTCAACCAGCTTCTCCGGAAACTGCTCCAAGAACCGGTAAAGGAGGTCGATCACTTCAGATGTCAGATCCCGATCAACCCCGCCAACCCGGTAGTAACTCATCGTCAACCGGGCGCCGCAGATCAATTCAAACATGTGAAGCAACTCTTCCCGCTCGCGGAAAGTATAGAAAAAAACAGACATCGCCCCGATGTCGAGGGCTTGCGTCCCAAGCCAAAAAAGATGGCCTGCCAGCCGCTGCATCTCCGCGACGATTGTCCGGATATATTCGGACCGCTCCGGAACCTGAATCTGAAGAAGCTTCTCCACCGTCCGGACAAGGGCATAGTTATTGCTCATCGCGCAGACGTAATCGAGCCGATCGGTCAGGGGAATGATTTGGGTGTAGGTCGAATTTTCCGCAAGTTTCTCCACACCGCGATGGAGATAACCGAGATGGGGCGTCGCCTTAACGATGGTTTCTCCTTCAAGGTCAAGAACAATCCGGAGAACACCGTGGGTGGAGGGGTGCTGAGGGCCCATGTTCAACAGCATATCCTCGGTGCGTCTCCCCTTTTTTCCAGAAGGGGTCCCTTCCTGAATCCCATCCTCTTCATCGTAATGATTCAGGGGAGAATAATTGGAGGAGGCACTGTTTATTTTTTCCCGAAGCTCTTCCATCGTCGGCGCTCCCTGCTTTCGGACAAAGCGAGGTTCTGTGACTCAGGGTGAAAAATCAGACTGTTTATAAAAACTTGGTTACTGATTCAGAAACTCAAAGGTGTCGCGCCATCCCTTCCCTTCGACCGGGAAATCTTTCCGAAGAGGAAACCCCTCGTCATAATCTTCGGTCATCAAGATTCGACGGAGATCGGGATGGTTGTTGAAGGTGATTCCCATCATATCGTAGACCTCGCGCTCCATGAATTCAGCCCCTTTCCAAATCCCGGTGACTGAATCGATGGAACAGTCCTCCTCCGGAACGCGCGCTTTGAGGCAAATTCGATGGTTCTTTTCAATTGAATAAAACAGATAAACCATCTCAAAACGGGGCTCTTCATTTGGAAAGTCAACGGAGCAAATATCGGTTACCATCTTGAAATCGAGATCAGGGTCATCATGGAGAAGCCGGCAAACATCGAAAATTTTTTCCCGTCGAACGGAAACGGTAATCTGCCCCAGCGCTTCTTTCGCTTCCACAAATGCTTCGGGGAGGTTTTCCTTTATTTTACGCGCAATGAGATGCATGATTCCGTCATGGCTGAAAAGGAGGCCAGAGCGGCCCGTTGACCCTGGTATTTTACGTACCCACACCGGGGCACCGCTACTTCGTGAAGACTTTTTGTTCCATGATTTTTTCCTGAAGCCGTAGGATTCCGGCAAAAAGGGCTTCAGGACGGGGGGGACAGCCTGGAACATAAATATCGACCGGGACGAATCGATCAACCCCTTGGACCACGCTGTAACTGTTATAAATATTCCCCGATGTTGCGCAAGATCCCATTGAAATCACATAACGGGGCTCGGGCATCTGATCGAAAATCCTTCGGATGACGGGGGCCATCTTCCGTGTCACCGTCCCGGCAACGATCATCAGATCGGACTGTCTCGGAGAGGCCCGAAAGACCCCGGCCCCGAACCGGTCAATGTCGTAGTTCGCGGAAACCGAAGCGATCATTTCGATTGCGCAGCAGGCAAGCCCGAAGGTCATCGGCCACAAGGCCGATTTCCGAGCCCAGTTCACCAAAGAGTCGAGCGAAGCGGTCACGATGTTCGACTCGAATTGACGATCCATTAATCCCATTCGAGGGCCCCTTTTTTCCAAGCGTAAAAATAACCGACGAAAAGAATCGATAAGAAAAAAACCATCTCAACGAGAGCAAACAATCCAAGCTTTTGAAAAACGACCGCCCAGGGGTACAGGAAAACGACTTCGATATCAAAAAGGACAAAGAGCATGGCGATCAAGTAATACCGAAGGGGAAACATCTGCCTGGCATCGGTAAGAGGATGGATGCCGCTTTCATAGGGATAGAGTTTTTCTCGATAAGGCTTGCTTGGACGGACAAGGTATCCGGCCAAAATCGTAACGGCGCCAAATCCGAAAGCGATGGCCAAAAAAATGATGATTGGAAGGTAATTGACGGGCAAAAGATCGGTCGACACCGGACTCTCTATCCCCCGAAAATAAAATAGGTTTCACATCATAGAGAAGAAAAAAAACAATGTCAAGAATTTAAAAAACGGTCTGAATTGAAGCCCTTCAAGACGGGCCTCAGAGGGGACTTTCTTCTCTTGAATGAGGATCTTAAAGACCCCTCCCATTCGATCCGGCGCCATCAATTGCTTCATTGCCAGGAATGTTTTCCTCGCCTCTTCGGATCGGTCCATCTCCAGGGCGTATTGCTCCATTCGTTGAGCGATCCCCAGCCCCATTAAAAAATGGGTTTGATCGGTAAAACCACTGACCGACAATCCAACCCTCTCCCCCGCTCTCGCCAAAGAGGTGAAGTCGACATGCGCCGTCATGTCCTGCTCTCCGATCCGATCATACGGATTCTCGTTGGTCGTATGCTTGTAATAGCAGAGGAAGGTCCCGCGGGGCCGTCGAGAGGTGTATAGGATCTCCGCCGGATAACCATAATCGACCGTAAGAACAAATCCACGCGCCAGCCGTTCTCCAACATGGCCGATCCAATCGACGGCATTCAGGTTGATTTCGATCTCGGTCGGCCGGTCGAAGTGAACCTCGATTCGCTTCAGGTAATCAAGAAGCCGTGGCGTTGAAGGGGCCCCCGCCGTCTCGACAAATCGTCCCTCCTTCCAATCGACATCAATTTCCTGAATCGTCCCTCCTTCCACCCGAAGCCGGTGAACCGGCATTGCATCGAGAAGCTCGTTAGAAAAAACAACCCCAGCCAAACCGGCGGGAAGATCGTCCTCCCAACGGAGTTGATCCGGGAAGAGGGAGGACAACCGGTTGATCTGTCTCTCCCGCAATGCCGGGCTCTTCTCGACGATGACATACCGAAGCCGATCGAAAAAAGAGGGCGATTCCTTTTTGAGGGCGGTCAAGATATCCAAACAGAGGGTTCCCCTTCCGGCCCCCCATTCCACCCAGGTTGCGGCCGCCCCCTCCCCTCCTTCTTCCAAGAGGAGCGACATCTGGAGCAACTGCTTGGCGAGAAGCTCTCCAAACACCGGATGGACCGAGCTGCTGGTATAGAAATCCCCCTTCGCCCCGATCTTCTCTCCCGGACCGGAATAGTACCCGAACTCCGGATGATAAAGGGCCAATTCCATGAAGCGCACAAAGGGAATCGGCCCTTTTCGGAGGATCTCTTCCCGAATGATTGCAACCAGTTCCGCCTTTGACATGGGCCTACCTTATCGAAAAAGAGTCATTGAAATCAAGCGACTCAACCCTGACAAAAAACGGCCCGGTTGAGTCTTTGCCTACATAAGTTTGAATTTCTACAGTTCGGAATCTCTGATCGTTGCTCCCGTAAGCCACTGACTTTTCTCGTATTTTGCGATCCTTTTTTCTATATACTTAATAGGCATATACATTGCAAAACAAGGGGGTGAAACCCCCTCCACTGTGAGAAAAAATGCCGATCTATCGTTATCGCGCACGGGATAAATACGGGGCCCTCTTTGTCGGATCGTTCGAATCGGGCGGCCGCGATGCGGTCGCGGGCCATCTTGACAGCCTCGGATATATTCCGGTTTCGATCGAAGAAGAGAAGCCGGGCCTGTCGCTGCCCAACATTTTTCCCCTGTTCGAAACCATCTCGGCGGAAGATCTGATCGTTTTTTCGAGGCAATTGGCGACCCTCATCGGGGCCGGCATCCCTTTCATGGCGAGCTTCAACGCCCTCGAAGAGCAGACGGAAAATCCAAAGCTGAAGCGGGTAATCACACAAGTTCGGCGGGAAGTGGAAGGGGGAAGCACTTTTACCGATGCCCTCGCCAAACACCCGACGGTCTTCAGTGCCCTCTATATCAGCATGGTCAAAGCGGGAGAGACGGCCGGGGTGCTTGACGAGATCCTCAACCGATTGGCGCTGCTGGCGGAACACGAAGCTGAAACCCGCGCCCGAATCAAGGCGGCAACGCGCTATCCGAAAATCGTCATCGCCGCCCTTGTGGTCGCTTTCGGAATTTTGGTCACCTTTGTGATCCCGAGATTCGCCGCTCTTTATGCCAACTTCAAAGCGGAGCTGCCGCTGCCGACCCGGATCATGATCGGGATCAACATCGCAGTCCATCGCTACGGGATTCTGATCTTGGCCGGCCTTATTACGGCCATCTTCGGATTTCGAAAATATATCAACACCCCTTCCGGGCGACTCTGGTGGGACGGTTTCAAACTGAAGCTCCCGGTCTTCGGGGTGATCTTTAAGAAGACCGCCCTCTCCCGCTTCGCCCGGGTCTTCGGGACCTTGACCCGCTCCGGGCTTCCGATCCTTCAAACACTTGAGATCGTCTCGGAAACGGTTGGGAACGTCGTCATCGCCCGGATCGTCGATCATATTCGAGATTCGGCCCGCGAAGGCCGGGGGATCATCCAGCCGATGCGGGTCAGCAAGGTCTTCCCACCCATTGTCATCCAGATGGTCGCGGTGGGAGAAGAGACCGGAAAAATGGAAGAGATGATGATGAAGGTCTCCGAATATTACGACCGGGATGTCGATTACGCGATCAAGAACCTGTCGAGTAGCCTGGAACCGTTGCTCTTGGCGGTCATCGGAGGGGTCATTCTCTTCCTGGCGCTGGCGATCTTTATGCCCTGGTGGAATCTGATCAACGTGATGAAACGGTGAGGATCGACGTTCCAATCTATGCCAAAATGGTCAACGCGGCCAACCCGAAATCAAAAAGGAGCCGGAACTTTAGAGACACTCCTGGTCTGCATCTTGGTCGGCATCTTGGTCGGTGCGGTGATCCCTTATTATCAGAAACTTCAGCGGGACATGAAAGAAGCGACCTTACAAACGGGGCTGGCAAACATTCGGAAGGGAATCGAACTCTACCATCTCTTCCAAGGGCGCTACCCTTCCGATTTAAAGGTGCTGGTCAACACCCGTTACCTGATTCCAATCCGGGAAGACACCTTCTTCTCCGGGGAGTATCTCCGGAACCAGACGGTCGACTCCGAAGGAGATCTCCTCGATCCCTTTGGAAACCGGTACCGCTACGATCTAAAGAGCGGGTCGGTGAGATCGGGAACCGAGGGATATAAGACATGGTAAGAGGGAGAAACAAAGATATTGAACCTCAATAATGCTCTTGTAGGGGCGCACCGATGACCTCCGGGAAATAGTTGGAGGCGGAACGGAAACCATGTGCGCACCCATTCAGGGCAGACACTCAGGTCTGCCCCTACAGGATGAATATCAACAAACAGCGCAAGTCTAACAAAAGGAGAAAATCAATGAAGATGCTCAAAAATGAAAAAGGCTTTACGTTGATCGAGTTGGTCCTGGTGGTCGTGGTGTTGGGAATTTTGGCCTCGGTCGCGACGGTGCAGTTTGGAGCGCTGGTTTCGGATGCGAATAACGCGGCTCTAGACAACGCTCCCGGCGCCTATAGCGCGCAGTTGGCTTTGACGGTCAACACTCTAAAAAGAATACCGACCTGTCTTGAATTTCAGGTTGAAGTCTTTAATCGGGTCAGCTTCAGCGGGGGAAAGGCGGTTCCAGCGATGGGAGCAACCTGCGGCGCGAGCCCTGGAAATACGACGATGACCTTTACCGTCAATGCAACTTGCGTTGATACATGGACTTACACGAATGCGGTTGCCACTCCCGGTCGGTATAGCCGCACGGCAACAAACCGGGCCGGCTGTTAATCGTTAAAATCAGAGGGCCCTTTCCAGCGGAGCCGGATTAAATTGAAGAACCGTTGTCTGAAGGAAGAAAGCGGTTTCACCCTGATCGAACTGGTGCTCATCATCACGGTAGCCGCCACTTTAGCGGCGATGGTCAGCGTCGGCCTCGATAGCCTCGGCAGCAGTCGGTCGAGCGGCGCGGCCCGGAGGCTCGTTTCCGACCTCCGGTTCGCGCAGCAGGCGGCGATCACCAAACGGATTCGGCATGGGATCACTTTCACCGCCAACGCTTACACGGTCTTTGAAAATGATAACAGCGCCGATCCGGCCCGCAATCCCCAAGGGGGAGGGGACTTCATCGTCGATTTTACGACGGGGGAGTTCGCCGGGGTGACCCTTGGAACGAGCTTGGGAGATTCGGTGATTCGATTTGATGCCAACGGCCGGCCGCTGGAGGGGAATCCCCCCAACCCGGTGACCGCATTGGCCACGCCGGAAACGGTAACGCTGACGTATAACGGGAACCCGCAGACCGTCACCATTATGCAGGAGACCGGAAAGGTGAATTAATCTCATGTTTAATCTCATACCTAGGACCGACGTCAGGGGGTTTACGTTGATCGAGATCATCCTGGCCGTCCTGGTGATCTCCATTGCCGTGGTCGGGATGACTTCGGCGATCAGCTTCGTGGGGCAGGGGAGCCTCGATGCCGAGGCAACCTCGACGGCCAAAGAGTTGGCACAAGAGAAACTGGAGCAGATCATGGGGGACAAACGGGATATGGCGCGCGGCTATGCCTATGTGATCACGCCGGGACAGTATCCGGCCGAGCCGGCCGTCGCGGGATTTACGAATTACAGCCGGAGCGTCACGGTCACCGAGGTGAATCCGAGCGATCTAAGCATCCCATCGGCTAATTCGGGATTCGCGCGGGTGGGGGTCGATGTCTCTTATGCCGGCCTGCCGGGGGTGCCGACACCGGCGGCTTCGTTGGTTACTGTGGTCACCAATGTCCGGGAGTAAGGTCACTACTCAGGTTCAGAGGCACACAGGCACACAGGCACACAGTAATCATTGTCCCTTTACCCCTTTGTGCCTCTGTGCCTTTGCCCCTCTGTGCCTGCCTGAACAGTTACAGAGTAAGATAAGAAATGAGGGCGGGTTCACCCTGATCGAGTTGATCCTGGTGATCGTCCTGGTCGGGATTGTCGGGATCGCCATGACCTCGGCGTTCGTTCCGACGATGACCGTCTCGGTCCAAACCGACAGCCGCAAAGAGGCCTTTCAACAGGGGAGGCTGGTGATGGAACGGTTGCTGCGGGAGATCCGCGAGGCGCGGGGATTCGCCGCATGCGCCCCCTGCAATCCGACCAATCTGTTGAATTTTACCGACGCCCGAAATAGCCCCATCGTCTATGCCTGGGGCGGGGCCCCGCAGACCGCTGTTACGCGGAACGGGATCGACATCGCTTCGAACGTGGACGGCTATGTAATCACCTTTTTCACCCGGACCGGCGCGACCCCTCCCAACCAGACGCAGATCTGGCGGGTCCGGGCCGACCTTCAGGTGCGAGTGGGAGATCAGACCATCCAGTTGCGATCCGAGGGACATCCCCGTGGCACTTTTTAGAGGAAGAAACCTAACCCCCGGCCCCTTCCCTGTGAGGGAAGGGGGTGGAAGGAGGAGAGCGGGGGTGAATTGCTCCTCTCCCCGCATCGGGGGTTGGGGGAGAGGATGAGGAGCGATCATGTCGATCACCCATGTTGTCAATGAAAGAGGACTCGCCTTGATCGCCGCGGTGGCGATCCTCCTGATCTTCGCGATGGTCACGGCACTCCTCGTCTCCCTGGTGTCGACCGACAGCGAGATGGCCCTCTACCAGTTCCGTTCTGGCGAGGCGACCTACATCGCCAACGGCGGAATGCAGTTTGCCATGATGAACTTTCAAAATTATCCTAATTTCTCGATCCCTCCTTACTCCACCCGTGTGAGCACACCCCAGGTCCTTCTCGGCTCCGGCGGCTTTACCGTCGACTCCCCCGGCGTCCTCTCCGCGGCGGTGACGGCGGCGGCAGTGATCCCTGCGGTCTGCTTCGACAAAGGGGTTGCGAATGTTCCTTGCAACACCCTCTTCCCCCCGACAGGGAGAATCCTGGTGGAGTCGGAACTGATCGACTACACCGGCGTCACAGCGAACAGTTTCACCGGGGCGGCGCGGGGGAGGGATGGGAGCCTCGCCGCCGCGCATGTCGCGGACCGGGGAATCTATCCGGCGACCGGGTTGACGGCGGGGATCACCAACGGGGCGGCGACGGTCGGCGTGGGGAACACGACCGGTTTTACCACCCCGGGGACGATTAAAATCGACCAGGAGTACCTCTACTGCACCGGCCGAACGGCGATCACTTTTACCGGCTGCGCGCGAGGGGTTCAGGGATCCCGGGCGATAACGCACAACGCCCTGGCGACGGCGGTCCAGGTGACAATGACGGTCAATGCGATGGTTCCGACCGGGATCAGCGGAACCGCCCAGCGGGTGATCAAGGGTGAGGCGAGTGTCTATCGGGACGGGTGGGTGGTGGCGAACGGCGGAACGATTTCTCGTTGGAATGGGATCGATTGGGACACTGTCGCTTCGGGGGTGGGCGTGAACCTGAATTCGGCCTTCCTGTTCGATACCGACAATGATGGCGCCGCGGACGATGGCTGGGCGGTGGGGAATACGGGGATTGGGGGGTGTGGGGGTAACAGGGCGCGGATTCTTCGCTGGAACGGGGCCGCATGGAATTGCGTGGCCTCTCCATCGAATCAGAATTTAAATTCGGTGTTTATGGTTTCAGCGACAGACGGCTGGGCGGTGGGAAACACGGGCGGGGCTACCCTCCTAGGCTGTGCGGGTAACCGGGCGCGGATTCTTCGCTGGAACGGGGCCGCATGGAATTGCATGGCCTCTCCATCGAATCAGAACTTAAATTCGGTGTTTATGGTTTCAGCGACAGACGGCTGGGCGGTGGGAAACCAGTCCGGTGGAGAGGTATTTGCGCGCTGGACGGGTGGACCGGACTGGGTGCGTGTGGGTCCTTTTCCAACCATTCCCAGTGTGAACTTCAACAGCGTCTACTGCGTGGCCACCAATGACTGCTGGGCGGTGGGGAGTAATTGGGGTGGAGGAGGGGGTTTACCAGCAGGGGAGGTATTTGCGCGCTGGACGGGTGGACCAGAATGGGTGCGTGTGGGTCCTTTTCCAACCATTCCCAGTGTGAACTTCAACAGCGTCTACTGCGTGGCCACCAATGACTGCTGGGCGGTGGGGAATGTATCTGGTGGGGAGATGTTTGCGCGTTGGACGGGTGGACCGGAATGGGTGCGTGTGGGTCCTTTTCCAACCATTCCCAATGTTAACTTCAACAGCGTCTACTGTGTGGCGACAAACAACTGCTGGGCGGCCGGAAATGGAGGAAGAATCCTTCACTGGAATGGAGCCGTCTGGTCGCTTTCTCCCTCGCCGACCGGGAATCAACTCAATGAAGTGTTTCTGATCCGTCCCACTAATTTCCTCCGGATCGGTGACTGGCAAGAGGTCTATTAAAGGCGGCTTAAAACAGTGGCTCTTTCTTTTTGGTCTTGTTTGAACTTTAGAAAAATAGATTTGTTACTCACTTTGGACTGATCGGTAGATGAAAACATCGGAAATTTTACAAGCGATCGATATCCCCCGGCACAAGCTCTACTATCTGGAGCAAAAGGGATATATCACACCGAAGCGGATTCCGATGGGAGATCTGGAGGCGAGGGAATACAGCCCGGAAGACCTCACGAAGATCAGGCTGGTCTGGAAGTATCTCCAGAAGGGATATAAACACAAGGTCGCGCATGAAAAGGCACTGGAAGAGATGACGGCGGGGGTCGAGGTCGAGGAAGGGACAAATCGATGAATTGGCTGCCGTTTCAGAAACCGTTTTGGGGAATCGACATCGGGGCCGGTTCGGTGAAGGCGGTTCGTCTCCGCCGGACGCGGAAAGGGATGAAGCTTCTCGACATCGGACTAAAAGAAATCTCGACCGCTCCGGAGTTCAGGCAGGAACAGATCGCCACCGCCTTGGAAGAATTGATCCACGAAAAAAAACGGCCGACGGCGGTGATCAATTTCGCCGGCCCGGCTCCCTTGATCCGCTACCTGACCCTTCCGGTGATGCCGAAAGCGGAAATGGATGAAGCAATCCGGTGGGAGGCAAAAAAACTGGTGTCGATCCCCGTGGAGGAGATGCTTTTTGATTACATCATCGCCGGCGGAACGAAGGAAAAAGAGACAAAGCGGTACGATCTGATCTTGGTCGGCGCCGAAAAGAAGCACCTCCGAGAACAGTGGGCGATGATGCAGCGGGTGGGGCTTGAAATCGTGGCGATCGACGTGAATCCCCTGTCCTTGCTGAACGCTGTTCGGATGAATCATGGAAAAACACCCGTTGGAAACCTGATCTATATCGATCTGGGCGCCGTCAAAACCGATGTGACGATTCTTAAAGAGGGAATCCTTCGATTCACCCGCCGGCTGGAGATGGGAGGAGATCAGATTACCCGTCGCCTCGAACGGGAGATGAGTCTTCCATATGAGGATGCGGAAAAGGTGAAGCGGGAAAAGGGCATCGGCACGGAAGAAGGGACGCAGTCGATCATCAAGAGTGAGATCGATCGATTCATCGTCGAAATCCAGCGTTCGATCGACTACTACCGGGCCCAATTCCGGGAGGGAATTTTCAAAAAGATGATTTTGATGGGGGGCGGCGCGCTTCTGCCGGGCTTCTCTGATTATGTTGGAAACTACTTCGACATGGAAATCGTCATCGACGACCCGTTCAAGGAGCTGATCGGAACGGAGTCGCTTGGATCGATCCGATCGATCGCCCCGCGCTTTTCGAGCGGGATCGGATTGGCGCTCCGTTCGCACCGGTAAACGCTCGTCCTTCCCGCCGGAGGGACGAAGAGGGCTTGCAAAGGAATGCTCGGATGAAAGAACAGATCAACCTATTTCAACCTCTTCTTTTGGAAGGAAGCGTCCAGACCGGTGCACCGCGCCGGAAAGGGGCAACCGCCGTTTTGATCGGGTCGATTCTTCTCTTATCGGGAGGGCTCTACTTCCAGAACGAAAAAAGGTTGATCTTGCTGAAAGGGGAGGTGGATGGAATCCTCCGGCAACGGGAAGCGCTTCAGCAGCAGGTCGCCGCCTTAACCTCCTCCGGCGCGACAAAAGAGCCCCCCCCTCCGGAGGAAAAACCCTCCTTGACGCCCCGGATGATCCTGAAGGAACGGATCGTCTGGTCGAAAGTATTGATGGAGGTCAGCCGGATCGTTCCGGAAGGGGCTTGGATGACGACATTCGATCACAATACCACGGGGGGAATCCGCTTCGACGGCTTCGCCGTGTCGCAACAGAAGGTGACCGATCTGATCGCCTCCCTGGAACAATCCCCCCTGTTTCAAGATGTCACCCTTGATTTTTCACGGCAAAATTCGACCGAAGGCGCGACGGAAAACATGATCGATTTTTCAATTCAAACCCGTCTCAGAGAGACCGTTCGCGCGGACGAGGTGAAAAACGAATGATCACCCTCCCTCCATTTCACTGGTCAAGGCTTTCCCTCCGTGAGCGGCTCCTCTTCGTGACCACCCTCGGCGCGGCCTTCTACGCCTTGATCTTCATGCTTTTGTTGCCGCGGGTCGCGGAGCGGAAGCGGCTCGTCCTGCAAAAAAAGAGCTTACAAGAAGAGGTCTCGACCCTCTCTTCCACCCTCCCCGCCCTGATGCGTGAAGCCCAAGAATCAAAAAAGGAGGCGGAAAGGACCGATCCGACCCCTTCCACCGAACCGGAACCGCCCTTTACGGACGCCCCCCTCTCGATGATCTTGGAAGAACTCGGCCGACAGGCGCGACTCCGGAAGGTTCGATTGATCGAACTCCATCCCGCTCCGGCCGAAAAAGTAGAAAGCCACGAGGTCCTTCCGCTGACCATCACAACCCGCTCCCGGTTTTTTAATTTGGGGAACTATCTTCTCGCCCTGGAACGGCTTCCGGGCCCAATCGCCGTCGAACGTCTCAAAATCGAATCAACCCCGGAGACAAGTCCGGAAGTGGTTGCGGAGATGTCGCTTCGTATCTATCGAAAAGGGGGACCATGAAGCAAACGGGGCTCCTCTTCTCATTCTTATTCGCCACCGTGGCGGCGGTCCCCTCCTTTGCGCAGGAATCTACTTCGAAGACGCGGTCGTTGATCGATGTCAACCGCCCCTTCCTAGAGGAGAGGCACCGTGCAACTGAATGGGAGCGGGACCCTTTCGTCCTCCCCGCTCGTCCTTCCGGAGAGACCGCCGGAAACAATATCGAGAAAGAAACTGGCAAACCGCTCTTTTTGAGTGCGATCATCGATCAAGAGGACGGAGGAACGGCGATCATCAACCATCAGATCGTCCGGGAAAAAGACCGGATTGAGGGGATGACGGTTCGGGAAATTCTCTCCGACCGGGTGATCTTGCAGGACGGTTCGAAAGAGATCGAATTGAGGGTGGAGCCGTTTTCGTCGGAATAACCGATCTGACGGCCATTTATAAAATACGGCAAGGAGGATCTTCCATGAACCGATCCAAGCAAATTCTGATCTGCATGCTCGCGTCTCTTTTCCTCAACTCCTTCCCTCCCTTCGCCGGAGGAGAGACAGAACCGGAGGGGAGCGGCCAAGAACAGCTCCCATTAAAACGAGAAGAAAGCCGATTCTCCATGGAGTTTCGAAATGCCGATCTAAAAGATGTTCTCCGGGCACTCGGTCAGGAGAATCGTTTCAACATCATCATCGGCGACGATGTCGAAGGGAAGTTAACCCTCAGCTTCCGTCAGGTGACGTTTGAGGAGGCGCTCAGGTCGATTCTGAAACTGCATAACCTGATCTCTCTTCGGGAAGGGGAAATCATCCGGATCATGAAATCCCCTCTCGCGGAAGGAGAGGCCGACCTGATCACGAAAATCGTTCCGATCCGATTCGCCAACGTGAAAGAAACACAAGAAAGCATCAAGGGGCTTCTGACGAAGAAAGGAAGCCTGATGATCGACGGACGGACCAACGCGCTGATCATCCGCGATTACGCCTGGAATATGGAAAAAATAAGCGAGGTGGTTAGGGAACTCGACAGCAAGACCCCCCAAGTCATGATCGAAGCGCGGATCGTCGAGGTCAACTCCAACTTCGCGAGGGAATTGGGGGTTCAATGGGGAGGGAAGGCGACCGAGAACACGGCTGCGGGAACATTCCAGGTCACGGGAGCAACCAGGGGGAGCACCACCGGAACCGGCGGAACGGGTGGCACAACGCCCCCCCCCTTGACCGGCGGGGTCGGCCTTTCCGGAAACAATCTGATGGTCAATCTTCCCGCCGCGGTTGGAGTCGGATCGGGAGGAGCGATCGGGTTTTCATTTGGGAATGTCGGATCGACCCTGCAACTCGATCTCCAACTCTCCGCGATGGAGGACAGCGGCCGGGGGAAGATCTTGTCAAACCCCCGTATCCTCACCCTCAACAATAAAGAGGCAAAGATTTCAAGCGGCACCGAAATCTTGATCCCGACCACCTCGATCCTCTCAACGGTGACCTCCCCGACATCGGTGACCCCCGGAGCCACGGCAACCACGGGGGTCACCACGATCAACGCCAAACTGGAATTGGCGGTGACGCCCCATATCACACCGGACAACCAGATTCTGATCCATGTGAAAACGGAGAAGAAAGATCCCGATTTTACTCGCCAAGTACAGAACATCCCCCCCCTCTCCACCCGGACAGCGGAGACCGACCTTCTGATCGGGAACAATGAAACAATCGTGATCGGCGGAATTTACACCCGGAGCGAATCTTTTTCGGAAAAAGGGATCCCCTGGCTCTCGAAAATTCCGATCCTGGGCTGGCTCTTTAAAAAACAGGTCAAAAACGAAACGCAAAACGAACTCTTGATTTTCTTGACCCCCAGCGTTTATAAAGGAACCGATCAAACCGTCCAAGAGCAGTAAAAGAGGAAGGTCGGCGGGATCGACAGAAACCCTCAGACAGGGAGATCAGATGGACGAGATCATCGTCCTTATCACCACCCCCTCCAAGGAAGAAGCCGAAAAAATCGGACGGAATCTCGTCGAGCAAAAGCTGGCCGCTTGCGTGAACATCGTCTCCCCGATCTCATCGATCTTCTCCTGGAAAGGGAACATTCAATTCGAGCAAGAGTCGTTGATGATTTTAAAAAGCCGAAAGGGATGCTTCACCAAACTGGCCGAAGAGGTTAAAAAACAGCACTCCTACTCGGTCCCGGAGATCATCGCCCTCCCGTTGATTGAAGGGTCTGCCGATTATCTTCATTGGATCGGCGAAAACACCCGATCCGATTAAAGACATTCCCTCTTTACTGTTCTTCCGACCGAAAGAAAGCCCTCATGGAATCAGACATCTTTAAAATGTACGACCGGCTTTATCAGTATTTTGGGCCGCAACATTGGTGGCCGGCGGAAAGCGATTTCGAAATCATCGTCGGAGCGGTTCTGACCCAGAGCACTTCCTGGAAAAATGTCGAAAAGGCGCTCCTCCCGCTTCGCCGGAAGGGCCTCCTGACCCCGCAGGCGATCGATCACCTCCCCCTCGAAAGACTCGCCGCCCTGATCCGCCCCTGCGGTTTTTATCGTGTCAAAGCAAAACGGCTGAAGGCGTTGGTCGGCTGGATCGTCCATCAATACGGAGGTTCACTCGACCGAATGTTCTCGGAAAATCCTACGAGACTACGCCAAGAACTATTAGCCATCCGGGGCATTGGCCCGGAAACCGCCGACGCCATTCTGCTTTATGCCGGTCGATTCCCCCTCTTTGTCGTTGACGCTTACACCCGACGGATCTTCTCCCGTCATCTTCTGATCGATGAACAGGCCGACTACAACCAGGTCCAGCGGTTTTTCATGGACCGCCTCCCGAATGAGCAGAAAATTTTTAATGAATATCATGCGCTGATCGTAGAGACGGGAAAGAGATTTTGTAAAACTCGCAAAACAGAGGCCAAATGTAGTGAATGTCCCCTGGTAAATTTTCACTATATTCCGCCTTGACAAGGGGGCAAAAGCTGATAAATTTAGTTCGATGCCGGGATCGATTTATTACCTTATGGTATCCCCGGCAAAGAAAGCTTGACAACATAAATTCGGCTGTGATACATTTCCGGCCACCTTTTTAGGAGAGGTCCGATGAGGAAAGATGGCGATTCCTACACGGTGGTTGTCCTCCCAAGTTCCACATCAGAACCCTACCGTTTTTCACTTAATAAAAAGACATTTAAATATCTCCTTTGGCTCTCTTCCATCTCTATTCTTGTTCTGGGCGGCTTTTTCGTCCAGTACTTCTTAATGCTTGGCCAGATCACCGAGCTAAAAGATTTACGAAAAGAAGCCAAAACGCAAAAGATTCAAATTCAAAGCTTTTTGTCGACGATCGACGATTTAAAACAACAGATGAACCGTCTGATCGAGCTTGATCAAAAGCTACGGCTCATCACCGATATCGGACCGAGGAAAGATGTCGGGGTGATGGGACAGGGCGGCCAGCAAGAAGTAACCCCCTTTGCCGCCGACACACCGAAATTACTCACCTCACTTCAAAGCGACCTGGGAAATCTCCAGGCAAATGCCGTCGCGCAAGAAAAAAGCTTTGAAGAGTTGACGGAGGCCGTCAAAGGTCGTCAATCGATTTGGGCATCCACCCCGTCGATCTGGCCCACCACGGGGTGGTTGACCTCCGGTTTTGGAAATCGGGTTTCACCCTTCACGGGAAGGGTGAGCGTGCATCGTGGAATCGACATCGCCGCCCGCCAGGATACTCCGGTGGTTGCACCGGCTGCAGGAGTAGTCAGTTATACCGGTTTCGACAGTGGTCTCGGGAAACTCATGAAAGTGAATCATGGTTACGGCATCATTACCTATTACGGCCATCTTGCAAAAGCCGCAGTGAAGGTCGGTGATAAAGTAAAGCGTGGAGACATCATTGCATATGTAGGCAGCACCGGCCTTTCGACCGGCCCTCACCTCCATTATGAAATTTATGTGAATGACGTACCGATCAATCCGACAAGATACATCCTCAACTAAAACTTTTAAGGAGAGGGGCGTTCCTTCTCTTTAAATCGAGGGAGAGGGACTGCGCGGGCCCTCTCTGAATTATCAACACCCTGTCTTATATTGACCGGTAAGGTGAGTGAAGGCAGGCAGAAGGAGGGTTTGAGGTCAGATGGCGGTGAAAGGGAAGGTCAAGTGGTTTAATGAAAAAAAAGGGTACGGTTTTATCGAGAGGGAAGGGGGAGGAGATGTTTTTGTCCATTTCTCTGCCATTAAGGGGGATGGTTTTAAAACTTTAACGGAAGGGCAGCTGGTTGAATTTGAGGTGGTTCAGGGGGAAAAAGGACCGCAGGCGGCGAACGTCACTGCGGCAAGTGCCGGCTAAAGAGTACCGCCCAAACCATTCAACCCCGACAAGGTATTCTTGTCGGGGTTTTTTTTACCGAAACCGTTCCATATAAAGTAACTTCAGATCACCAACCGATCCAAGAAGTAGTAAGAAAAAACCTTCTGTGATATAATCAGGGCACTTTAAACTCCCCCAAAATCCGATTTAGGATTTTGGGGGAACTGACAAGACGCCCGAAAGACTAGACCGCAGGCGATTTCGCGACGCAAGCGTACTGTACCTGTACGGTGAGGAGCAAAATCGCCGAGAACACCGCATTTCGGGATGGATGGTCAGTTTAAATCCCGATTTGATTTTCTAAATCGGGATTTTGGAATCCTCTCCTTCTGTCTGGAAAACACACATGTTTGGGACAATTCTAAAAAAGCTCGTCGGGAGCAAAAATGATCGAGAGCTAAAACGGCTCTGGCCGATCGTAGCCAAGGTGAACGAGATGGAAAATTCCGTCTCCTCCCTCTCGGATGAGGGGTTACGTGAAAAAACGGCGCTCTTTCGAAAACAACTCGCCGAAGGAGCAGAGACCGATGAAGCGCTATTACAACGGATGGATGACCTCCTTCCCGAAGCCTTCGCCGTCGTCCGGGAGGCTTCGAAAAGGGTGCTCGGAATGCGTCACTTCGACGTTCAAGTCTTAGGAGGAATCGTCCTTCATGAAGGGACTATCTCCGAGATGAAAACCGGCGAAGGGAAGACGTTGGTCGCAACATTGCCCGCCTACTTAAACGCCCTGACCGGACGCGGGGTCCATGTCGTGACGGTCAACGACTATCTTGCAAAAAGAGACTCCCAATGGATGGGAGAGCTTTATCAATTCTTGGGCCTCACCGTCGGCATCATCCAGCATGATGCCACTGATCGGGAACGGCAGATCGCCTACGGCTCGGATATCACATACGGCACGAACAACGAGTTCGGATTCGACTATCTCCGCGATAATATGAAGTTCGACCCGCAAAACTTCGTCCAACGGGAGCTTAACTATGCCATCGTTGATGAGGTCGACAGCATCTTAATCGATGAGGCAAGGACACCGCTGATCATTTCAGGGCCGTCCGAAGAATCGACCGAACTCTATTATCGGGTCAATCTGATCATCCCCTCCCTCCAAAAGGAGCGGGATTATACGATCGAGGAAAAAACCAAAACCGTCTCGCTCACCGAAGAGGGAAACGCCCGGGTCGAAAAATTGCTCGGCGTGGAAAATCTTTACGACATCTCGAATATGACGTTGGTCCATCATGTCCTTCAATCGCTCAAGGCGCACACCCTTTATAAACGGGATGTCGATTATGTGGTCAAAGACGGAGAAGTCCTCATCGTCGACGAGTTTACCGGGCGGCTGATGCCGGGGCGCCGATGGAGCGACGGCCTTCATCAGGCGGTTGAAGCAAAAGAAGGGGTCAAGATCGCCAGCGAGAATCAGACCCTTGCCACCATCACCTTCCAAAACTATTTCCGCCTCTATAAAAAACTTGCCGGGATGACCGGAACAGCAGATACCGAGGCACCTGAGTTTTCAAAAATCTATAACCTCGAAGTCACCCTTGTTCCACCCAACCGTCAAATGATCCGGAAGGATTACTCCGACGTCATCTACCGAACCGAACAGGAGAAGTTCTCCGCGATCGCGGAGGAGATCATCGAACTGAATAAGACGGGACATCCCACCTTGGTTGGAACCATCTCGATCGAAAAGTCGGAACATCTCGCCGCCCAGCTCAAGCGAAAAGGGATCCCACACGCGGTCTTAAACGCGAAATACCACGAAAAAGAGGCGGAGATCGTCGCGCAGGCGGGACGGAAAGGGGCAGTCACAATCGCGACGAACATGGCCGGACGGGGAACCGACATCCTCCTGGGCGGAAATCCCGATTTTCTCTTTAAACAGTACCGGGCACAGCATCCAGACGCCACGCCGGAGGCATTGGAGGCGGCGAAGAGACAGATTACGTCGCTCTGCGAAAAGGAGAAGGAAGAGGTCATTGCCTTGGGCGGCCTTCATATCATCGGCACCGAACGCCATGAGTCGCGCCGGATCGATAACCAGCTTCGCGGCCGCTCCGGACGGCAGGGCGACCCCGGTTCATCGCGGTTTTATTTGTCTCTGGAAGACGACCTTCTCCGGATCTTTGGATCGGACCGGATCTCCAACCTGATGGCGCGCCTCGGCATGGAAGAAGGGGTGCCGATCGAGCATCGAATGGTCACCCGCGCCATCGAAAACGCCCAGAAACGGGTGGAAGGGCATAACTTCGATATCCGAAAACAGCTCCTTGAATACGATGATGTGATGAATAAACAAAGAACCGTCATCTACAGCCGAAGACGCGAGATCCTCTCGGGAGAAGGGATCCAAACCGATCTTCAGGAAATGATCGAAGAAGAGGTCGACACCCTATGTGATTCCTACTGTCCGGAAACCTCTCATCCGGAGGAATGGGATGCAGATGGGCTTCAGGAAGCCTTCTCCCACCAATTCAATCTCTCCATAACAAAAGAGGCCCTCGGAATCCCTACGATCGGAAGGGATGCGCTGAAAGAAGAACTCCTCCGCCTCGCTCAAGAGTCGTACCAAAAGAAGGAAGGAGAAATCGGCACTGAGCTAATGCGCTACCTGGAGCGTCAGGTCTTTCTCAGAATGATCGACACCCAGTGGAAAGACCATCTCCTCGCGATGGACTATCTCAAGGAAGGGATCGGCCTTCGCGGCTATGGACAAAAAGATCCCTTGAGCGAGTACAAAAGAGAAGGGTTCGAGATGTTCTCGGCAATGATCGACCGGATCAAACACGACACCATCGAACACCTTTTCCGCGTTCAGGTGATGAAAGAGGAAAACCGCCCGATCGTGGCGCCTCCCCCCAAACCGCAGGAAATGCACTTCAACCGGGGAGAGTCGACACCCATTGGGACGGTCCAACGATCGGAAAAGAAAATAGGAAGAAACGATCTCTGTTCCTGCGGAAGCGGGAAAAAGTTCAAGAAGTGTCACGGAAGATAAGGTTGAAAAAGATCGTCAAAGAGAAAAAGAAAACCTCCCGTGCCACAGAACTCCAAACCGGTCTCCTCCAAGAAAACACCCTTCTCAAACGGGCACTCCGCCAGAAAACAAAAGAGCTCTCTTATTTTATCGACGTCGGGAAAGCCCTCACTTCAACCCTTGAACTCAAAAAGATTCTCCGTGTCATCATGGGAACAGCCCAAAAGATGGTTCGGTGCGATGCGTGGTCCCTTCTTTTAAACGATGGGGAACGGGAGGAGTTCTATTTCGAGCTGGCGAAAGGGATCTCCACCGGATCGATGAAGCGGGTTCGATATAAATCAAGCGAGGGCCCCATCGGATGGGTGGCACAAAAGGGGGTTCCTCTTGTGATCAACGATTTTTCAAAAGAAACCCGGTTCCATCGGCGGGATTTTTTCCCTCATACCGGAGCGAAGTCGGTCCTCTCCGTCCCAATCCTCAGCAAGAAGCGGGTCATCGGCATCCTCCAGATGATCAATCGCAACACGCGGAAGCCGTTCGAACAGTACGATCTCGACCTCCTGATGAAACTGGTCGATCAGGCGGCCCTTGCAATCGAAAGATCGTCGCTCTACCAAAAAATGTCCGATCTGGCGACGACCGACGACCTCACCCGCCTTTATAATTTTCGTTTTCTCGATCAAGCGTTGAGTATCGAAATCAAGCGCTCGCAGCGGTACGGCTCCTCGCTCTCCCTCATCTTTCTCGACATGGATCACTTCAAACTGGTGAACGATCAGCACGGGCATTTGATGGGAAGCCAGGTCTTAATAGAAGTCGCCCACCTCCTCCGGAAAAGTCTACGGGAAATTGATATTATTGCCCGGTACGGCGGAGACGAATTCGTCGTGGTCCTTCCCGAAACCGACGCGGGCGCCGCCTCCCGGCTCGCTCAACGGATTCGAAACACCCTCCGTTCCCATGAATTCCTCAAAAAAGAAGGCCTGTCGCTTCACCTCTCAGCCAGCTTCGGAATCGCCGGATTTCCAGAACACGCCAAAAATAAAACCGATCTGATCCGCCTCGCCGACCAGGCGATGTACAAGGCCAAGGTGATGGGTCGGGACAAGGTCTACCTGGCGTAATCGACCACGCGCCGACCGATTTCCCTGCCGAGGACCAGGCCGTTATTGTTGTCGCTTTAGAAATGAATCCCCCCATACAGACGTGACATCGCGGCCTCTTCCACCATCTTTCTAAGTTCCTGGAAGCCAGAACCTCCGAGACAGTGCCAGACAGGGTCGCGTGTCCGGACGGGTAACTGGGAAAGAGCGGTGTCCGGAGGTAAGGCTGAAAGCCGGTCAGGGACAGGGCGCGGGCGGCACGGGGCGGGATCGGTTTGATAGGCTTGGTCGACGATCTCCCCGGCGATCTGGAGCCAATGGCCGGGCGGGGTGACGGTCCCCCCCGCCATCCGCCCAAAAATCGGAAATCGCCTTCTGCTCCGGTGTCAGACTGGCGGGACATCGATCATTTCTTGTACTTCGGCCTGATAAGCTTTAGATCCAAACGGAGGAGGAGAGACGGTGTTGACCTCGTTTCCAGAACCGAGAATCCACATAAAGCCGCCTGGCCACTCGGTAGGCACCCTCCCGAAGCGCTTGCTTACTGAGTTCGAACCAAAGGTGACTGAGGATCACCTACATTGAAATGCGCGTCCCACGAATACAGGGTTCTCCCCCCGCAGATCCGACGATCGGATACAATGCGCCTGTTCATCTGAAAATTCCTGATGTGAAAGCAAAATGAAGACCGCCAAATAACTCTGGATAGAATTCATTCCTGGCCTCGAGGAGCGAGAATGTCCTAAACTAAGTACCCTGTTTAATAAATATGCTGACGTATAATTCTTGCGCTATTTGGCGCTATTTGGCGCTATTTGGCGCTATTTGGCGCTATTTGGCGCTATTTGTTAGACTCCTCCGAGAGAGGAGGTGCCGTAGCATGCCAAGAGAGAGCCCGTACATCATCGAGTTATCCCATGCTGAACGAGTGGAACTGGAATCGAGAGCCAGAAAGTACACCTTACCGTATAGAGACGTTGTCCGCGCAAAGGTCATCTTACTGGCCGCCCAGGGACTCTCCAACGATGTCATCGCTTCGCGCCTTGATACGCCACGCCAGATTGTCAGCAAGTGGCGCAAGCGTTTCTTCGAGGAGCGACTGCCCGGTCTTATGGAGCAACCCCGATGCGGGCGGCCCGCCCGCTTTCTCCCCCAGCGCCGTCGCTGAGGTCAAGGCCCTGGCATGTCAGATCCCTCATCAGCGGGGACTTCCCCTCTCTCGCTTCAGTCTCTCGGAAATAAAGCGAGAAGTGCTTCAACAAGGCCTTGTCGCCAGCATCAGCAGAACCACACTGTGGTGCTGGCTGACACAAGATGCCATCCGTCCTTGGCGTCACCGGAGCTGGCTGTTCCCACGTGATCCACAATTCGGAAAAAAGGCCGGACGGATCATAGACCTTTACTCTGCGGATGAGAAAACCAGCATCCAAGCGCGCCTGCGCAAACATCCTTCTCTG
>CAZOFJ010000035.1:0-35111 GCA_964579005.1 uncultured Nitrospirota bacterium
CATTCGCCGCGTTGTTGATGATGCCGAACATGAACCCTTGGTCCTCCACCGGCGCAAGCTCTTTGGGTGAAAAGAGGTACATCGGAAAGGTCAGCAGGCTGAGGGCGATCCAGACGGTATAGACCGCAGGACGGGCCCGCATCGTATGGTCGAGCATCCCCCCATACGCCTGGCGCAGACGGTCGAAATGGTGATTGATCCAACCGGCGAAGCCGCGCTCTTCCTGCTCCGCGCTGCGGAGCAGCTTCGCCGCCATCATCGGCGACAGGGTCAACGCCACGATGCCGGAAATCGTGACGGCTCCCGCGAGGGTAAGCGCGAACTCCCGAAACAGCGCCCCCGTGAAGCCCCCTTGCAGGCCGATCGGCGTATAGACCGCGGCCAGCGTGATCGTCATGGCGATCACCGGCCCGATCAGTTCGCGCGCTCCGACCAGCGCGGCCTGAAACGGCGTGCGGCCTTCGCGCAGGTGGCGTTCGACATTTTCGACCACGACGATGGCGTCGTCCACGACCAGACCGACCGACAGCACGATCGCCAGCAGCGTGAGCAGGTTGAGCGTGAATCCGAACGATTGCATTATAAAGACGCTGCCGATGAGCGAGACCGGGATGGCGAGGATCGGCACAAGCGCCGATCGGAAGGAACCGAGGAAGAAAAAGATCACAATCACAACGATGATTAACGTTTCGGTCAGGGTGCGGAGCACTTCGTGAATGGCGCTGCTGATATACTCGGAAGCATCATAGGCGACGGTCGCCTCTAAACCCTTCGGCAGATCGCGCCGGATTGAATCGAGCTCCGCGCGGACCCGTTTGACCACGTCGATGGTGTTGGCATGGGGGAGCGGAAACATTCCGATGAAGATCGCGGTCTGCCCGCTAAAACGGACCTCCGTGTCGTAGTCCTCCGCGCCCATCTCGACGTCGGCGACATCCTGTAGCCGGATGATGGTGTCGTTCTCCCGCCGGATGACGAGCTGTTTGAACTGCTCCACGGTGTGCAGGTCGGTGTTGGCGGTCAGATTGACCTGAACGAACGCCCCTTTCGTGTTGCCGATGGCGGCGAGATAGTTATTCGCCGCAAGCGCGGCGCGGATCTGCGCGGGGCTGACGCTCAATGCCGCCATCTGTGCCGACTTCAACCAGACCCGCATCCCGAAGGTGCGCGGGCCGATCAACTCCGCTTTCTGTACCCCCGCGAGCGAAGCCAGGCGGGGTTGAATTGCACGCACCACGTAATCGGTGATTTCACTCTGCGTCAGTACGTCCGACGCAAAGCTCAGGTAAGCGGCCGCGAACTCCGAGTCGGCCGACTGCACACTGATGGAAGGGACCTCCGCCTCCGCCGGCAGCTCGTTGCGAACCTGGTTCACCTTTGCGGTGATGTCGGCGAGCGCGCGGGTGGGGTCGTAATTGAGTTTTAGGCGGGCGGTGACGAGGGAGAGGCCAAGGAGACTTTTCGATTCCACGTAATCGATGCCGTCCGCGGAGGCGATCGAACGCTCGATCGCCGTGGTGACGAACCCACGCACCACGTCGGCGCTCGCGCCGATATAGACGGTCGCAACCGTGACGGAAGCGTTTTCACTTCGAGGATATTGACGGATGCTGAGTGTCTTCCAGGCCTGCAGGCCGGCGATGATGATCAGAATATTGACCACAATCGCCAGGACCGGACGGCGCACAAAAATGTCGGTAAAGGCTTTCATGAATGGGTCCTTTAGCTGTTATTGGGTTTCGGCGCCAATGTGAAAGGGGGAGCCAGCGCGTTGTCGATGACCACGGAGAGCCCGGGCCGAAGCTTGAAGACGCCGGTGGAGACGACTCTCTCGCCGATTTTAAGGCCTTCGGTCGCGACAACAAAATCCCCCTGTCGCGCGCCGAGGCGGACAAACTGCTGCCGTACAACAAGCGGTTTCACTCCGCCCGGACCGGCCGGCCCCTCTTCGATGACGAAGACGGAGTCGCCAAAAGGGGCGTGAAGCACTGCGGTCGCCGGAATGAACAACACCTTTTCCGACCGGGCGAGAATCAGATCGACCGAGACGAACATGCCGGGCCGCAGCCGTCCGCCGGGGTTGGCCAATGTCGCCTGGACGCGGACGTTTCTCGTCGCGGGATCGATCTCCGGATTCACCGCTGTAATCCTCCCCTCGAACGGTCGCCCCGGGAAGGTGTCGGACGACACGGCCACTTTCAGCCCTTCGACCAGGTCACTCAGTTGCTTCTGCGGCAATGAGAACTCGACGTAAACGGGATCGAGGGACTGGAGCGACACCACCGGGCTCCCTCTTTGGAGAAGCTGCCCGACGCTGATCTGTCGGATGCCGAGTTTGCCGGAGAAAGGTGCACGCACGGTTTTTTTGGCGATCACCGCACGGATGTTGTCCAATTGGGCATCGGCCTGCTTGAGATTGTTTTCGGCCGAATCATAGCCAGCCCGGGAGATCCCTTCGCTTTCGACGAGCTCTTTGGCACGTTTGAAGGAGAGGCGCGCCAATTCAGCCGCCGCTTCGGCCGCACGCAACTGAGCCTGCTCGACATCGGCGTCGAGTTGCGCCAGCAGATCGCCGGCCTTCACCACCGACCCTGCCTCGAACGCGATCTCGCGCACGAGTCCCTCGGCTTCGGCGCTGACCACCGTTCCCTGAACGGCCATGACCGTTCCAAAGGAGGAAACGCGCGGCTGCCACTGTTCTTCGCGCACCTCTGCGACGTTGACCCGCTCCGGCGGCATGACCTGTTGGGCGGCGGCGGCCCCCATCGCTCTGAACTGGAGCACCTTCATCCCGATGAGGCCGCCGGCAATCGGCAGGACGATCACCACTCCGAGAATGACCCAACGGAGTCTCTTCCAGACCCCTTCCCGGTCGCCACGCCCTTCCTGGAAGGACCTTGTATTCTTCATGGGTGTTCTCCTTTCCCGTTCACCCTGAGCTTGTCGAAGGGTGAACTATTTCAATGCATGGCGTTCATGGTTCGACAAGCTTACCACGAACGCCATGTAACAGAAGTTGTGACTAGAACATCGCTATTGGCCCGTGCAATCTGAGCGGTGCCGTTCCTCCCGCAAAGCCGGATAGAGCCTCCCCCTCAACACGCTCTTCGTTCACGGGTATTGAAAAGATCTACGTAAAAAACGTAGATCTTTTCAATACAGAATCTATTTGTCACTCTGAACAAAGTGAAGGGTCTCTCACTAATACCGCTTCTCGTTCTTGCAATGAGGGAGATTACCCCAGGTCGGTGACAGCCGCCTGTCAGGAACGATTCTGCTCTGCTTAAGAATACAAGATTCTTAGCTCAGTAATGACAAATCTGGTGGTTTTCGACCTTTTACAACTGCATCCAATGATCGCGCGAAATGAAGTTACACTTGGGGCTTCCAACCCTTTGGACCGGCTGAACCGGGATTCCCTCCTTTGCCGAACGAGGGGTGTGAAGATGTTTGCCTCGCGAGCCGGCTTTGCCACGGCGCCCGGTTGTGGCCGCTACCGCCGCCGGTAAAGCCACAACGTCACGGGCGCCAACACGATCGTCAACAGCAACGGAGCGAGCAGCGCAAGACCGAGTTCCACCCAGGTCGCGCCGCCGTTCATCAGACCGCGCATGGCCGTCGTCATCAGCGACACCGGATTCACCTCGACGAAAACACGCAACCAGCCAGGCATCGTGGCCGGATCGACCATGATGTTCGACGCGAACACGAGCGGCATGATGCCGGTGAATCCCATCGTCATCACGGTGTTGGGCGTGCGCATGATAAGACCGAGCACCAGGAACACCCAACCGATGCCGAAGCCGATCACAAGCAGCAGCGCGAAGGCGGCGAGCACGCCGATGGGGCCGGTCTCCGGCCGGTAACCAAGTAGCATGCCGATGGATAGGATAATGAGCGACGCGATGAGATGGCGCAGTACATCGCCCACCATCAGCCCCGCGAAGGGCGCGAGCGACCAGATCGGCAGCGAGCGGAACCGGTCGAACAGGCCCTTGCCCAGGTCGGTGCTCAGGCCAATCCCGGAGTAAACGGAATTGAACACCACTGTTTGCACCAGAATGCCCGGCAGAAAGAGCTGAACGTACTGTTGCGTGGAGCCCGCCAGTGCGCCGCCGAACACGAAGGTGAACAGCAGCGTGAACATGATCGGCGTCATCACCAGATCGAACATCTGCTCAGGTACATGCTTGAATTTGAGCGTCGCGCGCCAACCGAACGCGAGCGCGTTGGAGAGCGCGCCCGGCTTGGCTGGGCGATCCGCCTGGATGACGGCTGTGACGAGGTCGGTGTTCATCACTGTTCTCCCGAGCAGGGTGCGTTCTCGACGCCGCGCCCGGTCAACGCAAAGAAAACCTCATCCAGGCTCGGCGCGGCCATGGAGAAACCGTCGACGGGAATTCCGGCCGCCGTCAACGCGGCCAGCGCCACGTTGGCCTGCCGGGGTGAATTCGTCTGGATCGACAACGTGGCGCTTTCCGCGTTGCGGTGAGCGCCGCCGCCCAAATGCTGTTCAAGCAGGCGCGCGGCGGCGTCGATCCGGGCCGGATCCGCGAGCATGACATGCAGGAATCTCGATCCGGTTGCCCCCTTCAGCTCGCGGCTTGTCCCCTCAGCGATCTTCTTGCCGTGATCGATCACGGCGATGCGCGCCGCCAATTGGTCCGCTTCCTCCAAATATTGCGTCGTGAGGAGAATCGTCACCCCCTGACCAGCGAGTGCGCGGATCAGGCGCCACACACTCTTACGCGCATTGGGATCGAGGCCGGTGGTCGGCTCGTCGAGAAACAGGATCGACGGTGTCACCACCAGGGAGGCCGCGATGTCGAGCCGGCGGCGCATACCGCCGGAGTAATCTTTCACCTGACGGCGCGCCGCGTCGGTGAGTTCGAACGCGTCGAGTAACTGGTCGGCGCGCGCCGCCGCGCGGCCGCGAAACCCCCAGAGCTTGGCGAGCAATATCAGGTTTTCACGCCCGGTCAGGTCCTCGTCAAGCGACGCAAACTGTCCGGTCATCGCGATCGATTTGCGCACATCGTGCGGCGCGGCCACGAGATCATGGCCCATGACCCGCGCCGATCCGGCATCGGGTTTCAACAACGTCGCGAGCATGCGCAGCAGCGTGGTTTTGCCTGCCCCGTTGGGACCGAGGAGGCCGAAGATCATCCCGCGCGGTACGTCGAGATCGATGCCGTCCACCGCGCGCACCGCGCCGAACGACTTGACGAGACCGCGCGCGGCGATGGCAAGTGGGTGTAAGTCGAGCATCGGTTGCATGGCGGCGATCCGTGATTGATGGAAGTACCGGAGGATCAACTTTCTTTAGCTCTCCTTGGCGATCCGCGCACGCAAGCGCTCCTCCTGTTCCCTGAGCTCCGGCGTGAACTCGGCGCCGAAGTCATCGGCTTCGAACACCTGACGGATTTCGACCTCGGCGCCGCCGTCGAACGGGGCGCGCTTCAGCCACTCAATCGCCTCCGCCGGCGAATTCACCTGCCACAGCCAGAAACCGGCGATCAACTCCTTGGTCTCGCTGAACGGTCCGTCAATCACCATCGGCTGGGTAACCGGACGCGCACGCCCTTGGAACTGGGGTGGAGCCCTTCGCCCGCGAGCATCACGCCGGCTTTCACCAGTTCCTCATTGTACTTCCCCATCTCGGTCAGCATCTTTTTGTCCGGCATGACGCCCGCTTCCGAGTTCTTGTCGGCCTTGACGATGATCATGAATCTCATGGTCGTATCTCCTTTGGTTGAGGTTGCAGCCGGGGATTCCCTCCTTGGTCGAACGAGGGGGCATGAAATCGACAGGCCGAAGACGATTTATGTAAGGAATATGTAAGGAAATCGAGCGGCAGCCGCCACCGGCTACGGCGCGTCCAGGCACGCGCCGCCCTTTCCGTGATCGCCGAAGTCTCGGCGCGCTCGAACGCGAGTGCCTTGGGAATAAAGTCGAACGCGGACCAGATCCGCATGACGGTGTGGCTGACCGGGTCCACCACGAAAATCTCATAAAAGCCTCGGCCCAGACTCATGAGCGACAGGGCGACGGAGAAGGCGAGGAGGGAAAGAGAAGGCATGACGAACCCCCAATTACGGGTTAATACGGCTTGTCAAATATCTCGGTATGCCGTAATATTAGACCCGGGAGGTGATGCATGTCAAGAACAAATTCGAAACCCCGCCCGGCGCGGACGGAACTGCTGGCAAAACTGGCCGGGGTCGGACGCCAGCACAGCGACGCGACCGTCTTTTTCCATGCGACCCTCGCACGCATGCTCGATCTCAACCCGACCGACTACAAGACGATGAGCGTGCTCGAACGCCTCGGGCCGATGAGCGCGGGTGAGATCGCGCGGCACACCGGCCTCGCCACGGCGTCGGTCACCAACCTCCTTGATCGGCTCGATGACAAAGGGTGGGTGCGCCGGATCGACGATCCGGCCGACCGGCGTCGGGTGATGGTCACCCCGGTTTCCGAAAAGGTGGCGGAGGCGCGGCGACTGTTTCTATCGACACGCCAATCGCTCGCGCGCCTCTATGAGCAGTACTCCGACCGCGACCTGGCGGTCATCGCGCATTTTCTCGAAAGCAATGCGGAGAGGCTGCACACGGAGACGGTAAAACTCGATGCCGGCAAGCGTGCCGGAGTGACGGCGCCGACAGGCACCCGCCGCCGAGGCGGATGATGAGATGCAGCGGTCCGAGCGTCGAAAGCTCAGGATCCACTCGGTTTGACATTTCTTTTTGTGCTTGTTATTCTCCTTTCCAAGAACCATTGATTAAAGTGAGGAATTCATGTCATCCCAGGTCCATAAAATTAATTTCACCTACGAGGACTATCTTCTCTTCCCCCAGGACGGCAAGCGCCATGAGATTATTAACGGAGATCCTTACGTAACCCCATCCCCTTCCACAAAACATCAGAAGATATCCGGAAATCTTTTATATTTTTTTAAAGACTTTCTACGACGTACGAAAGCGGGGTACGTGTTTGATGCGCCCATGGATGTTATTCTGTCTGATCTGGATGTGGTTCAGCCCGATCTTCTTTTCATCTCTTCCAGCCGTTCCTCCATGATCACCGAGAAGAACGTTCAGGGAGCGCTGGATCTTGTGGTTGAAATTATCTCGGAGACCAGCCGCAAGATCGATGAACTCATCAAACGTAAACTTTACGAACAGCATGGCGTCTCCGAATACTGGATCGTAGATCCAGAGCTCGAAACGGTGAAGGTCTATCGGATGAGTGACAGGGGCTACATCCGCGCGGCTGAAATTTCCAATGAACCGAACGCGATTCTCTTGACCCCCTCTTTGCCAGATTTTCAAATTCAACTCTCTTCGCTGTTTGAGTAAGGCCCAGGACTTTATCCGTGATCGGTTTAACTTCAGTTGACAACCCCACCCATCCCCCTTTTACCGAAACTTTTGAACCCATCCGACCATCGGCGTAGCACAGCAAGACACTCCCATTGCCGAAGGTTCGCATTTCTTATGTCAAGTTTTTTTTCTCTGAACGACATCAATACCAATACCGTTTGGGTCAACAACAACGAAATGGCGATCCCCCCACGGCTCGTCGCGTATTGCGACTTCGATCGGTGCTCCCAAGGCTTGGATGCGCCGGTATTCCGTATCCACGTCCTCGACGTCCACGGCGATCCACACTCCCTGACCTTGAAATGCGGGGCGGAATACTTTGGCTTGGGATTCGAGATTGGCTTTCATAAAGCCAATCTCGCTGTCACCGAGCCGAAGCAGCACGAACCAGCCTCCTTCCCCTTCGTAGATCACCTCGCAACCGAACAGCCGGACATAGTAATCCTTGCATTCTTGAACCTTTTCAGTCACCACGCCAGACCAAAGTTTCATTTGACATCTCCTTGCTGAGGTTCATCGGAGTGATCATGATATCGACTGGAAGCCGATCGGTCTTGTAAAAATGCGACATCGCTTCGCGCATACATCGCCGGTGACATGCTGGCGAGGCGTCTGAACGCATGGGTCATGTGGCTCTGATCGGTGTAGCCCGCCTCCGCAGCGATGCCAGCCAACGATGCGGACGACCGTGCAAGGAGGTCTGAAGCATGGCGAAAGCGTGTTATCAGCGAGAAAAACTTCGCGGAAACACCGACCGTTTCGAGGAACACGCGCTCAAACTGGCGGCGGCTCTTGCCGAACAACGCAGCGGCTTCGTGGATGCGGGTGGCGCCGTGGGTCATCTCAATCAAGGAGATGACATCATCGATTCTGGCGCGGGTGGGTTGATGCCGGGCGACATGACATTCCAATACTTTGTCGAGTCGTAAAAATAGGTCACCGCGGGCGATGTTTTCCGGCACGTCGTTCAGTGTAAACAAGAGTAGCCCTTGTGAAGGCTCGCGGGCATCGGTGAGTTCATGCGCGGCCACGCTCACGAAGTGGCGGCTTTGGCCGGGTTTGAAGCGAATGCCGAGATAATGACTTCCCTGCTCAAGACGTAAATCTGTTCGAATTGTCGTCGTGCCATAGACCCAGCTCCGGGCCGTTGCGCCACAAACCTTGATGACAAGGTCAACCATGCCGTCCGGCAACACTGCATGTGTCAAGTCGGGGTTGTCGAGGCTCAACCAGTAATGACTGACGAAATTCCGCAGCGGCAGAGAGGAGGCGATGGTAACAAGTCTGTGGTTCATGGCTGAGGTTTCCATAGGGATATCTCACGTGTCATCTGCCGGGGAAATCATCCACCCTGGAAGCGCGTCAGGTTGACCCTGGGCTTGGGCACCAACACCGCCTCCACAAAGAGCCGATTATCCACAATGGAGGGAGACGCATGTTAAGAGCTGGGGTAGAGCACCCGGTTGCTCTACCCCAGCTTTAAGAAATTTTCAAGGGAAGAAATAGATGGCGCGCCTGGAGGGAATTGAACCCCCAACCGACAGCTTAGAAGGCTGTTGCTCTATCCGTTTGAGCTACAGGCGCATGAGGGGGAAACTTTAATGAGTCTGGTCGGGGTGAGAGGATTTGAACCTCCGACTCCCTGCTCCCAAAGCAGGTGCGCTACCAGGCTGCGCCACACCCCGAATATGAAATAAAGATACGCGATCGGGACGATTTGTTCAAGAGAGCATTTTCTTTAAAATCGGAATCATCGCCCGAATGGCCTGTCCCCGGTGGCTGATCTTATTTTTTTCTTCCTGAGAAAGCTCGGCGAAGGTCTTCCCAAATTCCGGGACAAAAAAGATCGGGTCATACCCGAACCCGCCCACCCCGGTATCAACCCGGGTGATCCTCCCATTGCAAATCCCTTCGACCGTGCAGGCCCGGCCAATCGAATCGGCCACCGCAATCGTACAGACGAATCGGGCCGACCGCTCCTCATCCGGAAGCGTTCCCAAGAGATCGAGAAGCTTCTTCCGATTGTCGGCATAGGTGACCCCCTCCCCCGCGAACCGGGCGGAATAAAGCCCCGGCGCCCCACCGAGTGCGGTCACTTCGAGGCCGGAGTCGTCCCCCATCGCCCAATGACCGGTCGCGCGTGCCGCCGCCAATGCCTTCTGAGTCGCATTCTCCCGATAGGACGATCCGGTTTCGGGCGGAAGCGCGACCTTCGGAAAGTCGGCCAGGGTCCGGAGGTCAATCTCCATCCCTCCCTGGAGGATCGACGCGATCTCCTCCCCCTTGTGCCGGTTCTCGGTGGCAAGGACCAAAATCATTCGGTCAACTCCCCGATCTGCTTCCTCTGACCGGTGATCAACTTTTTAATCCCGACGGCCGCGAGCTTCAAGAGACCGTCGAGTTCCTTTTTATGGAACGGTTCCTGCTCCGCCGTCCCCTGGACTTCGACAAATCTCCCGTTTCCGGTCATCACGACGTTCAGATCGACCTCCGCCTTGGAGTCTTCGGGGTAGTTCAGATCGAGGAACAGCTCCCCCCCGACCTTCCCGACGCTGATCGCCGCCAGGTAATCTCGAATCGGCATCGTCTTGATCTTCTTCTGGTTCCGGAGAAATCGGCAAGCATCGACGAGGGCGATGAACGAACCGGTAATCGACGCAGTCCGAGTTCCGCCGTCGGCCTGGATGACATCGCAATCGATCCAGATGGTCCGCTCCCCCAAGGCGGTCGTGTCTACGACGGAGCGGAGTGATCGGCCGATCAAGCGTTGGATTTCGTGGGTCCGTCCCCCGATCTTCCCCCTTGCCGATTCCCGCGAAATCCGCTCTTTCGTAGAGCGGGGAAGCATGGCGTACTCCGCCGTCACCCATCCCTTTTTCTGATCGCGCAGAAAGGGAGGAACGCGCTCCTCGACCGTCGCGGTGCAGATCACCTTCGTCTCCCCCATCTCAATCAGGACCGCCCCTTCCGCATGTTTGATATAATTCCGTGTGATCTTCAGCGGCCGGAGTTGGTTCTTTTTTCTTCCATCGATCCGCATCTCTACGATCCCTCGCTGTTGATAAAAAACGGGGTATTATACCGGTCACCCGAGGAAAGATCAACACGCCGATTCGCGCCGTTGAAATTCATCCACGCTCCCGCTATAATCGCGCCATGAATCTCTTCGATCGCCGAAATTTTCTCCGCTATGCCGGTCTCGGCATTTTCTCCACCCTGTTCACAAGAAAGGCAGAAGCAACCACCTTTCTGATGAAAAAATTCCTGGCCCTTCCTGCCAAGGAGACCCCATTTATCACCCCCAATGAACAGTTCTACGTCGTCAACTACGCGAAGCCCCCCCAAATCGACGCCGTCGATTGGGCCCTTGAAATCACTGGAAAGGTCGAGCGGCCGTTGCGGCTGACCTACGAAGAGATCCTCGCCCGCCCCTCGGTTGAGAAGATGGTCACCCTGGAGTGCATCGACAACGAGGTGGCGGGCGACCTGATCAGCAACGCGGTCTGGAAGGGAATCCCTCTCAAAGAATTGATCGATGAATGCCGGCCCAAACCGGGGGTGATCGACGTGGCAATGTTCGGCGCCGATGCCTACTCCGACGGAATCACCCTCGATCGAGCGCTCAATTTCGACGTCTTTCTCGCCTATCAAATGAATGGGGAGACCTTGCCAAAGGAGCATGGTTATCCTCTCCGCGCTGTGGTCCCCGGATTATATGGAATCAAAAATGTGAAGTGGTTGAGAAGGATCGATCTGGTCGATGAAGATTTTAAGGGGTACTGGCAGCAGAAGGGATGGACCGACACGGCGACGATCAAGGTGACGTCTCGAATTGAGGCCCCCGGTCCGTATAATACGGTGAAAACCGGATATACCTTCAGGGGAATCGCCTTCGGCGGCGGCGGATACGGCGTCCGCTCGGTGGAGCTGTCATTCGATGGAGGGAAAGATTGGGTCGCGGCGACACTCGATCCGACCCCTTCGCGATACGCTTGGGTCTTCTGGAAGTATGAGTGGAAAGACCCAACTCCGGGAAGTTATCAGGTCGTCTGCAAGGCGACCGACAAGCTCGGCCAGTCCCAAACATCTTTCGTCGCCCGGGCCTTTCCGGATGGAACCGCCGGCCTCCACTCCATCGTCACCTTTGTCGAATAAGGACCCGCGATAAAATAAATGGTGCAATTTGGCCGAGGGGATTTTGGTCCAGGGCAAGGTGCCCACCCCGAAAAGCAGGCTTTTCGGGGACCCCGGGCGAAGAGCGAGCATACTCGTCTGTATGTGAGCGATAAGCAACGCAGCCTTGGGACAAAAGCCTCCGGGAAAGTTGAGCCAGTTATTTTGTCGCGGGTCCTAACTACGGACAACCCCGTCCATCATCCCTCCGGTTCGGACTTGATCCCCCAGCGTCCTCCCCTTCCGATGAAGAAGTAGAGAACCGCCGTCGCCAGCAAAACGGCGATCAAAAGGGTGACAATCCCCCGGTCGGACCAGGGGAAAAGAAGGGAGACGGCGGCCGTCGCGCCGTAACCGAAAACAAAGATCACCGCCGACCAGATCAAGCAGTTGATCGACTGAATCGTGAAAAAAAGAAGCCACGGCATCCCGGCCAATCCCATCGCGACCGCTCCAACGATTCGAACCCCATAAAGATATTGCATGACGAAGATGCTCCAGACCGGATATCGGCGGATGAATGGAAGGGCCTGCTCGATCTTGGGTCGCCAACGCGGGATCAGGTTGAGAAAATTTTTCCCTCTTAAAAAATACCCCAAGCCGTAATGAACGAGATGCCCCAGATAGGCCCCCAAGGCGCCGATCAGCCAAGCCCCCCAGGGAGAGACAATCTGTTGGTGGGCCAGGCCGCCAGCCATCAACATGACCCCCTCTCCCTCAAAGAAGGTGCCGATCAACACACCCCACAGGCCATAATCTCTCAAGAGATCGGTAAAGGACATCTTGATTTTTCCGGTTGGTTTTTCTAGTCGATGGTCTTGATGTGCAGTTCTTTTAATTGACGCGGGTCGACTTCCGAAGGAGCGCTCGTCATGAGACAGATCCCCTTCTGGGTCTTCGGAAAGGCGATGACGTCCCGGATCGACTCGACCCCCGATAGAATTGCCGTCAAGCGATCGAACCCAAAAGCGATCCCGCCATGCGGGGGGGCGCCATATTGAAGCGCCTCCAGGAGAAAGCCGAATTTCGCCTGTGCCTCTTCCTTTGTGATCCCAAGAAGATCGAAGATCTTCGACTGAACGTCGCTTCGGTGAATCCGGATGCTCCCCCCGCCAACTTCCGTTCCGTTTAAGACAAGATCATACGCCTTCGCCCGTGCGCGAAGGGGGTCGGTCGACAGGAGCGGCAGATCTTCATCCATCGGCGCCGTGAATGGATGGTGCATCGCCACGTAGCGCTTCTCGGTTTCATCGTATTCCAGAAGGGGAAAGTCGGTCACCCAGAGGAGTTTAAAGGCGTTCGGGTCGATCAGATTGAGCCGTTTCCCGATCACCAGCCGGAGATGGCCCAAAACCTCATGAACTACTTTATCTTGATCGGCGACAAACAGCAACAAATCCCCCGGCACCGCTTCGAGCCGCCCCCCGATTTCCCGTAATAACTCCGGCGAAAAAAACTTGGCGATCGGCGCCTCCATTTTCTCCGGCGTCACCTTCATCCAGGCAAGCCCCTTCGCTCCTCTGCCGGTCGCTTCGAGTGTCAATTCTTCGATCTCTTTCCGGGAGAGGGTGGCAAGCCCTTTTGCGTTGATTCCTTTCACCCGTCCGTTTTTTTCGACCGCGTCACGGAAGACTTTAAATTCGGAACGGGCTGCGATGTCGGAAAGATCTTTCAACTCGAGGCCAAACCGGAGATCGGGCTTGTCAACCCCGAAACGATCGATCACCTCCCGGTAGGTTAATCTCGGAAAAGGAGATTCCAATTCAATCTCCTTCGCCCCCCGCCCCTTCGCCTCCCGGATCACCGCACCAATCATCTCCTCCATCAACGAGAGAATATCCTCCCGTTCGATAAACGACATCTCGATGTCAATCTGAGTAAACTCGGGCTGCCGATCGGCACGAAGGTCTTCATCCCGGAAACATCGGACGATTTGGTAGTAACGGTCGAATCCGGCGATCATCAAGATCTGCTTAAAAAGCTGCGGCGACTGGGGCAATGCATAAAACTGGCCGGCGTTCAGACGGCTCGGCACCAAATAATCGCGGGCTCCTTCCGGAGTGCTTTTCGTGAGAAACGGCGTTTCGATTTCAAGAAACCGATGCTCATCGAGAAAGCGACGGACCGCCTTGGAAAGGGTGTGTCGGAGGAGAAAGTTTTTTTGAACCGACCGGCGGCGGAGGTCAAGATAGCGGTATTGGAGGCGGAGCGTTTCGGAAACCGGTTGTTCCTCCTCGATTGAAAAGGGAGGGGTTAATGACGGATTGAGGATGTTGAGACGACCGGCATGAACCTCAACCTCCCCGGTTGGGAGATCTCGATTCTCCGTCCCGGCGGGACGCCGGACCACCGCGCCATCGACTTCGATGACATATTCCGACCGGAGGGTATGCGCCTGTTCATGAAT
Organism: uncultured Nitrospirota bacterium; assembly: GCA_964579005.1. Taxonomy (GTDB): domain Bacteria; phylum Nitrospirota; class Nitrospiria; order SBBL01; family Manganitrophaceae; genus CAZOFJ01. The sequence continues at coordinate 13,963 of CAZOFJ010000035.1, forward strand.
TTCCTGTGAAAGCTGCGGATTGAAGACGACCTGAATCATCCCCTCCCGGTCTCGAAGGTCGATAAAGATCAAACCACCGTGATCCCGGCGGCGGTGAACCCACCCGGTGAGCGTCACGTTCTTCCCGATCTGTTCGGCAGTGAGCGCCCCGCAATAATGCGTCCGTTTCATAAATTGTCAATCCTGTTTTGAAGGAGTAAACATCGGGTGGGAGATTATCATGCGGGGTAAGTGGTGTCAACGAAAGGTCTAAAGAAAGGTCTAAAAAAAATCAGGGGGTATCGGCGATATGAAAAGTACGGACTTTATTCGGACCACCATAAACCATAAAGACCTTCTTGCTCTGACGAACATGATAGTTCGCCCAGGCATTCGGCTGGCCGTTATAAGAGGCATCGGGGTCCTCGCCGGTGGCATTGAGGTAGTCCGGTTCGGAAAGTCCGGCATCAAGAACTTCTCCCACCAAGCATTCGGTCGTAAACCCTTGTCCCTTCAACGCGACGTTCGATAAAACCTTCAGTATTTCTTCACTGTTTGTTAATATTAACGATTCCATCCCTCTTCATCCCTCTTCCTTCATTCTTCTTTTTTATTTGCTTCCGACCGTCTTTTTCCGTTCCTATCAGATGATGCCTTTTTGCCCCTTCCTTTTTTTCGACCAACGCCTTTAACCGTTTTACTTCAAGAGGGAGGAGCCGTCGATAATGACCGGGAGGAAGATCCTCTTCCAACCTCAAAAAGGCATACCCGACCCGTTTTAATTTCAATACCGGATGGTGAATCTTCTCCATCATCAGTCGAATCTGCCGCCGCTTCCCTTCGTGCAAAATGATCTCGACCCAATCATGCTCCGAGGTGTTCCGCAGAGGCCGGATTCGGCAAGGGGCGCTCTTTCCACCCGGAAGAGAGATCCCTCCTCGCGCGACCTTCTCGATCCGTTCTTGCGTCAGGTGCCCTTTGACCTTGACCCAATATTTTTTTTCGATCCCGCTCCGCGGGTGCATCAGCGCCTCAGCCAGATCGCCGTCGTTGGTAAGAAGAAGCAGCCCTTCCGAATCATAATCGAGGCGGCCGACCGGATAGACCCGCTCCTTGATATCCCGGACAAGATCGATCACGGTTGGGCGTCCTTGCGGATCACGGAGCGAAGTAATGTACTCCTTCGGTTTATTTAATAAGAGATAGACCTTGTGCGGCTCGATTGAAATCCGTTTTTGGTCGACCTTGACGTAATCTTTTGCAAGATCGACTTTTGTACCGAGTTCGGTGACCACCTTTCCATTCACCTGAACCCGCCCTTCAAGAATCATCTCTTCGGCCTGCCGCCTCGAGGTAATCCCAGCCTTCGCGATCGCTTTTTGAAGCCGCTCTAACATGGTTCATTTCCCATCATGATTAAAATCTTAAAAATGGCCAAATCGATACAAAACAGGGCACCCGCTTTTTTACAGGCTTTTTAGGAAGCGGTCAAGGAGTATTTAAAACCCCGAAGATCGTCTCTCCGATTTTATTTTACCTGCTTCCTTTTATAAAGCAGGGGCAGCCGGAGTCGATTCCCACGAAAACAACTTCTCGCCAATACTATTTTAGGGCCACCACCTAGTCGACATACTTGCACAAAAACCACATCTCAACCCCAGCCCCACCAAAAAACAGGAAAGGCATCCAAGCTTATCAACAGCCTGTGATTTCTGATCAAAACTAGCCATGCTAGCCACGCACTAGATTAGGACGCGGCTCGCCATGCCACTAACCAACGCATTTTCACTTGGTTGACGCCGGTCGATCGGCCTGTGTATAAATAACCTTTCAATAAGGTTCCCCTCTCTCGGAGAAATTAAATGATGAAGGTCGCAATCCCAAAGGAGATCCTCCCCGGAGAGCGGCGCGTTGCCGCCACCCCGGAAACGGTCGATAAAATAGTTAAACTAGGACTTGAAGTCTCAGTCGAATCTGATGCGGGAGAAGGGGCCTCTATTTCAAACGGCGATTATCAGCAAGCAGGCGCCACGATTGCCTCCGACGCCTCCACCCTCTATGCCACCGCCGATATCGTGTTGAAGGTGCAACGTCCCCTCTTCAACAAAAAACTTAGCCGACATGAGATTGACCTGATGAAGGAAGGATCGGTTTTGATCGCCCTCCTTCAACCGCTCTCCTTTTCCGATATTGCTTCAAAGCTTGCTTCCGCCAAGATCACCTCCTTTGCCGTTGACCTCATCCCCAGAATCACCCGCGCCCAACGGATGGATGTCCTCAGTGCGATGAGTACCATTGCCGGATACAAGGCGGTACTTCTGGCGGCAAACGCCTTCGGAAAACTGATGCCGATGATGACGACGGCGGCCGGAACCCTCCCACCCGCAAAGGTCTTGATCATCGGAGCCGGGGTCGCCGGTCTTCAGGCGATTGCGACGGCCAAACGCCTCGGCGCAGTGGTGGAAGCATTCGACACCCGCCCGGCGGCAAAGGAACAGGTGAAAAGCCTGGGGGCCGACTTCATTGAACTTGACCTCGGCCAAGAAGCAGCGGAAGATAGTGGGGGATATGCAAAAGAACTCTCGGCCGAACTCTATGCAAGAGAAAAGGCGTTGATCGCTCAACGGGTGAAAGGGGCCGACATCGTGATCACCACCGCCCTCGTCCCCGGCAAAAAAGCGCCGCTCCTCATTACGGCAGAGATGGTCAAAGCGATGAAAAAAGGATCGGTGATTGTCGACATGGCGGTCGAACAGGGAGGGAATTGCGAATTGAGCCGGATCGGGCAAGAGGTTATCGAAGGGGGGGTAACGATCATCGGGGCAACAAACCTTCCCAGCACCGTTCCGATTCATGCCAGCCAGATGTACGCAAGAAATCTGCAAAGCTTTCTATCGTATCTGATGATCAACAAGGAGTGGAAGTTCGATCTCAACGATGAAATCATTCAAGGGTCCCTCGTCACCCACCGAGGGGAGATCGTCCATCCGAAAATCAAAGAAATCGTCATGAAAGAGGGGAGGTCCTGATGTCTTCTTCCGAAGCGGAGATTGCGCTTTATGTCTTTATGTTGGCCGGTTTTCTTGGTTTTGAAGTGATCTCCCGCGTCCCGCCGCTCCTCCATACCCCGCTCATGTCGGGAACAAACGCCATCTCCGGCATCTCGCTGGTCGGGTCGATTGTCGTCGCCGGAGCGCAAGAAACGGCCTTTAGCACGATCTTGGGCTTCATCGCCGTTACGGCGGCCAGCATCAACGTGGTTGGGGGATTCATGATCACCGACCGGATGTTGAAGATGTTCAAGAAACGGAAAGAGATCGTCTAACCCGGCGAAGCCGGAAAGCGGGGGCTTGCGTCGCCCCCTCCATTCGGCAAAGCCGAACGGAGCCTCCCCCTCAACGCTCTCATCCGTTCGCTGGTGACGCGCTCGGAGGTAAGAATGATCTGCGCAAAAAATGTAGCTGTTACGGACATAGAATCTAAATGACCTTCGTCGGAATTCTCTACTTCATCGCCTCCTTTCTTTTCATCCTTGGCTTGAAAGGGCTCAGCTCCCCGGAGAAGGCCCGCCGGGGAATCCGTTACGCCGAGGTCGGGATGTTCCTGGCGATCATCGGGACCCTTCTCCATAAAGAGATCATCGGTTACGGTTGGATCTTGACCGGTCTCTTTATCGGTGGGACGATCGGCGCGGGGATGGCGATCTTCATGCCGATGACGGCGATGCCCCAGCGGATCGCCCTCTCTCACGCCTTCGGCGCGCTCGCCGCCGCCCTGGTCGGAATCGCGAAATATCATCACTTCGCACCGCGCATCCCTCCCTATATCATGGCAGCCCTTTCCTTCGAGGTTCTCTTCGGCGCCCTCACCTTCACCGGGAGTTTGATCGCCTTCGCCAAACTCCAAGGGTGGATCAAGGGGGTTCCGATCGTCTACCGCGGACAGAATATCAGCAACATCTCCCTCTTTGGTATCGCCGCCCTCATCTGCATCGTTTTGATTTTTCATCCCGGAAACGAACCGCTCTTTTGGATGCTCTTTCTCCTTTCGCTCACCCTGGGGGTTCTCTTCATCCTGCCGATCGGCGGCGCCGATATGCCGACCGTCATCTCCCTCCTCAACTCCTACGCCGGTCTGGCCGGCGCCGCCACCGGGTTCGTCCTCAACAACAAGGTTTTGATCATCGCGGGGGCGCTCGATGGTGCCTCCGGCTTCCTCCTGTCGGTCATCATGTGTAAGGCGATGAACCGGTCGTTTACCAATGTCCTCTTCGGCGCCTTTGGACAGATCGCCCCCCCCGCCCCCGAGGCAACCGAGAAAAAAGCGACAATCCGGAGCGGCTCACCCGCAGATGCGGCCGACCTTTTTAAGAAGGCGAAGTCGGTCATCATTGTCCCCGGCTACGGGATGGCGGTGGCGCAGGCACAACACGCGGTGCGGGAACTCTCGGAGTTACTCGAACGGAATGGCGCCACCGTAAAATATGCGATCCATCCGGTCGCGGGGCGGATGCCGGGCCACATGAACGTCCTCTTGGCGGAGGCAAATGTCCCCTACGACCAGTTGCTCGATATGGACGATATCAACCCTGAATTTCCGCAGACCGATGTTTCTCTGGTGATCGGCGCAAACGACGTCGTCAACCCGGCGGCGAAAACCGATCCAAAGAGCCCAATCTATGGAATGCCGGTCCTCGACGTCGAAAAATCGAAGAGGGTCATCGTTCTCAAGCGAAGCATCGGTCCCGGCTTCGCCGGAGTCGACAACGAACTGTTCACCCGGCCGAATACGATGATGATTTTTGGAGATGCCAAAGAAACCGTGGAGAAGATTGCGGCAGCGTTGAAAAAACTGGGATAAGGGCCAGAATCATCCGGTCCCCCAAAATCTGATTTCGGATTTTGGGGAAACTGACAAGACGCCCGAAAGACAAGGCCGCAGAAGATTTTGCGACGCAAGCGTACTGTCCCTGTACGGTGAGGAGCAAAATCGCCGAGAACGCCGTATTTCGGGATGGATGGTCAGTTTAAATCCCGATTTGGTTTTCTAAATCGGGATTGGGGAGTCCGGTCTTCATTGTCATTGATGAGAGAATCGTCGTATGTTAGGATCTCGCATGGCCGCTTCCTCTTTTCCAAGCCGGTCTGGCTTGGTTGAAAATCTTCGTAATCACCTCCTCGCCGGACAATGGTCCGCGATGTTCGGCGGTCCCATGATCGGTAAGAGCACCCTGGCGCGGCGACTTGCGGGAGAGTTGAACGGCGCCGGCGGAAAGGGCATTTTTCTTCGCCTTCCCCCGCTCCTCTCAGAGTCGGCATTCTGGCCGCTTCTCCTCGAAGCGGTTCTTCAACAGGGAATTGGACCGGCGGCACGCAATCGATTCAAGAAGCCGCCCGCTTCCCTCCCCGATTTTATGTCACAGCTCCATCATCTTTACGAACCGGCCCCTCCGGAAATCGCCGCCCGTCCAGTCATCTTGATTTTAGACGACTGTGATCACCTCCTCTGCCATGAAACGTTGATCCCACAGATCGTCGATTTGGCGCTTGAATCAACCCTCCCCTCGATCCAGGCGGTCTGCTGGGTCGGGGGACCGGTTTTTGCCGATTGGGTCGCCGCGCATCCGAAGGTGTTCAAATTACCACTTCGTCTTTATCCCCTTTCCGTCATCCCGATCCGAGAGGCCAGACAAATCATTCGGGAGCAGCTCGGACCGGCAGAACCGGTTGCAGAGATCGATCGGATCTGGAACGAAACAGGAGGCCATCCCCTTCTGCTGGAGGAGGTCTTTCATCCCGAGGAAGCCGGTACAACCCAAATCCTTCGAGGCCAACTGCAACAAATGCTTCGTTCGGAAGATCAAGCCATCCTCGATCAACTCGACCCGAGAGGAGGGTGGACCATCCTCGATTCATTGAAAAATAAAAAAGGAGAGAAGATCCCGAAACCGGCCCTTGATCGCCTCTGCATGATCGGGCTGACCGTCCGGACATTGATCGACGGGATCGCCGCCATTCGTCTCACCGCTCCCCTCTTCGCTCAAATGACCGAAAGATGATCGAGAAACAGTCGGATGGCCTGGAAAATGGGGCGACGACCAGACGCGAAACGATTGAAGAAACCCTTCGCGCCATCTATCCGATCTTTAAACAGGAGGTCTACAACCGGCGGGGGGCGATGATGCAGATCGCACGGAGCGGAATGCTCGTCTTTGTTTCGCTCTCGGTTTTCTGCGTTTTATTCTCGGGGGGCCGTTTCATCCATCCGGGATTGAAAGGACTGGCTTGCGGGGGGATCGGGCTGGTCACCCTCCTTCTCATCGATCAGATCCGGCAGGAAAAGTCCCGCCATGAACAGGCGAAGCGCCAGTTGATTTTGTTGGAACAACAGCTTCGATTCTTCGAACCGGGAGCTTATCTCTCCGGCAAGCCTCTCTATCCGCTTGAGTGGCAGGAACGCCCGGCTGTCGACCGGGGGTTGGTTCTGGCCGTCGCGGGACTTGTTGCAACCGCCACCCTCTTGATATTGGTGACCCTCCTCGTTTAGTCATCGTGTTGATACAATTGTGAGTCTGACAAGAGGAGAAACCGATCACAATGCGGATCATTCATGTCGAACGGATCGAATCGGCCCAAGAGCCACTCGCGTTTTGCGTCACCGTCGGGGAAAATCAAAGCAAGACAAAACACGAGGTAACGATGACCGAATCGGTCTACAAGAGGCTGAGCGGCGGGAAGGTCAGCCCGGAACGCTGCATCCAGGCGGCGTTTGAGTTCCTGCTCGATCGAGAACCGAAAGAATCGATCCTCTCCCGTTTCGACGTGACGGTCATTTCAAAATACTTCCCCAGCTTCGACCGGGACCTCGGTAAATACCTATCCCCGTAGAGCCTGTCTAAAAACCTGTTTCTACTGCGGGGGGCTGCAAAGCCGTGGGTCTGCGTTCTCGGGGCAAAACGTCCTCAACGTAGCCTCTGGCTACGCCTCCCCACCCCAAAGAGCAGGCTCTTTGGGGACCCCGGCCGGGCGTTTTCCCCCTGCGGCCTTGCCCCACGGCTTTTCGCTCCCCCTCGTCACGAACCGGGTTTTTAGACAGGCTCTTAAGAACTCGCTCCCCGCACACCGTGCTTTTGCAAGAGGGCTGTCATCTCGCGATGTTTTCCGATCATCGCCATCATAAGCGGCGTCTTACCATTGTCGGCCTTCGCATTCGGATCGGCGTCATGATCAAGCAAGAATTCCGCCAGATCAATCTGACCGTGAATCGCCGCCTGGTGCAAAGGGGTCCACCCCCCCGCCTGTTGCGCGTTGACATCCCCTCCCCGGGCGACCAACATTTTTGCAATCGATAATGAGATCTCGCGCACCGGATGGGCCAGCGCGCTGTGAAGCGGCCACGCCCGCGCCGCATTTTTCGACGGAGCATTGGGATCGGCGCCATGTTCAAGCAACCGTTCGACGACCTCTTTCTGTCCTAAAAAAGCGGCCAAGCCGAGCGGGGTGAAACCATCCGGTGAGAAGGCGTCGGCCAAGCGGCGATTTTTCTCCAAAAATGCGTCGACTTTTCCAGCGTCGCCGGCAACAACCGCGTCGAAGAACAACTCCGTCTCAGTCATGAGGCTGGTTCCACCTTAAACCGAAAGACAAACGGCGTCGTCCGTCCGATGAGAATGGTTTTAAATCTTAAATCATAGACCCGAACTTCAATCGGTTGAGAAGGCGAACGAAGAACCGCATCCTTCATCTCGGTCGGCGTTTCTTCCCCCGACCATTCCCCGAAGGTGATCGGATCTCTTTTGGGATCTTTTTCGACCTGCCACACGGGGGCCTTAAAAAACCACTCCAGACGCCGGGCAAGCGGCTTTTCCCTCGCCTGTACCACACGGAGGTCATCGATCTCGGTCTTCTCCTCCTCTCGCAGATCGACCCGGCCTGTAATCGGATTGATCAAATAAATCCGGTAGGTGTTTCCCTCTCTCGAAACTCCTTTCCAGCGGTGCGGTCCCAGCGGTTCCGGGAAAACGTAGCGGAAGTCAACCGGACCGTTCGCCGCTTTTTCCAGGAATTGTCCCGCCTTGATCCGTGCAACTCCACAGAGGCCGATATACAAGGAAGCGATCAGAATGGAGCATTGCGACAACCTTGCAAGGGTTGTTTTGAAGAGAGGAAGACGGGATAGAAAAAGGGGCGCGGCCAAAACTCCGGTCAGGAAAAGATCGATGATAAAGACAATTCCCAGTTCCGGTCTCCAGTCGCTGAACGGCCAGAGGAGGACCACGCCAAACGAATTGACGAGATCAAAAAAGAGGTGGACCCCCGCTCCGAGAAGGGTCAGACCGAAGAGGGTTCCAAATCGCTGTTCCGGATAGAAACGGCGGAAAATCAGGCTGAGAATAAAAACCCAGATCGGGAGGAGAAGGAGGGAATGACCGAAGGTTCGCCGCATCAGGATCGCGGTCGGATCCCCGGTCAATACCACAAAGGCATCGATATCGGGAAGGTTGGAAGCGATCGCCAAAATCGGAACCGCTCCCTTCCCGATCCGTTTCCGAAAAAAGGCGTTTGCCATGGCAACACCGACCAGCGTATGGGTGACATTGTCCATCGCGGAAGAATATCACCTTTCCCTCCCGATCGACAACGGCCTTACAAACGACCTTCTGTCCGTCCAAAGCGGAAGCGGGCGAGATCGATTTGAGTGGATCGACTGACGGCTACGGTTGGCTCTCGACGACCAACGTAGCGTCATCGATCGACCAGAGTTCCAGCCGGCGAGTTGATCGTTTTCCGAGCCGGGTCACTCGGATTTTTCCCTCCGCCAGCCAACGATAGATGGTCTAGCGGCTGACGTTGAGTAAGGTCGCTGCTTCATCCGGTCTCAATAACCGTTTTTCCATAAACCCTCCTTGGCGATGTTTGGTTTGGTTGTTGTATTGGCAAGAAAATCGAAGAGACCTTCTTTCCGATCACATGTAGAGACAAGTTTTTTTAAACCTGAATCCGGCGTGAAAATGGTTAAATTTTCAGCCGGGCGATTTCTTTGATAGCCTATTCGAATGCGTCTCGATACCAGAAGTGGGCCGACAGTTTCAGCGTTGGCCGGTTTTCAGATTTTACCGGCACGCCTGGGATTCATAGTCGGCGTGATCGTAACGTGTTGAGCGTCACGTTTTGGACATCCCTTGGCAAGCAGAGACGTTTGAACCCATGGATCAGGTTGTACGAAAACAGTAGAATATGAAAATACGCTTCGTTGGCGAGCCGCAGCCGGTCGCGCCATTTTTACCGGCGCGAAACAGCTCGATTTATCTCGCGCGGCGTTAAGCGGACCTGCCGCGAGCGTAGCGAGCGGTCGGTTTCGTGCTCCTGGTTCTCCCGTAGCGGAGCGGAGGGAGAACGTGAAGTTGAGCGGCGCGCCGCCTTTGGCGCGTCCCTCTCGAACGCCATGTTAGGCCGTTTTTCGTGCTATGAATTGTACAACCGAGGCTAAACCTGCATGGCCTTCGCCCTCGGTAACTTCTCGCTCAAGCTCACGAATAAGAATCGGCTCTAAATTCGAAAACTCCCGCTTCAACTTTTCAATTGTCATGAGCATATCTACGTCTTTTGGCCCACCTGTACTTCGAGCTAATTGGCTTTCGGAATATGCCTCTAAAAGCAAGACGCCACCCGGTTTTAAGCATTGCTCGACCAGTGGGTACAGCTTATTCCTAATTGCACCTGGAAGATGAGCAGAAATCGAAATAACTGAGCCATAGAAGGCTTTTTCTGGCTCAAACTTGGAGAGATCAGCTACTTCTGTCTGGATTTCCACGTTTCTTGACTTCGCCAAAGCTCGCGCCTTAGTCAGCGCAACTTCGGAAATGTCCACTCCGCGCACTATTAATCCACGCCCGGCGAGGAACACAGCGTTCCTACCTTCACCCTCTGATAGAGAAAGCACTGGCCCTGTAAGTAAACCAAAGTTCTCTACGAGAAATGAATTTGGTTCTGTTCCATACAAGTATTCATCCCTGGTATAGCGTTCATTCCAAAATTTCTTGTCGTACATTAATCTTCTCCTAGAAGCCTAACGTAAAGTTAAGGGGCGCGCCGCTTTTGGCGCGTCCCGCTCGAACGTCATGTTATGCGCCAACTTCTGACCACACCGCAAATTCGTTGCCACTTGGTTCGATGAAATGGAAACGACGGCCACCTGGAAATGAAAATATTTCCTTGCTAATTGCACCACCCGCCTTCTTAACCTTTACCTCAGTAGCCTCTAGGTTTTGACTGTAAAAAACAATCAGAGCAGCACCATTTTCAGAAGTCGACGCAAGTGCGGCCCTGAAAAAACCACCGTCTAGACCTTGGTTCGAGAAAGCTGAATAGTCCGGACCGTAGTCGATAAAGGACCACCCAAAAGCGGCTGTGAAAAATCGCTTTGTTGCCTCAATATCTTTTGCAGGATATTCAACGTAGTTTATTTTCTCGTGTTCATTCATTGCCAATTTCTCCTTGGCGCATAACAGATAATAGACGCCCTAAAAGACGTCTTCCTTTACGACCTGGCTTTTTTGTAATCCAATTCTTTTTTGGTGTCAACGATTTAAATAAAGGAGTAGAGACATGATGCCTTTAAAGACGGCTTTTTCGCCGGCGGCACAAAAGCCGAAGGTGCTGGACCAATGAAGAGATGCCATCCAGCTTCGGCATTACAGCATCCGCACGGAGAAAACTTACGTGCAATGGGTCCGTCCGCCGGTTTATTCTGTTTCACGGCAAACGCCACCCCGGGGAGATGGGGCGTCCGGAAGTGGAGGGCGAGATCCTAAAACGGGAGATCGGATTGCTGGAGGAGGTCGTCCGGGCAAAACGGTCGGTCCGGATACCGGTTGTTTTCAATCGCCGGGAGGCGAAGGCAATCCTCGATCGGTTGGAGGGGACCACCCGGTTGATGGCGGGACTGTTGTATGGTTCCGGGTTGCGGTTGATGGAATGTCTCCGGCTTCGGGTAAAAGACGTTGATTTTGAGTATCATCAAATCATCGTTCGGGACGGAAAGGGACAGAAGGATCGGGTGACGATGCTGCCCCAATCCCTGGAAGAGCCGCTGAAGATTCATTTGAAAAAGGTAAAAGCGCTGCATGAGCGGGATCTGGCCGAAGGGTTTGGGACCGTTTTTTGCCATTTGCGCTTGAAAAGAAGTACCCCAACGCGCATCGGGAGTGGGGCTGGCAGTATGTTTTTCCTTCTCAGCGGCGGTCGGTCAATCCGCGCAGCGGTGCGGTGCGGCGGCACCATATTGCCGAAACGGTGTTGCAGCGGGGGGTCAAAATGGCGATCCGGGAGGCAGGGGTCCACAAACCGGCAAGCTGCCATACCTTCCGCCATTCGTTTGCAACGCATCTGCTGGAGAACGGCTACGACATCCGAACGGTTCAGGAATGACTGGGGCATCAAGACGTCAGCACCACGATGATCTACACCCATGTGACGAAGCAAGGGGGGCAAGGGGTGCGAAGCCCCCTCGATACGGCCTGATTTACTCCCATCGAAACACCGCCGGATAGATGGCAAATCGCCGCACCCAAAATCCGATTTAGGATTTTTGGGTCGCACCCCTTCGTTGAAAACCCCTCGTGTGATACTTCTTGAATTGACAGGAGGCTTTTGATAGTTTTGAGACCACACCAAACAAGGAGCCGGTTGTTTCGATGAAATATCTTGATGAATACCGCGATGCGGAAGCCGCGAAGCGCTTCTCCGACGCCATTTATCGGATCACGACCCGGCCCTGGACCATCATGGAGGTCTGCGGCGGACAGACCCACGCGATCGTCAAATTTGGAATCGATACCCTTCTGCCCAAGCAGATCACGCTGTTGCACGGCCCTGGCTGTCCCGTCTGCGTCACCCCGATCGGAATCATCGATCTCGCCATCGCCCTGGCGACCGATTCAAACGTCATCCTCTGCTCGTTCGGCGACATGTTGCGGGTTCCCGGAACCGAAAAAGATCTCCTTTCGGCCAAGGCGGAAGGGGGCGACGTCCGGATCGTCTACTCCCCGCTTGATGCGCTCCGGATTGCCACAGCGCATCCCGATCGGCAGGTCGTTTTCCTCGCCGTCGGATTCGAGACAACCGCTCCCGCCACGGCGATGGCGGCCTATCAGGCCAACCGGCAAGGGATCGAAAACTTCTCGATGCTGGTTTCGCATGTCCTGGTCCCCCCGGCGATCGAGGCGATCCTTTCTTCGGAAGACTGCCGTGTTCAGGGTTTTCTGGCCGCCGGACATGTTTGCACCGTGATGGGATATACCGAATACGAACCGATCGCGCGGCGCCGGCGGGTGCCGATCGTCGTCACCGGATTTGAACCGGTTGATATTCTCCAGGGGCTCTCTCTCTGCATCCGGCAACTGGAAGAGGGACGGGCCGAGGTCGAGAATCAATATACCCGCTCGGTCCGGCGGGAGGGAAATCCAGAGGCGCAACGGCTCGTCCGGGAGGTCTTTCAGGTCGTCCCACGCGCCTGGCGCGGAATCGGCAAGATCCCCCACAGCGGTCTCGGCTTCACCGGACGATATGCCCAGTTGGACGCCGCAAGCCGATTCGGTTTGACCGAAGATAACGCCTCGGAATCGCCCGCGTGCCTCAGCGGCCTGATCCTGCAGGGATTCAAGAAGCCCCCCGAATGCCCCGCCTTCGGCGGCGACTGCACGCCGGAACATCCCCTCGGTGCGACGATGGTCTCCTCCGAAGGGGCCTGCGCCGCCTATTATCGATATCGGAGTCGTTCATGACCGTGGAACCAAAAAACATCGATCTCTCCTGTCCCCTCCCGCTCGACCGATATCCCCGGATCCTCCTCGCCCACGGCGGCGGGGGACGGCTGATGCGTCAATTGATCGATCAGATCTTCCTGACCGTTTTCGACAGTCCCCACCTTCACCGGCGGCACGACGCTGCGGTCCTCCCCGTTACGAACGGCAGGATCGCCTTCACGACCGATTCCTACGTCGTCCGCCCTCTTTTTTTTCCGGGGGGAGACATCGGTTCGCTCGCCGTCCACGGGACGGTGAACGACCTGGCAATGGCGGGGGCGCAGCCTCGATATCTGAGTGCCGGTTTTATCTTGGAAGAAGGACTCCCGACGGAGACCCTCTGGCGGGTCGTCGTCTCGATGCAGAAGGCGGCGGAAGCGGCGGGGATTGAAATTGTCACCGGCGACACGAAGGTGGTCGATAACGGGAAGGGGGACGGCATCTTCATCAACACCGCCGGGATCGGGATGATCGGCCATTCCCTGGAGATCGCTCCGGCATCGGTCCGGCCCGGCGATCAGATTCTCCTGAGCGGCGACCTCGGCCGGCATGGGATGGCGATCATGGCGGCGCGGGAAGGGCTCGCCTTTGAAGGACCGATCGAAAGCGATTCGGCGCCACTCTCCGACCTCGTTCAACTCCTCCTATCCGAGAAAATAGAGATCCACTGCCTCCGCGACCTGACCCGCGGCGGCCTTGCCGCCGCCCTCCATGAAATCGCCGACGTTGGCGGAGTCACCGTCCAGATCGAAGAAAAAACAATTCCGGTCTCCGAAGTCGTCCGGGGAGCCTGCGAGATCTTGGGCCTCGATCCGATTCACATCGCCAACGAAGGCCGATTCGTTGCCTTTGTTCCTCAACGCGATGCCGAACGGGCCCTTTCTCTCCTCCGGTCTCATCCGGTGGGAAGGGAAGCGGCACTGGTCGGCCGGGTGAGCGAACGGATCAATACGCCGGTCCTCCTGAGAACGACGATCGGTTCCGACCGGATTATCGATCTTCCAGCGGCCGATCCCCTTCCCCGGATCTGCTGAGAGTTTTATCTCTCTCCGGGGTCTTGTCTTTCTCATTGGAATCGTTCATGCTTGGAAACGGTTCCTCTTCGATGGAGCGGCCCCTCGGTTGGAAAAATCATGAAAAAAATTTTGGACTTTATGGCGGAGGACCATTACCGGCTGAATGGTGTTTTAAAAGAGTTTCAATCGACATGGGAGCAAAACCGGAGAAAGGCCAGAGATCTCTTCGCCGATTTTGCCGCCGGACTTCAACGCCACCTCGCTTGGGAGGAAGAGGTCCTTTTTCCCCTGATCGAATGCCGAACCGGAATGCACCTTCCGGGGCCCTCCGTCACGATGCGGGTGGAGCATCAACAACTCAAAACCCTCTTGGCAACACTTCAAGAAGAAATCAGACGCGAAGGGAAAGGGCTTCCTGTCTCAACGGAGGGGTTGATCGAGCGCTTCTCCCTCCACGGAAAACGGGAAGAGGAGATCCTCTATCCCTGGATCGAGATGACCCTGACGGAAAAGGAACGGGGGGAGGCGCTCCGTAAAATGAGTGAGGACCCGGAGGGATGGCAATAGAACGCTCCGGCAACGTTCCCGATGCCTCCGTGCAGGTCGAAGAGAAGGTCCTCACCCTTCTCCGGGATTTTGTGCTTGAACTCGGAATCGAACGGGCGGCGCGGGCTGTTTCGATCGATGCCTCCCTCGACCGGGATCTGGGCTTGGGAAGTCTCGAACGGGTCGAACTTCTCCTCCGAATCGAGAAGGCTTTCTCGGTCAAAATTCCGGAGCACCGGATCGCCGCGGCCAGAACCCCGCGAGATCTCGCCCATGCCGTCATGGCGGAAAAATCAAAGGTGATCTCGCACGGGGCGGAGGGACCAACGGGAATCACCCCCAGCCTGGAACATCTTTCTCCAATCGCCGAGGCAACCGCCCCCCCCGCATCGGCAGGCACCCTGACCGAGGTCCTTTCCATCCGGGCCGAAAGGGAACCCGATCGACCCCATATTTATCTCCCTCAGGAGGAGGGGCCCGAAGAGATCATCACCTATCGCCGGCTTGCAGAAACCGCGGGGAGGGTTGCGGCGGGCCTGTTGGAAAGGGGGGTCGTTTCGGGCGAAAGGGTGGCGATCATGCTCCCAACCGGTGCCGACTTCTTCTTCACCTTCTTTGGCATTCTTTTCGCCGGCGGCATCCCCGTCCCCCTCTATCCGCCGTTTCGGATCGACCAGATCGAAGAGTATGCCCGGCGACAGGCCGCCATCCTCAAAAAGGCCGAGGCGCGTCTGCTGGTCGTTTCCGGACGGATCGAGGGGGTGGCCCGCCTTCTTCGTCCCCTCGTCCCCAGCCTCGCCGACATCGTCCCCTTCGACAGTCTACAACGGTCGACAGTGACGGACTTATGGAATGGCCGCTCTGAGGCCGAAACACCCTCGAGACAGACCCTCCGGGAGACCGATCCGGCTTTGATTCAGTTCACCTCCGGAAGCACCGGCCTGCCGAAAGGGGTCCTTCTCTCCCACGAGAATATCCTGGCGAACATCCGGGCCGTCGGGGAAGCGGCGCGGTTTGGACCGGACGACGTCGGGGTCAGTTGGCTTCCGCTTTATCATGACATGGGATTGATCGGCTCCTGGCTCGCCCCCCTCTACTTCGGGATTCCGGTCACGATCCTCTCTCCCCTTGCCTTTTTAAGCCGTCCGGAACGGTGGCTCTGGGCCATTCATTATCACCGGGGGACGTTGTCCGCGGCCCCGAACTTCGCCTATGAACTTTGTGTCCGGAAGATCGAGCCCCGCGCCATCGAAGGACTCGACCTTCACTCGTGGCGGATCGCCTTCAATGGGGCGGAGCCGGTCAATCCCGACACATTGATCCGGTTCACAAAAAAGTTTGCCCCTTACGGATTTCGCGAGGAGACCCTTTTTCCGGTCTACGGGTTGGCCGAGTCTTCCGTCGCGTTGACCTTTCCACCGATCGGACGCCCCCCCCGGATCGATCTCATCTCACGTGACCGCTTCGAAAGGGATCAACAGGCGGAACCGGCCGGATTGGCGGAAGAATCAAAGGTGATCATGACCTTCGGGAAATGGTTGGAGGTAGACACGAAAACCACGCATCGGCAGGAGCCGTCTCCCCTCCGGTTCGCCTCCTGCGGCCTCCCCCTGCCGGGACATGAAATTCGAATCGTCGATGAGGCGGGAAACGAGGTCAAAGAACGGACCTGCGGGTCGCTTCAGTTCCGAGGACCCTCGACGATGCAGGGATACTACAACGATCCGGAGACAACGGCGGCGGTCTTCCGGAATGGATGGTGCGACTCCGGGGACTTCGCCTATCAGGCCGAGGGGGAGATTTTTATCACCGGACGGCGTAAGGATCTGATCATCAAGGCGGGGCGTAACATCTATCCGCAGGAGGTGGAGACCCTGGCCGCGGAGGTTCCGGGAATTCGCAAAGGGTGCGTTGCCGCCTTCGGGATTTCAGACCCTGACATCGGGACCGAAAAATTGATCGTGGTCGCGGAGACCAAGGAGGAGAAAAAAGAAGAACGGCAGCGGATCATTGAAACCGTGATCGAACGGGTGGCGGCTGAAACCGACGTTCGACCCGACCTCGTCCTGCTCGTCCCTCCCGGCGTCATCCCAAAGACCTCCAGCGGAAAACTCCGCCGTTCCGCCTGCCGAGAGGCTTATCTCAAGGGCCGAATCGCCCCCCGCCGCCCCCCCCCTTCGCTCCAGATCGCCCGTTTGTGGCTCGCCGGTCTCTCGGCGCGCCTCCGGCGGTTTGTTGCAATTGCAGCCCAATTGTTTTACGCCGCCTATATCGGCGTTCTCCTCCTCGTCACCCTCCTTCCGCTCTGGCCGGTTCTGCTTCTCCTGCCGCGTGGGAAGAGCGCCGCGACCCTCTCCCATTTCTGGACGCGATGGTTTTTATCCGCGGTCGGCTGCCGGCTGATCGTCGAGGGAAAATTCCATCTGACGGAGGCAAGGCCCTTCCTCCTGGCGGCAAACCACGAAAGTTATCTCGATGTGATCGTTTTGATGGCGGCCCTCCCCCCCGGTTTTCTCTTCGTGGCGAAACGAGAACTGATCCGGATGCCGATCATCGGGACGGTCCTTCGGAAAGCCGGTCATCTCACCGTCGACCGGCTCGATTTTACCGAGAGCATCACCAGTGCAAAAGAGATCGAAGCGGCGGTGCAACGAGGAACCTCCGTGTTGGTCTTTCCGGAGGGGACGTTTTCCCGGGTCCGGGGAATCCGCCCCTTTCGGCTAGGGGCCTTCAAGGTTGCCGTCGAAACCGGAACCCCGGTCTGCCCGATCGCAATTCGGGGAACGCGGGAAGTCCTCCGGCCGGCGCAGTGGCTTCCCAAACGGGGGCCCCTCGGAGTGATCATTGGAAAACCGATTTCCCCGGAAGGAAAAGACTGGGGAGAGATCCTCCGCCTTCGGGATGCCATCAAGGCCGAAATCATCCGCACCTCCGGGGAACCGGCGATCGATCTGATCGAGGCGACGGCCGCAAAAGAGTAGAATAAAAAAGTTTATGAATATGGCGAAGGAACTTGAGATTGACTTAACAGGGGTCTTACTCTAGTATTATCGATAGATAATATGTAAGACGGAGGTGCGGAAATGGCGACGACGACCATCTCTTCAAAGTACCAAATTGTTATCCCCAGAGAGATTCGTGAAAAGCTTCACTTGATCCCCCAACAGCGTCTCCAGGTGTTGGAAAAGGGGGGCGTGATCACGCTTGTTCCGGAAGTGCCGTTGAGCACGATGAAGGGATTTCTCAAAGGCATGAATAAGGGCAACATACGGGATAAAAAGGAACGGCTGTGAAAGTCTTGATCGACTCAAGCGGGTGGATTGAGTATTTCACGGGAGGGAGACTTGCCGAAGAGTATGCTTCCTATGTGACCAAACGCGTTGTTCTGATTACTCCGACAATCGTCGTCTATGAAGTATATAAGAAAATAAAGAGGGAGCGGGGAGAGGAAGTTGCCATGCTGGTCGCGAGCCAATTAAATGGAACCGGAGTCATCTCCTTGTCCTCTTCAACGGCGCTCCTTGCGGCCGATATAAGCCTTCAGCATCGGCTGGCAATGGCGGATGCGATCGTTTATGCCACGGCTCAGGAACAGGGGGCTCAATTGATCACCAGTGATGCGGATCTAAAAGACCTTCCGAATGTAGTCTATCTCCCGGTAAAGTCAGTTTAACCGGTTAGGGCCCGTGACAGGGGAAATCCCCTCCCATCAAGGGAGGGGATTCATATCGGGAAGTTATTTTTTGCAGTCTCCACGCCCGGTTCTACGCCTGCCAGGTCATCCGGATCAACCGGGGATCTTGACCGTAATGGAGATGAAGTTCGCCATGATAGGCGTGCCAGAGGGCCTCGCCGATCCGGCGGGGGAGGTGGGTGTCGGTGGTGCTGACCACGGCGGATCCCTCCTTCTCCTCGATCTTGATGATCCGGCAGAGAGGATGCTCTTTCTTCGCCTCCTTTTCCTGATTGCGGACGGCATGGAGAATCTCTTCCTTGTGGGTCTCGAAAAAAGGCCCGCTCAACTGGAGAATCCCGGCGGGGTAATCATCCTCGATCCGCCGGCACGCCGGACAGATCTCCTCATTGACCTGCGCGGCCTGCGCGGGGCGCACCCCCCATCGCCAATGTCCTTTGTGATAGACGGCGCCGCACTTCGGGCAAACCGTCGGCTCCGGCAACTTTCCTCTGATTTTGTAGGTGTCATGGAGATATTCTTTCTGTAATCCGAGCCAGTGGGTAATCCGATCCCTGCGCGGCTCCCGCAGACCGACTCCTCTTGATTTCATCGTCACCATACCCCCTTTCTCATTTCCCAACCGGCACGACGGTGCTTGCCTGGGGTCCCTTCTCCCCTTCTTCCTCGGCAAAGCGGACCTCGGCGCCGACTTCCAACCGATCGAATCCGCCATTTAACACGCTGTTTCGATGGAAGTAGATTTCCCTTCCATCCACCGTCTCAAGAAATCCGTACCCCTTCTCCGAAAAGAGCCTTATCACTCGTCCGTAGGGAGGCGGCTTGTGGGTCTTCACATCTCCCCGTTGACGGCTGGAAAAACTCTCCAGCTTGCGCCGGGCGGCTTCAAAGGAATCCCGGATCGCCACGTAGATATCTTCATTCGGTTCCCGCCGGATCGCCAGTTCCATGCCGGGGACGGTCAGATCGATTCGGACATCATATAGAACCCCTTTCTGATGATGCCGATGCGGGGCATCGACCGTCACCCGGCATCCCATGATCCGATCGAAGTATTTATCCAGGCCGGAGGCCTTTTCCTGAATCGCCTCTTTGGCCGCTTCCGAAAGAGCAAGATTCCGCACCGTAATCTGAAGTGGTAATTGCATACTTCCCTCCTCCTCAATCAACAACTCGAGATCATCTCTAGGCACCGATCGCTTTTTTAAGCGGTTCCACCGTGTAGTGGCCGAACGTCGGTTGAACCCACCGCTCGAAATCATCGGACCACATCTCGATCACTTCATGGTGCGTTCCGGCGGGAAAGAAGAGAATCGGCTCCCGCTTGAACGCCTCGTCCATATAAACCGGCATCCCATATAGCGCACCGAACGGCGGCATCGCCCCGACCTCACAGTCGGGAAAAAGCATCTCAAGATCTTTTTCCTCGGCAAGGGAGAGATCCTTCCTCCCGATCGCTTCCCCAAAGTGGATCAGGTCGAGCGGCCGATGGGAAGGGATGACGACCATCGCATACGGCCCGCCCATCCGGACGATCACCACCTTGGCCACCTCCCGCCCCGGCACGTGGATCGATTGGGCCAGCCGCGAAGCGCCGAATACTTCCGAGTGGCTGATCAGTCGATAGGGGATCCCTTCCTCGTCCAGGTATTTGACGATTCGCCTTTTCTCAGAAAACGACATCGTCCCTTTTTTCTGTTTGAACTTGTTCATGAAATTTGTCATCCACATCGGACCCTCCCCTCTTTAGATTCTAATCCGGCGGAGCCGGAAAGCGGGGGCTTGCGTCGCCCCCTCCACCGGCCTGTGCGTGCTCTCCGCCAAAGCCGGATGGAGCCTCCCCCTCAACACCCTCTTCGTTCGCTTTTTTTTATCCCACCACCTTTTTCTTCCCGGCGGTGCCAATCGCCGTTCTATATGCAATTGTGCCGGCCAAATTCGCCATCTCCTGGCCGAAAGTCATTAAAATATCGTCGAGTGAGACGATCCCGGAAAGCCTCCCCTCCCCATCGACGACCGGAATCCTCCGAATCCCCTGCTCACACATGATCCGGGTGGTCTGGAAAAGGTCGCGCTCTTGGCTCAAGACCACGATATCCTGACTCATCACCTCCTTGACGGGCGTCGACTCCAGATCTCTCCCTTGGGCAACCCCTTTGATCGTGATATCCCGATCGGTAACGATCCCAATCGGCACCTTTTCCTCGTCGATCACCACCACGGCGCCGACGTTTTTCGACCACATCTTCTTTGCCGCCTCTTGGAGCGTTTCTTCAGGCCGGGCGGTCACCACGTTCCTGGTGTAGATCTCCCGAATCAGCATCTTTTTTTCCTCCTCGTTTGGTCGTGGCCCTGATCCTCCGATCAGGCGGTTTTGCTGACAGTCTTGGCGATAAAGGGACTCAAGATCTGCCTCACATCCTTACTCCCGCATCCCGGGCAAACGGCCGTCGCGCCGCGATCCCTTTCCAAAAGGGTCATGGCGACGATAAAAACCTTTTCGCAATTGAAACATTTGTACTCATAAAGAGGCATCTCGGTTTTCCTCCGCTTATGCAACCTTCGCTTTCGATTTTTCCTCTTGGCAAGCCTCCAGCAGTTTTTCCAGCGTCGGACGGTCGACAACCTCTTTCTCCAGCAGGAGCCGGGCCAACGCTTCAAGCATCTCCCGCCGCGCGGTCAGGGTTTCTTTCACACGGCCGTGCGCCTCTTCCAGCAACCGTCCGATCTCCCCATCAACCATTTCGGCTGTGCGTTCACTGTATTCCCGCCCGCCTCCAACCGTTGGAATACGGAGAAACGGGCTTCCATTCGGCTCCGCGTAGGTCACCAATCCCAACTGATCGCTCATCCCAAATCGGACGATCATGTGACGGGCCAGATCGGTCGCTCTTTGCAAATCATCCTGCGCCCCGGTCGAAACGTCGCCAAAGATGATCTCTTCCGCCACCCGTCCTCCTAACAGGACATCGAGGCGATCGAGCAGTTCGGCCTTCTTCAAGAGATAGCGATCCTCCGTCGGCTGTTGCTGTGTGTAGCCCAAGGCGGCGACGCCGCGGGGAATAATCGAAATCTTGGCGACCCGATCGGCATGAGGGCGGCACTCGGC